>NZ_JBEYTK010000007.1:0-284787 GCF_040643015.1 Micromonospora sp. NPDC047527 | reverse complement strand
TACCACCAGTACACACCAAACACTTTCTCCCTCCCCTCCCATCAACTGAGCGGCGTTTCTAACACTCGGCGTTTCGGGCCGTCGGGGTGTCGGCCGACACCCCGACGTCCCGGACGCGAGTCGATCAACCTGCGGCGCCAACCCCCATCATCGGATACGCGCCAACGGGGCGAGGCCCAGCGCTCAGGCCAGCGAGATCTGGTCCCCGGTGACCTTGATCTCCTTGGAGGGCAGCGGCTTGGTGGCCGGGCCGGCCTTCACCGAGCCGTCCTCGATCGAGAACCTGCTGCCGTGGCAGGTGCAGTTGATGGTGCCGCCGTCGATGTTCGACACCGGGCAGGTCTGGTGCGTACAGATCGGGCTGAAGCCCTTGAACTGCCCGGCGGTCGGCTGGGTGATCACCACGCCCTCGGCGGCGAGGATCTTGCCGCCACCGACCGGGATGTCGGCCGTGGTGGCCAGCGACTGGGCGTCCTGCCGATTGCCGCCGCCAGCGTCACCGGTGCTGGGCACCGGCGGGCCACCGCTGGTCGGGGCGGCGGCGCCGTCACCGGTGTCGTCGCTGCCGCAGGCAGCCAGGACGACGGCCGCGCCGGCCGCTCCGACACCGGTGAGCAGAGCCCGACGGGTCTGCATACCCGGACCGGTCAGCGCCTGATCGTCACTCATGCCTCGCCTCTCTGTAGCCCGCTGGGCCGGTCCAAAGCCGGCCACACTTCTCCACACGGGCAACTGTGCCGGACGGTTCACCCCGGCATCTGGCCGACCAGGAAATGAGACGGGGCGGGCCGAACCGGCTCGCCCACGCCCACTCGGCGTACACGAAAGGGTTCGGACCCGCCCCGGCTGTCGGGGTCAGCGTGCGCCGGCTGCCACCTTGCGGCTGGCCCGCGCCTTGGTGACGCCGTTGGCCTTGGCGGCGCGGGTGGAGGCGGCCGCCGCGCCCTTGGCCTCGCCGTCGAGCTTGAGGACCCCGCGCAGGAACTGACCGGTGTGGCTCTCGGGCACCTCGGCGACCTCTTCCGGGGTGCCGGTGGCGAGCACCGTGCCACCTCGGTGCCCACCCTCCGGGCCCATGTCGATCAGCCAGTCGGCCGTCTTGATCACGTCGAGGTTGTGCTCGATGGTGATCACCGTGTTGCCCTTGTCGACGAGCCCCTCCAACACCATCAGCAGCTTGCGGATGTCCTCGAAGTGCAGGCCGGTGGTCGGCTCGTCGAGCACGTAGACCGTCCGACCGGTGGAGCGCTTCTGCAGCTCGGAGGCGAGCTTGACCCGCTGCGCCTCACCGCCGGACAGCGTCGGCGCGGGCTGGCCGAGGCGGACGTAGCCCAGGCCGACGTCGACAAGCGTCTTGAGGTGCCGGTGGATGGCCGGGATGGCGGAGAAGAACTCGGCGGCCTCCTCGATCGGCATCTCCAGCACGTCCGAGACGGTCTTGCCCTTGTAGTGCACCTCGAGGGTCTCCCGGTTGTACCGGGCGCCCTTGCAGACCTCGCAGGGGACGTACACGTCGGGCAGGAAGTTCATCTCGATCTTGATGGTGCCGTCACCGGAGCAGGCCTCGCAGCGGCCGCCCTTGACGTTGAACGAGAACCGGCCCGGCCCGTACCCCCGGACCTTGGCCTCGGTGGTCTCGGCGAAGAGCTTGCGGACGTGGTCCCAGACCCCGGTGTAGGTGGCCGGGTTGGAGCGCGGCGTCCGGCCGATCGGCGACTGGTCCACGCCGACGACCTTGTCCACGTGCTCCAGACCGGAGACCCGGGTGTGCCGGCCGGGCACCAGCCGGGCGCCGTTGATCTGGTTGGCCAGGACCGCGTACAGGATGTCGTTGACCAGCGTCGACTTGCCCGAGCCGCTGACGCCGGTGACGGCGATCAACTGGCCGAGCGGGAACCCGACGGTCAGGTTGCGCAGGTTGTGCTCCCGCGCGCCGTGCACCACCAACTCGCGGCCCGGGTCCTGCGCGCGGCGGCCGGTCGGCGTCGGGATCGACCGTCGCCGGGACAGGTACGCCCCGGTGATCGACTCCTTGTTCTTCAGCAGCGCAGGCACCGAACCGCTGTGCACGATCTTGCCGCCGTGCTCGCCGGCCCCGGGCCCGATGTCGACGATCCAGTCGGCGGTGCGGATCGTGTCCTCGTCGTGCTCCACCACGATCAGCGTGTTGCCCAGCCCCCGCAGCCGGATCAGGGTTTCGATCAGCCGGTGGTTGTCGCGCTGGTGCAGCCCGATCGACGGCTCGTCGAGCACGTAGAGCACGCCCACCAGGCCGGAGCCGATCTGGGTGGCGAGCCGGATGCGCTGCGCCTCACCACCGGACAGGGTGCCGGCCGGCCGGTCCAGGGAGAGGTAGTCCAGGCCGACGTCGAGCAGGAACCGCAGCCGGGCGTTGATCTCCTTGAGGACCCGCTCGGCGATCATCTTCTGCCGGTCGGTCAGCTCGATGCCGGCGAGCAGGTCGGCGCAGTCCCCGACGGAGAGGTTGCAGACCTCGGCGATGCTCTTGCCGGCCAGGGTGACCGCGAGCACCTCGGGCTTGAGCCGGGCTCCACCGCAGGCCGCGCACGGCACGTCGCGCATGTAGCCCTCGTACTTGTCGCGGGACCACTCGGACTCGGTGTCGGAGTGCCGGCGCTCGATCCACTGCACCACGCCCTCGAAGCCGGTGTAGTAGGAGCGCTCACGGCCGTACTTGTTGCGGTAGCGCACGTGCACCTGGTCGTCGGAGCCGTGCAGGATCGTCTTCTGCGCGCGGGCCGGCAACGCCCGCCACGGGGTGTCGACGTCGAAGTGCTGGGCCTCGCCGAGCGCCTCCAGCAGCCGCAGGAAGTATTCGAGGTTGTGCCCGGTGGACCACGGCTGGATGGCACCCTCGCGCAGGCTGCGCTCCGGGTCGGGCACCAGCAGCTCCGGGTCGACCTCCTTCTTGGTGCCCAGACCGGTGCACTCCGGGCAGGCGCCGTACGGCGCGTTGAAGGAGAAGACCCGGGGCTCCAGATCCTCGATGGCGAGCGGGTGGTCGTTGGGGCAGGCCAGGTGCTCGGAGTAGCGGCGCTCCCGGTCCGGGTCGTCCTCCGGAAGGTCGACGAAGTCGAGCAGCACCAGGCCGCTGGACAGGCCCAGGGCGGCCTCGACCGAGTCGGTCAGCCGCTGCTTGGCGCTCGGCTTGACGGTGAGCCGGTCGATCACCACCTCGATGGTGTGCTTCTCCTGCTTCTTGAGCTTCGGTGGCTCGGTCAGCGGGTGCACCACGCCGTCGACCCGGGCCCGGGCGTAGCCCTTGGCCTGCAGTTCGGCGAAGAGGTCGACGTACTCGCCCTTGCGGCCGCGGATGACCGGGGCGAGCACCATGAACTTGGTGCCCTCGGCCATCGCGAGGACCCGGTCGACGATCTGCTGCGGGCTCTGCCGGGAGATCCGCTCACCGCAGACCGGGCAGTGTGGCTCGCCGATGCGGGCGAAGAGAAGGCGCAGGTAGTCGTAGACCTCGGTGATGGTGCCGACGGTCGAGCGTGGGTTGCGCGAGGTGGACTTCTGGTCGATCGAGACGGCCGGGCTCAGCCCCTCGATGAAGTCGACGTCGGGCTTGTCCATCTGGCCGAGGAACTGCCGGGCGTACGACGAGAGCGACTCCACGTAGCGCCGCTGGCCCTCGGCGAAGATCGTGTCGAAGGCCAGGCTCGACTTGCCCGACCCGGACAGCCCGGTGAACACGATCAGTGCGTCCCGGGGCAGGTCGAGACTGACGTCACGCAGGTTGTGCTCGCGCGCGCCACGGATGATGAGTCGGTCGGCCACGGTACGTGTACTCCCGGGTGAAGGTGAAGCGGAGGGATCTGTCCCGCTCTGCGATGGTTCGGAGCGGTGGTTCGGAGCGGTGGTTCTGAGCGGTCGTGCGGGCGCGGAAAACACGCCTCGGCAACTCTAGCCCCGAGGTACGACAGTTTCCCTCGCCCGCACATTCCCCCAGCTCAGCCCGGTCGGCCGCGCCGACCAGCCGGTCGGCGCATCGACCAGCCGCCCGACGATCGTGCCGGTCAGTAGCCCCCGGGCGACGGCGGCCGGGCTGCCCTGCGCCGGGCCCCGCGCCAGCCACCGCGCCGCTCGGCGGCCAGCCGCGCCTCCCGCCGCCGGCTCTCGTGGGCCACCTCCCCCTGCAGTCGCCGCCAACTCTCCCACCGCCGGGGGGACAACTCCCCGGTGCGCAGCGCGTCGCGGACCGCGCAGGCGGGCTCGCCGTCGTGCCCGCAGTCGGCGTACCGGCAGCCCTCGGCCAGCCCGGCGATGTCGGCGAACGCCCGGTCCAACCCGGCGGCGCCGTCGAGCAGGCCGACCGCCCGCACGCCGGGCGTGTCGATCACCGCGCCGCCGCCCGGGATCGGCACCAGGGCCCGCCAGGTGGTGGTGTGCCGACCCTTGCCGTCGACCCGACGGATCGCCTGTGTCGGCATCATCACGGCCCCGGCGAGGGCGTTGACCAGGCTCGACTTGCCGGCGCCGGACGGCCCGAGCAGGCCCAGCGTGCGACCCGGCGCGACCTCGGCGCGCAGCGGGTCCAGCCCGACGCCACGCTCCGCGCTGACCGGCAGCACCGGCACCCCGGGCGCCACCTCGGCGATCTGGCGGGCCAGCGCGGCGGGGTCGGCCGCGAGGTCGGCCTTGGTCAGCACCACGAGCGGCCGCGCGCCGGACTCGTGGGCCAGCGAGAGCAGCCGCTCGATGCGGCCGACGTCCGGCTCCGGGTGCACCGGCTCGACCACCGCGGCGGCGTCGAGGTTGGCGGCCAGCACCTGGCCGCTGGCGTCCTTGCCCGCGGTACGGCGGATCAGCGCGGCCCGCCGGGGCAGCACGGTCGCCACGGTGGTCCGGCGGTCCGGCCAGTGCGTGAGCAGCACCCAGTCGCCGGCGCAGGGCAGCGCGGAGGGATCCTGGGCGGCGGCGGTGAGCACCGCCGGGCCGAGGCTGGCCCGGACCGGGCCGGCGGCGGTGAGCACCGTGCAGACTCCCCGGTCCACCCGGGCCACCCGGCCCGGGTGGTGCTCGCCACGCCGGGCGGCGTAGGCCGCGCGGTCGGCGTCCCAGCCGAGGGCGGTCAGATCGATCGTCATGGCATCCTCATCGGTGTCGAAGCTGGTGATGGCGGAACACGCGTGCCACGTCCGGCATGAACACCACCTCCATCCGACGCCCCGGTGCCGCGTATGGCGCCGACGGTAGGGCGCGGGCCGACGCGCCGAAAGCGATTTCCCCGACGACGGCGCGTCAGCGGACCGCTAGGGTCGACGCGTGACCACGGACCCGCTGCTGCTGATGGGCGAGGTGGACGCGGCCACCAGCCGGCTGCTGCGTACCGCCGCCTCCTTCGACGCCGCCGACCTGGCCGCGGCGTCGCTGCTGCCGGGCTGGTCGCGCGGTCACGTTCTGGCCCACCTGGCCCGCAACGCGGACGGTTTCGTCAACCTGCTCACCGCGGCCCGCACCGGTGAGCCGCTGCCGATGTACGCCTCGCTGGCGGCCCGGACGGCGGACATCGAGGCTGGAGCGGGCCGGCCGGCCGCCGAGCACCTGGACGACCTGCGGCGCACCGCGGACCTGTTCACCGAGGCGGTCGAGGCGATGCCGGCCGAGGCGTGGGGGGCGACGGTGCAGGCGCGCCGAGGGCCGTGGCCCGCCGTCCTGCTCGTCTGGGGTCGCCTGCGCGAGATCGAGGTGCACCACCTGGACCTGGCCGCCAGCTACCGGCCCGGCGACTGGTCGGAGACGTTCGCCCACCGGCTGCTGCGCGAGGCGGCCACCCATCACGGCGACGGGCCGGCACCGCCGTCGATGGTGCTGCGCGTCGACGGCAGCCACCACGAGGTGGTCATCGGGGACCGCGCCGGCGCACCGACCGTCACCGGTCCCGCCCCCGACCTGGCCGCCTGGCTGATCGGCCGGGACGGCGGCCATGCGCTCGCCGTCACCCCGGACGGCCCCCTGCCCACTCCACCGGAATGGATATAGACACCACATGACATACACCGGAGACGTCACCTCGGGCGGCGCGCCAGCGGTACGGGAACTGGACGGGCTCACCATCAGCAAGCTGTCGGTGGGTCCGATGGACAACAACGCCTACCTGCTGCGCTGCACCAGCACGGGCGACCAGGTGCTCATCGACGCCGCCAACGAGGCGCCGCGGCTGCTGGAGCTGATCGGCGACGGCGGGCTGACCGCCGTGGTGACCACCCACCAGCACATGGACCACTGGGTGGCGCTGGAGGAGGTGGTGGCCAAGACCGGCGCGCGGGCTCTGGTGCACGCCGACGACGCCGCCGGGCTGCCGATCGAGGCGGAGCACCTCGCCGACGGCGACACCGTGTCGGTCGGTGACCGCGCCCTGGAGGTCATCCACATCAAGGGGCACACGCCCGGCTCGATCGCCCTGCTCTACCGCGACCCGAACGGCACCCCGCACCTCTGGACCGGGGACAGCCTCTTCCCGGGCGGCGTCGGCAACACCGACAAGGACCAGCAGCGATTCGCCGCGCTGATCGATGACGTCGAGCACAAGTTGTTCGACCGGCTTCCGGACGAGACCTGGTTCTACCCGGGCCACGGCAAGGACAGCACCCTGGGAGCAGAACGCCCGGCCCTCCCCCAGTGGCGCGCCCGAGGCTGGTAACCCCCCACCACGACGGGCGGGCGAGGCGGCTCAGACCGCGCGCAACCGCCGCCGCGCGCCCAGCAGCACGGCGGTGGCCAGCACCAGCCCGACCGCCATGGTGACCAGCAGCGGGCTGGGCGCCCCCGGGAGCAGCTCGGCAAACGACCGGGAAACGGTGCCCAGCGCCAGGTAGAGACCGGCCCAGGCCGCGCCGCCGAGGGCCGCGCAGCCGAGGAACCGCCGGTACGACATCCGTAGCCCGCCCGCGGCCAGGGGCAGCAGCGCGTTGAACACCGGCAGGAACGGCGCGACCATCATCATCCGGCCGCCGCCGCGGTGCAGGATGCCCTCCGCCGCACTCCAGCGGGCCTCGCCGATCCAGTTGCCGATCCGGCTGTGGCGGAGGCGTTCGGCGTACCGGCGGCCGACCAGGAAGCTCAGCGACCAGCCGACCAGGCAGCCGGCCAGGACCGCCGCGAAGGTCGCCAGGCCGGTGGCCGGTCGGCCCACCCCGACCGCGGCCAGGATCGCCACGTCACCGGGGACGAGGACGCCCAGCAGCGGGATGGCGTCGAAGACCATGACCAGCCCGAGCGCACCCATCAGCACACCGATGGGCAGTTCTCCGACCTGAGCCAGCCATTGCGTCATACGCCGTACGCTATGGCCGCCGGGCCATCGTGGACATCCGGTAGCGACCCCACCGAGCCCTGGTATCGGCCTAGGGGTCACCCTGAGACGGTGTCAGGCGGGTCGCAGCACCTGTACGTGGCGCAGCGACGAGTCCACCGACGGTTCGGTGGTGGGGACCGGGTAGTCGGCCAGCACTGTCAGCTGGTCCGCCGGCAGGTGCCCCCGCCCGGGGTCGCCGACGAGCACGTCGGCGCCGGCGGCGGCGACCCGTTGCAGGAACGGCAGCACCCGGTCGGACATGGCGCCGCTGTAGAAGACGTCTCCGGCGACCACCAGGTCCGCCTCGGTGTCGGCGCCGTCGAGCAGGTCGTCGCCGCTGGCGTCCACGGCGACCCGGTTGGCGCGGGCGTTGACGGTGACGGCCGCGACGGCGTACGGGTCGATGTCGTTGGCGACGACCCGGGCCGCGCCGGCGAGCGCGGCGGCGATGGCCACCAGCCCCGAGCCGGCGGCGAGGTCGAGGACCCGCCGGCCGGCGGCGAGTTCGGGATGGTCCAGCAGGTGGCGGGCGAGGGCCTGGCCGCCGGGCCAGGCGGAGGCCCAGTAGGGCGGGGGCAGGGGGTGACCGGCAGCCGCCTCCATCCGGGCCCACCAGACAATCGCGTCCTCGGCCAGGTACAGGCGTACCTCCGGGACGAACGGGGTGGGCACCAGGCGCAGCCGGTCCATGCCGTCGCCGGGCGCGTCGATCTCGCGCTCCAGCTCGGACAGCGCGGTGGCTGTGGCACCTCTCATCGGCGCAAGCATGCCCCAGCGGAGGGTCACCGGGGCGGGTTTCACGTGCCGCCGCGCAGAGTTCACCCGAGATCGCACAAACACCTACGGCACTTCGGCCGGCAGAACGGGGTTTCGCCCGTTACTGTCGAACAGGTACGGGCGATCATCGGCCACAGGTCGGTGTTCAGCCGCTTTGAACAGGGAGAGATGCATGGCAACCGGCACGGTTAAGTGGTTCAACTCGGAAAAGGGCTTCGGCTTCATCGAGCAGGACGGTGGAGGGCCGGACGTGTTCGTCCACTACTCCGCCATCGCGACGAGCGGCTACCGGGAGCTCAACGAGGGCCAGAAGGTCGAGTTCGAGGTGACCCAGGGGCAGAAGGGCCCGCAGGCGGACAACGTCCGCCCGATGTAGCTCCGTGCCGGTGACGGCGGCCGGTCTCCGGCCGCCGTCGCAGCGCACTCAAGACGCCGGGGCGGCGGGCAGGTCCCGCCGCCGCCGGAGCGGCCCTATCAGCAGGATCAGCGGGGTGAGCGCCAACCAGGCGGTCATCACGCTGATTGCCGTCCCGGCGCCGTAACGCGCGCCGAGGGCGCCGGCCAGCACGGCTGCCAGCGGGATGGTGCCGTAGTTGAGCAGCTGCATGCTCACCGTCACCCGGCCGAGCACCTGGTGCGGCGTGTATCTCTGCCGGAAGCTCGCCTTGACCACGTTGCCGATGGCCACACCGAGGCCGATCAGCAGTCCTCCGAGGGCCGGCCAGGTCAGCCCGAGGCCGGGCGCGGCGAGTGGGATGAGCAGGGCGGGCGGGCCGGTGAGTGCTGCCCCGATGAGCAGGGCCCGCGCGGTGCCGTAGCGCCGGCCCAGCACGGTGGCCACCAGCGCGCCGACGATTCCGCCTGCGCTCATCACCGCGACCAGCAGGCCCACCAGGCCCGGCGCGAGCCCCAGTTCGCGGACCAGGAAGACCACCAGGATGGCCTGGTAGCCGGTCAGCCCGATGTTGCTGGCCGCACCGAAGAGCGTCAGCACCCGCAGGTACGGGTCACGGACGACGAAGCGCAGCCCCTCGACGATGTCCCGTCGCAGCGACCGGGACGCGTCCGGCCTGCCGGGGCGCGGCTCGACGGTGCGGATCCGCAGCAGGAAAACGGCGGAGAGCAGGAACGTGAACGCGTTCAGCAACAGCCCCACGACGGCACCGGCGAGCTGGGCGATCAGACCGGCGAGGCCGGGTCCGGCGACGTAGCTCACGGTCTGGGTGGCCTGCAGCTTTGCGTTGCCCTCGGGCAGTTGCTCGGGTCGCAGCAACACCGGCAGGTACACCTGGTCGGCGGTCTCGAAGAAGACTCGCGCGGTGCCGGCGACGACCGCCACCACGAGCAACTGCCCGACGGTGAGCAGGCCGACCACGGCGACAAGCGGCACGCTGAGGAACGCCAGCGCGCAGACCACGTCGCAGACCACCATCACCGGTCGACGGGGCAGCCGGTCCACCCAGGCGCCGGCCGGCAGGCCGATCAGCAGCCAGGGCAGCCACGCGGCGGCGGTGAGCACCGCCACCTGGAAGGTGTCGGCGTCGAGGACGGCCACCGCGACCAGCGGCAGCGCGACAGTGGTGACGTTGCTGCCGACGCTGCTGACCGCCTGCCCGGCCCAGAGCAGCCGGAAGTCCCGGTGCCGCAGCAGCCCACCGGGCGGCCGGACCGGACCCGGATCGGCGCGGGTGGCGGCGGTCACGGCCGGGCCGGCACGCCGTAGGCGAACACGAACACCGGCTGACGCTCGGCCCCGTCGTCGGGCACGGCGCGGTCGCCCCAGCGCGCCAGGAGGTCGATGATCTCGCGGCTCAGCTCGGCCAGTTCCTCGGGAGTGAGGTGCAGCCAGCGGTCGGTGGAGAACGGTCCGTCGGCCCAGGCGGCCTGCGCCGACTCGTCGGCGGCGTGCCAGGCCCGGGCCAGGGCGACGTGCCGGTCCAGGTTGAGCGAGGTGGCGGCGTCGGCGACCGCCCGGGCGGCCGGGTCGGCGTCGAAGTCGGTGTTGGACCAGCGCACCGCCCGCGTGACCAGTTGCCACCACCGCTCGCGGCGGTCCCGGGCGAGTTCGGGGGCCTCGGTGACCAGGTCGGCGGCGGCGAGCACCTTGAGGTGATGGCTGACGTTGGCGGGCGCCTGGTCGGTGCGGTCGGCGAGCAGGCCGACGGTCGACGGGCCGTGCACCTTGAGCACGTCCATCAGTCGTCGGCGCAGCGGGTGGGACATGGCGGCCAGCACCCGCGAGTCGGTGACCTGGCGTACGTCGCGGTTCTCCATGCCGCCAGCATCACATCCGCAACGACACTTGTGCAACACTTATTGCTCAAGTGTCGTTGCGGATGAGTGGGAGAGGGGTGGCCCGGCGGGGACGGGCCACCCCATCCCTCAGGCGACGAGCCGGCGGGCCAACTCGTCGGCGACCTGCTTGGCCATGGTGGCCGGGATGGCCGCGGCGATCTTCTCCGGCGTGAGCCCGGCCAGCACCCCCTGCACGATCGCCGGCTCGTCGGTGAAGTCCCGGCCGGACAACGCGTTGAGCGCCGTCTGCAGCGCTGTCAGCTGCACGCCGAGGCTCTTGAGGTTCGGGTGGCCGGTGACCGGCGCCCCGGTGTCGTCCCGACCCTCCGCCAGCCGCAGGTAGACCTGCCCGATCGGGTTGCGGCCGTCGAGGACGGTGAGGTTCTTGTGGACGGTGGCCAGCCAGTTGTGCTCTTCGGGGGTCATGTCGTCCTCCAGGAATCCGATGGAGCTGAGGTAGCGGCGGAACAGGGGCCGCTGGTCGCGGCCCGCCTTGATGGCGTCACGGAAGAAGCTGAAATGGGTGTGCCAGCGGTGCGAGTCGTCCCCCGTGCTGCGCTTGCCGAGCCGGTCCCACCGCTTCACGGTCTTGCCGTCGAGGCTGTAGATGATCTCGCGGATGTCCCGGGTGTCAGCCGCGTTGCGCTGGCACTCCCCCACGCACCAGGCCGATAAGCTGGCCAGGGTGTGCGTGCGGCCACCGGAGCGGACCTCGAAGCCGCCGACGTCCAGCGCCGCCGCGTCGAGGGTCAGGCCGGTCCGGTCCCGGGACGACTCCACCACCGAGTAGTCGTTCGTGACCACCCGGTCCGATCCGCAGTGGTAGCCGCCACGATGGGACGGATCACCGACGATGCCGACCTCCGCCGGCTCCAGGTCGGCCGCGCGGACGGTGTTCGGATCGACGTTCAGGTGGGTGAGGAGCAGGCTTCGGACGGCCAACAGGTTAGCCGGGGCCCGGGTCATGGGGTCCCCCTTTCCGATAGGCGGGGGCCGGGCACGACGTCACACCGCGTAAACGGCGCGGGGCTTCGGGCGAGCCCGGCCTACTGGTGCACGGCGCCGGGCGTGACTCAACCATAGCCCGCGTTTTCGGCGAATGCCCAGCTCAGAGCCGGTCTGTTCAGAATGGAGGCGACGCCGGGGCAGTGTGGACGATCGGCAACAGCAGCGCCGAGGGGTGCTCGGGATCGTGCAGGATCTGCCGCCAGCCGGCACGCAGCGTCACCGCCGTACCGAGGGGCTCGCCGGTGCCCGGGTTGCGCGCCCAGCGCGGGTGGGCGCCACCGGAGACCTGCACGCGCAGCCGGTGCCCGGCCCGGAACCGGTACGCGGTCGGCCAGAGCGGCACCGGCACCCGCAGCGCACCGGACGGGTCGGCCGGGAACCGCCCGGGCTCGACCCGGACCAACCCGTCGCACACGTTCCAGGAGCGCCCGCGTCGGTCCACGTCGCACAGTCGAACGAAGACGTCCAGGTACGACAGCTCACTCCGGACGTGGATCTCGGCGCGCACCGGGCCGATCACCTCGACCGGCCGGGTCAGCGGCGCGCTGGTGTAGGTCAGCACGTCGGGCCGGGCCTCGACGCGCCGGTTGTCCACCGGACCGGCCCGCTGCGCGACCAGCAGCGGCCCGCCGAGCGACGGGGTGGGATCGGCCGGGTCGTAGCGGAACTCGTCCGGCGCCGAGGGTGCGGGTGGGCGTACCGCCAGTTCACCGCCCGGGTGCAGGTGCCAGGCCGTGTCGACGGCCGGTGGTGGCCAGTCCGGCAGGTCACGCCAGCCGCCGTCGGCGCCGCTCACGTACAGCCGGACCGGCGCCGATCCGCCACCGTGCAACGGCCCGCCCGCGCTCAGGTGCTCGTCGAGCCAGGTCAGCCCCTCCCGCAGGGCGGCCACGAACAGGCCGGGGCTGCCGTGCGTCCACGGGCCGATCACGAGACGCGGTCGGGCTCCGGCGGCGCGCAGGGTGGCGTGGTCGTCGAGTTGGGCGGGCAGGAAGATGTCGTGCCACCCGGTGACCATGACCACCGGCGCCCGCACCCGGGCCACCCGGTCGGCGAAGACCCGGGTCCGCCAGTACGCGGCGTCGGGGGTGTGGTGACGCAGCCACTCCTGGAAGAACGAGATGGTGACCCCGGTCGCCACCCGGTCCGCCCCGGCCAGGGGCAGGTGCTCCAGCCCGGCGGCCAGGTGCGGCTGCCCGCGCTTGAGCTCCCACTGGCGGGCCAGCCATGGCACGGTCTGCGCGTGCAGCAACTCCGCCCAGGTCAACACGGTGTCCAGGGCGAAGGACTCCCCCGCGTAGGTGGAGTCCCGGGTGGTCGAGGCGGTCACCACCGCGACCATCGCGCGCAGGTCGTCGCCAGCGTCGTCGGCCAGCGACCACTGGGCGAAGCCCTGGTAGCTGATCCCGAACATGCCGAGCGCCCCGGACCACCAGGGCTGGCGGCGCAGCCAGTCCAGGGTGTCCACCCCGTCGTCGCGCTCGTGCACCAGCGGCGCGAACGTCCCACCCGAGCCGCCGGTGCCCCGGCAGGACTGGATCACCGCGTGCTGGCCGCGCGCGGCGAGCAGCCGGCCGAGCAGCCGCAACGGCCCACCCCGTCCGTACGGGGTGCGGATCAACACGGTCGGCGCGCTCTCGTCGACCGGCGCGTAGTGGTCGGTACGCAGCACCACGCCGTCGCGGACCCGTACCGGGATGTGGCGGGTGACCCGTACCGGGCCGGGCCGGGTCACCGGCAGCCGGAGCGCGGCGGCGGCGAGACGTGCGACGAGCCGGCCCGGCACCGGTCAGCCCGTCGGGCGGCGGGACTGCTCGGGTCGGGCGGCGCGGACCATGTCGCGGTGTGCCCGCACCGATTCGCTCATCTCCACCATGAAGCGGTGCACGACTTGCAACTCGTCATCGCTGAAGCGGTCCATCACGGTGTCGGTGCGTGCGCCCAGGGGCCGGAAGAACTCCATGGCCAGCGCGGCGCCCTGGTCGGCGTAGTGCAGCAGCACCTTGCGCCGGTCGGCGGTGTCCCGGTCGCGGCGGATGTGCCCGGCCCGCTCCAGCCGGTCGATCAGGGCGGTGATGGAGCCGGAGGAGAGGTTGAGATGCTCCCCGAGGCGCCCGGGGGTGATCGGGTCACCGAGCAGTTCGGCGTCCATGACCGCGATCAGGGCGTGGAGGTCGGTGGGGTTCAGCCCGTGCAGGTTGGCGAAGGCGTGGCCAACCTGCTGGGCGTCCGCCGCGTACCGCCGGAGGTCCGTGGTGATCTCGGCAACGAGCCGCTCTCGGGGTGTGTCCCGCCGCCGGTACATGCCGTGAGTTGCCACGTCGCGCCGCTACCCCCATCTCGTTTCCCGAGTTGCAGCTTAGAGTAGCCCTAGATAATCTCGGTAATCAAGATACTCGACTTTCGAAGGACCTAAGGTAACTGATGTCTGTGTTCACCAGGGTCGCTCGCGGGCGGTTGGCCGCCTGGATCACTGTGGCCGTCGCCGTCGTCGTCGGCGTGGTCGTCTTCGCTCTGCCCCAGCCGGACAACCCCAAACCGGTCTCGGCTACCGGCCTCTCGGCGCAGTGGCAGTCGACCCAGGTGGAGCGCCTACAGGAGCAACTGCCGTCCAGCGAGGTCCAACCCGCCATCGTGGTGGTGAGCCGGGACGACGGCGGCGCGTTGAGCGAGGCCGACCGGGCCGCCCTCACCGCCCGATCCGGCGACCTGGCCCGCTTCGCCGTGGGCGGGCAGGTCAGCCCGCCGCAGGTCTCCCCGGACGGCACTGTCGCGCTGCTCGCCGTGCCCGTCACCACCGACGGTGGTCAGGAGGCGGTCACCGCGAAGGTCGATGACCTGCGCGCCACGCTCTCCGGCCTGCCGGACGGACTGAAAGCCGAGGTCACCGGCTCCCCCGCCTTCACCGCCGACCTGTCCTCGGTCTTCGACGGCGCCGACATCACCCTGCTCGCGGTGACCGCGGCCGTGGTCGCGGTGCTGCTGCTCATCACGTACCGCAGCCCGTTCCTGTGGATCGTGCCGCTCGTGGTGGTCGCCGCCACCGAGCAGATCACCCTGCGGGCGGTGGACACGATCGTCCCGGCCGTCGGCATCCACCTCCAAGCGGGCCAGGTCACCGGCATCGCCAGCGTGCTGGTCTTCGGCGCCGCCACCAACTACGCGCTGCTGCTCATCGCCCGCTACCGCGAGGAGTTGCGACGCGAGGAGGACCGGTTCGCCGCGATGCGTGCCGCCCTGCGCCGCACGGCCGAGCCGATCCTGGCCAGCGGCTCGACAGTGGTCCTCGGCGTGCTGACCCTGCTGCTCAGCGAGCAGGAGACCAACCGGGCACTGGCGGTGGCCTGCGCCACGGGTGTGGTCCTCGCCATGGCCTCGGCCCTGTTCGTGCTCCCCGCCGTGCTGGTGCTCTTCGGTCGCGGCCTGTTCTGGCCGTTCGTCCCCCGGGTCGGCGGACCGGCCCGTGAAGGCAAGATCTGGGGCCGGCTCGGCAGCGCCGTGGAACGCCGCCCGGCGGTCGTCGCGGTGCTCGCCATCGTGCTGCTCGGCGGCCTGGCGCTGGGTGGGCTGGGGATCCGCACCGGCCTGTCGGAGACCGAGCAGTTCCGGGCCCAGCCCGAGGCGGTCACCGGTGCGCAGACCCTGGCCCGGGCCTTCCCCGCCGGCAGCACCCAACCGGTGACCGTGATCACCACCCCGGCGGCGGTGCGGGCGGTCACCGACGTCGCCGCCGACGTGCCCGGCGTGGCCTCCGCCCGCCCCTCCGACGCCGGTGACGCTGTCGCCCAGGTCGACGTGGTGCTGGACGCCGAGCCCGGCACCGCCGCCTCCGACCGGGCGATCGAGGCGCTCCGCGAGGCCGTGGTCGCCGTTCCCGACTCCGCGCCGCCCGCCGCACCGGGCGCGGACGCGCCGTCCGGGGCGATCGTCGGTGGCTCCGTGGCCGCCACCTACGACTCCGACGAGGCCAACGACCGGGACCTGCGGCTCATCCTGCCGATCATCCTGCTGCTGGTCGCCGCCGTGCTCGTGCTGCTGCTGCGGGGCCTGCTCGCGCCGGTGCTGCTGGTCCTCACCGTGATCGCGTCGTTCTTTGCCAGCCTCGGTGCGGCGTGGCTGCTCTTCGACCACGTGCTGGACTTCCCGGCTCTGGACAGCGGCGTGCTGCTGCTCGCCTTCGTGTTCCTGGTGGCACTCGGGGTGGACTACAACATCTTCCTGGTCACCCGGGCTCGGGAGGACGCCCGCACGGCCGGCACCCGCGCCGGGATGCTCTCCGCGCTGCGCGTCACCGGCGGTGTCATCACGAGCGCCGGAGTGCTGCTCGCCGCGGTGTTCGCCGTCCTCGGCGTGCTGCCGCTGATCACGCTGACCCAGATCGGCATCATCGTCTGCATCGGCGTCCTCCTGGACACCCTGCTGGTCCGCACGGTGCTGGTGCCGGCACTGGCGTTCCTGCTCGGCGACCGCTTCTGGTGGCCGGGGCGCATCGACGCGCGCCAGGAAGAGACCACGCCGGCGCCGGTGACCGCACGCGACTGACCGCCCACGCGACGGGGGCGAGGCCGGGGACCACCCGACCCCGCCCCCGTTCGCGCGCTCAGTAGTCCAGACAGACGCACTCGGTCATCAGCGCCCGCACGTTGCGCACGTAGGACGGGTTGGGGATGGTCAGCGGCTCCCCCTTCCGCGCCACCGCCCCGTGCCCGTAGTTGTACGCCGCGATCACCGCGTTGAGCAGGCAGGAATCCAGCTCGGCGGTGCACAGGCCCGCGTCGAGTCGGAAGTCGGACTCGAAGTACATGTCGCCGATGTACTTGGTCAGCCAGGCCAGGTAGTTGGCGCCCAGGTACGCGTTGTCGCGGTAGTCGGCGATGTCGTAGCGCTGCTCGAACCGCTGGTTCATCCAGGTCGCCGTGCCCGGCATCACCTGCATCAGCCCGACGCCGCCGTCGCACGCGTAGATGTTGGACTGCCAGCCGCTCTCCTGCCACGCGGTGGCCTTCACCAGGTTGAGTGGGACCTTGATGTCCGGTGCGGAGGTCGGCCAGTAGGTGCGCGCCGCCGCGTCGGCCAGCGCGGCCTTCGCCTCGGCCCGGCTGGCCTGGGTGCCCTTGTACGAGGGCTTGCAGGACACCGGGGCGGGCTTCGGGGGCGCCGGCGGGACCTGGGTCTCGGTCGGCGGCTTGGCCACCGCGCGGGGTTTCGGCGCCGTGGTCTTCGGTCGGGTCGGCTTCTTCGACGGCGTGGGGGACGCTGACGCGCTGCGGCTCGGCGCCACGCCGATCGACTCCACGGCGCTCACCGACGGGCTCGGCTCGACGATCGCCTCATCGACCGGGTCGACGGTCGGCTCCTCGGTGACCGACACGGGGGCGGCCTGGCCCGACGGGCGTTCCCCCCGGTCGGCGCAGCCGGCCGCCGTGCCGGCGAGCAGCAGCCCGGCGAGCAGCACGGCACCCACTTGGGCGGTCCGTCCACGCATTGCGTTCCTCCCCCGTGTGACAGTCGTCGCAACTTAGCAAGGTTCGACCGGTCGTCGGGGCCCCTGCGGTGGCCGCACCGGGTCGGTCGGCTGCTCCCGATCGCCCATCGCCCGGTCCCGGGTGGCCCAGGCGACCATGAACACCACCGTCCACAGCACACCGAGCAGCACCGCCGCCGCCGTGCCGCTCGCCGTGTCCAACCCGAGGTAGAGCCGCGCGCCGCCGACCCCCAGCACGCCTGCGGCGGCGGCCGTCCACGCGGTCACCGCCACCGGCCAGTGGGCGCTGCGCGACACCAGCCACGCCAGGGTGCAAAAACTCGCCGCGACCACCGCGTTCTGCGTCGGGAACCGGGTTTCGTTGCCGGCCGAGCCGGTCAACTCGGCCACCACGGCCAACACCACCAGCGGCACGAACGCGCCCACCGTGCCGACCACGCTGAGCAGATCCGCCCGCCACGGCCGATTGCGCCACGCCAGCACCGCCGCCACCAGGGCCACCAGCACGATCAACACCCACCCGCGCACCAGGGACACCACGATCAGGGTGGCGTCGGCCGCGTCTGGCGTCCGGCGGGCCGCGAACCAGCTCGCGATCGCCCCGTCCAGCGCGGCCAACCCGCTGTTGCCCACCGCGACGGCGAGCAGACCGGCGATGGCGAACCCGGTGGCGAAGAGCAGCAGCAACCCGGCGGCGAGGTTGAGCAGCAGCGTCCAGGCCGGCCCGATCCGCATGGCCAACAGGAAGAACAGGATCCCGTAGCGGGCGCTGAGCCAGCGCACCGGAGGCAACGCCCCGGCCCGGGACAGCAGGGCGCGCACCGGGTCGGGATTCCGACCGAGCCACCGCCCGGCGAGCACCACACCCAGCAGCCCGGCCAGCAGCACCAGCACCGCGCCGGTGGCCCGACCGAGCAGCCGGGAGACCGTGTCGTACGACTCACCGGCGAGATGACCGAGCAGCACGGAGCCGCCCACCCAGGTGATGACGCCGGCCAGGTTCCACGGGGCGAACCGCCGGTACGACATGCCGGCCGAGCCGGCCAGCCGGGGAACCAGGGTGCGGGCGAAGGCCACCCAGCGGGCCGCGAACACGCCCCGACCACCGAGCCGGGCGAGCATGGTGTCGGCCCGGCGCCACCGCTCGGGCCCGACCCGGTGGCCCAGCCCGGCACGCAACTTCGGGCCGTACCGCCGACCGGCGCGGAACGCCAGCGTGTCGCCGACCACCGCCGCGGCGATCATCGCGAGCAACGCCGGCCCGAGCCGCAAGGTACCGTTGTAGGTGAGGAAGCCGACGAGCAGCAGGGTAGCCTCGCCCGGCACCAGCAGGCCGAAGATCACCGCGGTTTCGCCCGCCACGATGAGCGCGGCGACCAGGTAGATCCACAGGGTGGGCAGACCCTGCACCACGGTCAGCAGGTCGTGCACTCAGGCCCCCGGGACACGGGAGCCAGCATGCCAGCCGGGGTAACGACCCGGACAGCAGTTTCACCATAGATCAGGGGCACCTGGGGGTGACCCCGACGCAGCCTGCGCGAGCGCAGGCGGAAGGATAGAGGGTATGCAGCTTCGCACCGACCTCCGCAACGTCGCCATCATCGCTCACGTCGACCACGGCAAGACCACCCTGGTCGACGCCATGTTGCGGCAGGCCGGCGCGTACGGCGCACGCGGCGAGACCACCGAGCGGGTGATGGACTCCGGTGACCTGGAACGGGAGAAGGGCATCACCATCCTGGCCAAGAACACCGGCGTGCGTTACCTGCCGGCGGACGGCTCCGACCCGGTCACCATCAACATCATCGACACCCCCGGTCACGCCGACTTCGGTGGCGAGGTCGAGCGCGGCCTGACCATGGTCGACGGCGTGGTGCTGCTCGTCGACGCCAGCGAGGGGCCGCTGCCGCAGACCCGCTTCGTGCTGCGCAAGGCGCTGCGGGCGCGCATGCCGATCATCCTGGTGATCAACAAGGTGGACCGTCCGGACGCCCGGATCAAGGAGGTCGTGGACGACACCTACGAGCTCTTCCTCGACCTGGACGCCGACGAGGAGCAGATCGACTTCCCGATCGTCTACGCCTGCGCCCGCGACGGCATCGCCTCGCTGACCCAGCCCGCCGACGGCTCGGTGCCGGACGACAGCGACTCCCTGGAGCCGCTGTTCCGCACCCTGCTGGACACCATCCCGGCACCCGCGTACGAGGAGGACGCGCCGTTGCAGGCGCACGTGACGAACCTCGACGCCTCGCCGTTCCTCGGCCGCCTCGCGCTGTGCCGGATCCGCCAGGGCACGATCAGCAAGGGCCAGACGGTGGCCTGGTGCCGCACCGACGGCAGCACCCAGCGGGTCCGCATCTCCGAGATGCTGATGACCGAAGGCCTGGAGCGCAAGCCGGCCGAGAGCGCCGGCCCGGGCGACATCATCGCCGTCGCCGGCATCCCCGAGATCATGATCGGTGAGACCCTCGCGGACGTGGAGAACCCGGTGGCGCTGCCGCTGATCACCGTCGACGAGCCGGCCATCTCGATGACCATCGGCACCAACACCTCGCCGCTGGTCGGCCGGGTCAAGGGCTCCAAGGTCACCGCGCGGATGGTCAAGGACCGGCTCGACAAGGAGCTGGTCGGCAACGTGTCGCTGCGGGTGCTGCCCACCGAGCGGCCGGACGCCTGGGAGGTGCAGGGCCGCGGCGAGCTGGCGCTGGCCATCCTGGTCGAGCAGATGCGCCGGGAGAGCTACGAGCTGACCGTCGGCAAGCCCCAGGTGGTCACCCGGGAGATCGACGGCAAGACCTGCGAGCCGGTCGAGCGGCTCACCATCGACGCCCCCGAGGAGTACCTGGGCGCGATCACCCAGCTCCTGGCGACCCGCAAGGGCCGCATGGAGCAGCTGGTCAACCACGGCACCGGCTGGATCCGGATGGAGTGGCTGGTCCCGGCGCGTGGCCTGATCGGCTTCCGCACCGAGTTCCTGACCGACACCCGGGGCACCGGCATCCTGCACCACGTCTTCGAGTCGTACGAGCCGTGGTTCGGCGAGCTGCGGACCCGCAACAACGGTTCGCTGGTCGCCGACCGGGCCGGTGCGGTCACCGCCTTCGCGATGATCAACCTGCAGGAGCGCGGCCAGCTCTTCGTCGACCCGACCACCGAGGTGTACGAGGGCATGATCGTCGGCGAGAACTCGCGCTCCGACGACATGGACGTCAACATCACCAAGGAGAAGAAGCTCACCAACATGCGGGCCTCGACCTCCGACGAGACCGAGAAGCTGATCCCGCCGCGCAAGCTCTCGCTGGAGCAGGCGCTGGAGTTCTGCCGCGAGGACGAGTGCGTCGAGGTCACCCCGACCGCGGTTCGCATCCGCAAGGTGGTGCTCGACCAGCAGCTGCGGGGTCGGGCCGCCGCCCGCCGCAAGCACGCCGGCTGACCCACCGACGTCCGACACTGGGCGCGTCGGCCGCTTGCGGCCGACGCGCCCGTCCGTTTTCCGACGGGGGTACGCGGCCGGCCGACCGAACCGCCGGTGATCCGCTACGGTCACCGGCATGACCTGGGATGATCTCGACGCCCACCTGGACCGGGTGCCGGGCACCGTCTCGGCGTACGTGGGTCGACTCGACGCGCCGCCGACCTGGACCCGCCACGCGGACGCCGCCCACTACGCCGCCAGCACCATGAAGGTGGCGGTGCTCGCCGCCCTGCACCGCGCCGCCGAGGCCGGCACGCTGGAGCTGGACGGCGACGTCCCGGTGGTCAACGAGTTCGACTCGGCCCAGCCCGGCGCGCCCCGGTTCTCCTGCGCACCGCACTACGACAACGACGACGCGGTGTGGGAGCGGGTCGGCGGCAGCGCGCCGCTGCGCTGGCTCGCCGAACGGATGATCGTGCGGTCCAGCAACCTGGCCACCAACCTGCTCATCGGGCAGGTCGGCCTGCCCGCGGTCGCCGAGGTGTGGGCGCTGGCCGGAGCCCGGCACAGTGTGACCGGCCGGGGCATCGAGGACTTCGCCGCCCGCGAGGCCGGCATCACCAACGCGGTCACCGCCGCCGACCTGGCCGCCCTGCTGGGTGCGCTGGCCACCGGGGCCGCGGCCACCGGCCGGCTCGCCTCGCCTGCCGGCTGCGCCGACATGCTGGACGTGCTGCTCGGCCAGGAGCACCGCGAGGACCTGGCCGCCGGCCTGCCGGAGGGCACCCGGATCGCGCACAAGAACGGTTGGGTACGCGGTGTGCGCCACGGCGTCGGCGTGGTGCTGCCCGACGACGCACCGCCGTACGTCATCGCTGTGTGCACCACCACCGACCTGGCCGACGGCGGGTCCGGCGGCGAGGAGGTCGAGGACGACGCCTGTCGTCTGATCGCCCACATCTCGGCCCAGGTCTGGGCGGCCCGCCACCGGCTCTGACCGGCACCGGTCGACCCGGCTAGGCTGCTCCCACCCCCCCCACCTCGGAGCCGCTGATGCCCCGCAGCCGTGTCCTGCTCGTCGCCTTCCTCGTCGTGACCGCGGCGAACCTGCTGGCCAACGCCGTCGACAGCCGTGTCGTCGAGTTGCTCACCAAGCCACTGCTGATGCCGCTGCTGGCCGCGTACCTCTGGCGGGCCACCGCCGAGCGCGGCGCCCGTCCGGACCGGCTGGTGCTCGCCGCGTTGGCGTTCTCCACCGGCGGCGACGTGGCGTTGCTGGGCGACGGCACCGGCTGGTTCATCGCCGGCATGGTCCTCTTCCTCGCCGCCCACGTCTGCTACCTCGTGGCCTTCACCCGGCACGGCGCCGCGACCGCGCTGCGCCGTCCGCCGCTTGTCGCGGTCCCGCTGGGGTACGCGGTGCTGACCGTCGTCGCGCTGGCCTGGATGTGGGTGGGGCTGACCGACGCCGGGCTGGCCGTTCCGGTGGCCGGGTACGCGTTCGCGCTGGCGGCGATGGCCGCCACCGCCGTGACCCAGGGCTGGCGGGTCGGTCTGGGGGCCGCGCTGTTCCTCGGCTCCGACCTGCTGATCGCCGCCGGGGTGGCGGGGGTGGCCCAGCCGCCCGGCGCGCCGGTGCTGGTGATGGCGACGTACGCGGCCGGTCAGGCGCTGATCGTCGTCGGACGGGTTACCCGCGCCGCCGCGCCGCCCGGTGCGGCTGTCACTCCAGCAGTTGCGCCCGCAGCGCCGTGAGGACCTCGTCGGTCAGCCCCAGCCCGTCACGCAGGTAGCCGTCGAACGAGCCGTGCAGCCGGTGCACCTCCTGGTAGCCGGCGTCGAGGTATTCGGTCCGGACCTCCAGCACCGGCAGCACCGCGTCGACGTCCAGTGTGGGTTGTCGCCGCCGCATCGCCTCGATGAGCACCGCGCGGAGGCTGTCGGTCAGCTCGTTGTTGCGCAGGTACTCGGCGCGGATGTCGGCCTCGTCCACGCCGAGCGCGCTGAGCAGGATGACGGTGAGCCAGCCGGTGCGGTCCTTGCCGGCCGAGCAGTGGTAGACCAACGGCAGGTTCTCCGGCTGGGCGGCCAGCCGTACCGCCGCGCCGAAGTTGACCCGGGCCGCCTCGCCGGTGACGAACCACCGGTAGATCTCGGCCATCGCCCCCGCCGTGCCCTGCCGGGCCAGCTCCGCGTACGCGTCGAGGTCGTGGCCGAGCAGCACCGCCGAGACGTACGTGAAGACCGGGTGGTCCGGGTCGTGTATCGGCAGGTGCAGGACGCGCGGCTCGCCGGCCAGCCGGTCCGCCGGGGCGACCGCGATCTCGGAGCCGTCGCGCAGGTCGAGCACGCAGGTCGGCCCGAGCTTGGCGAGCACCGGCAGGTCCTCGTCGGTGAGCCGGCCCAGCGCCGGGGTGCGGATCAACCGTCCCGAGCGCACCCGCCGGCCGTCGACGGCGACGAGGCCGCCCAGGTCACGTGCGTTCGGCGCGCCGACCATCGCCCAGTCCCGCCCGGTCATCCGGTGTCCCCTTCCGCCGCGTGCCTCCGTATAGGGTGCCCCACATGACGATCTCGGCGGTACGCACCCACCGGGTTTCTGCCCCCTTACACACCCCGTTCGTGACCGCGCTGCGCCGAACGACCACGGTGGACACCCTGATCGTCGAACTGATCGACGCCGATGGCCGGTCCGGCTTCGGCGAGGCACCGCAGGTCTGGCAGGTCACCGGCGCGTCGGTCGCCGGAGCGCAGGCGTGTGTCCGGGAGCTGCTCGGGCCACTGCTCACCGGACGCGACCCGGACGACCTGGTGGCCCGCTGCGCCGAGGTGCGACGCGCGGTGGTCGGCAACGAGGCCGCGAAGGCGGCGGTGGACGTGGCGCTGCACGACCTTGCCGCGCGGCGTTTGGGCGTACCCCTGGTGCGGTTGCTCGGCGGCACGACCCTGCGCGTTCCGACGGACGTCACGCTGGCGGCGGGCGACGCGGTGGACCTGGCGTCGGCCGCGCGCCAGCGGCAGGCCGACGGCTTCGGCGTGCTGAAGCTGAAGGTCGGTACCGACGCGGCAGGCGACCTGGACCGGGTACGAGCGGTCCGGGCGGCGGTCGGCGCCGGCGCTCGGATCCGGCTCGACGCGAACCAGGGCTGGACGCCGCGCGAGGCGGTCCGGGTGATCCGCGGCATCGAGGACGCGGGGCTGGACGTGGAGCTGGTCGAGCAGCCGGTGGCCCGCTGGGACCTGGACGGGCTGGCCTGGGTCAGCGACCGGGTGTCCGTGCCGATCCTGGCCGACGAGGCGGTCTTCGGGACCCGTGACCTGGTGGAGGTGATCCGCCGCCGGGCCGCCGACCTGGTCAACGTCAAGCTGGCCAAGTGCGGTGGGCTGCAGCCGGCGCGCACCCTGCTGGAGCTGGCCGACGCGCACGGGCTCGGCACGGTGGTCGGCTCGATGATGGAGACCCAGGTCGGCATCGGCGCGGCGGCGAGTCTGGTCGCCGCGTACGGCACCACGGCGGTCTCCGACCTGGATGCCGCCTGGTGGCTGGCCTGGTCGCCGGTGCGGGGTGGCATCCGGTACGAGGGGCCGACCGTGGTGCTGCCGGACGCGCCCGGGCTCGGCATCTCCGGCCTTGCTGAAGTAAAGATTCAGACTCACGGTTGATGGTCGTTGCTTTCTTTCATAGAGTTTCCCTGACAGCCAACACGAGCTGGGGGTTGACGTGGAGCTCCAACCGGGCCGCGAGGCCCTCGTCCGGGTCGCGGTCGCGACGCTGTGGTCCTCCCCCGAGGCGGTCCGGTCGATCGACGGGCCGGCGCTCACCGCCGGCGCCGACATCCCGGCCTGGGTCTCCGGCATGGACACCGACCAGCAGGTGGGCGACTGTGTGCTGAGCCAGCTCCTGCTCGGCGAGCGGGTCCTCGTCAGCGAGCTACGCCCGGATGGGTGGGCGCGCGTGGTCGCCGTCGAACAACCGGCGGCCAAGCTCGATCCGCGCGGTTACCCGGGCTGGCTCCCCGCCGACCAACTGGTCGGTGTCGGCCCGGCCGTCACGGGCGACCCGCTGGTGGTGGACGCCACGGTCACCGGGCTGCGCGCCGACCCGGACGGGCCGGTGGTGCTGCCCGGCGTCGTCGTCGGCACCCGCCTCGTCCCGGCCGGCCCGGCGCGTGGCGGCTGGCGGCCGGTGCACGTCCCCGGTCGGGCCACGCCGCTCTGGCTGTCCGACAGCCAGCTCGTCCCGACGCCGGTCGGGCCACCCGACCCCGCCGACGTGCTCGCCGTGGCCCAGCGGCTGCTGCACGTGGCCTACGTCTGGGGCGGGCTCTCCGCACACGGCATCGACTGCTCGGGCCTCGTGCACCTCGCCTGGCGCCGGTTCGGGGTGCTGCTGCCGCGCGACGCCGACGACCAGGCGGTGGCGACGAACCCGCTGCCGCTGGGCGCGGAGCGCCCCGGCGACCTCTACTTCTTCGCCCGCCCCGGCCGCAAGATCCACCACATCGGCATCGTCACCGCCGTCGCCGGGGGTCGCGGCAACCGGCGGATGCTGCACGCCTGCTACCGGCGGCGGCGGGTGTTGGAGGAGCCGATGCCGGCCGACCGCGCCGCGACCCTGGTCGGCGTGCACCGGGTCTGACCGGCCGGGCGCCTCGGGGCACCCGGCCGGGGGTGGTTCAGCGTCGGGCCTCGGCCAGCTCACGGCGTCGGTCCCGGCCGGACTTGACCAGGCTGGCGACGGTGGCGACGCCCAGCGTGCCGACGATGACCAGCAGGGAGAGCCAGATCGGGATGTGTGGCGCCCAGCCGACGTGCTCCCCGCCGTTGATGAACGGCAGGTTGTTGTCGGCCAACGCCTCCAGCACCAGCTTGACCCCGATGAAGCCCAGCACGACGGCCAGCCCGTAGCTCAGGTAGATCAGTCGGTTGAGCAGGCCGCCGAGCAGGAAGTAGAGCTGGCGCAGACCCATCAGCGCGAAGACGTTCGCGGTGAAGACCAGGTACGGCTCCTGGGTGATGCCGAAGATCGCCGGGATCGAGTCCAGGGCGAAGATCAGGTCGGTGGTGCCGATGGCGATCATCACGATCAACAGCGGGGTGAAGACTCGGCGACCGCCCTCGTGGGTGACCAACTTCGCGCCGTCGTACGTCTTGGAGATCGGCAGCGCCTTGCGGCTCCACCGGATCAGCACGTTCTCGGAGAACTCGTCCTCGTCCGGCTCGCCCTGACGAGCCAGGTTCACCGCCGTGTAGATCAGGAACGCCCCGAAGATGTAGAACACCCAGGAGAACTGGCTGATCAGCGCCGCGCCCGCGGCGATGAAGCCGCCGCGCATCAGCAACGCCAGCACGATGCCGACAAGCAGCACCTTCTGCTGGTACGGCCGGGGCACCCCGAAGCGAGCCATGATGATCACGAAGACGAAGAGGTTGTCCACCGAGAGGCTGTACTCGGTGAGCCAGCCGGTGTAGAACTGCCCGGCCGAACTGGCCCCGGAGGTCAGCCAGACGCCGACGCCGAAGAGCAGGGCCAGACCGACGTAGAAGGCGACCCAGAGGCTCGACTCCCGCACGCTCGGCTCATGTGGGCGCCTGCCGATGATCAACAGATCGACGAGCAGCACCGCAGTCAGTGCGACGAGAGTCCCCGCCCACACCAGTCCGGACACGTCCAACGTTTCATTCCTCCGGCAGACACGCGGCGTCGGGCACACCGTACGCCCCCGGGAGGGCCGGTGTGCCGCTGTCGCTCACTCTGGTGACTGTCGGAGGTCTCTTCCGTCCCCGCCCGCGATCGGACGGCGACCGACGAAGCCGGGTCGGCGCCGACGTTCCGACGATCGACCGTGCTGACGACTTCGTCGCGAGGGAATACTCCCCTCCGCGCGGACCATTGTTGCCCACCACTCGCCGTGATCACACCTCGGGCAGCCGGTGGGCAGCCACCGCCCCGCGGAACGGACCCTCGGCACCCGCGCTCCCCCACCCCGTGGGAGGCTTCCCCCATGGTGCTAGAGGTCGCGCTGATCGACGTACTACCCGGACACGAGGACGCGTTCGTCGCCGCGTACGCCCAGGGTCACCCGGTCCTCGCCGGGACCCCCGGCTGCCGTTCGGTGCGGATGACCCGGGGCATCGAGTCCCCGACCCGGTTCGTGCTGCTGGTCGAATGGGACTCGGTCGAGGCGCACGAGGAGAACTTCCGGGCCACCGAGCGGTTCGCGCAGTGGCGTGACCTGATCGGGCCGCACTTCGCCGGGCCGCCGCTGGTCGAGCACTTCCTCGACGTACCGGCCTGAGTGGAGCTGTCGTACCCCAGGTTTATCGTGCGCACCGCACGCGTCGGTCCCCGGTCCCGACGGGCTCGGGGGCGCCGGGCCCGGTGACCGCGCGGCGTGCCGCCGTGCGCGTCACCCGACGGCGCTCACCCGACGGCGCTCACTCGCCGACGCGCCGGGCCAGCGCCGTGACCGTCTCCTCCGGTGACAGCGCAGCCGCCAACAGCGCCTCGGTCATCCGCTCGTACCGCTCGACGTCGAGCGTCGTCGCCAGCCGGACGTCGGTCGTCAACGCCTCCAGCATCACCGTGCGCGGATCCTCCGGGTCGGGGAAGGCATACCACGAGTACGGCGTGAGCGGGTGCAGCCCGTCGCCGGACGCCCCGCGCGGCAGCAGCCGCACCGTCACGTGCGCCAGCCCGGTCACGGCCACCAGGTGTCGCAGCTGTTCCCGCCAGACCGCGACCGGCAGGTCACCCGGCTCGCACACCGCCTCGGCGAGCACCGCCGTGTAGCGGGGCGGGTCGGCCCGGCGCAGCACCTCCTGCCGCAGCGCCCGGGCGCGCACCTCCGCCTCCACGTCGACCTTCGGCGCGACCAGAGCACCAGCGGCGACCCGGGACCTGGCGTACGCCGGTGTCTGGAGCAGCCCTGGCACGACCGCCGGTTGGAACTCGACGATGTGGGCCGCCCCCGCCTCCAACTCGGCGTAGACGCGCTGGCGCTCACTCATCTCGCCGAGCGTCTTCCACCAGCCACGGCTGGTGGCCGCGTCCCGCGCGATCACGATCAGCGCGTCCCGGTCCGACACCGGCACCTGGTAGACGTCGAGCAGATCCAGCACGTCGGCGAGGTCCGGACGGCTCTGGCCCAGCTCGATGCGGGACAGCTTCGACGTCGAGGCCCAACCCAACCGGTCGCAGACCTGCTCCAGGGTCAGCGCCTCACGCCGGCGTAGCTGGCGCAGCTCGGCGCCGAGCCGTGCGCGTCGAATGACAGGACTTGTTGGCAACGGCATCCCGGCCTCCCCATCGAGGGAGCGTACGCAGGACGATCACCCAGTGCAATAGCTCGCTCGCACACCGCAATCAAACGGTCAGTGCGGTGAACCGGTCGAACAGCGCCGTACCTGCCGTTCGACCGGTTCTCGACCGTGGTCGCCGGGTCGCACCCACCGGACCGCCCTCTTCGATGCCAGCCCGGCCCGGGGCGGTCACTTCACGCCGGCGACGTCCATCCCGCGCAGCTCCTTCTTCAGGTCGGAGACCTCGTCGCGGATCCGCGCCGCCAGCTCGAACTGCAACTCGCGGGCGGCGGCCAGCATCTGGTCGTTCAGCTCCTGAATGAGCTGGGCGAGGTCGGCGCGGGCCATGCCCTCCCGGGAGGTGGTGGCGGCAGCGGACCGACTGCGGCTGCGGGTCTCCTTGACCGGCGCCTTGCCCCGCGAAAGCTGCCGCGCCGCGCCGCCGACGCGGGAGTTTTCGGTGTCCTCCGCCTCGCGGTAGATGTCGTCCAGAATGTCGTGGATCTTCTTACGCAGCGGCTCGGGGCTGATCCCGTGCGCCTCGTTGTGCGCGATCTGCTTGGCGCGACGCCGGTCGGTCTCGTCGATCGCCGCCGCCATCGACGGGGTGATCTTGTCGGCGTACATGTGCACCTGGCCGGACACGTTACGGGCGGCCCGCCCGATGGTCTGGATCAGGGAGCGACCACTGCGCAGGAAGCCCTCCTTGTCGGCGTCGAGGATCGCCACCAGCGACACCTCGGGCAGGTCCAGACCCTCGCGGAGCAGGTTGATGCCGACCAGCACGTCGTACTCACCCTGACGCAGCTCGCGCAGCAGCTCCACCCGGCGCAGCGTGTCGACCTCGGAGTGCAGGTAACGCACCCGGACGCCGTTCTCCAGCAGGTAGTCCGACAGATCCTCGGCCATCTTCTTGGTCAGAGTGGTGACGAGGACCCGCTCGTCGGCGTCGGTCCGCAGCTTGATCTCGTGCATGAGGTCGTCGATCTGGCCCTTGGTCGGCTTGATCACGACCTGCGGGTCGACCAGGCCGGTGGGGCGGATGACCTGCTCGACGAACTCGCCCTGGGCCTGCTCCATCTCCCACGTGCCGGGGGTCGCGGAGAGGTAGACCATCTGGCCGACCCGCTCCAGGAACTCGTCGAAGCGCAACGGCCGGTTGTCGGCGGCGCTGGGCAGCCGGAAACCGTGGTCGATGAGCATCCGCTTACGCGACGCGTCGCCCTCGTACATGCCGCCGATCTGCGGGATCGTCACGTGCGACTCGTCGACGACGGTGAGGAAGTCGTCCGGGAAGTAGTCGAGCAGGCAGTGCGGTGGGCTGCCGGGCAGCCGCCCGTCCATGTGCATGGAGTAGTTCTCGATGCCGGAGCAGAAACCGACCTGCCGCATCATCTCGATGTCGTACGTGGTGCGCATCCGCAGCCGCTGCGCCTCCAGCAGCTTGCCCTGCCGCTCCAACTCGGCCAGCCGCTCGGCCAGCTCCGCCTCGATGTCGCGGATGGCCCGCTCCATCCGCTCCGGGCCGGCCGCGTAATGGGTCGCCGGGAAGATCACCAACTGGTTGACCTCGCGGACCACGTCACCGGTCAACGGGTTGAGGTAATAGAGCTTCTCCACCTCGTCGCCGAACATCTCGATGCGGACCGCCAACTCCTCGTACGCCGGGATGATCTCCAGCGTGTCGCCCCGGACGCGGAAGGTGCCCCGCTGGAAGGCCATGTCGTTGCGGGTGTAGCGGATGTCGACCAGCCGCCGGAGCAGCTGGTCGCGGTCGACCTCCTGGCCGACCTCGACCCGGATCGCCCGGTCGAGGTACTCCTCCGGGGTGCCCAGGCCGTAGATCGCCGAGACGGTCGCCACGACGACCACGTCGCGGCGGGTGAGCAGCGACATCGTCGCCGAGTGCCGCAGCCGCTCGACCTCCTCGTTGATCGAGGAGTCCTTCTCGATGTAGGTGTCGGTCTGCGGGATGTATGCCTCGGGCTGGTAATAGTCGTAGTACGAGACGAAGTATTCGACCGCGTTGTCCGGCAGCAACTCGCCGAACTCCTTGGCCAACTGCGCGCAGAGCGTCTTGTTCGGGGCGAGCACCAGGGTCGGGCGCTGCAACCGCTCGATCAGCCACGCCGTGGTGGCGCTCTTTCCGGTGCCGGTCGCGCCGAGCAGCACCGTGTTGCGGTCGCCGCGCCGAACCCGCCGCTCAAGATCGTCGATGGCGGCCGGCTGGTCACCGGCCGGCTGGAAGTCGCTGACGACCTGGAAGCGGCCGTCGAGCCGGGGAATGTCGAGCGCCATGACGTCAACGGTACGCCGGAGGTCCGACAGGTTCGGGCCGTCGCGCAGGGTACGTGATCGGCTTCGATATTCCCATTGTGTGGCACATGTCACCGGGACTACCCTCTTCATGTAGGCCGCTCGCGGCGGCCGACCGGGCCGGTGGCCACGCCGTCATCACGGCGGGCCGCCCCCGGCACAGCGGTCGCAGCACCCGGCCCATCCGGCGTGCGCACCCGTGTGGTCGCGCTCACGGCGCAGACCGGCCGCCGCGAGCGCCCCTGCTCGTCACCCCGGCACCGTCCCGCCCGTTTCACATCCGTGGACACCTCTGCGACCCCGGCACCCGAGTCCGATCCCGGGGACCCGTCCCGGCGCCACCACACCGGCACCACCAGCGGTCGACGCGGCACCGGCCGGCCCGGCGCGGGCGCCGACTCGGGCCGGCCCGGCACCGGCCGGCACCGCACCGGTTCGGCGAGCGCCGCAGCCGCCACCGCCGGCCGGTCGGCGGGCGCCGCCCCCACCGGCGGGGGTGCGGGCACCAGCGGCCCTTCCGCCCGGATGAGCCGCACCGCCGACGTCACCGATGCCACCGACACGGACGCCGTCGGTTCGTCCCCGGCGAGCCGCCGCCGACGTACGGTGCTGCTGCTGCTCGGGCTGACCGCGGTGACGTCCGCGACGGCGCTGGTGATCGGGCTGCTGAGCTGGGCGCCCGACCCTCCCGAGCCGGCCCGGCCGCTGACCGTCGCGGAGGCCGAGCGACTGGCCGCGATGCGGGTCACCAACCTGCGGGACCTGCGCTCCGGGGTGCACGTCACCGCCGGGACCGGCGCCGCCCGTACCGAACTGGTGGGGTGGGTGGACTGGTCGCAGCCCCTGCTCTACCTGGACGTGGGCGGGCCGGGGGCGGGCGTCGACCGGGGTTTGTTGCAGAGCACCGGGTCGGTGCTGGTGATCCGACCGGACCCGACCGCCGTGCCCACCCCCGCCGCGCCGCCGCTGGTGCCACCTCCGGACCGCTGGCGGCTGCACCGGCTGACGCCCGGTGCGGGGCTGGCGCCGGTCCTCGATCTGCTCCGGAGCCTCACCGCCGACCGCCCGGACCCGGCCGACGGCGACGCCCGTTGGGTCGCCCGGGAGGTGCTCGCGGCCGGGCCGGTGGACGTCGTGTCGGCACCGCTGCCCACCACGACCCCACCCGCCGCGGGCGGCACCAGACCAGGCGGCACCACGCCGGACAGCAGCACGCCGGGCGGCACCACCGCCGGGGCCGCGCCGGACGGGTCGACCCGCTACTGGCTGGACCAGGATGCGCGACTGCACAAGTTGACGACCCGGCTGCCCGGCGTCGGCCCCGTCACGGTGCTCCTCAACCGGATCGACCGGCCCACGCTGCGCCCGGTGGACGCGCTCGGTGGCCGCCCCGGTCTGCCCCGCGCCCTGACCGACGCGGAGCAGCGACGGGTGGCCCGGTTGCCGGCCCGGCTACGTGCCCAGGGCGGTGCCACGGTGACGGTGAGCGCGCCGGTGGGCACGGACGCCAACCTGCGGGGCTCGGGCTGGTTGAGCTGGACCGCCGGCACCGCGTACCTGGCGGTCGCCGACCTGGGCGTACCGGACCGCCGGACCCTGCTGCGCCGGGACGCGGCCGGTCTGTCCCGGGCGGACGTGCCGGCCGAGGCCGGTGGCGGCGGCACCGCGGAGACGCCGGGCCGGCCGCCGCTGCCGGTGCCCGGAGGGTCGTGGCGGCTCACCCGGTCGGGCGGGGACGACCTGGACCGGCTGGTCGACGCCGCGGTGGCCGCCGCCGGGCCGGTGGGGCAACGCGGAGCGGCCGTGCGGGTACGCGAGGACGTCGCCGACGGGCGGATCGTGGACGTCGTGGAGCTGCGCACGGCCGCCGGACGGCTGCGCTACTGGATCGAGCGGGACGGGTCGCTGCGCCGGGTGGAGCTGCACACCGGCGCCGGCGCGTGGGCACAGCTGAACCTCAGTCCGGCCGTGGTGCCCCGCCTCAGCCCGCCGCCCCGCCCGGCGGCCACCACCCGACCGGGCGGCCCGCCACGGCCGAGCGTCCGCTGATCCACCGCTCACCCGGCGCGCTGGCCGGTTCCGCTCAGGGCCGCCAGCCAGTCTGCGCGGCCCACTGCTCGGCCCGCAGGTACTCCTCGTCGAACCAGGGATCGCGGGCCGTGCCGGGGCCGCCGACGTCCGGTGCCGCTTCGACCAGATCCCGCTTGAGCAGCAGGTACGCCGCCCGCTGATCCGGATCGGCGCGCAGGTGGTCGCGCATCAGCAGCGCGTACCGCCAGCCCGGGGAGTCGGCCGCCCGCACGTGCAGGCGCACCGGCCGGGCCGGGTCGGCGCTGCCGTGCAGCCGCTTCTCCCACCGGCCCTGGCCGGCCGGACGCGGGTCGTCCCACCAGTGCCCCGGCACCCGTGGGAACCCGGCGTTCGCCAGCCGGTCGGCCAGTGCCCCGTCGGCGTCGGCGAGGGTGGGCACGGCCACCTGCACGTCGATGACGTCGGCGGCGGCGGAGCCGGACACCGCGGTCGCGCCGATGTGGTCGATCCGCAGGTCGGCCGGGGCGAGCGCGTGACGGATCCGGGCGGCCAGCCGTGCGTACTGCTCGGGCCAGCTCGGGTCGCTCCTCGCCACCCGGCCCTCACCCGGCGGAACCACCCGCCGCTCCCGCAGGTTGTGCTCGTAGGGCTGCAGCCGCTGCCGCCACAGCGCGTCGACGGCGGCGTGCAGCGCCGAAAGGCTCGCGTCGTTGGTCAACACCACGTCCGCCGCCGCGCGGCGACGCGCGTCGTCGGTCTGCGCGGCGATCCGGCGCTCGGCCTCCGCGCGGTCCATCCCCCGGTTACGCGTCAGTCGCTCCAGTCGGGTCCCGACGGCCGTCTGCACGACGACCACCAGGTGGTACGTCGGCGCGAGCCCCACCTCCACCAGCAGCGGTACGTCGTTCACGACGATCGCGTCCGGTGCCGCCGCGGCCATGAGCTCGGCGGTACGGGCGCGGACCCGGGGGTGGGTGATCGCCTCCAGCCGGCGGCGGGCGGCCTCGTCGGCGAACACCACCGCGCCCAGCGCGGCGCGGTCGAGCGCGCCGTCGGCGTCCAACACCCGTTCGGAGAAGGCGGCGACGATCTCGGCCAGCCCTTCGGTGCCCGGTGCGACGACCTCCCGCGCGACGCGATCCGCGTCGATGAGCACCGCACCCAACTCGACCAGCCGCGCAGCCACCGCGCTCTTGCCCGACCCGATACCGCCGGTCAACCCCACCCTCAGCACCCGACCAGTCAACCGGATCACGAATCCCGCCGCCACATCCACCCCCGTACGACGGGCCGCGGGGCACGGCAGGGTCAGATCACGCTCGATCAAGGATGTAGTGGCATCCCGGCCGACCGGAGGCCCCTACATCCACGATCGAGCACGATCTGGTGGCCGAGACTGCGCGGCGGGAACGGCGAGGGCCCCGCCCCCGACGATCCGAAGATCGCGGGGACGGGGCCCTTCGTCGTTCAGCGGGTCACTTACCGCCGGCGAGCTTCTCCCGCAGTGCGGCGAGCGCCTCGTCGGTGGCCAGCGTGCCGGCCGGCTCCTCGGCCTGCCGGCTCGGGGCCGGGCTGGACGAGGAGGTGGTGCCACCGCCGCCGCCAGCGGCCGGAACGACCGGAGTCGGGTTGGCAGCAGCCTCGGCGTCGGCGGCCCGAGAGGTCTGCACCTGCTTGGTGTGGGCCTCCCAGCGCTGACGGGCCTCGGCGTACTGGTTCTCCCAGGTCTCGCGCTGCTTGTCGTACCCCTCGAGCCACTCGCCCGTCTCCGGGTCGAAGCCCTCCGGGTAGATGTAGTTGCCCTCGGTGTCGTACGTCGCGGCCATGCCGTAGAGGGTCGGGTCGAAGTGCTCCTCGCCCTCGACGAAGCCCTCGTTGGCCTGCTTGAGCGACAGCGAGATCCGGCGACGCTCAAGGTCGATGTCGATGACCTTGACCATGACCTCGGAGCCGACCTGGACGACCTGCTCCGGGATCTCCACGTGGCGCTCGGCCAGCTCGGAGATGTGGACCAGGCCCTCGATGCCGTCGTCCACCCGGACGAACGCACCGAACGGCACCAGCTTGGTGACCTTACCCGGCACGATCTGCTGGATCGCGTGGGTGCGGGCGAACTGCCGCCACGGGTCCTCCTGCGTCGCCTTCAGCGACAGCGAGACGCGCTCGCGGTCCAGGTCGACGTCCAGGACCTCGACCTCGACCTCCTGGCCCACCTCGACGACCTCGGACGGGTGGTCGATGTGCTTCCAGGACAGCTCGGAGACGTGCACCAGACCGTCGACGCCGCCGAGGTCCACGAAGGCGCCGAAGTTGACGATCGAGGACACGACGCCCTTGCGGACCTGGCCCTTCTGCAGCTTGTTGAGGAACTCGGTGCGCACCTCGGACTGCGTCTGCTCCAGCCAGGCCCGGCGGGACAGGACCACGTTGTTGCGGTTCTTGTCCAGCTCGATGATCTTGGCCTCGAGCTCACGCCCGACGTACGGCTGCAGGTCACGCACGCGCCGCATCTCGACCAGGGACGCGGGCAGGAAGCCGCGCAGCCCGATGTCGAGGATGAGGCCACCCTTGACAACCTCGATGACCGAGCCGCGGACGACACCGTCCTCGTCCTTGATCTTCTCGATCGTGCCCCAGGCCCGCTCGTACTGCGCCCGCTTCTTGGAGAGGATCAGACGACCCTCCTTGTCCTCCTTCTGGAGGACCAGGGCCTCGATGTGGTCACCAACCGTCACAACCTCGGCGGGGTCCACGTCGTGCTTGATCGACAACTCCCGAGAGGGGATGACACCCTCGGTCTTGTAGCCGATGTCGAGCAGGACCTCGTCCCGATCGACCTTGACGACGGTGCCTTCGACAATGTCGCCGTCGTTGAAGTACTTGATGGTCTCGTCGATCGCGGCGAGGAAAGCCTCCTCGGAACCGAGATCGTCGTGGGTGACCCGGGTGGCGCTCGAGGGGGCCTCGATGCTGCTCGTCATGTGGGCGGTTGCTCCGGTCGGTGGGTTGTCACAGCAGGCTGGTGTCGCGGTGACCTGTTCGCGCCAGCGGATCCGTCGCCGGGCACACCGAACGATCGCCTAGTGAGATCATGATGTGCTCCGTCGACCGCGCACCTGCTCCCTGCCGAGACACACGATCCGCGAGCGCATCGTCTAGCCTACCGTGCGCATTACCACAGCGTGCAAGCCCTCCCTTCTCCTCGCCGTGTGATGACCTGCGAAAGCCGAACAATCGCCCGGAAACCACCTCTGGTGTCTCGTGTGTCACAGCGGCCCCGGGGGCACCAGCGAGAAGGCGCGCCGAACCGGCCCGGCGGGTCGGCCCCGCCCACCGCGTGACAGGGCCACGGCGGGGCCTAGCGTGAGCCCGGTGGATGACGACAGCCGGGTGACCCGGCGCCGGGTGGGTGACGCCGAGGCTCGGCGGGCTAACCGCGGCTGGTGGGACACCGACGCCGACGACTACCAGGCCGAGCACGGCGCGTTCCTCGGTGACGTGGACTTCGTCTGGTGCCCGGAGGGTCTGCGCGAGGCCGACGCCCGGCTGCTCGGTGACGTGTCCGGGCGGCGGGTGCTGGAGGTGGGCTGCGGCGCGGCGTCCGCCGCCCGCTGGCTGGCCACCCAGGGCGCCCGGCCGGTCGCCTTCGACCTGTCCGCCGGCATGTTGCGGCACGCCGCGCAGGCCGCCGACCGCAGCGGGGTACGCGTACCGCTGGTGCAGGCCGACGCGCTCGCCCTGCCGTTCGCCGACGAATCCTTCGACACGGCCTGCACCGCCTTCGGCGCGATCCCGTTCGTGGACGACTCGGCGGCCCTGCTCGCCGAGGTGCACCGGGTGCTGCGCCCCGGCGGCCGGTGGGTGTTCTCGGTGACCCACCCGATGCGGTGGATCTTCCTCGACGACCCGGGCCAGGGCGGGCTGACGGCCGTGCACTCGTACTTCGACCGTTCCCCCTACGTGGAGCAGGACGAGGCCGGTGTGGCCACCTACGTCGAGCAGCACCGCACGCTCGGCGACCGGATCCGCGAACTGGTGGGCGCCGGGTTCCGACTGCTGGATCTGGTGGAGCCGGAGTGGCCGGAGGGGCACGAGGGGATCTGGGGGCAGTGGAGCCCGCTGCGCGGCCGGCTCTTCCCCGGCACCGCCATCTTCGTCACCGAGAAGCCGGCCGCCTGAGCGCGTCGCACCCACAGTCCGACCTGCATCCACCCAGTTGGAGGCGGCGACCCACCTCGCGTTGCTTGAGGCGCTGTCCCATCGATGGGCCGTAGGCTCGCCCTATGAGCGCGGAGCCCATCCCGACACCACCTGGCCCCTGGTGTCCGGACCCGATGCGGCAGCAGCGTGCCGACTACACGCTGGAGGACCTGCTCGCCCTGCCGGACGACGCTCCCCGCGTCGAACTCGTCGATGGTGTTATCCAGGTGACCCCCTCCCCCACCCTGGGCCACCAGGACATCTCATTCCTGGTACGTCTGTGGCTCCAATCTCACGCGCCCAGCAACCTCCGGGTCGCCCAGGCCGTCGGCGTCGGGCTCGGTTTCAACACCAGCCGGCAGCCGGACGTCCTGCTGTACCGCGCCGAGGTGCCGGCTGATCAGTCCATGCTGCGATCGGCGGACGTTGTGCTCGCCGTGGAGATCGTCTCGCCGGGCACGCGGCGGATCGACCGCTTCGCCAAACCCGGCGAGTACGCCGCCGCCGGCATCCCCTTCTACTGGCGGATCGAGCAGGACCCGGTGCACGTCTACGCCTACCGGATCGGCGACCGGGTGGGCCCTGGCGGCGAGCGGCAGTACGAGCTGGCGGCCGACGGCGCCGACGTGATCGAGCTGACCGAACCATTCGAGATCAAACTTCCGATCACCGAGATCACGCCGTAGTCGGTCGGCTCGGCCGCCGTTTCGCCCCGGCGATGCCGGGTAGCCGGAGCGTATGGCCGAGCAGAGGGAATTCCGCGAGGGCGACCACGTCTCCTGGGCCAGTCACAGCGGCCGGGCGCACGGCGTGGTCAGGGAGAAGCTGACCGATCGGACGCACGTACGCGGCCACACCGTGAACGCGTCCGAGGACGAGCCGCAGTACCGGATCCGCAACGACGACTCGGGCCGGGACGTGGCCCACCGACCCGAGGCGCTGCGTCATGAGCGGCCGTGACGAGGGGCGCGACACCTACCGGGAGTTCACCGAGGCGGTGAACATGAAGCCCGGTGAGCTGTCGTCCTGGCTGGAGACCGACGAGTCGAAGCAGGTCGGCTGGCACAAGGGCGGCCACTCCGGTGGCGGCGAGTCGGTCGGGCACGACTCCGGGCGGAAGATCGTCAACCTGTTGCGGCGCAAGCGTGCCGACCTGTCCGAGGGCGACTACAAGCACATGCGCAAGGTCGTCGGGTACGTCCGCCGACACATGGCCCAACGCCCCTCCGGCGACGTCCGCGACACCAAATGGCGCTGGTCCCTCATGAACTGGGGCCACGACCCGCTGAAGTAACTCAGTGGTCGGCGCTGTTCCAGTCCCGGCCTTCGCCCACCGACACCTCCAGCGGCACCGACAGCGGGTACGCGGCGCCCATCTCCCGTCGGACCAGCGCCTCCAGCGTCTCGCGCTCACCGGGGGCGACCTCGAAGACCAGCTCGTCGTGCACCTGCAACAGCATGCGGGAGCGCAGGCCAGCCTCGCCGAGCGCGGTGTCGACGTGCAGCATCGCCACCTTGATGATGTCGGCCGCCGAGCCCTGGATCGGGGCGTTGAGGGCCATCCGCTCGGCGATGTCGCGGCGTTGCCGGTTGTCGCTGACCAGGTCGGGCAGGTAGCGGCGGCGACCGAGGATGGTCGAGGTGTAGCCGTCCTGGCGGGCTCGGGCGACGACCTGGTGCAGGTAGTCGCGCACCCCGCCGAAGCCGGCGAAGTAGTTCTCCATCAGCCCGCGCGCCTCTTCGGTGCCGATGCTGAGCTGCTGGGACAGCCCGAACGCGCTCAGCCCGTACGCCAGGCCGTAGTTCATTGCCTTGATCTTGCGGCGCTGGTCCGGGGTGACCTCGTCGACCGGAACCCCGAAGACCGACGAGGCGGTGGCCGCGTGGAAGTCGGCGCCGGAGTTGAACGCCTCGATCAGCGCGTCGTCCGAGGAGAGGTGCGCCATGATCCGCATTTCGATCTGGCTGTAGTCGGCGGTGAGCAGGCACTCGAACCCCTCCCCCACGACGAAGGCCCGGCGGATGCGTCGGCCCTCCTCGGTGCGGATCGGGATGTTCTGCAGGTTGGGCTCGGTGGACGAGAGCCGCCCGGTGGCCGCCACCGTCTGGTTGAAGGTGGTGTGGATCCGGCCGTCGTCGGAGACCGACTTGAGCAGACCGTCCACTGTCGACTTGAGCTTGGCCACGTCGCGGTGGCGCAGCAGGTGGGCCAGCACCGGGTGCGGCTGCTGCGCGTAGAGCCACTGCAGGGCGTCGGCGTCGGTCGTGTAGCCGGTCTTGATCTTCTTGGTCTTGGGCAGGCCCAGCTCGGTGAAGAGGATCTCCTGCAACTGCTTGGGCGAGCCGAGGTTGAACTCCCGGCCCACCGCCTCGTACGCGCCCTGGGCGGCGGCCTTCACCTCGGCGGCGAAGTGCGCCTCCAGCTCGGACAGGTAGTCGGTGTCGGCGGCGATGCCGGTGCGCTCCATGCCGGCGAGGACCCGCATCAGCGGCAGCTCCACCCCGGCCATCAGCCGAGCGGACTGCTCACCATCGCGGGACAGCTCGGCGTCGATCGCATCGGCCAGGTCGAGGGTGGCCCGCGCCTGGAGCATGAGGTTCTGCTCGGCCACGCCCTCGTCGCCCAGCCCGTCGAGGGTGAGCTGGCCGGTCTCCGGCGTGTCCACCCGCAGCTCGCGGTGCAGGTAGCGCAGCGCCAGGTCGGTCAGGTCGTAGGACCGCTGGTCGGGGCGGGCCAGGTACGCGGCGATCTGGGTGTCGCGGATGACGCCGGCCAACTCCCAGCCGTGCGCCGAGCAGGCCAGCACGGCCGGCTTGCTGTCGTGCAGCACCTTTGGCCGCTGCGCGTCGGCCAGCCAGCCGGCCAGCGCGCCCTCGTCGGTGGCGTCGAGGCCGGTGGGGTCGATCCAGGCGGCCGCGCCACCGGCGGTGGCCAGCGCCAGGCCGGTGATCGAGGCGGTGTGCCGGCGGTTGGGGCCGGTGTCGAGTTTGACGGCCAGCCCGACCGAGGTGCCGGCCGGGGCGTGGGTGCCCAGCCAGGCGGTCAGCGCGCCGGGCTCGGTGAGCAGCTCGCCGGTGAGGTCGAAGCCGGACTCGGCCTCGGGCTCGACGGCCTCCAGATATTGGTAGAGGCGGTCGCGCAGGATGCGGAACTCCAGGGTGTCGAAGACCTGGTGCACCGCCTCGCGGTCCCAACCGGTCCAGCGGGTGTCCTCCGGGCGCAGCGGCAGCTCCAGATCGGACACGAGCCGGTTGATCTCGTAGTTGCGGATCACGTCGGCGAGCCGCTCGCGCAGGCTGTCGCCGGCCTTGCCCTTGATCTCGTCGGCGCGGGCGATCACGCCCTCCACCCCGCCGTACATGGTAATCCACTTGGCGGCGGTCTTCGGGCCGACGCCGGGGATGCCGGGCAGGTTGTCGCTGGTCTCGCCGACCAACGCGGCCAGGTCCCGGTACTGCTGGGGCCTGACGCCGTACTTCGCCTCGATCGCCGCCGGGTCCATCCGGGCGAGGTCGGAGACGCCCTTGCGCGGGTAGAGGACGGTGATCTGGTCGTCGACGAGCTGGAACGCGTCCCGGTCGCCGCTGCTGATCAGCACCGACATGCCCTGGTCGCGGGCCTGGCAGGCGAGCGTGGCGATGACGTCGTCGGCCTCGAAGCCCTCCTTCTCCACCACCGGGATCTGCAGCGCGGCCAGAACCTCCTTGACGAGGCTGACCTGGCCCTTGAAGTCGGTCGGCGTCTCGCTGCGGCCAGCCTTGTACTCCGCGTACCTGTCGGTGCGGAAGGAGCGGCGGGAGACGTCGAAGGCGACGACGATGTGGGTGGGCTGCTCGTCGCGCAGCACGTTGATCAGCATCGAGGTGAAGCCGTAGACGGCGTTGGTCGGCTGACCCGTGGTGGAGAAGTTCTCCACCGGCAGGGCGAAGAACGCCCGGTAGGCCAGGGAGTGTCCGTCGACGAGGAGCAGGCGCGGCGTCGTAGCTGTCACGGCAGCGACTCTAGTCCGTCGGACCGACATCCCCGGGTGGCGGCACCGGGCCCCGGACGCGAAAAGGGACAGCCGGCGTCAACGCCGACGGCCGGCCACCCCCGCGAGGGGACGGCCGGCCGCCGGACGAGGTGGCTCAGGCCACGCCGAGGTACGCCTCCTTGATCGACGGGTCGTGCAGCAGGTCCTGACCGGACCCCTCCTTCACGATCCGGCCGGTCTCCAACACGTAGCCGCGGTGCGCCCGGGAGAGCGCCTGCTGGGCGTTCTGCTCCACCAGCAGGATCGTGGTGCCCTGCTGGTTGATCTCCGTGATGATGTCGAAGATCTGCCGGATCACCAGCGGGGCCAGACCCATCGACGGCTCGTCGAGAAGCAGCAGCTTCGGCCGGCTCATCAGCGCCCGACCGACCGCGAGCATCTGCTGCTCGCCGCCGGACAGGGTGCCGCCGGCCTGCTTGCGCCGCTCGCGCAGCCGCGGGAAGAGGGTCAACACCCGGTCCAGGTCGGCGGCGATGCCGGCGGAGTCCCGCCGGGTGTACGCCCCCATGTCCAGGTTCTCCATGACCGTCATACCCGGGAAGATCTGCCGACCCTCCGGTGACTGGCACAACCCCCGGACGACCCGCAGGTCGGCCCGGAGCTTGCTGATGTCCTCGCCGTTGAACGTGATCTTGCCGCCGGCGAGCGCCCGAGTCCCGGAGATGGCCCGCATGGTGGTGGTCTTACCGGCGCCGTTCGCGCCGATCAGGGCCACCACCTCACCCTCGTTGACGCTCAGGCTGATGCCGTGCAGCGCCTCGATCCGGCCGTAGGCGACGGAGACGTTCTCGAGATCAAGCAGCGTCATCGGCGGGCTCCCCCAGGTACGCGGCGATCACCTTCGGATCGCGGCTGACCTCCGTGGGCGCACCCTCGGCGATCTTGCGGCCGAACTCCAGCACCACGATCCGGTCGGTGACCCCCATGACCAGCCGCATGTCGTGCTCGATGAGCAGCACGGTCAGGCCCATGTCCCGGATCTTCCGGATCAGGGTGAGCAGTTCCTCCTTCTCCGCCGGGTTGAAGCCGGCGGCCGGCTCGTCCAGGCAGATCAGCTTCGGCTCGGTGGCCATCGCACGGGCGATCTCCAACCGACGCTGGTAGCCGTACGGGAGGTTACGCGCCTCGTCGTTGGCCCGGTCGGCGATCCCGACGAAGCGCAGCAACTCCAGGGCCTTGGCCTCGGCTGCCCGTTCCTCGAGGATGTGCCGGGACAGGCCGAACGTCTTGGCGAACGACCGGCGCGTCTCCTGCCACGTCCGCCGGATGCCCGCCTCGGCGGTGACCTGCGGCAACTCGTGTGGCTTCGGCCGGAGCCGGGGCACCCGGAAGAGCGCCCCGGGCACGCTGGTCTTGTGCCGGGAGTCCGTGCCGACCATGACGTTCTCCAACGCCGTCATCTCCGGAAAGAGACGGATGTTCTGGAACGTCCGGGAGATGCCCAGCTGGCTGATCTGGTGCGGCTTGCGGCCGGTCACCTTCTGGCCCTGGAACCGGACCGCACCGGAGGTCGGCTTGTAGACCCCCGTCATCACGTTGAAGCTGGTGGTCTTGCCGGCGCCGTTCGGCCCGATGAGACCGAGGATCTCACCCTCGTAGATCTGGAAATTGATCTTGTCGAGGGCGACCACGCCGCCGAAGCGGAGCGTGACGTCGTCGACTTCGAGCAGCACCTTCCGAGGCCCCGGCTGAGTCGGGATCTTCGGCGTCGCGGTGCTGGTGGTCTGGTCAGACATGAGCGGGCGCCTCCTCTGCCTCGGCCGCGCGATCCTTCAACTCGCGGGCTCGCCGCCGGCTGGGGATCAGGCCCTGCGGACGCAGGATCATCACCAGCACCATGGCCAGGCCGAAGACCAGCCAACGGTAGTCGGCGAAGTCGCGGAACCGCTCCGGCAGGTACGCCAACAGCACCGCGCCGAGCGAGACGCCGATCATGTTGCCGGAACCGCCGACCACGACCATGGCGACGAAGAGGATGGACAGGTTCGCGTTGAACTGGGTCGGGTCGATGAACGCGTTTCGGCTGCCGAAGAGGAAGCCCGACAGGCCGCCGAGCGCCGCGCCCATGGCGAACGCCCAGAGCTTGAACTTGAACGGGTACACGCCCATCACCGCGGCGGCGTCCTCGTCCTCGCGGACCGCCAGCCACGCCCGGCCGACCCGGCTGTGCTCCAACCGGCGGACCAGGACCACCATCAGCAGTACGAAGGTGATCGCCAGCCAGTACCAGGGCTTCGCGTCGATCAGACCGAAGACCTTGTTGTCCGCCGACGGCGGGCCCTCCGGGCCGGGAATGGCCGAGATGCCGACCGGGCCGTTGGTGACCCCGGTGGCGTTGCGGGCCACGATCCGGATGATCTCACCGAAGCCGAGCGTCACGATCGCCAGGTAGTCACCGCGCAGCCGAAGCGTCGGCCAGCCCAGGATCACACCGGAGATCATCGTCAGCACGATCGCGAGCAGGAGACAGATGCCCCAGGTCACCGCCCAGGTCGGCGGCAGGTCGAACTCCTGCTGGATCCACTTGACCACCGGCGAGTTCACCGAGCCGAACAGCGCCACGCTGTAGGCGCCGATGGCGAAGAAGCCGATGTAGCCCAGGTCGAGCAGGCCGGCGAGGCCGACCACGACGTTCAGGCCGATCGCGACCAGCACGTAGATGGCGCAGACGAAGAGCACGCCCGCCCAGTTGTTGCCGCCCTCGATCGAGTCGGTACGCAGGTTGTTCAGACCGGGGATCATGAGACCGCCGGGCAGCTTCCCCAGGTACGGCAGGTGGTACAGGAAGACCAGCAGAGCGACCACGCCGACGGCCTTCTGCCACCTCGGCAACGCCCGCCAGCGGTCACCGACCGAGTTCAGCAGGCCGACACGACGGCGGTCAGCGGAACGGATTTTGTCGATCATGCGCGGGCCCTCCCGAGCGACTCACCCAACAGGCCGGTGGGCCGGAACATCAGCACCACGATCAGCACCACGAAGGCGATGACGTCCTCCCAGTTGGACGCGAAGAGCGTGGCGCCGTAGACCTCGACGATGCCGAGGAACAGGCCGCCCAGCAGCGCGCCGCGCAGGTTACCGATGCCGCCCAGGACCGCGGCGGTGAACGCCTTGAGGCCGAGCACGAACCCGATGCTGTTCTGGGTGAAACCGAACCGCATGCTCCACAACAGAGCGGCAGCGCCGGCCATGATGCCACCGAGCACGAAGATCAGCATGATCACGCGCTCCTGGTTGACGCCCATCAGCGCGGCGGTCTCCGGGTTCTGTGCCACCGCTCGCACACCCCGGCCGTACCGGGTGCGGTTGATGAACCAGTCCAGCAGCGCCATCATCACGACAGCCGACACGAAGACGATCAGCTGGATGTTCGTGATCGCCGTGTTGCCGATGGTGAACAGGGTCTCCTGCTGGATGATCGTCGGCATACCGACGATCTGCCGGGGCCGACCGAACGCCGCCGGCAGCACGTTGCCCAGCAGCTTGGGCAGCACCTGCCCGAAGAGTTCCACGAAGACCAGCGACAGGCCGATCGCGGTGATCAGGAAGATCAGCGGCGGCGCGTTCTTGCGCCGCAACGGTCGGTACGCGATCCGCTCCAGAGCCAGAGCTGTTCCGCCGGAGGCGACGGCCGCGACGACCAGACCGAGCAGCAGGAACAGGATCGCCTGGCCGATAGGAGGGTTATTTTCCACCCCGAGCTGGTTCCAGAGGATCAGCACCGCGAAGGTGCCGACCATGAAAACCTCGGAGTGCGCGAAGTTGATCAGACGAAGGACGCCATAGACGAGGGTGTAGCCAAGGGCGATCAGGGCGTAGATGGCGCCCTTGGACAGGCCGTCGACCGTGTGCTGGCCGAGATGGCCGATCAGTTCATCGAAATGCACCGGGGGTCTCCTTGAATCGAGTGCGGCCGGGGTGGTCGACCCCGGCCGCACTCCAGTGCCTGGGCGTCAGCTGAGCTTGAGCTCCTGCAGCGGCTCGATAGCCGTGCCCTTGATCTGGTAGGCCCAGATGACGACCTTCGACGGGTCGACGTCACCCTTGGCATCGAACTTGATGTACTTCGACACGCCCTGCTTGTCGTACGACTTCACGTACGCCAGGATGTCGGCCCGGGTCTTCTTGCCGTCCTTGAAGGCGTCCAGGTAGACCTTCGCGCCGTCAAAGCCCTCAGCGCCGTAGGAGCCCGGCGGGATGCCGTACTCCTTCTGGTAGTCGGCGGAGAAGGTGCCGCCGGCCTTGTCGGCCGGGAGGCACGGGCAGGTGATGATCGAGCCCTCGGCACCGCCGGAGGCACCCGCCGGGAACGCCGGGTCGTACAGACCGTCCGGGCCGACGAACTTGGCCTGGACACCGGCGGCACGCATCTGCTTCACCAGCGGAGCGGCCTCACGGGTGTAACCGCCGTAGAAGACGAAGTCCGCCCCAGCGGAGCGGATCTTGGAGACGGTGGCGTCGAACTGCGCCTGGCGCTCCTGGATCTTGTCCTTGTTGACCACCAGCGGGCCGAGCTGCTTGCCCAGCTCGTCGGTGATGCCCGCGCCGTACGCGCTGGCGTCATCGACGAGGAAGACCTTCTGCGCGTTCTGGGTCTTCAGGTAGCTCGCCACCGCGCCGGCCTGCGTGCCGTCGTTGCCGACGACCCGGTAGAAGGACGTGTTGCCCTTCTGGGTCAGGTCGGTGCGGGTCGCCGACGGGCTGACCATCGCCAGGCCAGCGGCCTGGTAGATCGGCATCGTGGCGTCCGACTCACCGGAGAAGTGACCACCGATGACACCGAGGAACGAGTTGTCCCCCGCGATCTGGTTCGCGAACGGGGTCGCGACAGCCGGGTCACCCTGGGTGTCGAACTCCTGCATGGTGACCTTGCAGTCCGGGTTCGCCTCGTTGAACTGCTTCACGGCGAGCTTGGCGCCGTTCAGCGACGGGATCACCAGACCCGCGTTGTCACCCGTGAACGCGCCGAAGATCGCGATCTTGCCACCGCAGTCACCGGACGCGGTCCCACCGCTTTCGCCACCGGAATCCTGGCACCCAGCAGCGACCACCAGGGACGCGGCGAGCGCGACAGTTCCCAGCGCTCGTACATAGCTTCGCCTCACGGCTTCCTGACCTCCTCCAGATGCGGACGCGGCTGACCCGTTAGCGACGGCGACAGCAGCAGACCCGCAATTCCACCCACCCCGCAGAGACTCCCCCTGCGTTACGGCTCGTGATGGCGGAGCGTACCGACACCGCACACCGTCGTGGAAGGCCTGAACGGGGGGTCTGCGAAACCGTTACGAAGACGTACGCAATCCAGTCGATGCCCGTAACAGGTGAATCCGTCGATCGGTCCTTAAGTCCGCGTCCGGATGGGACTCAGACACCCTTGTCCGTGCCGGTAAACGCCGCCTGAACACCGTCTGAACTGTAAAAACGTCCAGCAGTCAGCTCGGCCGGGCCGGTACGCCGCCGACACACCCCGCCATCAGGCGCCCGGCCCGCTCGCCGACCACAGACCGGCCCGTGACCCATCGTCCACCGCCAACCACCACCGGTCACCCACCGCCACCAGCGCCACATCCCGATCGGCACCCGCCCCGGCCTCCAGCGGCATCGCGGCCTGCCGCCACGACCCACCCCGGTCCGCCGACACCCACACCGAGTATCGCGTTCCGTCGGCCACCGCGGCGAACAACCGATCCCCCGCCGCCACCAGCGACGCCACCACCGGCACACCCGAGGAGGACCGCCGACCGAACGCCCCCGCGGCCACCCAGCCCCCCGCCTCCTGCCGCCACGTGCCGAACGTCGCCCCGCGCAGCCCGACCGCCACCGGCACCCCACCGACCAGCGCCACCCGCTGCAACTCCTCGTACTCCGAGCCGCCCGGCAACACCGTGCGCCGCCAGGACCGCCCGTCCGGCGACGACCACACCGCTGGATCCCGGTCGATCCGGCCAGCCGGCAGCAAGCCACCCACCGCCAACCAACCCGCCGGCACCGCCACCGCGTCGAACGCCCAGGTCACCCCCACGGCGTCACTCGCCAGCTCCGGCGCGCCCTCCACCAGCGCGAACTCCGCCGCGTCCGGCGCCGACACCCAGGAGGCCGCGCCCGCCGAGCGATTGCCGACGATCAGCCAGCCCGGCGGACCCGCCGCCAGCCGGGACACGTTCACCGCCTTCGGCCCGCCGTACGTCTCGAACGGCGCCTGCACCTCGACCAACGCACCGTCGGCCCGCTGCCGCCAGGTGCTGATCCGCGGATTGCCGTGCGCCCCACCGACCTTGGCGCCGATCACCGCCGCCGTCCCGTCGCGACAGGCGACTGAGGAGAGCACGTTCTGCCGGCCGTAGAAGGAATCCGCGCGCATCGGCAGCGACGTCCATGTCGTACCGTCCACACTGGTCCACGCTGCTGGACGGGTGCCGCCACCCGTGTCCGCGACGCCGCCGACCAGGAACCAGCGACCCGAACAGGCCGCCAGGTCGCGTACCAGCAATCGGCCGGCGTCGCCCGGCGGCGCCGGCAGTGTCAGCGCCTGCCAGCCCGGCCGTAGCGGCGGTGCGGCGGCCGACGTCGGCCCGGACGATCCGTCGCCGGTCGGCGGCGCCGGGCCGTCACAACCGGCGAGCAGCAGTGCGAAGAGGCCGAACACCGCGACGACCTGTCGGACGGACATCCGTCGATGCTAGCCACCGACCACCGTGCGGTGTGCCCTCCGCGTGCGCCGGGCGCTCAGACGGTCGGCTGGGGCGCCTCGCCGCCGGCGGTCTCCGTGAGGATCCGCTCGGCGACCTCCTTCATGGTCATCCGGTGGTCCATCGCCGTGCGCTGGATCCACTTGAACGCCTGCGGCTCGGTCATCCCATAGGTGGTCATCAGCGCGCCCTTGGCCCGCTCCACCGTCTTGCGGATCTCCAGGCGGTCGGTCAGGCTCGCGACCTCCGCCTCCAGGGCCGCGACCTCCGAGTAGCGCGACAGCGCGATCTCCACCGCCGGGACCAGGTCACTCTTCTGGAAGGGCTTCACCAGGTACGCCATCGCGCCCGCCGCCCGCGCCCGCTCCACCAGGTCGCGCTGGCTGAACGCGGTCAGGATGATCACCGGGGCGATCCGGGCGCCGGCGATCCGCTCGGCGGCGGCCAGCCCATCCATGATCGGCATCTTGATGTCGAGGATGACGAGGTCAGGCTTCAGCTCCTCGGCGAGACGGACGGCGGTCTCGCCGTCACCGGCCTCCCCGACCACCTCGTAGCCCTCTTCGACCAGCATCTCGGCGAGGTCCAGCCGGATCAGCGCCTCGTCCTCGGCGATCAGCACGCGCCTGCGCTCGGTATCCGTCGGTATCTCGGCCACCAGCCCTACCCCCACCATCGTTTCTGCACGGCTACCACCCATGCTCCCGCAGAAGCGTAGTCGGGTACAGTAAGCCGCACTCGCCGGGATGGTGGAACGGCATACACGGAAGTCTCAAACACTTCTGCCCGAAAGGGCTTGCGGGTTCGAATCCCGCTCCCGGCACTTTGTCATACACCTGTTCGACCAGGTGGGCGTGAGTCCACCGCCGATGCGGGCACAGGCCACGCCCTCCCCGCTCGCAGGCGCGACATCCGCTCGACGGCCCACACGCCTCGTTGCCGGACACCACGGTCCGGCAGTGGTGCGTCGATCGGCCCGAACCCGCGACGTTCGGCACCGGCCACGGTGCTTTCACCGCCTGCCTGCCAGATGTCGACAATCCGACCGACCCCGCCCGCCTACGGGTATCCGCCCGGCCTGATCGACTCCGTATCGCCGATGTGGCGCCATCCCCCACCGGAGACACCGCCAGATCGGCGACATGGAGTGGATAAAGCCTGACCGACCGCGCCGGTCAGGCGATCGCGTCGAGCGCGCGGGCAAGATCGGCGCGCAGGTCCTCGGGGTCCTCCAGGCCGACCGAGAGGCGCAGCAGGCCGCCGGCGGGCTTCGCGTCGCCCTCGACGGGCCGGTGGGTGAGCGAGGCGGGGTGCTGGATGAGGGTGTCCACGCCGCCGAGGGAGACGGCGTGGGTGATCAGCTCGCAGGCGCCGGCGACGGCAGCCGCGGCGGGTGCGCCGCCGCGCACCTCGAAGGCGAGCAGGCTGCCAGGACCGGCCATCTGCCGACCGACCAGCGCCGCCGGGTCGTACACCGAGGGGTGGTGCACCCGGTGTACGGCGGGGTGGTCGGTGAGCCAGCCGGCGAGCTTCTCGGCGCTGGCCTGCTGGGCGCGGACCCGCAGCGGCAGGGTTTGCAGGCCGCGGTGCAGGAGGTAGCCGCCGAGGGGATGCAGGATCGCGCCGGTGACCGCGCGGACCTGGCGCAGTCGGGTGGCCCATTCGGCGTCGCAGGCGACGACGCCGGCAAGGACATCGCCGTGGCCGCCGATGCTCTTGGTGGCGCTGTGCAGGACGAGGGCGGCGCCGTGGCGGGCGGGTTGTTGCAGCACGGGGGTGGCGACGGTGTTGTCGACCAGCAGCGGGACGTCGCCGGCCGCGGTGGCGAGGGCCGCGATGTCGACGAGGTCGAGGGTGGGGTTGGCGGGCGTCTCGATGACGACCAGCGCGGTGTCCGGGCGGATGGCCCCGGCGACCTCGTCGGGGTGGGCCCAGGTGACGGTGGTGCCGAGCAGACCGGTGGCAAGGACGTGGTCGGTGCCGCCGTAGAGGGGCCGGACGGCGACGATGTGGCGCTGGCCGTCGCGGGTGGCGGCGAGCAGGGTGGCGGTGAGGGCGGCCATGCCGCTGGCGAAGGCGACCGCCTGGGCGGTGCCCTCCAGTTGGGCGAGGGCGGTCTCGAAGCGGGCCACGGTCGGGTTCCAGAGCCGTTGGTAGACGGCGCCGCCTTCGGCGGGGAGGGTGCCGCCGGTGGCGAGCTGCTCGTAGGCGTTGCCGCCGTCGTCGACCGAGGGCAGTGGGTTGGTCGTCGAGAAGTCGATCGGTGGTACGTGCACGCCGAGCGTGCGCAGGTCGTCGCGGCCGGCGTGTACAGCCTGGGTGTCCACCGTCATCATGGCGGTAGCGTCGAACATCCGGTGCCGTGTCGGCAATGGGCTGGCAGATAATTCTGTCGGCAGCACTGGATTCGCCGTTTGGTTCGGGCGAGGATGGTGGGATGCCCCCTGAGCCGAACGATGTGCGGTCGAATTCGCCCCTCGACAAGGTGGACCGCGCGATCCTGACCGAGTTGGCGGCGGACGGCCGACTGCCCAACAACGCCCTCGCCGAGCGGGTGGGGGTGGCGCCGTCCACGTGCCTGACGCGAACCCGGGCGCTGCGCGAGCGCGGGGCGATCCGCGGGTTCCACGCCGAGGTGGACCCTGCGGCGCTGGGTTTGCCGTTGCAGGCGCTGGTGTCGGTGCGACTGACCGCGCACGAGCGGGCCGCGGTGGACGCGTTCCGGGCCCGGTCGGTGCGGCTGCCCGGGGTGGTGTCGGTGTTCCACGTGGCCGGCGCGGAGGACTACGTGCTGCACGTCCGGGCGGCGTCGGGTGACGCGTTGCGGGACTTCGTGCTGGATCACCTGGCGGTCGACCCGGTGGTGCAGCACACGCAGACGAGTTTGATCTTCGAACAGGCCCGTGGGATGGGCTGAGCAGCGGGTGAGTTGCCCGACGAACACGGCGAGGCCGGAACAAAACCGGCCGGCGGCGGGTTGGCCACGCGTGTGATCACCGTACCGTTGTCTGTTCTTGATCTTGCCCCGGTCGCCAAGGGGACCACCGCCGGCGCCGCGCTGCAGGCCACCACCGAGTTGGCCCGGCGCACCGAGGAGTTGGGCTACCACCGGTTCTGGGTGGCCGAGCACCACAACATGCCGGCCATCGCCAGCTCGGCCCCGGCGGTGCTGCTGGCGCACCTGGCCGCGAACACCTCGACGATCCGACTCGGGTCGGGTGGGGTGATGCTGCCCAACCACGCGCCGCTGGTGGTGGCCGAGCAGTTCGGCACCCTGGAGGCACTGCACCCGGGCCGGATCGACCTGGGCATCGGCCGGGCGCCGGGCACCGACCAGGTGACCGCGCTGGCGTTGCGCCGCACCATGGAGGGGCTGTCGGCGGAGGGCTTCCCGCGCGAGTTGGCCGACCTGATGAACTACTTCAGCGGGGAGCGCCCCGGGCAGATCATCGCCACGCCGGGTCAGGGTGAGCAGCCGGCCGTGTGGCTGCTCGGGTCCAGCGGTTTCAGCGCCCAACTCGCCGGCCTGCTCGGTCTGCCGTTCTCGTTCGCGCACCACTTCAGCTCGGCGAACACGCTGCCGGCGCTGGCGCTGTACCGACAGAACTTCCGGCCGTCGCAGTGGCTGGACAAGCCGTACGCGATGGTGGCCGTCAACGCGGTGTGCGCCGAGACCGACGAGCGGGCCGAGTGGCTGACCGGGCCGAGCGCCCTGTCGTTTCTGAAGCTGCGCTCCGGTCGGCCGGAGCCGCTGTCCACGCCCGATGAGGCGGCGGCCTACCCGTACACCGAGATCGAGCGGGAGTTCGTCCTGCAGCGGCGCGACGGTCAGGCGATGGGCTCGCCGGAGACGGTGCGTCGGCAGCTGACCGAGCTGCAGGAGCGCACGGGCGCGGACGAGCTGATGTTGACCACGCTGGTGTACGACGTGAAGGACCGGGTGCGCTCGTACGAGTTGATCGCCGAGCAGGTGGCGGGCGGTCTGCGCCGGGACGCGTGAAACACGATCTTCACGTCAGCGTCACCCCCGCGACCCGGACGGTGCCTAACGTTGATGCCGGTGGTGGTACGGCAACCCCGGTCGGGACGGGTCGGGATTGCCGCGGTGTGGAGCACCGGGCCGGAGCTGTGCGGATTCCGCGGCTGCGGCCCGGTGCCTGCCACCCTAGGCGAACCCGATGAGGATCGCCAGAGTCAGATCAACGTAGGTGGATGTTCGGGACGGGTGGGTTCGCCATCTGGTCGCCGATGAAGAACCCCGGGTGCGGCGGCTGGTTGTAGGCGGTGTTCTGCCAGGCGATAGCCACGCGGTACTGCGGGTCGTGCATCAGCGTGTAGATCCGGGTGCTGGTCGGCGTGGGCGTGCTGTAGATGCGCAACGCCCGGCTGTCGCTGGTCCGCCAGATCACCTCTTCGCGCCAGTCGCCCAGGATGTCACCGGAGAGCGCCGGCGTGGACTTGGTGCCGTTGTTCGACGCCACGCCGTTGCCGGTGAGCAGCCGGGTCTCCCCGCCCGTGCCGTACTTGTCGATCTTCGTGGCGTCGAGCAGCTCCCGCACCGGGTCGCCGTCCCACCAGGCGAGGAAGTTTGCCGACGACGGCTTGCGGCCGACGTTCTGACCCCGGGTGTTGGCCAGCCCGGAAACCGCCGACGACCACGACTCGGCGCCAGGGCTGCCCGCCCAGATGTCCGCCGAGACGCCCCGGCCGTTGTCGCCCGAGGCCGGCGTGGACCACAGAATCTGACCGGTACGCGCGTCCGCGAACCAGGAACTGGGCTTGCTGGCGTCCTCGTCGACCTTGAACACCTCCAGGCCGGCACGGCCCGGGTCGAGGTCGCCGACGTGCAGGGCGTCACCGTGTCCGTTGCCAGTGGAGTAGAGCAGCCGGCCGTTGTCGTCGATGGTGGCGGCACCGTACACGATCTCCTGGCGGCCGTCACCGTCGACGTCGGCGACGGAGAGCTGGTGGTTGCCCTGACCGGCGGCGGCGCCGTTGCCGGAGGAGTTCGAGTCGAACGTCCAGCGCTTGGTCAGCGTCCCGTTGCGGAAGTCCCACGCGGCGATTACCGCACGGGTGTAGTAGCCCCGGGCCATGATCAGTGAAGGGCGCTGTCCGTCCAGATAGGCCGTGCCGGCGAGGAACCGGTCCACCCGGTTGCCGTACGAGTCGCCCCAGGACGACACGGTGCCGCGCGGCGGGTCGTAGTTGACGGTGGACAGGATCGCGCCGTTGCGTCCGTCGAACATGGTCAGGTACTCCGGACCGGCCAGCACGTAGCCGCTGGAGTTGCGGTGGTCCGCCGACGACGAGCCGATCACCTGGCCGGTGCCCGAGCGGGAGCCGTCGGCGGTCTTCATGGCCACCTCGGCGCGGCCGTCACCGTCGTAGTCGTACACCTGGAACTGTGTGTAGTGGGCTCCGGCGCGGATGTTGCGACCCAGGTCGATGCGCCACAACCGGGTGCCGGTCAGGGTGTACGCGTCGACGTAGACGTTGCCGGTGTAGCCGGACTGGGAGTTGTCCTTGGCGTTCGACGGGTCCCACTTGAGCACGATCTCGTAGCTGCCGTCACCGTTGAGGTCGCCGACGGAGGCATCGTTGGCGCTGTAGGTGTAGCTCTCCCCACTGGGGGTGGTGCCCCCGGCGGGGACCTGCAACGGCACGTCCAGGTAGCCGTCGCCGAACTGGAGCGCGGGCGCCGACGCCGCCTGCTCGGCACCGCCCACCACGGCCCGCACGGTGTACGCCGAGCCGGCCGCCGCGCCGCTGTCGAGGTAGTTGGTGGCACCGGCGATCGGGCTGGAGTTGACCCGGGTCGAGCCCCGGTAGAGGTTGAACGCCACCCCGGAGGTCTCGGTGCCGAGCAGCCGCCAGGAGACCAGGTTGCCGTTGCCGGAGCGGACGCTGACGAGCCCCCGGTCCAGGTTCTCCATCTGCAGTACGCCGCCGGTGGGCGGTGGCGTCGTGGGCGGTGGGGTGGTCGGCGGTGGCGTCGTCGGCGGCGGGGTGGTGGGCGGTGGCGTTGTCGGCGGTGGGGTTGTCGGCGCTGGCGTGGTCGGGCCGCTGGTGGGGGGCGCGCCGGTACAGGTCACGCCGTTGAGCGCGAAGCTGGTCGGTGCCGGGTTGCTGCTGGTCCACGAGCCGTTGAAGCCGAAGCCGGCGGTGCCGTTGGTGGCGATGGCGGCGTTGTAGTCGACGTTGCGGGCGGTGACCTGGGCGCCGGACTGGGTGACGGCGGCGTTCCACGCCTGCGTGACCTGCTGCCCGGCGGCGTACGACCAGGTCAGCGCCCAGCCGTTGACCGGGTCGCCCAGGTTGGTGATCGTGACGTTGGCGCCGAAGCCGCCCTGCCACTGGTTGGCGACCTGGTAGTCGACCCGGCAGCCGATAGCGGCGGCCGAGGCGACGACAGTGCCGACGGTGCCGGCCACGACGGCGGTCGCAGTCGTGGCGGCGAGCAGGATCAGCCGTTGTTTGGACGGGTGCATGAACTGCCTCCGGGGATCCGGTGGTGACCGCTGTGGGTCCACCTGCCCTGCCCGGGAGGCACGGTGGACGGCCCGCCACGAGGGCGACGGACGGCGATCTGATCGGGTGAGGCGCCCTGGAACTCACGGATTCGGCTCAAGGCGCATCGTATGGCAAGCGCTTTCCGATCCGCAATATCGATGACCGTCACACCCTGTCGTCGCCCGGCACTCACCGGCCGGTCTTGTTCCGACGACCGATGCCTGATCAACTCATTCGGTGAGCGTTCCCCACATGGACCCCGACGAGTTCCGCCGAGCCGGCCACGCCGTCGTCGACTGGATCGCCGACTACTGGGCCACGCTGGAGCAGCGACCGGTCGCCTCGGCCGACCCTCCGGGCACGGTGGCGAGCGCCCTGCCCGCCGCGCCGCCGACCGTCGGCGAGCCGATCGAAGCGGTCCTGCCCGACCTGGACAGCATCGTCGTGCCCGGGCTGACCCACTGGCAGCACCCTGGCTTCTTCGGCTACTTCCCAGCCAACACCTCCGGCCCGAGCGTGCTCGGCGACCTGGTCAGCTCCGGGCTCGGCGTGCAGGGCATGCTCTGGGCCACCAGCCCGGCCTGCACCGAGTTGGAGACGGTGACGATGGACTGGCTGGCCCAACTGCTGGACCTGCCACCGAGGTTCCGCTCGACCGGCGCCGGCGGCGGCGTCATCCAGGACTCGGCCTCCTCGGCGACCCTGGTGGCCACGCTCGCCGCGCTGCACCGGGCCAGCGGGGGCCGCTGGCGCGACGCCGGCATCGACCGGCGCTACCGCGCCTACACGTCCGTGCACGGGCACTCCTCCATCGAGAAGGCCGCGCGGATCGCCGGGCTGGGCACCGACGGGGTTCGCGCGGTCGACGTGGACCCGGCCACCCAGGCGCTGCTCCCGGACGCCCTGCGGGCCGCGATCGAGGCCGACCTGGCCGCCGGCGACGTACCCGCCATCGTGGTCGCCACCATCGGCACCACCTCCACCACCGCCGTCGACCCGCTGCCGGAGATCGGGGCGATCTGCGCCGAGTACGGGATCTGGCTGCACGTGGACGCCGCGTACGCGGGGTCCGCCGCCGTCTGCCCCGAGCTGCGCTGGTCGCACGCCGGCCTGGAGTACGCGGACTCGTACTGCTTCGACCCGCACAAGTGGCTGCTCACCGGCTTCGACTGCGACGCGTTCTGGGTGGCCGACCGTGGAGAGCTGATCGAGGCGCTGACCGTGCTGCCGGAGTTCCTGCGCAACGCGGCCTCCGAGTCGGGTGCGGTGATCGACTACCGGGACTGGCAGGTCCCGCTGGGCCGCCGCTTCCGGGCGCTGAAGCTGTGGTTCGTGCTGCGCTGGTACGGCGCCGAAGGGCTGCGCGCCCACATCCGCTCCGGGGTGGCGCTGGCCGCCCGGTTCGCCGACCAGGTCCGCTCCGACGACCGGTTCGAGTTGGCCGCGGCGCACCCGTTCTCGCTGGTCTGCTTCCGGCTGCGCGCCGACGACGACACCAACGCCGAGCTGCTGGCCCGGGTGAACCGCACCGGACGGGCGTACCTGACCCACACCCGGGTGAACGGCCGGTACACGCTGCGGCTGGCGGTCGGCTCGCCGCAGACCGCCGAGCGGCACGTCGACGAGGCGTGGGCGCTGCTGACCCGCGCGGCCGACGACCTGCTCCCCCGCTGAGCGCCTGGCCTGGCCTGGCCACAGGGTCCGTTAGCGGCCCTTGTGGCCACATGACTGGGGCCACCCACGTCGCTGGCACGATCGCTGGCGGATCGCTCCCCCGGCCGCCTGCATCTGCTCGGCCGCGACGACCGCAGCCCGGTCGCTCGGTCACTCGTCGGCGTCCTTTGCTCTGCTTACACCCACGCACCAGTTACCGAAAGTCATCGCGGCCGGCGGGAGCGGCGACCGTCCCACCGGAGAGATGCGCTGGTCAGCGCGGTGTTGCGTATAGGTAAGCAGAGCAAAGGGAGCGAGGTGCATGCAGTGCCGGCGGCCGACTGTCACGACAGGTAACGACACCCGGACGGGCAGGCCCGTGGAATCGTCCGCGGGGCTCGGCGGGGCTCAGCAGGGTCAGCAGGGTCAGCAGGGTCAGCAGGGTCAGCGGGCTGCCGGCTGTGCCGGCTCCCTCGGGGTCGGGGGGACGCTCGCTGTGGCGGCGGCGCGGGTTCGGCGCAGGGCGCGCACGGCCAGCACCAACGCGGCCAACCAGCCGACGGCCAGGAGGGCGTAGAGCGCGGGGCCGACCGGGCCGTCCAGCTCAGCCGCCCGGACCAGGGTCCGGGCGTTGGTCAGGACGATCACGCCGCCGACCGCCGCGCCGAGCAGTTGAGCCGGCACGATTCGCACCAGCCAGGCGGCCAGCGGGGCGGCGATGAGGCCGCCGACGAGCAACGCGGCGACGATGGGCAGCAGGAACCCCTCGGTGCCCAGCCCGATCAGGAAGCCGACGCTCGCCGCGCCCGCCACCACGAACTCGGCGGTGTCGACCGAGCCGATCACCTTGCGCGGCTCCAGACGGCCGGAGACCAGCAGCGCCGGGGTGGCGACCGGGCCCCAGCCCCCACCGCCGGTGGCGTCGACGAAGCCGGCGACCAGGCCGAGAGGGCCGAGGAATCGCCCGCGCAGCCGCCCACCGATCCGGTCGGTGCGCAGTGGCCGGGCAAAGCGAACCAGCAGGTACGCGCCGAGCGTGAAGAGGATGCCGGCCATCCACGGCGCGGCCGCCTCGGTCGAGATCGAGCTGAGCAGGGTGGCGCCGGCGAACGCGCCGACCGCGCCGGGAAGGGCGATGCGGGTCACCACCCGCCAGTCGACGTTGCCGAAGCGCCAGTGCGCCACGCCCGCGGCCAGGGTGGTGCCGATCTCGGCCAGGTGCACCGAGGCCGACGCGGCGGCGGGGGCGACCCCGACGAGCAGCAGCAGGGTGGACGAGGTCAGCCCGTACGCCATACCGAGCGAGCCGTCGACCAGTTGCGCCGCGAGCCCGACCAGAGCGAGGACCAGCAGCTTGCGCACGAGCGCCCCCTAGCTTTTCGGCATCTCCTATCAACTTGGTCGACAATGCGCCACGAGGCAGCCGCGGTCAAGTGTCTGATCGGTGGATGGGACGTCGCCGAGCGGTACGGCGGCGCGGCGCGGCGCGACAGGAGCCGGAGTCAGATCCAGGCTCGGGGGTCGGCGACCAGCTCGGTGATCCGGGGAGGCAGGGTGCCGGCGGCCACATCGGCGACGCTGACCAGCTCCAGGATCTCCCGTTCGCTGGCCCGCAGCGCGATCCAGACCTCCTGCAGGGCACGGGCCGGGCCGTGGTAGCCGAGTTGCTCCGGGCGCTGCCCACGGACGTGCGCGAGCGGCCCGTCGATCACCCTGATCACCTCTGCGAGGGAGATCTCCTCGGCCGGGCGGGCCAGCCAGTAGCCGCCCTCCGGGCCGCGCTGGGCGTGCACGATGCCGCCCCGGCGCAGCTGAAGCAGGATGCTCTCCAGGAACTTCGGCGGGATCTCCTGAGCCCGGGCGATCTGGTCGGCCGTGACCGGCCGGCCACGCCCGGGGCCACTGGCCGTCGCGGCGAGTTCGGCGGCCGCGCGGAGGGCATAGTCGACCCGGGCGGAGAGACGCATGTCGGCAAGGTTAGCCCGCTGGTCGTCCGCCCGGACGGGCGGCCCTCGGCCAATCGGTCAGGCATCGACGCATATCTGACGGCGCGGGATTCCGAGGCCTATCGGTGAGATAGGTGACGATTCGCCGCCCTCGGGGGCCCGGGAAGCTGATTCGGCGCGTCCCTATGCTGGGTGGCACGCACGACTGTCTGACCGTATGCGGGGGCTCGGGCAGCACATTGATAAACACCCGGGTTCCATCCGGGGGGAAGGCAACACCATGACCGATGTCGCCACACGCATCTGGGATGGCATGACCATCCCGGTCGCCGGCACCTATCGCCTCGATCAGGCGCACAAGCGGATCGGTTTCCTGTCCCGGCACATGATGGTGAGCCCCGTGCGCGGCGAGTTCGCCGAGGCGACCGCGGAGATCTCCGTGGCGGAGGACCCACTGCTCTCCAGCGTGACCGCTACCATCCAGGCGGCGAGCATCACCACCGGCAGCGCGGATCGGGACACCCACCTCAAGAGTGCCGACTTCCTCGACGTGGAGCGCTATTCCACGCTCGAATATCGAAGCACGGGTATCAACTGGCAGAGCAATGAGGACCCGATTTTCTACTGGGCCCGCCTGCGCAGCAATCGACTCGGTGGACGAGGCAGAGGTCACAATCCGCCACCCCAGCCCGACGCCGGACGATTCGTACTCACCGGCGAATTGACTGTGAAGGGGATCACGCGGGCCGTTGACCTACAGGTGAATTTCGGCGGCGCCCGCCGTGACCCGTACGGACAGAACATTTTCGGTTTCAGCGCGAACGCCGAAATCAACCGGGAGGACTACGGTCTGCTCTGGAATGTCGCGCTGGAAAGCGGCGGTGTTCTGGTCGGCAAGACCGTCCAGATCGAGATCGCCGGCGAGGCCATCCACCAGGCGTGACCCGCGCGACGCCCAACGGTCGTCCCCGCCACGACGCCTCGTGTGTACGAGCGCACACCTGGCGGGGATGACCGCGAGCGTCAGTCGCCGACGCGGCGCAGCAGGCCCTCCTGCACGGCGCTGGAGATCTGCCGGCCATCGGTGGTGAACATCCGGCCGGTGGCCAGCCCTCGCGCACCGGACGCGGACGGGCTCCAGCAGTCGTAGAGGAACCACTCGTCGGCGCGGAACGGCCGGTGGAACCACAGCGCGTGGTCGAGGCTCGCGCCGACCACGCCGCCCGGCCCCCACACTTCCCCGTGCATGGAGAGCACCGAGTCCAGCAGGGTCAGGTCCGACGCGTAGGTGAGCAGGCAGGCGTGCAGCAGCGGATCGTCGGGCAGCTTGCCGTCGACGCGCATCCAGACCCGCTGGTGCGGGTCGGCCGGCCGATCGCCGGGACGGACCCAGCCGGGCTCGCCGACGTAGCGCACATCGATCGGGCGGGGAATCTGACCCCAGATGCCCAGGCGCTCCGGGTAACGGGCGAGCCGGTCCGACATCGTCGGCACGTCCTGCGGAGCCGGCACGTCCAGCGGAGACACGGCCTGATGGTCCAGCCCCTCCTCGGCCCGCTGGAAGGACGCCGACATGAAGAAGATCGGCTTGTCGTGCTGGAGCGCGACCGCGCGGCGGACCGAGAAGGATCGGCCGTCGCGGATGTTCTCCACCTGGTACTCGATGGGCTCGACGGGATCGCCAGGGCGCACGAAGTAGCCGTGCAGCGAGTGCACGAACCGCTCCGGGTCGACCGTGCGGCCGGCGGCGACCAGCGCCTGACCGGCCACCTGGCCGCCGTACACCCGCTGTGGGCCGACCCGGGGGCTCATCCCCCGGAAGGTCATCTCCCCGATCGGATCGAGGTCCAGCACCTCCAGCAGTTGGTCCACGGCGGCCTGGCCGACTGCGGCCTGGCCGTCGCTCACTGCAACGCCCGCGCAGACGCGGCGTCGACCAGCGAGCCCAACTGGTGGACGCGCAGCGTGTTGGTCGAGCCGGGGGTGCCGGGCGGGCTGCCCGCGACGATCACCACGTAGTCGCCCGGGTTGGCCCGGTTGAGGCCGAGCAGCGCCTGGTCCACCTGACGGAACATGTCATCAGTGTGCTGCACGAAGGGCATCAGGAAGGTCTCGACGCCCCAGCTCAGGGCGAGCTGGTCGCGCACCTCGGGGACCGGGGTGAAGGCCAGCAGCGGCAGGTCGCAGTGCAGTCGGGAGAGCCGTCGAACGGTGTCGCCGGTCTGCGAGAAGGCGACAAGCGCCTTGGCGTTGATGGCCCGGGCGATCGACGAGGCGGCCACGGTGAGCGCTCCACCGTGGGTGCGCGGGTCGTGCTGCAACCGGGGCACGCCGATCGAGCCGGACTCGGTCGTCGTGACGATCTTGGCCATGGTGCTGACGGTCAGCACCGGATACTTGCCGACGCTGGTCTCGCCGGAGAGCATCACCGCGTCCGCGCCGTCGAGCACGGCGTTGGCAACGTCGGAGGCCTCCGCCCGGGTGGGCCGGGAATTCTCGATCATGGAGTCGAGCATCTGGGTGGCCACGATGACCGGCTTGGCGTTCTCCCGGCACAACTGCACGGCCCGCTTCTGCACCAGCGGAACCTCGTCCAGCGGCATCTCGACACCGAGGTCACCACGGGCGACCATGACGCCGTCGAAGGCCAGCACGATGGCCTCGAGGTTCTCCACGGCCTCTGGCTTCTCGACCTTCGCCAGCACCGGCCGGAACACGCCCTCCTCGGCCATGATGCCGTGGACGAGCTTGATGTCCTCGGCCGAGCGGACGAAGGAGAGTGCCACCAGGTCGACACCCAGCCCCAGGGAGAAGCGCAGGTCCTCGGCGTCCTTCTCCGACATCGCGGGCACGCTGACCGCCACGTTGGGCAGCGAGACACCCTTGTTGTTGGAGACCGGGCCGCCCTCGGTGACCAGGCAGCGGATGTCGTTGCCGGTGACGTCGGTGACCTCGACGGCGACCCGGCCGTCGTCGATCAGCAGACGGTCACCGGCCCGCACCTCCTGCGGCAGCTTGCGGTACGTGCAGGAGACCCGCTCCTTGGTGCCGACGATGTCATCGCCGGTGATCACGACCGAGTCGCCGGTGCGCCACTCGTGGGGGCCGTCGGCGAACCGGCCGAGCCGGATCTTGGGCCCCTGCAGGTCGGCGAGGACGGCGACCGGCTTACCGGCCGCCTCGGACGCCTCCCGAACCAGTCGGTAGACCGCCTCGTGGTCGGCGTGGCTGCCGTGGCTGAAGTTGAGCCTTGCCACGTTCATGCCGGCCTCGACAAGACCCCGGATGCGCTCCGGGGACGAGGTGGCGGGACCAAGAGTGCAGACGATCTTCGCGCGGCGTGTCACGCCCATCAGGCTAGTCTCTCCTTCAGGTCGGACTCGGGGCCGACCCCTTGCAGGCAGTGGAACTTTTGTCCAACGACGCGTGGTTCGCGTCGGGCCGGCGGGCGGAACCGCACCGGGAACGTTGTGGCGACGGGCAACGGCGACCGCGCGCCGGGAATCGTACGCCTCCATCGGCACCCGCTGTCGGGGTGCTCCCGGCCGAAGCTCACCACCGGCGCACCGACGGCAGCCGGCTGGGCACCTCGGTGAGCAGGTCACGGGGGTCGGAGCGGTGCCGGATGCCCCGGCCCTCGCTGGGCGCGACCGTAGCACCGGCAGGCGGCCGAGCGCCGTCGCCATCACGACAGCCGCCGATGCGTCGGCCGCTCAGCTGCCGGTCTTGACCAGCGGAAACTCCAGCGACCCGGCCGGGCAGAGGAAGGTCAGCACGTCGATCCGGTAAAGGCCGGCCTGCACCGCCGGGTCGGCCTCCAGCACGCTGCGCACGTCGTCGACGCTGCCGGTGCGGGCCAGCCCGAAGCCGATCGGCGGCTCCGGGTTGCTGGTGGTCCCGTCGATCGAGCCGGCGACCAGGACGATGCCGCGGCGCTGCAACGCCTGCATGTGCTCGGCGTGCTCGGCCTGCAACCGCTGCACCGTCTCGGCGGGCAGGGCCCGTCCGGCCGCACCGGGATAGATCACGATGCACTCGTACGTGTCGAGCGCGAAGTCGACCTGCGGCACCTCCGCCATGGTGCTCCCTCCGCCGGCCCGCATCAGCCCGGCCGCCCGAGCCCGCCGCACCGGCACGCGCCCAGCGTCGCACGCCGGCAACGGCGACACCGGCCGCTCGGCGCAACTCACCCTGGTCGGTCCCCGGGTCGAGGGCGACGCCGGCCGGGGCGCGGGGGTGTCGTGTCGCCGCGCACAATCGACCGGGCGGCCGCATGACTCCCCCATCCCGGGGGATGATCACGTGGTGGGAGGGCGCGTCGTCCCCGCCACGACGAAGACGATTGGGGATCCGCGTATGGCGACCGATATCAGCAAGCAGCCCGCGAAGGCGTCCGGCACGTACCGGATCGGGGGCGACATCACCGTCAATCGACTCGGCTACGGGGCGATGCAGCTCACCGGGCCGGGCGTCTGGGGAGACCCGAAGGACCCGGCCGAGGCGCTGCGGGTGCTGCGCCGGGCCGTCGAGCTGGGCGTGACCTTCATCGACACCGCCGACTCGTACGGCCCGTTCGTCTCCGAACTGTTGATCCGTGAGGCCCTGCACCCGTACGCCGACGACCTGGTGATCGCGACCAAGGCCGGCCTGAGCCGCTCCGGTCCCGGCGACTGGCGCCCGCTGGGCCGCCCGGAGTACCTGCGCCAGCAGTGTGAGCTGAGCCTGCGCCACCTCGGCCTGGACAGCATTCCGCTCTACCAGCTGCACCGGATCGACCGGCAGGTGCCGCTCGCCGACCAGTTGGGCGAGCTGGCGCTGCTGCGCGAGGAGGGCAAGATCCGGCACATCGGGTTGTCCGAGGTGACCGTCGAGCAGATCGAGGAGTCCCGGGCGATCACCGAGATCGTCTCCGTGCAGAACCTGTACAACCTCGCCAACCGCAGCGCCGAGGACGTGCTGGAGTACTGCGAGCGCAACGACCTCGCGTTCATCCCGTGGTTCCCGATCGCCACCGGTGAGCTGGCCCGGCCGGGCGGCCCGCTGGACGCCATCTCCACCGGGCACGGCGCGACGCCCGCGCAGCTCGCGCTGGCCTGGCTGCTGCGCCGCTCCCCGGTGATGCTGCCGATCCCCGGCACGTCCTCGGTGGCGCACCTGGAGGAGAACGTGGCCGCGGGCGACGTGCGGCTCACCGACGACGAGTTCGAGGCGCTGAGCAAGGCGAGCTGAGCACCCGCTGCCGGGGTGGGGGTGGTCCCGGCCGGGGCCACCCCCACCCGGGCGAGGTCAGACCGCGAGGCAGTTGGGTCGCACCGGGCCGTCGACCAGGGCGCCGCGCACGAGGGTGTACGCGGTGCCGTCGAGCACCAGGCCGAGGTGCCCGACCACCCGCAACGGGCAGTACGTCTGGATGAGCACGTTCGTGGCACCGTCGTTGACGGCGGCGTTCCCGGTCGGCCGGACCAGCTCGTCCTGCAGGGTCCGGATGGTGGTGTAGCGCACCGCTCCCGGGGTGTCGTCGCCGGCGTTGAGGTCGGCGAGGAACGCGGAGCCGATGGTCATCTGTTGGCAGGCCACGACGCCGGCGCAGTTGCCCAGGCCGAGGAACGCCACGATGTTGGCGACGTACGTGCCGTAGTGCGGCGTGCCCAGGCTGACGTACCGGCCGATGCTGGCGGTGCCGCCGAGCCGTTTGAGGTAGTAGCGGCTGACCAGACCACCCTCGGAGTGTGCGACGACGTCCACGCTCGCCGCGCCGGTGCTGGCGCGCACCCGCTCGACGTAGCTGGCGAACGCGCGGGCCGAGGTGGGGATGTCGCCGAGGCCCAGCCCGGGCAGTTGATAGATGAAGGTCCGGTAGCCGTCGGCGCGCAGCCGGGAGGCGATCGGCTCGTACGCGACGGCGATGCCGCTGAGCCCGCCGACCACGATGACGGGGTTGGCCGCCGCCGCGCCGACCACGGCGGCCGGGGCGGGGGCGGTCGGGGCGGGGGCGGCGGTGGCCGCGGGGGCGGCCGTGAGCACGACGGCGGTGGCGAGGGACAGCACGAGGACGGTCTTTCGGAGCAGCATGGCCGCACCTCCGGGGGGAGGCACCCGGCGAACCGGGCAGGTGGGTGGGGGTGTCCGGTCGACCGTGCGACGATGATGCCCGCAACAATTTAGAAACGTCAATGACTTGTTACGCGCGGGTAACCCGTTGTTCCGACGAGGGTGTAAACGGGCATACCGCCGCGCTCCATATCGGACATGCGCGGGGCCGTCGCCTCGTCAGCCGGCAGCTCCGGCGCGCAGGCCGTCGAGGGCCACACCGAGCACCCGGTCACGCTGCTCGGACGACGGGAACTGGGCCATCGTGAGGCCGCTGATCAGCCGCACCACGTCGTCGAAGTCGATGTCGTCGCGGACCACCCCGGCGGCCTGGGCGCGCGCCATGAGCGGCTGGCCGGCGGCGTAGATCTCGGTGCGGCAGCTCCGGAAAATCTCGGAGTCCTGCAGCAACTGCTCGGCGAGCGCCCGCTTGGTGGCGACGTACGCGACGAACCGGTGCAGCCAGGCGACGAGGGCGTCCCACGGCGGCACCTCGGCGAGGTCCTCGGCGGAGCGGCTGAGGGCCCGGACCTCCTCGACGTAGACGGCCTCGAAGAGGTGCCGCCGGGTCGGGAAGTTGCGGTAGAGCGTGCCGATGCCCACCCCGGCACGCCGGGCCACGTCCTCCAGGGAGGCGGCGGCGCCGTTCTCGGCGAACGCGTCGCGCGCAGCGGCGATCAGGGCGTCGTAGTTTCGCCGCGCGTCGGCCCGCTTGGGTCGCTGCGCGAAGACCTCGGGCACCTGGCCGGCGCTGGTCATGACGTACGTCACCTCACCCTGGTTGCATCCGGAGGGAACCCTCCGCTAGCTTAGTGGAGGCACCCCTCCGGAATGCCGGAGGCCTGCCTCCGCTTAGCTTACCTCGGGAACCCGCCCGATCGCCGCCTGGCCACCCCGATCGCCCGGGACCCGACATCCGGCCCGTCGCGCACGACGGCCGACAAGCCTCCTTCCGTACGTCATCAGGGAGTTTCCTCTCGTGGCAGTGACCTCCCGACGCAGCTCGCGTCGGCTCACCTTCACCGTGCTCGCGGCCGGTGCCGGGTTCTTCGCGATGCTCCAGTCGCTGATCACCCCGGTACTACCGACCATCCAGCAAGACCTGCACACCTCGCAGAACACCGTGACCTGGGTTCTCACCGCCTACCTGCTGTCCGCGTCGATCTTCACGCCCATCCTCGGGCGGGTCGGCGACATGGTCGGCAAGGAACGGATGCTCGTCGTCTCACTCGCCGCGCTCGCCCTCGGCTGCCTGCTGGCCGCGGTCGCGCCGACCATCGGCGTCCTCATCGTCGCCCGGGTCGTACAGGGCATCGGCGGCGCGGTCTTCCCGCTGTCGTTCGGCATCATCCGCGACGAGTTCCCCGCCGCGCGGGTCGCTGGCGCCGTCGCCGCCATCTCGGCGATCGTCGCCGCCGGCGGTGGCCTCGGCGTCGTGCTGGCCGGCCCGATCGTCGCCGCGCTGGACTACCGGTGGCTGTTCTGGATCCCCATGGTCGTGGTCGGGTTGACCGCCGTGGCCGCCCACCTGTTCGTGCCCGAGTCGCCGGTGCGTACCCCCGGCCGGATCGACTGGCGCGCCACCCTGCTGCTCTCCGGCTGGCTGGTCGCGCTGCTCCTGCCGATCAGCCAGGGCGCCGCCTGGGGCTGGACCTCCGCCCGGGTGCTCGGACTGCTGGCGCTGGCCGTGGTGCTCCTGGTCGGTTGGCTGGTCGCCGAGGTGCGCTCGTCCAACCCGCTGATCGACATGCGGATGATGCGCCTGCCCGGCGTCTGGACCACCAACCTCGTCGCCCTGCTCTACGGCGCGTCGATGTTCTCCGTGTACGCCTTCCTGCCGCAGTTCGTGCAGACCCCCACCGTCGCCGGCTACGGCTTCGGCGCCAGCATCAGCCAGGCGGGCCTGCTCATGCTGCCGATGCTGGTCGCGATGTTCGTCGCCGGGCTCGTCGCCGGCCGCCTGCAGGCGGTGTTCAGCGCGAAGGCGCAGCTCGCCACGGGGGCCGCGTTCAACGTGGCCGCCTCCGCGATGTTGGCCGTCGCGCACGACACCCGCTGGGAGGTCGCCGTCGCCGGCGGTCTGGTGGGCCTCGGCATCGGCCTGGCCTTCGCCTCGATGGCCAACCTGATCGTCGGCAGCGTGCCCGCCAGCCAGACCGGCGTGGCGACCGGCATGAACGCCAATATCCGCACCATCGGCGGCGCGATCGGCGCCGCCGTGGTCAGCGGCGTGATCACCGCGAACCCGCAGGCCAACGGGCTACCCCGGGAGGCCGGCTTCACGGCCGGGTTTCTCGTCCTCACCGCGATCGCCCTGGCGGCCGCGCTCGCGGCCCTCGCCGTCCCGTCCGCCCGGCGGGCGTCGGCCGGTCGCCGGCCGTCCACCACGACGTTCGTCGAGTCGGAGCTAGCCGGCGAGTTCGCCGCCCTGCCCGCGACCCGTTGAGCAACACCGGAGCCCGGGGCGGTTCGCCGCCCCGGGTTCCGGCGTGTCCGGGAGTACGCTGGCCGCTTCCCCTTCGCGTCTTCAGGATGAGCCCATGCCCGAACTGCTGACCACCGACCGCATCGACGAGATCGGCGCCCTCGGATCGACCAGCCCGGACCCGGCCTCGCTGGCCGCCGAGCTGGTGAGCGCCGTCGACGAGGGGCGGGTTGCCGACCCCGACGACACCGGGTACGCGCTGCTGGTCGCCGCGGACATCCTGGAGCAGGCCGGCGACCTGGCCGACGCGCTCGCGCTGGCCACCCGCGCCATCGCCGAACAGCCCGACGAGGACGCGTACGCCCGATCGGTGCGCGGCGGCCTGCTGCTGCGCCTCGGCCGCGAGGACGAGGGCCTGGCCGAGTTGACCGACCTGCGGCCCCTGCTGGAGACCAACCCCGACGCCACGTACCTCGTCGACGAGCTCGCCGAATCCGGCCACGCCGAGACGGCGCTGGAATGGCTGACCGCCGCGCTGGACGCGATCCTGGAACGGACCCGGACCCAGCAGCACGCCTCCGAGGACGCGCAGGACGAGGCCGCCGCCATGATCTACGGCCTGACCCAGCGGCGACACGACCTGCGCGAGGAGATGGGCCTGCCGCACGACGAGTACGACAACCTCGCCGACCGGCTGCGCGCCGCGAGCAACCACGCGCTCGACGCGCTCGACGACGGCCCGGCGACGCTGCTGTTCTGGCCGCCGGCGGAGTTCACCGCGCTGCTGCTGCGCTGGCCCGCGCTGATCGACACCTACCCGACCACCTGGGACGAGCACCGCGCCCAGATCGAACGGGCCCTCGCCGAGGCCGCCAACCTGGGCGGCGCCGACCTGGGCGTGGTCGCCGGCACCGTCGCCGGTCTGGCGGCCTTCGCCGAACGCGCCGGCGGCGACCCCACCGACGAGGAAACCCTCGACGAGTACGCCGACAGTCTCGACGAGGCGGGCGTGACAGCCTGGCCGCCCGGCCGCAACGACACCTGCTGGTGTGGCTCGGGCAGCAAGTACAAGAAGTGCTGCCTGCCGCGCTCGCGCGCCTGACGTTCGCCGGAGCCCCCGGCTCCGGGCCATGTCCCTTGTGAGCGTGATGTCTGTGAGACATCTAGATGTCTCACAGACATCACGCTTCCCACCACATCCGGGCCGGACGGCGTCACTCTCCGTATCGGCGACCCGCTGCGCCGGAGGGGCCTGGCTGCGCTGCCACCACCCGTGGGTCAGTTTCCCAACGCGCGGACCTTCGCGATCGTCTCCTGCACGTGCTGCTTGGCCGGGTCGCCGCCCTGCGACGCCTGCGCGAGGGCCTGCCGGTACGCGTCGATCATGCCGACCAGCGGGCCCGCGGCCACGCCTTCCAGCGCTCCGGCGACGAGCGCCCGTGCCTCGGCCGCGTCCTGTGCCGCCGCTGCGGTCTTGGCCTTCGCCTCGTCGAGCTTCTGCGCCGCCGCCGCCAACCTCGCGATGATCTGTGCTGCGCTCACGCGCGCCCTCCCCTGGTCGACCATCGCCTCCACCACCGCACCGGCGGAGACCACATCGGAGCGTACGAGATCCACGCACCCGGCGCGACCAGGCGAGCGCCTCAGCGCAGGGCGCGGAACAGCAGCAGGTAACCGCAGTAGCCCAGCGGCACCAGCAGGAAACAGATCAGGAACCCCAACGGCAGGTAGCGCGGCGGCGTACCGGCGACCATGGCGGGCCTCCCCCACCGGCCGAGCACCAGATAACCGCCGAAGAACGCCAGCGCCGGCAGCCCCGCGCAGATCCACGCGCCGAGGGTGAACCCGTCGACCAGGCCCACCCCGGAGGCGAGCACCAGCGTCAGCATGAGCACCCCGGCGGCTGCCCCACACCCGGCGTAGACGGCGACCGCCCGCGCCAGCGGTGACCACGTCGGCAGGAGCGCCGGCCGCTGGGCCAGCAACTCGGCCTGCTGCCCGTGCCGGTCCGCCTCGTCGGCCATCCGCCGCGCCAGCTCCAGCTCCGTCGCCGGGTCGACCGCCGCCGCGCGTTGCGCCGGCACCCCGACGCCCGCCGGGCTCGTCGCCGTCGGCAGCGCCAGCCGCGCCTCCCCCGCCGGCAGCTCGGGGTACGCCTCGACACCCGACCGCCCCGACACGCCCGCTGCGCCGGCGGACCCACCGTCCCCGGATCCGTGCACCCCGACCGACCCGAACCCCGCGCCAGAGCCCCCGGTCGACCCGAAACGCGGAGCCGGCCCAAAACTCGACGACGGCCCGGAACCCGACGGCCCGGAACCCGGCGGCGGCCCGGACCCGGGCGCCGGGTCCGCGGCAGGGGCTGTCGGGGGCTGGTCGAGGCCGATCGCGCGGCCCAACTGGTCGAGGCGGTGCCCCTGGGCGGTCAACCGCTGGTGCAGGTAGTCGGCGGTGGCGTGCAGGTCACGGCGACGCTCGGACTCGGCCGCGGCGTCCCGCTCGCCGGTGCGGCGCTGCTCGGCGAGCTGTCGGGCCAGCGCCGCGTACTCCTCGAAGGACACCGTCAACGCTCCCCGTCCGGCTCGTGCCCGTCCCGGGCGAAGGGCACGATCAACCTGGTGCGCTGGTCGTGCCGGTCGACAAGCAGCGCCCGGTCGGCGCGCGGCGTGTAGGCCAGGTCGTGCACCCCGAGGTGCAGGGCCAGCTCGGGCCCGGGCACGTTGAGCGCGACGAGGCAGGCGACGTCGTCGCGGTTCTGCGTGCCGCCGAGGTCGTCGGCGAGCCGGCGCAGACCGCGCCACCAGCCGAGCAGGTGTATCCCCTGGGCCGGGCCGTGGCGCAGCAGGGTGCGCAGGTCGTCGAGGCCGGAGCGGAAGGTGACCGGGTCGACCGCTCCGAGGACCGGCGCGGCGGCGTCCATGCCGAACACCACCAGGTATTCGCGGCCGGCGGGCTCGGCGGCCAGCGCGGCGACCCGGTCGCGCAGCCCGGCCGCGTCCAGGCGGTGCACCGGGTGACCGGCGGCGCGCAGGGCGGCTGTGGTCTCGTCGGCGACCGGTTCGGCGGCGCTGACCAGCGAGGCGAGCTGGAACCGGGCGTCACCGGAGATGTGCTGGCGGGCCAGGCTGAGTGTCGCGGCACGCAGCACGTCGGCACCGCCCGGTGTGGTGCCGACGACGGCGAGGTGCCGGCCCGGGGTGCTGTCCATGAGGAAGAGCGCGGTGGTGCCGTGCACGTCGACCGTCCGCCCGACCAGGGCCATCGGGCGGCGGCCACCGGGGCGCAACCCGGCGAAGGTGGGATCGTCCTCGACCCGCGCCGCCTCGTACCCCCTGAAGACCGCCGGTGGCCGCGAGCCCGGCGGCCGGGCCTGCCACAGCTCGTGGCGCAGCGCGGCGAGGTCGGCGGATGCGGCGTGGGCGTCGGGGAAGCGCAGCACCGTGTCGGCGCCGACCGCGCCCGCGGCGGTGTTGACCACGGCGGAGCCGATCGGCAGGGCCGCCGCGGCGTCGTTGAGCGGGTCGAGCACCCCGCCCCCGCCGGGCAGCGCCACCCGGAGCGCGAACTGCCCGAAGATCGCCTCGGCCCGCCCGTAGAGAGCCTCGATGCCGGTCATGCTCTGACTGGCCAGCACCAGGTGTACGCCGTAGGAGCGGCCCTTGCGGGCCAACTCCTCCAGCAGGTCGACGGACTCGCGGGCCAGCGCGTCGTTGCCGGCGAGCAGCACGTGGAACTCGTCGATGACCGCCACGATGCGCGGCAACGCGTTGGCCGACTGCAGGTCGGCCAGCTTGGTGACACCGTGCCGTTTCAGGGTGGTGGCCCGGCGCTGTGCCTCCCGACGCAGCTCGCGCAGCACGGCGAGGCCGTACTCGCGGTCGGATTCGATGCCGACGGCGCGGGCGTGCGGCAGCCAGGACGGGTCACGCCCGGTGGGCACGAACTCGGTGAAGCTGACGCCCTCCTTGAAGTCGAGCAGGTAGAGCTGCAACTCGGCCGGCGAGTAACGCGCGGCCAGCCCGTAGAGGACGTCGAGGAGGAAGACGGTCTTGCCGGCGCCGGTGCGCCCGCCGACCAGCCAGTGTGGGGTGGCGTCGTCGAAGGCAACCGTCAGTGGCGTGTCGAAGGCGCCGGGCATCGGCGCGGAGCCGGCCCGACCGATGACGGTACGCAGCCCGTTGCCGGCGGACTCGGCCCAGCGCCGCTCGGGCAGCAGTTCGGCGAAGGGCAGCGCTTCGGAGCGGCGGGCGGCGGCGCCGAGGTGCTCGGCGAGCGCGCGTACCGAGGCCGGCGGCGGGTCGCCGTCGAGCTGCACCGGTGCGGCGAGGCCCCCGCCGTCGGCGCTGAACGGGGTGCCCGGCGGGTCGCCGACGTGCGCGTACCCCTCGAAGAGCCGGATGGCGGTGGTGCCGCCCAGCGGCGGCGAGGTCTCACCGGGCAGCCGGGACGGATGGCCGGCGAGCAGGACGCAGACGGCGGCGGCCGGGCCGGCGTGGGTGAGCGCGGCGAGCCGGGCCAGCTCGCGCGGCGGTGGGGCGGCGGTGGCCACCACCAGCAGAAGCTGCCGGGTGTGCGGCTCGGCGTGCTGCGCGGCGCGGGCGTGCCGTTCGGCGGCGTCCAGCAGGGCGGTCACCTCGGCGTCGCCGGTGGCCGGCGGGTCGAGCACGCCGGCGTCGAGCAGCGGGCGCAACGGCCCGAAGGTCGCGCCCAACGCGGCGGTGTCGATGCCGGCGACCCGGACCTGGCCGGGCGGCGCGGTGGCGACCAGCCGCAGCACCAGCGCCCGCAGCAGCGCGGCGACCCGGCGGTCCCGGGCGTCGGTGTCCAGCGCCAGGTGGTGCCCGCCGCCGAGCGGCACCAGCACCGGGAAGCCGCCGTCCGGGGTGGACGCCTCGCCGATCCGCACGGCGGCCGGCGCGTCGGTCAGCCCGGTGGCGCCCGGGGTGGGGGTGGCCAGCGCGCCGCCGAGGCGCGCGAGTCGGGCCACCAGGTCGCTCCCGCCGACCGGTGGGGTGGGAGCCGGTGCCGCGCCGAGCGCGCCCCGGGCGGTGTCGAGGTGGGCGCGGGCCGCCCGGTGGGCGGTGGCCGCCTGCCCGTACGCCGACGCGAGCCTGCCCACGCTCTGCCTCCCACGCCACGGCCGTCCGGTTCGCCGAAACCCTAACGGACGGCGGTGACACCGGCACAGTACCGACGCGGGTGTGGACGGGCCGGGTCGGCGCGCGGCGGCCGACGGTCCGGGGTGGACCGTCGGCCGCCAGGGCACGGTGTGCGGGTCAGCCGGTGACCGCGTTCAGCGCCGGCAGGTAGCCGTAGCGGTAGCCGTCGGCGTCCGGGTGGTACGCCTCGATCAACCCGGAGATGTCGTTGATCCACGGGTCGCCGGCGCAGACGCCGTGCCCGGAGAAGTAGCTGCGGGTGTCGGCGAAGGTGGCGCCGGCCGCGCTGGCCCGGCTCGCGGTGACCGAGGCGAGCACGTCGGCTGCCTCGTTGAGGATGGTGCGCTTGTAGGTGCTCATCGCCAACCAGCCGCAGGAGCTCGTCTCGAACAGGCGCGGGTAGCCGAGGACGATCAGTCGGGCGTTGGGCGCCCGGGTGCGGATGGCGGCGTACGTGGCGTCGAGCCGGGCGGGCAGGGTCGAGGTGGCGAAGGTCTTGGCGGTGTTGACGGCGTTGGTGCAGGACGACGTGCTGCCGAACCGGCAGCTGGTGATGACGTTGACGAAGCCGGCGTCGTTGCCACCGATGGTGATGGTGACCAGGGTGGTGCTGGCGCTGAGCGCGCTGACCTGGTCGTTGAGCACGTCGGCGGTGACCGCGCCGCCGCAGGCCCGGAAGTTGAAGCTGGTCACGCCGTGGGCGGCCGCCCAGAGCGGGGCGTACGACTTCTGGCTGCGCAGGCAGCCGGACGAGTCGTACGGGCCGGCGCCGACACCGGAGGAGTAGGAGTCGCCGAGCGCGACGTAGTTGACGGCGGCGGCCTGCGCGGTGCCGGGAACGAGCACGGCGCCGAGGGCGGCGGCGAAGAGTGCGACCAGCGCGGCGAGTGCGCGGGCCAGCGGGCGGTGGGGCATGACGGACCTCCACAGGACAGGGGTGGTGGGATCCTGCGACCGCGCGCGTGGCCAGGGACGAAGCAGTTGTTACTAGGCGGTAATGCTAGCGAAACAAACAGATCAATGGAATAGCCCGTCATCACTGCCTGGCGGGCAGCGACGTTCACAGTTGTCGATTAGGTTGGCGTGGCGTACACCCCGATGGAGGGAGTCCACACCGTGCGACGTGTCCTCACGGCGGCCACCGCCGCCCTGACCCTCACCACCGCCGGCACCATGCTCGCCGGCACTCCTGGCCAGGCCGCGCCGACCGCCTGGGGCCGGCCCGTCGTCACGGTCGCGCCGCAACCCGGCGCGCCCGGCCTGGGCGACAGCTACTTCCCCGACTACGGCAACGGCGGCTACGACGTCTCGCACTACGACGTCCGGCTGCGCTACGAGCCGGCCACCGACCGACTCACCGGCACCACCACGATCCTCGCCACCGCCACACAGGACCTCTCCCGGTTCAACCTGGACTTCCTGCTCGACGTCGAGTCGGTGCGGGTCAACGGCTGGGAGGCCAGCACCAGCACCGAGGGCGTGCACGAGTTGGTGGTCACGCCGGCCCGCACCATCACGCGAGGCCAGCAGTTGACGATCGTGGTGCGCTACGACGGCATCCCGTCGGAGACGCTGGTCGGCGGCTACACCGGCTGGACGCGTACCGACGACGGCGCGCTCGCGGTCAACGAGCCCGAGGCGGCGTGGTGGTGGTTCCCGAGCAACGACCACCCACTGGACAAGGCCACCTTCGACATCTCCGTCTCGGTGCCCACCGGGGTCGAGGTGATCAGCAACGGCGTGCAGCCACGGCCGCCGCTGGCCGAGGCCGGCAACCGCACCCGGTGGATCTGGCGGACCACCTCCCCCACCGCCACCTACCTGGCCTTCATGGCCATCGGCCAGTACGACATCGTCACCGACACCACGCCGAGCGGCCAGCCGGTGATCAACGCGTACAGCACCTCGCTGGGCGCGCTCGGGCCGGCCGCGCGGGCCAGCATCGAGCGGACCGCCGAGATCGTCGACTGGTGCAGCGGGATCTTCGGCCCGTACCCGTTCGAGGCGCAGGGTGGCGTGGCCGGGCCGGTGGACGGCATCAGCTTCGCCCTGGAGACGCAGACCCGACCGGTGTACGGGCCGGGCTTCTGGCGTCGCGGCGCCAACACGTACGTGGTGGTTCACGAGAACGCCCACCAGTGGTTCGGCGACTCGGTGTCCGTTGCCGAGTGGCGCGACATCTGGCTCAACGAGGGCTTCGCCTCGTACGCCGAGTGGCTGTGGTCGGAGGAGCAGTGGGAGGGCACCGCGCAGGAGCTCTTCGACTTCACCTACGCCAGCTACCCGGCCGATTCGGAGTTCTGGCAGGTGCTGCCCGGTGACCCGGGTGCGGCTCGGATCTTCGACAACGCCGTCTACGACCGGGGCGCGATGGCCCTGCACCAGCTACGGCTAGCCGTCGGTGACGACGCGTTCTTCGAGATCCTGCCGACCTGGGCCACCGAGCACCGGTACGGCAACGGCACCATCGCGCAGTTCCAGGCCCTGGCCGAACGGATCTCCGGACTGGACCTGGACGACCTGTTCACCACCTGGCTGTTCACCGCCGGCCGACCCGACGTGGCCAGTGCCGCCCGCAAGGCCGCTCCGCCGGCCGAGCCGAAGTCCTGGGTCAAGATCCGCGAGTCCCACCACCTGCTGTCGCACTAGGCACGACCCGTCGACCCGTCGACCCGTCGACCCGTCGACCCGTCGACCCGGAAGGCCCGCCGCCCACGCGGTGGGCCTTCCGCGCGTCCAGCCTCGACTGGTTGATCGACTCCATATCGCCGACATCGCGGCATCCCGATAACTCGATACCGCGATGTCGGCGACCTGGAGTCGATCACCGCGCGTCGATCACCTGGCGGGACACGGCCGAACCGACCAGCCCCGAGCCGGACACCGCCGAACCGGGCCGGGCGGGTGCGATGGCACAGACCGCGCCGCTCGGCCGGGCGATACGCGCCACCCTGAACGCCACCCGTCGTACCGGATGGCGCGGTTGCGGCACGACCAGCGTGAGGGTGGTCGCGCGGTTGCGCTGGCGGTCCAGGGCGACCGCCGCCGCCACTGTGGCGATCGCCGCGGCGGAACCGGCGAGGATGAGTGTCTGGCGTGGTCCGGCGTGTTCGGCGAGCCAGCCGAGCAGTGGAGCGCCGACCGCGGCGGAGACCGAGCCGGTGACCGCCAGGGCGGCGAGTACCCGGCCCCGCATCGCGCCGTCGGTGTCGAGTTGGGCGCGGGTGCCGACGGTGGTGTCGATGATCACCGCGGCGGCGGCGATCGGCAGGATGATCGCGGCGAAGCTCCAGGTCCCCGGTGCGAGGCCGGCGACGATCTGCAGTCCGCTGGCGAGCAGGCCCGCGGCGACCAGGGTCCGGTAGCCCAGTGAACGCCGACGGGCCGCGACGAACGCGCCCAACACCGTCCCGACGGCGAACACGGTCGACAGGAAACCGTAGCCGGACGCGCCGGCGTCCAGCGGCCCGTCGCTCATCGCCGCCATCGTGACCTGGTAGTTGCGGCCCAGGCTGCCGAGCACGAACGACAGGGCGAGCGCGAGGAGCAGCACCGGCTGCCCGCGCAGGTAGGCGAATCCGGCGCGGGCACCGCCGCGGGTCGGGCCCGCGTCCGGCACCACCTGAGCGGGCAGGGCCCCCGGTCGTATGGCGAACAGCGCCACCACCACGGCGGCGAAGCTCGCCGCGTTGATGCCGAACAGCAGTCCGGGGCCGACGGCGGCCACCACGACGGCGCCGAGGCTCATGCCGAGGATGCGGCCGGCGGAGTTGGTGAGCGAGCCGAGCGCCAGGGCATTGCCCAGCGTCTCCCGGTCCACCAGCGTGGAGGCCCAGCGTCCCATCACCGGGCCCTCGATCGCCGAGACAGCACCGGTGGCCAACGAGATCGCGAAGATCAGCGGCATGCCACCTACCCCGGTCAGGGCGACCGCAGCCAGTCCGGCGGCGAGTGCCGCGTGGGCGACCTGGGCGGCGATCAGCAGCGGTCGGGCGGGCAGACGGTCGGCCAGCACACCGCCCCAGACGCTGAGCAGCAGGGTGGGCGCCGCCTGGAGCAGGACGGTGAAGCCCATGGACGTCGCCGAACCGGTTGCCTTCAGGACGTACCAGTTGACTCCGAGGACCTGCATCCAGGTGCCGATGACGGAGACGAACCCGGCGAGGGCCCAGATCCGGTAGTTGCGGTGGCGCAGCGCGGCGAAGGTGGCACCTCGGGCCACGACGAACCTCCAGCGATCGGCGGCATGATCATTCATGCCGATCGCGGCGCGGTTCGGCAGCCGACAAGTCTTGCCGGCCTAAACCCATTTGCCCAGGTTTGTGAGCGGCTTCACCAGCGGAGACGTCCGGCCGGTGGGCAGCGCTGCCGCCACACCGACCGGACGCACTCAGCTCACCGCGCGGCGAGAGCCTGCGCGGCCGGACCCACCGGGGCCGGCAGAGCACCGACACCACCGAGGTAACCGTGGATGGCGGCGGCCACCGCACGACCCTCGGCGATGGCCCAGACGATCAGCGAGGCGCCCCGGTGCATATCGCCGGCCACGAACACCCCGTCGGCGTCGGTCTGCCAGTCGTCCCGGGCGTCGATGGCGCCTCGCGCGTTACGGGTCACGCCGAACTGGGCCAGCAGCGGCTGCTGCTCGGTGCCCTCGAAGCCGATCGCCAACAGCACCAGATCCGCCGGCAACTCCCGCTCGGAGCCCGGCACCACGGTGACCACCCGTCGGCCGTCGTGCTTCTGCACCGTCACCTCGGCGATCCGGACCGCCCGCACCTGGCCGGTGCCGTCGTCCACGAACTCCTGCACCGCCACCGCGAAGACCCGCTCGCCGCCCTCCTCGTGCGCCGGGTAGCTGCGCAGGAGCCACGGCCAGGTCGGCCACGGGTCCCGCGCCTCGTCGCGCTCGCTCGGCGGCTGCGGGTACAGGTCGAGCTGGTGCACACCAGCGGCACCCTGCCGGTGCGCGACACCGAGGCAGTCAGCGGCGGTGTCACCGCCCCCGATGATCACCACGTGCTTGCCGGCCGCGTCGATCGGCGTGCCGTCCGGCAGCACCGCCCGGGCCGCCCGGCCCTCGCCGGTGACGGCGGTGCCAGGCAGGTCGGTGGCCGCTGCCGCGACCGCGCGATTGGCCGCGACCAGATGCGCCATCGCCTGGTGTACGCCCCGCAGCGCCCGCCCCGGGGTCTCCGGGGTGTCCCGGCCGTGCAACGCGCCGCAGGCCAGCAGCACGGCGTCATGCTCGGCGCGCAACTGCTCGGCGGTGACGTCCACGCCGACGTTCACGCCGGTGCGGAAACGCACCCCCTCGGCGGAGAGCTGCGCCAACCGGGCGTCGATGTGCCGCTTCTCCAGCTTGAAGTCCGGGATGCCGTACCGGAGCAGGCCACCGATCGCGTCGTCGCGCTCGTACACCGTCACCGCGTGACCGGCGCGGGCCAACTGCTGCGCGGCGGCGAGGCCGGCGGGCCCGGAACCGACCACGGCGACCGACCGGCCGGACGGCGCCGGCACCGGGCGGGGCAGGAGGCCACCCGCCGCGGCGGCGTCGGCGATCTCCACCTCCACCTGCTTGATGGTCACCGGCTGCCCACCGGCGATGCCCAGCACGCAGGCCGCCTCGCAGGGCGCCGGGCAGAGCCGGCCGGTGAACTCCGGGAAGTTGTTTGTGGCGTGCAGCGACTCCACGGCGGCGTCCCAGCTGCCGGTGCGGACCAGGTCGTTCCAGTCCGGAATCCGGTTGCCCAGCGGGCAGCCGTCGTGGCAGAACGGGATGCCGCAGTCCATGCACCGGGTCGCCTGCTCGCGGACCAGTTCCTCGCCGGCCGGCGGGTACACCTCACGCCAGTCGCTGATCCGCACCGACACCGGACGGCGGGCCGGCAGTCGCCGGTCGTAGCGCAGGAAACCGTTCGGGTCAGGCACGGGCCACCTCCTGGGCAACCACCCGCGAAGCGGGCGGCACGGGCGCGGCCGAGGGTGCGCTGAGCGCGCCCATCACCGCGTCGTCGACGTCGAGGCCGGCGGCTTCGGCGGCCCGCATGATCTCCAGCACCCGGCGGTACTCGCGGGGCACCACCGCGGTGAACTCGGCCACCGCCTCCGGCCAGCGCTTGAGCAAATCCTCGGCGACCGCCGAACCGGTCTCGGCCACGTGCCGCTGGACCAGCTCGTGCAGCAGGGCCTGCTCCTGCTCGCCCAGCGGCGTCAGGTCGACCAGCTCCGCGTTGACCCGGGACCGGTCCAGCCGGTGCACGAACGCCGTACCGCCGGACATGCCGGCGGCGAAGTTACGGCCGGTCGCGCCGAGCACCACCACCGTCCCGCCGGTCATGTACTCGCAGCCGTGGTCGCCGACACCCTCGACCACCGCGGTCGCGCCGGAGTTGCGCACCGCGAACCGCTCCCCCACCCGGCCACGCAGGAAGACCTCGCCGGCGGTGGCTCCGTACAGGATGGTGTTTCCGGCGATGATCTGGTCCTCGGCACGGTTGCCCGGCGCGGCGTCGGCGTCGAGGAACGGCGCGGCGGCGTCCGGGCGGACGATGATCCGCCCACCGGAGAGGCCCTTGGCCACATAGTCGTTGGCGTCGCCGTGCAGCCGCAGGGTCACCCCGTGCGGCAGGAACGCGCCGAACGACTGCCCCGCCGTGCCATGCAGCACGAACTCGATGGTGTCGTCGGGCAGGCCTGCGCCACCGAACCGGCGGGTCACCTCACCGCCGAGCATCGCGCCGACGCTGCGGTGCTCGTTGCGCACCGCCACCTCGACACGTACCGGCGTCACCTGGGCGGAGTCCCAGGCCTCGGCGCTGGCCGCCTCCGCCCGGGACTCCGCAGCGGAGAGCACGGGGCGGGCGAATGCGATCAGCTCGTTGTCCAGGGAGTGCTCCAGGCCGTGGTCCTGGGCGCGCACGCCACGCCGGGCGGCGCCGGCGGGCAACTCCGGCAGGTGCAGGACCGGCGCCAGGTCGAGCCCGTGCGCCTTCCAGTGCGTGACCGCCGGGGCCACGTCGAGCAACTCGGTCTGCCCGATCGCCTCTTCGATCGATCGGAAGCCCAGCTCGGCCAGGTACCCGCGGACCTCCTCGGCGAGGAACAGGAAGAAGTTCTCCACGAACTCCGGGGTGCCGGTGTACCGCTCACGCAGCACCGGGTTCTGGGTGGCGATGCCCACCGGGCAGGTGTCCAGGTGGCAGACCCGCATCATCACGCAGCCGGAGACGATCAGCGGCGCGGTCGCGAAGCCGAACTCCTCCGCGCCGAGCAGCGCCGCGATCAGCACGTCCCGACCGGTCTTGAGCTGGCCGTCGACCTGCACGGTGACCCGGTCGCGCAGCTTGTTGAGCAGCAGCGTCTGCTGCGCCTCGGCCAGCCCCAGCTCCCACGGGGTGCCCGCGTGCTTGAGCGAGTTCAGGGGGGACGCGCCGGTGCCGCCGTCGTGACCGGAGATCAGGATGACGTCGGCCTTGAGCTTGGCCACCCCGGCGGCGACGGTGCCGACACCCACCTCGCTGACCAGCTTGACGTGCACCCGGGCGGCCGGGTTGACGCACTTCAGGTCGTGGACGAGCTGGGCCAGGTCCTCGATGGAGTAGATGTCGTGGTGCGGCGGCGGGGAGATCAGGCCGACGCCGGGGGTGGCGTGCCGGGTCCGGGCGATCCACGGCCAGACCTTGTTGCCGGGCAGTTGGCCGCCCTCGCCGGGCTTGGCGCCCTGGGCCATCTTGATCTGGAGGTCGTCGGCGTTGACCAGGTATTCGCTTGTGACACCGAACCGGCCACTGGCGATCTGCTTGACCGACGAGCGGCGCAGCGGGTCGTGCAGCCGATCGACGTCCTCGCCGCCCTCGCCGGTGTTGGATTTGCCGCCGAGGCGGTTCATCGCGATGGCGAGCGTCTCGTGGGCCTCCGCCGAGATCGACCCGTACGACATGGCGCCGGTGGCGAACCGCTTGACGATCTCGGTGGCCGGCTCGACCTCCTCGATCGGCACCGCCGGGCGGACCCCGGTGCGCAGGGTGAACAGCCCGCGCAGCGAGCCGGCCTGCGCGGCGAGCGCGTCGACCTTCGCCGTGTACTGCCGGAAGACGTCGTACTGCCGGCTGCGGGTGGCGTGCTGGAGCAGGAAGACCGTCTCCGGGTTGAACAGATGCAGCTCACCCTCACGACGCCACTGGTACTCGCCGCCGACCTCCAGCCGGTCGGAGACGGCGGTGCCGGCCGGCGGCCAGGCCAGCGCGTGCCGGGCGGCCACCTCGGCGTGCACGCCGGCCAGGCCCACCCCGCCGATGCGGCTGGGGGTGCCCCGGAAGTAGCGGTGGATCAACCGGGTGTCCAGCCCGACCGCCTCGAAGACCTGAGCACCGCAGTACGACGAGACCGTCGAGATGCCCATCTTCGACATGATCTTCAGGACGCCCTTGCCGAGCCCCTTGGCGTAGTTGCGCACCGCGGCAGCCGGTTCGACACCGGTCAGCGCGCCGGTGGCGATCATGTCCTCCACCGACTCGAAGGCCAGGTACGGGTTGACCGCCGCCGCACCGTACCCGATCAGGACGGCCGCGTGGTGCACCTCCCGGCAGTCGCCGGACTCGACGATCAGCGCCGCCTGCGTGCGGGTCTGCTCCCGCACCAGGTGCTGGTGCACGGCCGCGGTGAGCAGCAGCGACGGAATCGGCGCGAGATCGGCGTTGGAGTCCCGGTCGGAGAGCACCAGGATGCGGACGCCGTCCTCGATGGCCTCGGAGACGTGCCGGCAGATCTCGGTGAGCCGGGCCTTGATGCCGGCGGCACCCTCCCGGATGCGGTACAGGCCGGAGACCCGGACCGCCTTGAAGCCGGGCAGGTCACCGTCCTCGTCGATGGAGAGGATCTTCGCCAGCTCGTCGTTGTCGATGATCGGATGCGGCAGCACGATCTGCCGGCAGCTCGCCGCACCCGGGTCGAGCAGGTTGCCCTCCGGCCCGATGGTCGACGCCAGGCTGGTCACCAGCTCCTCACGGATGGCGTCCAGCGGCGGGTTGGTGACCTGGGCGAAGAGCTGGTGGAAGTAGTCGTAGAGCAGCCGCGGCCGGGTGGACAGCGGCGAGATCGGGGTGTCGGTGCCCATCGAGCCGATCGGCTCGGCGCCGGTACGGGCCATCGGCGCGAGCAGGATCTTCAGCTCCTCCTGCGTGTAGCCGAAGGTCTGCTGGCGGCGCCGGACCGAGTCGTGGGTGTAGACGGTGTGCTCGCGGGCCGGCAGATCGTCGAGCTCGATCAGCCCGGCGTGCAGCCACTCGTCGTACGGCTGGGCGGCGGCCAGCTCGGACTTGATCTCGTCGTCGTGCACGATCCGGCCGGCGACGGTGTCGACCAGGAACATCTTGCCCGGCTGGAGCCGCCCCTTGGCGACCACACGCGCCGGGTCGAGGTCGAGCACGCCCGCCTCGGAGCCCAGCACGACCAGGCCGTCGGCGGTCTGCCACCAGCGCCCCGGGCGCAGCCCGTTGCGGTCCAGCACCGCGCCGACGATCTCGCCGTCGGTGAACGCCACCGACGCCGGCCCGTCCCACGGCTCCATGAGGCTCGCGTGGAAGCGGTAGAAGGCCCGCTTGTCCGGCTGCATGCCGGGGTCGTTCTCCCACGCCTCGGGGATCATCATGAGCACCGCGTGCGGCAGGCTCCGACCGGCCAGGTGCAGCAGCTCCAGGACCTCGTCGAAGTTCGCCGAGTCGGAGGCGGCGGGGGTGCACACCGGAAAGACCCGCCGGATGTTGCCCGGCAGGTTCGGCGAGCGCAGCAGCGCCTCGCGGGCCTGCATCCAGTTGCGGTTGCCCCGGATCGTGTTGATCTCGCCGTTGTGGGCGATGAACCGGTACGGGTGCGCCAGCGGCCAGGACGGGAACGTGTTCGTGGAGAACCGGGAGTGCACGAGAGCGATAGCGCTGTCCACGCGCTCGTCGCGCAGGTCCGGGTAGAACGCCGGGAGCTGGTCGGGCGTGAGCATGCCCTTGTAGATCATGGTCCTGCTGGACAGCGACGGGAAGTACGCCGGCACGCCCCGCTCGGCGGTCTCCCGCTCGGCCTGCTTGCGCAGGCAGAACGCCACCCGGTCCAGGTCGATGCCGCGCAGCGGGGAGCCGGCCCGGCCGGCGGGCGAGTCGGTGAGCCGGTGCGCGGCGAGGAAGACCTGCCGGACCCTGGGCATCGCCGCCAGGGCGGTCTCGCCGAGCCCGGTCGGCTCGATCGGCACGTCCCGCCAGCCGAGGAGGTCAGCCCCCTCGACGACCGCGTACTTTTCGATGACCCGGCGGGCGCGAGCCTCGGCGGCGTCGTCGTCGGGGAGGAAGACCAGGCCGGTGGCGTACTCGCCGGCTGGCGGAAGCGTGACGTCGGCCACCGCGCGCAGGAACGCGTCCGGGACCTGGATCATGATGCCCGCGCCGTCGCCGGTGTTCGGCTCCGCGCCCCGGGCGCCGCGATGGTCCAGCCGGCAGAGCGCTCCGAGCCCGTTGGCGACGACCGAGTGCGACCGCCGGCCGTGCAGGTCCGCTACGAAGGCCACTCCGCAGGCGTCGTGCTCCTGCGCCGGGTCGTAGAGACCCTGGGCGGACGGGCGGGGGCCGGGCGTCGGCAAAGCCTGTGGGCTCTGCGGGTACGGAAAGGCCACCGGGCCTCCTGTCGTCACTCAGGTTGGATCATGGTGAGGGACGACGTCGGCCCGTGGGGTCTATTGAGTCTACGTTAGGGGGGTAAGCGCAAGGGCACTCAAGATTGATCACACCGTCCAGAGTCTGGGACGTGTAGTCTCGCGCGGTGGATCCGCTACACAAGGACGTCTTCGACCGTTTGGAACGCTTCTACGACGCTGTGCCCCGGGACGTCGCCGGCGCGGAAGAACATGGCGCGTTGGTGCTGTTCGTCCGCGAAGGCGCCGGCTGGCCGTTCTACGCCCGGCCCCGGATCGGCGCCAACGAGCCGCCGTCCCTGGCCGACATTACCTCGGTGCGGGAGCGACAGCGCACGTTGGGCCTGCCCGAGGCCTTCGAGTGGGTGCACGACACCACCCCTGACCTGCTGGCGGTCGCCCGCTCTGCGGGGCTGAGCGTGCTGGAGGCGCCGCTGATGGTGCTCGATCCGGCCGCGCTGCCGGACCCGGCGACGCTGTCCGACGTACCGGTGCGGGTGCTGGCGGCGGACTCACCCGACTTCGCCGCCGACGTCGCCGCACGGCGGGCGGTGGCCGCCGTGGCGTTCAGCGCGGCCGGCACCGCGCCCGGGGAGGCCGGGCCGGCCGAACGGGACGCGGCGGTCACCGAGCTGGAGCTGGCCGCGCTGGACGAGGAGCGTGCCCGGATCGCCGACGGCCGACGGATCTCCGCCCTGGCCGGCACGCCGACCGAGGGTGCGCTGGCCAGCGGCATGGCGATGCGGGTGGGCGACGTCGCGGAGATCGCCGGGGTGGCCACGCTGCCCGTCGCCCGCCGTCGCGGGATGGGCGCCGCGCTGACCGCCACCCTCGCCCGGGAACTGCTCGCCGCCGGCACCGACCTCGTCTTCCTGTCCGCTGGCAGCGAGGAGATCGCCCGGGTCTACCTGCGGGTCGGCTTCCGGCGCGTCGGCACCGCCTGCATTGCCGAACCCGCCGCCCTCATCCCCTGAGCATCGGGACGGGTCACGCCGGCGGGCGCCACTGGGCGGCGGAGGCGGCGGCGCTGGAGAGCAGCCGCGAGTTGATCGTGCCGAGTGCGGCGTCCCGGGCGCGCAGCGCCAACCGGCCCCGGGTCTGGAGCACCGCCGACATGCGCCGGGTCTGCCGGACCACCGTCGCCGCCCGGGGGCGACGCACCCGGTCGTACGCCTGCACCGCGTCGGGCAGTCGGGCCTCGCGCAGCAGTGAGGCAAGCGTGGCGGCGTCCTCGAACGCCAGGCACGCGCCCTGGCCGAGGTGCGGCGGCATGGCATGCGCCGCGTCGCCGAGCAGCACCACGCCGCCCGGCCCGGCCGGGAAGCCGTACGCGCGGGGCAACGGGCGCAGCTCACGGACCTCCTGCTGGACGAGGTCGGTCGGGTCGGTGGCGTCGAGTAAATCGGCGATCGGCGCCGGCCAGCCCGCGTACCAGCGGCGCAGCAGGGCTAGCTGGGTCTCCGGCGGCTCCGGACGGGGCGCGCCGGCCGCGGTGGCCACCCAGTAGATGCCACCCCGGGTGGAGCCGCCCGAGGAGCCGCGCTCGCCCAGCGAGGCGGCCACGAAACGGTAGCCCGCGCCGAGGACCTCACCGGCGATCGGCTGGTCGGCGGGCAGCCGGGGTGCCCGGTACCAGGGGATGACGGCACGCCAGGCGGCGCAGCCGGAGCTGACCACCCTGGATTCGGGGGCCAGTTGACGGCGGATGACGCTGTCCGTGCCGTCGGCGGCGACCACCAGGTCGGCCTCGATGGTGTGCCGTCCGTCGCTGACGCCCGGCCGCTCACCCGGCTCGACCCGGACGTGGCGCACGGTCACGCCGGTGCGCAGTTCGACGCGCTCGCCGAGCCCGGCGATCAACGCGTCGTGCAGGTCCTCCCGGTGCACCACCACCGGCATCCGCTCGACGGACGTCGGTCGAGGCTGCACCAGCCAGTGCCCGTCCGGGCGGCGGACACCGCCGTCGGGCAGCGGGGTGGCGATGGCGGCCAGGCCGGCGCCGAGGCCGAGAGCCTGCAACGCGCGCACACCGTTGGGCCAGAGCACGACGGCGGTCGGCTCGGGACGGACCCGCTCGGCGCGGTCCAGCAGGGTGACCTGCCAACCGGAGCGGGCCAGCGCGCCAGCGACCGCGAGGCCACCGACCCCGGCACCGACCACCACCGCGCTGCGCATCGGTATCGGCCCCCGCTCAGCTGTCCCGGTCGGCGGGGCGTGCGCCGGTGGCGTCGGCCCGGTCGCCGTCGAGTGCCTCCCGCGTGCCGGCCGCCGTGCCGTCGGTCGGCGTTCGGTCGCCGGTCGCGGCCCCGCCGGTCGGCTCGTCGCCCTCGGCGCTGACGTCGTCGTCGGCCGGCTCGGGCGGTGCCACGCCGGTGTCCCGCCAGGCGTGGAACTGCTCTTCGCTGACCACCCGGTAACCCTCCGGGGCGGCAGCCTGCGCGCCGGTCTCCCGCTCGGAGAGGTCGACCTGGGACAGGTCGGACGTCGCGGACGGGGTCGGCGTGGCCGCCGCGCCGAGCGGGATCAGATACTCCCGGGGGCCGCGGACCCGCACGAAGTAGATCAACGCGCCGAGGAAGACCAGGGTCGCCGTCCAGACGTTGAGCCGGACACCGAGGATCTGGTTGGCGTCGTCGGTGCGCATCAGCTCGATCCAGAACCGGCCGACGGTGTAGCCCATCACGTAGAGCGCGAACGCCCGGCCCCGTCCGAGCCGCAGCTTGCGGTCCAGGATCAGGACCAACGCGACCACGCCGAGGTTCCACAGCGCCTCGTAGAGGAACGTCGGCTGGTAGAGGCCCGGTTCGAGGATCGGCTGGCCCGCGTCGTCCCGCAACGCGTGCCCCGGATTGTCCGGGTCCATCCGGTGGATCTCCAGACCCCACGGCAGGGTGGTCCGGCCGCCGAACAGCTCGTTGTTGAACCAGTTGCCGACCCGCCCGACCGCCTGGGCCAGCGGCAGCCCGGGGGCCAACGCGTCGGCCACCACCGTGAACGGGATGCCGAGCTGCCGGGCCGCGATCCAGGCGCCGACCGCGCCACCGGCGACCGCGCCCCAGATGCCGAGACCGCCCTCCCAGATGGCGAACGCCTTCATCGGGTCACCACCGGCGCCGAAGTATTTCTCCGGTGAGGTGAGCACGTGGTAGATCCGGGCGCCGATGATGCCCGCGGGCACTGCCCAGACGGCGATGTCGAGCACCGCTCCCGGCGCGACACCCCGCTGGCGCAGGCGGCGCTCGGTGACCCAGCAGGCCAGCACGATGCCGACGATGATGCACAGCGCGTACGCCCGGATCGGAACCGGCCCGAGCTGCCAGACCGCGGTGCTGGGACTGGGCAGGGCCGCCTGGGGGGACAGCGAGGCGTAGGTCACGGGTGCACACGCTACCGCTGTCCGCCCCCACAGCGGCACCCCGGGCCACCGGTGGCCATCCCGATGACTTCTGGTTTGCGCCGCCGTAGGCTCTTTGTCCATGAGCACGCTCACCTGGGCGGTCGCCGCGGTCGTCACCGACGACACCGGCCGGGTGCTGCTCTGCCGGCAGGGCGAGCGCCGGTACGCACTGCCCGGCGGCCGGCTGCGCCCGGCGGAGAGTCCGGTGCGGGCGGCGCTGCGGGACATCCGCGCCGAGACCGGCTGGGAGATCGAACTGGTCGACCTGGTCGGGGTCTACCACCTGAGCAGCCCCACGGCGAACACGCTGGCCGGGCGTGCCGGGCCACTGCCGGACATCCTGGTGCACGTGTTCCGCGCACGCGCGGCGGAGATCGGGCCGAGCGCCGACCCGCCGCCGGGCTGCCGGCTGTCCTGGCACACCCCCACCGCGCTGCCCGAGGCGGTCACCCCGCTGACCCGAGCAGCCGTCGCCGACGCGGTCGCCGGCCGCTCCGGGGTGCTTCGCGACGGCTGGGGGACGCCCGGCTCCCCGGATCCGGCAGCGCCACCGGTAGCTGCTCACGCCAACGCGGGGCAGCCACCGGAGCAGCGCAGCGCAGTGGCGCCAGGCCCGCCACTGCGACAGTGACCGCACCGGCCCCGCACGCACCTCGGTGCGTCCTCTGCCTGCGGGCAGGCGACCCGGCGGGCATCACGCGATCGAGCACCTACGCCCGCCCTGGCGTCGCGCAGCGCCTGGACGGCGGCGGAGGGCGGCCGAGCACCGCAGTGGTCAGCGGACGGGGTTGCGGACGCCCTCGGCGAGTTCGGCACTGAGGGTACGCAGCGCGGCCAGCCCCTCGGCCTCGGATGGCGCGTCGAGCAGGCAACGGATCAGCGCGCTGCCGACGATCACTCCGTCGGCGTACCCGGCGACCGTGCCGGCCTGCGCGCCGGTGCCCACGCCCAGACCGACACCGACCGGCAGGTCGGTGACCGCGCGGACCCGGGAGACCAGGGTGGGAGCGGCATCGGAGGTACGCGCACGGGCGCCGGTGACCCCCATGACGGCGGTGGCGTAGACGAAGCCACGGCAGTGCTCCACTGTCATCGCCAACCGGGCGTCGGTGGACGACGGCGAGACCAGGAAGGTGCGGTCCAGCCCGTGCGCGTCCGAGGCGGCCAGCCACTCGTCCGCCTCGTCGGGGATCAGATCCGGGGTGATCAGGCCGGTCCCGCCGGCGGCGGCGAGGTCGCGGGCGAACACGTCCACCCCGTACCGCTCGACGGGGTTCCAGTAGGTCATGGTGACCACCGGCGCGCCGGTGGCCGCGACCGCCTCGATGATGCGCAGCGTGTCCGCCGTACGGACGCCGCCGGCCAGCGCGATGTCGCTGGCCTTCTGGATGACCGGCCCGTCCATCACCGGGTCGGAGTACGGGATCTCCACCTCGATGACGTCGACGCCGGCCTCGACCATCGCCGTCATGGCCGCGATGCTGCCCTCGACGGTCGGGAACCCGGCCGGCATGCAGCCGACCAGGACGGCCCGTCCGTCGGCTCGGGCCTTGTCGAAGGCCACCCCGATCCGGCTCATCTCACCGCTCCTTGTCGAGGATGCCGAAGTAGTCCCCGGCGGTGTGCACGTCCTTGTCGCCCCGCCCGGAGAGGTTCACCACGATGGTCGGCTCCCGGCCCAGCTCGGCGGCGAGCTTCGGGGCCAGCGTGACGGTGCCGGCGAGCGCGTGCGCGCTCTCGATCGCCGGGATGATCCCCTCGGTGCGGCAGAGCATCTCGAACGCGGCCATCGCCTCGTCGTCGGTGACCGGCAGGTAGTTGGCCCGGCCGGTGTCGTGCAGCCAGGCGTGCTCCGGCCCGACGCCCGGGTAGTCCAGGCCGGCAGAGATCGAGTGCGACTCCAGCGTCTGCCCGTCGGCGTCCTGCAGCACGTACGTGCGGGCGCCGTGCAGCACGCCCGCGGACCCGCCGGTGATGCTGGCCGCGTGCCGGGTGGTGGTCACCCCGTCGCCGCCGGCCTCGAAGCCGTACAGCCGCACGTCCTCGTCGCCGACGAAGGCATGGAAGATGCCCAGCGCGTTGGAGCCGCCGCCGACGCAGGCGGTCACCGCGTCCGGCAGCGCGCCGGTGAGGTCGAGACACTGCTGGCGGGCCTCGTCGCCGATGCCACGGACGAAGTCTCGGACCATCGCCGGGAACGGGTGCGGCCCGGCGGCGGTGCCGATCAGGTAGTGCGTCTCGTCGACGTTGGCAACCCAGTCACGCATCGCCTCGTTCATCGCGTCCTTGAGGGTGCGCGAACCGGTGGTGACCGGGACGACGGTGGCGCCGAGCATCCGCATCCGGGCCACGTTGAGGGCCTGCCGCTCGGTGTCGACCTCGCCCATGTAGACCACGCACTCCAGGTCGAACAGGGCGGCCGCCGTCGCGGTGGCCACGCCGTGCTGACCGGCGCCGGTCTCCGCGATCACGCGGGTCTTGCCCATCCGCCTGGTGAGCAGCGCCTGGCCGAGCACGTTGCGCACCTTGTGCGCGCCGGTGTGGTTGAGGTCCTCGCGCTTGAGCAGCACGCGCGCCCCGACCTTCGCGGAGAACCGCCGGGCCTCGTAGAGCAGCGACGGCGTACCCGCGTAGTCCCGCAGCAGCGCGCCGAACTCGGCCCGGAAAGATTCGTCGGTCATCGCCGTGCGCCACGCCCCGTCGAGCTCGTCCAACGCGGCCACCAGGGCCTCGGGCACGAACCGACCGCCGAAGCGGCCGAAGTGGCCGGCGGAGTCGGGCTGCGAGCCGGCCACCGGGGCCAGCGCATCGGCGCTCATCGGAAATCCTCTCGGTGGGGCGTCACACCGGCGCGGGTCAGCGCACCGGCCGGGGCGTTGCCGGGTGGTTGCCGGCGTTGACCAGCTCGGCGACCGCCTCGCGGGGGCTCTTCTGGGTGACCAGGCCCTCGCCGACGAGGACCGCGTCGGCGCCCGCGGAGGCGTACCGGATCAGGTCGTGCGGCCCACGGACGCCCGATTCGGCGATCTTGACGACACTGCTGGGCAGGCCGGGCGCGATCCGCTCGAACACCGACCGGTCGACCTCCAGGGTACGCAGGTCGCGGGCGTTGACCCCGATCACCTGCGCGCCGGCCTCCAGGGCACGGTCGGCCTCCTCCTCGTCGTGCACCTCGACGAGAGCGGTCATGCCCAGCGACTCGATCCGCTCCAGCAGGCCCATCAGCACGTTCTGTTCGAGCGCGGCGACGATCAGGAGGACCAGGTCTGCGCCATGGGCGCGTGCCTCGTGCACCTGGTAGCTGGAGACCACGAAGTCCTTGCGCAGCACCGGCACGGTGACCGCGGCCCGGACGGCCGCGAGGTCGTCCAACGAGCCGCCGAACCAGCGCCCCTCGGTCAGCACGCTGATCGCCCGCGCACCGCCGGCCGCGTAGTCGACGGCGAGATCGGCCGGATCGGCGATCTCGGCCAGCCGGCCCTTCGACGGCGAGGAGCGCTTCACCTCGGCGATGACCGCGACGCCGGGCTTACGCAGCGCCGCGTACGCGTCCAGCGGCGGCGGCGCCGCCGCTGCCAGTTCACGGATCCGCTCCAACGGAACCTGCTCCTGGCGTCGGGCGACGTCCTCGCGCACGCCAGCCAGGATCTCGTCGAGCACGCTTACGGACGCTGCCTGACCGGCGTCGTCCCCCTCCGCGTGCGCATGCTCAGCAGTCACCAACGGACTCCCCTCTCCGGGTGTCATGGGCCGATGCTAGGGGCAGCCGACCGACGCCGGGAGGCCGGGGGTATGGCGCTGCTCACGAAAAGGGCTGCGGCATAATGGCCGACTTGCCGTGAACGGGATGTCACGCAGCGCCACCTCCGGTATCGACCGCCGCCATCCGACGGGAGCCCGGCGGCACCGGTCGAACCGGGCCGACCCATCGATCATGCCACTAGTTCCGGGTCGACGCCCGCCCACAACGACGTCGATCGATACTGTGAGCGAACTCAAGGCCGAACGGCCGGTCCCAGGTCAGGGCCGGGACGAGACAGTTGACCGGGCGGTCACCCCGGCGAAACGTCAGCCGGTCAGCATCGTCCTCGGGCAGACTCGATGGCGACCTGCCCGACCGTCGCCAACTCCTCGTGTGGGGTGACCAATGAGCATTGCCGAGCCGAACCCGAGCATCGGGCTGACCACCATCTCGCGGACCGTGGCGTCACTTGCCGTCGGGGTGGTGCACACCCTGGAACGGGCCGTCGTCGGCGAGGCCCGCGTGCGCACAGCGCGCGGCAACGCCTGGGAGGCGGTCTGCGCCGACCGAGCCCGCGCCGACAAGCGCGCCGAACTGGACCGGCTGGTGGCCGAGCTGGCCGCCGCCCGCGCCGCCGCACGCCGCCAGCAGCAGCGGGAGCACCAGCCCGTCGGCTGACCAACCCTCAGGGGCCACACCGGCTGCGCGTCGAGCCGACGGCCGTCGGGTCAGCCGGCCGTCGGATCCTCGCCCCGGTCCAGCGCGTCCCACGCCTCGGTGGTCCGCCGCCCGGCCATCGGGCCGGGCGGTGCGACCGCCGCAGAATCACTCTCCGTGACGGTTCGCGTCGGCCGCTCGTACCGGGCGCCCATCGCCGGCCAGGCGCCGCCCCGCAGCGCGGTCCACCCACCGCCCACGGCGGCCAGCAGGCCGCCCAACAGGCAGAGCGCCGGCCACTGCCGGCTCACCACACCGTCGAGGTCGGCGACCAGCCCGTACCCGCCGCCGACCGCCACGGCCAGGCCGAGCACCCCGAGCAGCACACCCACGATCCGGCGCAGCCAACCCCGGGTGGCCAGCACCGCGCCCCCACCGGCCAACGCGACCAGAGCCAACGCCGGCAGCCACGGCAGCAGGGCAGCCCCACTGCGAACCTCGCGCACCGGCGGCAGCGGAGCCGGGCGCACGGTCAACTCCACCGACCAACTCCGGGTCGCCGCCCACAGCGCCAGGGCCGCGCCAACCAGGCCGAGCAGCACCGCGTACGTCAGCTGACGCCGACCCGACGCAGCCCGACCCCCGGCCTCCAGCCGGTCGCCAACACTCATCGGGTCTGCCTTTCGTTCGCGACTGCGGGGCTCCGCTGCGCTGCACTCCTCGCGCTCACCGGGCCGGCCGTAACGTTTCGGCGGCTGCTATCGCAGCCAGCACGGCCGCGGCCTTGGCGCGGGTCTCCTGGTCCTCGGCGACCGGATCCGAGTCGGCGACCACCCCCGCGCCCGCCTGCACGTACGCGCGGCCGTCGCGGATCAGCGCGGTCCGGATGGCGATCGCCATGTCCAGGTCACCGCCGAAGCCGAAGTAGCCGACCGTGCCGCCGTAGAGGCCGCGTCGGACCGGCTCCAACTCCTCGATGATCTCCATGGCGCGCACCTTGGGCGCACCGGACAGCGTGCCGGCAGGGAAGGTCGCGGCGAGCGCGTCGAACGCGCCACGATCGTCACGCAGCGTGCCGGTCACGGTCGACACGATATGCATCACGTGGCTGTACCGCTCGATGGTGGCGAACTCGGGCACCTCCACGCTGCCCGGCTCACAGACCCGGCCCAGGTCGTTGCGGCCCAGGTCGACCAGCATCACGTGCTCGGCCCGTTCCTTCGGGTCGGCGAGCAGTTCGGCGGCGAGCCGGGCGTCGGCGGCCGCGGTGCCGCCACGCGGCCGGGTGCCCGCGATCGGGTGCAGCAATGCCCGCCGTCGCCCGTCCGAGCCGGCGGTGACCTTCAGGTGCGCCTCCGGCGACGAGCCGACGATGTCGAACCCGTCGAAGCGCAGCAGGTACATGTACGGGCTGGGGTTGCTGGTGCGCAGCACCCGGTACACGTCCAGCGGATCGGCGTGGGTCTCCCGCTCGAAACGCTGCGACAGCACGATCTGGAAGCACTCGCCGGCCCGGATCGCCTCCTTGGCCGCCTCCACCGCCTTCGGATAGCCGCCGTCGGGCGTACGGCACCGGACCTCACCGGCCGGCGGACGCTCGACCGTGGAGATCATCGGCGGGATGGGTCGGGACAGCGCGGTGGTCATCGCGTCGAGCCGTCCCACCGCGTGGTGATAGGCGGCGGTGACCTGCGCATCGCGGTCCGCGGTGTCCATCGGCGGCAGCACCGCGTTGGCGACCAGGATCGCCGAGCCGTCGTAGTGGTCGAGCACCACCAGGTCGGTGGCGAGCATCATGCCCAGTTCCGGCACGCCGAGGTCGTCCTCGGTCAGCTCGGGCAGCCGCTCGAAGCGGCGGACGAAGTCGTAGCCGAGGTAGCCGACCATGCCCCCGGTCAGCGGCGGCATTCCGCCGGCCTCGTCGCCGACCGGGCCGGCCAGCGCCGCGACGGTCTCCCGCAGCACCTCCACCGGGTCACCGCCGGTGGGCAGCCCGGCCGGCGGCTGGCCGAGCCAGGTCGCCACACCGTCGCGCTCGACGAGCGTGGCGCTGCTGCGCACGCCGATGAACGAGTACCGCGACCACGCCATGCCGGCCGAGCCGACGCCCTGTTCGGCCGATTCGAGCAGGAACGTGCCGGGGCCGCCGGCCAGCTTGCGGTAGACCCCGACCGGAGTCTCCGCGTCGGCCAGCAGGCGCCGGATGACCGGCACCACCCGCCAGCGTGCCGCCAGCTCGGTGAAGGTGACCGGGTCGGGGCTCACCGCGCCGTCGGTCATGGCTGAGCCTGCCTTTCGTTCGCGGCGGCGGGGCTGCGGCGCGCCGCGTCCCGCGCGGTCACCGTGCCTCCGGGCTGGTGACGGGCAACTCGGTGAAGAAGCAGGTCCGGTGCCCGGTGTGGCAGGCCGCGCCGACCTGTTCCACGCTGACCAGCAGCGCGTCCCCGTCGCAGTCCAGGGCGACGGAGCGGACGTACTGGTGGTGCCCGGAGGTGGCGCCCTTGACCCAGTATTCGCGCCGACTGCGCGACCAGTAGGTGGCCCGGCCGGTGGTGAGGGTGCGGTGCAGCGCCTCGTCGTCCATCCAGGCGACCATCAACACCTCGCCGGAGTCGTGGGCGCGGACCACGGCGGCGACCAGGCCGTCGGGGGTACGGCGCAGCCGTTCCGCGATGGCCGGGTCGAGCCGGGACGGCCGGGCCGGCACGGCAGCCGACGCGCCGCTCGGATCGCTGGGGACGCCGGTCAGCGGCGCGTCAGGTACGGGCACAGTGACCCATTGTCCCGCACGCGGCGCGGGCACCGGCGACGGCTCCCACCGGAGGTGGACCGGCCGGGCGAGCTGGGCCACGTAACGGTCCAGCCGGCCGTCGACCAGGGCGTCCGCCAGGTCGGTGCCGGCCGCTTCGGCGATCTCCTCGGCGTACGGCCGGACCAGCGGCAGGATGCCGGCGACCAGCCGTACGGCGGCGGCCCAGAGCTGCCCGCTGGCCCCCGGGCGCAGCCCGAGGCAGAGCAGCATGTCCTCCCGGTAACCGGGCGGGGCGACCGGCAGCTCCAGGGCCGCCGCGAACGCCGCCCGGCGGGAGTGCACCCGCACCGAGGGGTTCGCCGGGCGCAGCACCGACGGGCACAACCGCGCCAGGTCCGCCACGGCGAGCCGGACCCCGACGCGGTCGTCGGCGGCCCGTGCGGCGGCGGCCTTGCCCAGCACGGCGATCAGCTCCTCCAACCGGGGCGGTTCGGCGGGCTGGCAGAGCACCGGCAGGTCAATGCGGGGCCGCCAGTGCGGGTCGGCCCAGAGCAGCCGGGCCGGCGCGGTGACCGGCAACCCGAACGCCCAGTCGGCCGGCTCGCCGAGCCGGTGCACCCAGGAGCGGACGTCACGCGCGGCCACCGAGACATGGGTGACCCGGCCGGCGGTCTCGGTCAGGTATGCACGGCGGGCAGCGTACGGTGCGCCCCCGACGAGCACGTCGAGGTCGACGTCGCTGTGCGCGGTGGCCGCCCGGCGGGCGTGACTGCCGCGCAGCAGGATGCCGACGACCGGCCGGTCGGCAGCCTGCCGCAGACGCGCGGCCCAGTCCTCAAGAAACCCGCCGTGCGGTAACGGAGCGTGACCCACCGCGCCATCGTGCCGTACGTCCGTTCGGTACGCAATGCCCGATGGCGGACCTGCTGTCCGATCCGGAGCGTACTGCCCGTTCTTCCGTTGGGTGCGGTAGGCCGCATTGCGTGGGCTCGATATCTCATCTAGCGTTGAGTTCATCGGGTGTTGAATTTCATCGGAGGTACGGAATGACCGACGCGATAGCGGTCCGTGACCTGGTGGTCGACCGGGGCGGCCGGCGGGTGCTGGACGGCATCAGCTGCACCGTTCCGCGCGGCGCCGTCACCGGGCTGCTCGGCCCCAGCGGCAGCGGCAAGACCACGTTCCTGCGCGCGGTGGTCGGCGTGCAGGTGGTCACGTCCGGGACGGTGACCGTGCTGGGCCAGCCGGCTGGTGCTCCCGCGCTGCGGCACCAGGTCGGCTACCTCACCCAGGCGCCGAGCGTCTACGCCGACCTGACCGTGCGCGAGAACGCCCGCTACTTCGCGGCCCTGCACGGACGCGGTCGCGCCGAGGCGGACCAGGCGGTCACCGATGTCGGGCTGGCCGCCGCAGCCACCCAACTCGTTGGCACCCTCTCCGGCGGCCAGCGCAGCCGGGCTTCCCTGGCCTGCGCCCTGGTCGGCAACCCGGAGCTGGTCATCCTCGACGAGCCGACAGTCGGCCAGGACCCGGTGCTGCGCGCCGACCTGTGGGCCCGGTTCCACGCGATGGCCGCCGCCGGCACCACCCTGCTGGTGTCCAGCCACGTGATGGACGAGGCGGCGCGCTGCGACCGGCTGCTGCTGATCCGCGCGGGACGGCTGATCGCCGACGACAGTCCGGCAGCGATCCGCGCGTCCGCCGGGGTGGACGACCTCGACGAGGCGTTCCTGCGGCTGATCCGCGCCGAGGAGGCCCGCTCCGGCCCGACGGAAACCCTCGGCCGGACCTCGGGCACCGGACGGGAGGCGTCGTGAACCCGCGGATCCTGGCGGCCACCACCGGTCGCATCCTGCGCCAACTCCGGCACGACCGGCGCACCATCGCGCTGCTCCTTGTGGTTCCGACCGCCCTGCTCACCCTCGTCTACTTCATGTACGTAGACCAGCCGACCCCGCCCGGACAACCGTCCACGTTCGACCGGGTCGCCCTGGTGATGCTGGGCGTCTTCCCCTTCGTGATCATGTTCCTGGTGACCAGCATCGCCATGCTCCGGGAACGCACCTCCGGCACCCTGGAGCGCCTGCTCACCACCCCGCTGGGCAAGCTCGACCTGCTCTTCGGGTACGGCATCGCGTTCGGCTTGGCCGCCGCAGTGCAGGCCACGGTCGCCGCCGGTGTGGCGTACTGGATCTTCGATCTGGAGACGGCCGGCAGCAGCGGTCTGGTGATCGGGATCGCGGTCGTCAACGCTGTGCTCGGCGTCGCTCTCGGGCTGCTCTGCAGCGCCTTCGCCCGCACCGAGTTCCAGGCAGTACAGTTCCTGCCGGTCGTGGTGATCCCTCAACTGCTGCTGTGCGGCCTGTTCGTGGCCCGTGACCAGATGGCCGGCTGGCTCCAGGCGCTCAGTAACGTCTTCCCCCTGTCGTACGCCGTCGAGGCGTTGCAGGAGGTCGGCGCGCATGCCGAACCGACCGGCACGATGTGGCGGGACGTGGCGGTGGTGCTCGGCGCGGTGGTGTTGGCGCTGGTGCTCGCGGCGGCCACCCTGCGCCGACGTACCGGCTGAGACCTGCGCGGCCGTGGTGCGGCTACGCCTGTGGAACCAAACGAAGGGCGACGATGACGCGGCGAACCGGTCGGCGACCCGGCAACCCGGGCACCCGGGAGGCGATCCTCGACGCGGCACGCACGGCGTTCGCCGATCGTGGCTTCGACGTCGCCTCGATCCGTGCCATCGCCAGCGCGGCGGGGGTCGACCCGGCGCTGGTGCATCACTACTTCGGCAGCAAGGACCAGCTGTTCCTCGCCGCGATGAACTTCCCGGTCGACCCCGGTCAGCTGGTGCCGACGGTGCTCGCCGGCGACGAGGACGGCGTCGGCGAGCGGCTGGTGCGCAACTTCCTCGGCGTGTGGGACTCTCCGGCCGGTACTGCGGCGCAGGCGCTGCTGCGCTCCGCCGTGAGCAACGAGTGGACCGCCCGCCTGCTGCGCGAATTCGTCACCACCCAGGTGCTGCGGCGGGTGCTGGAGCAGCTTGACGTCGACAGGGACGAGCTGCCGCTGCGCGGTTCCCTGGTGGCCACCCAGATGATCGGCCTGGCCCTGATGCGCCACGTCGTCCGGATGGAGCCGGTCGCCTCGGCGGACCCGGAGACCCTTGTCGCCGCCATCGGCCCGACCATCCAGCGGTACCTGACCGGGCCGCTGCCGACCTAGGCGATCAAGGCCGCGGTCCGGGGGTGGACCGAGCGGGCGCCGCGATTCGTGACAGCGGGGCCTGCCGCTCGGCGACCTGTCACGAATGAGAGAGCTGTTCGGTCCATACCTGGTGACAACCCGCCCACCACCGGGCGCTGGTGTCCGACGCGTCTGGTTGCGTCGGCTGGCGTCTCTCGGGGCGGCGACACCTCCGGACGTCGGGCCGGGACAGCGCAGGGAGGCAGCACCCGTGACCATCATCATCCGCATCGCGTTGGCGGTCTTGTTCGTCGACGAGCTCGTCGTCGGGGCCTGGAACGCGATATGGCCGGCGAGCTTCTACACGGACTTCCCCACAGTGGACCTCACGCCGCCGTTCAGTGAGCACTACGCGCGGGACTTCGGCACCGCGACACTGGCGATCGCGCTGCTGCTGGGCATCGCGGCAGTCAAGCCCAAGGCCCATTTCGTCATCCCCGCCGCGGCAGCCTATTCGATCTTCGCGGTGCCGCACTTCTTCTACCACCTGACGAACCTGGAGAACGCCACAGTCGGTGAGGCGATCCTCCTCACCACCGCAAACGCGGCCGTGGCGTTCCTCGGCCTGGTGATCATCCTGCTGACGGTGCTGCGTGACCGTCGAGCGGCTCAGCGCGGCCTCGTGCCGGCTCCGATCGCCCACTGACGCGATGCCAGCCCCTGTTCCCGAACACGCCCGGCCACCTGATTCAGCTGCCCTACCCAGCGCGTTCTGCGCCGTCGTCGCCGAACGACGCTTCCTCAAGAACCTCGCATATCGCCTGCTCGGCTCGGCCGGCGCCGCGGAACGCGCGGTACGGGAAACGTACGTCCGCTGGTACACGATGCCGGACGACCAACAGGACAGCATCGACAGACCAGTCACCTGGCTCGTCGGCACGCTCGTGCGGATCTGTGTCGATCTGCTCGAATCGTCTCCGCTCCGTGCCGGCGAGCAGACCGCCGGCCGAGCCGGTCGCCCTCATCTCGCGGGCTCTCCGCCTCGACAGTGGCGCGTCTGGCGGGATGCTCCGAGGCTGTAGTACGGCCGGACCGGGGTATCCACGTTTGCCCTGGTACTCAACAAGCGGATATTGCTGGAGAAAAGGGGACAGTGATCGACGCGCTAGGGGTGTTCGCAGCGGTCCGTCCCCGGCTCTTCGGCATCGCCTACCGGATGCTCGGCAGCGTCGCGGAGGCGGAGGACGTCGTGCAGGACGCCTGGCTCCGGTGGCAGCAGACCGATCACAGCCAGGTACGGGACCCGATCGGGTTCCTGGTCACGACGACCTCCCGCCTTGCCCTGAACGCCGCGACATCGGCTCGCGCCCGACGCGAGTTGTATCCCGGTCCGTGGCTGCCCGAGCCCGTCGACACCTCCGCCGACCCACTATTGCGGGCCGAACGGAACGAGTCGCTCGAACTTGCCGTACTGCTCCTGTTGGAACGGCTCAGGCCGGCCGAGCGGGCGGTGTACGTGCTGCGCGAGGCGTTCGACTACCCGTTCCGGCGGATCGGCGAGGTGCTCGGCATCAGCGAGGCGAACGCGCGGCAGCTCGGCCGACGCGCCCGTCAGCACCTGGCCCAGGAGCGGCACGATCCGGTCGCCCGCGCGGACCACGGCCGTCTGCTGCGGGCCTTCCTCGCCGCCGCCCGGTCCGGGGACCTGGGTCAGCTCGAGAAACTGCTCACCGAGACGACCATCTCCTACGCCGACGGCGGCGGCACCGTCCGGGCCGCACCGGTACCCGTCGTCGGACGCGACAACGTCGCGCGTTACATCGTGGGGCTGGTCCGGAAGTTCGGCAGCGACCTGTCGCTGGAGATCGTCGAATCCAACGGCCAGGCGGCGATCCTCCTATCGCGGGCCGGAACAGCTGCCGCGATTGTCACTATCGATGCCTCACCCGCCGGAATCGAACAAGTGCTGATCATCCTCAACCCGCAGAAACTCACCCAGTTCCAGCGATGACCACGCCGGTGCCGGGCGGCGGTGGGCCGCCGATCAGCGGGGCGGACGCGCCTCGGCCCGGCGGCGCAGCGTCGGAAGCAGCCCGTCCAGCTCGTCCGGGCCGGCCACCGGGCACGGAAAGGCCAGCCGGACACGACGGCGGGCGCCGGGGCGACCGAGGGCGACCACCAGACCGTACCGATCGATGCGGACCACCCGCGGCGGCCCGTCCGGGGTCTGCTCGGTCAACCCGAGCTGCTGACGCAGGTAGTCGGTCACCTCGGCGGTGTCGCGATCGGCGAGATCGGCCAGGAGCAGCGCCTCCACCGGGTGCACCGGGTCCGGCTCCGCCTCGGCGTACTCCCCCGGGTCGATCCGCTGCACGACCCCGGCCCGCTCCCAGCGGACCTCGGCCACCTCGAAGCGGAACAGCCGGAACCGGGTCCCCACGTCGAGCAGGTCACCTGTCGGCTCGACCGTGGCGAAGTCGACAGCCGCGGAGCGCGCCTCGTCCCCGTGCAGTTCGGCGGCCCAACCGGAGACCCAGGCCCGGCCCAGCCCGGGGGCGCCGGCCGCCGGTGGCAGGTCGAGCACGTCTAGGACCACCGCGACGTCGGTGTTTCCGCCGTCGGGCTGCAACGCGGCGGCGAGGTGGCTGGCGATCGGCACCAGCAGCAGAACCCGCCCGTCGGGGTCGGTCACGTGCCGGGCGTGGTGCGGGCCCGGCCGGTGGGCCAGGTGGATGAGGCCGGGCAGCCAACCGGCGACGAGAGTACGAACGGTCTCGGCAGGACTGGGCCGCATGGGCACCTCCTTTGGTTAGGCTTACCTAACTCGGAGCGTAGAGCACCCAGCCCACCACGTCCACCTGCGCCTCCGTTACCGGGTCTGCTCCAGCCAGGACGCGTACAGCAGGCCGTAGACCGAATCGGCATCCCGAACCAACTCGTCATGCGGGCCGCGCTGCACGATCCGCCCCCGGTCCACCACGATCACCTCGTCGGCCGCCTGCGCCGTGGAGAGCCGGTGCGCGATCGCGAGCGTCGTACGACCCCGCGTCACCGCCTCCAGAGTGCGTTGCAGGCGCACCTCCGTCGCCGGATCCACCGCGCTTGTCGCCTCGTCCAACACCAGCAGATCCGGGTCCGCCACGTACGCCCGAGCCAACGCGACCAACTGCCGCTCCCCGACGCTGAGCGCCTCACCGCGCTCACCGACCGGAGTGTCCAGGCCGGCCGGCAGGCCATCCAGCCAGTCCGCCAGGCCCAGCTCGGTGAACGCGGTGCTCAGCTGCTCGTCGGTCAGGTCCGGCCGGGCGAAGCGGACGTTGTCCCCCACCGTCGCGTCGAAGAGGAACCCGTCCTGCGGCACCATCACCACCCGGGACCGCAGCGATTCGAACCGAACCTGCGACAACGGCACCCCCGACAGCAGCACCGCACCCGCCGACGGGTCCATCAACCGGGTCAGCAGCTTCGCGAAGGTCGTCTTGCCGCTGCCGGTCTCCCCCACCACCGCCACCCGGCTCTTCGCCGGGATCTCCAGGTCGATGTCGTGCAGCACCGGTGGGCCACCCGGATAGGCGAACCGCACCCCGGCGAACCGGATGTCCAACGGACCACCCGGCAGATCCCGCCCCTGCTCCCCCGGGTCGGCCACGTCCGGAGCGACGTCCAGGACGTCCAGCACCCGCCGCCAACCCGCGATCGCGTTCTGCGCCTCGTTCAGCACCTCCGTGGCGATCTGCACCGGCTGGATGAACAGCGTCACCAGGAACAGGAACGCGGTCAGCTGCCCGATCGACAGCGTGCCGTCCACCCCCAGCGTCACCCCGAGCACCACCACGCCGGCCAGCGCCACCCCGGCCGCCAGCTCACCGACCGAGCTGCCCACGATGCTGATCCGGATCGCCCGCTGCTGCGCCTGACGCTGACTGTCGATGGCGTCGTCCAACCGCCGCGCGGTACGCCCCGCGATGCCGTACGCCCGGATCACCGGCGCGCCCACCACGCTCTCACCGATCGCGCCCAGCAGCGCCCCGGTGCGCTGACGCACCGTCGCGTACGCCGCGCCGAGACGGCGCTGCAACTGCCGGATGATGAACACCGCCGGCAGGAACGCCACCAGCACCACCAGGGTCAACTGCCAGGAGTACGCCAACATGACGGCCGTCGTCACCACCAGCTGACCCAGGTTGACCAGCAGGATCACCCCGCCCCACTGGAGGAACTGGGTGATCTGGTCGACGTCGCTGGTCACCCGCGAGACCAACGAACCACGCCGCTCCGACTGCTGGTGCAACATCGACAGGTCGTGCACATGCCGGAACGCCCGCGTCCGCACATTTGCCAACGCCGTCTCGCTGACCGTGAACAGCCGACGCATCATCAGGTAACCGCAGACCGTGGTGACCGTGAGGATCGCCGCGGTGATCGCCACCACCGACCAGACCACGTTCAGGTTCAGGCCACCGATGATGCCCCGGTCGATGCCCTGCTGCACCGCCACCGGCACAGCCACCCGGCCCACCATGTAGACCAACGCCAGGGCCAACGTGACCGCGAGCCCCGTCCGCAGCTCCGGCGAGAGCGCCAACCCGCGCCGGAACGTCTGCCAGGTCGTCTCGGACTTCGCCGCCCGCTCATCAGTCTGCGCGCTCACCGAACCGGCCTTTCGTTCTCGATCTCCAGGCCCGACGGCAACGGCGCGACCTCGTCGTACGCGCGCTCCTGCGCCCGTTCGACCTCCGCCTGCTCGTAGGCGGTGACAAGGTCCACGTACCCGGGCACAGTCGCCAGCAACTCGGTGTGCGTGCCCCGGGCGACCACCCGGCCCTGCTCCACGTAGATGACCTCGTCGGCCAGCGCGATGGTCGCCCGGCGGTACGCGACGACCAGGATCGACGCGGCCTGCGCTCCCGGCTCGCCCGCCGACGAGCGCAGACCGGCCAGGATGGCCGCCTCCACGCGCGGGTCCACGGCGCTCGTCGCGTCGTCGAGCACCAGCAGACGTGGGCTCCCGGCCAACGCACGGGCCAGGGTGAGCCGCTGCCGCTGCCCACCGGAGAGCGAGGTGCCGCGCTCGCCGACCATGGTGTCCAGTCCGTCGGGCAGCGCCGCGACGAACCCGTCCGCCTCGGCCAGCCGCAGCGCCGCCCAGACGACCTCGTCGTCGATGCCCGGCCGGTCGAGGGCGATGTTGGCGCGGACGGTGTCGTCGAAGACGAACGGCACCTGCGCGACCAGGGCGACCGTGCCCGCCAGCGACGCCGCCGTCAGGTCGCGCACGTCCACCCCGTCCAGCTCGACGGTGCCGGCGTCCGGGTCGACCAGGCGCACCGCCAGCGAGGCGATGGTGGACTTGCCGGCGCCGGTCGGCCCGACCAGGGCCACCGTCCGGCCGGCGGGCACGGTGAAACCGACCTCGCCGAGCACCTGCGCGCCGGTCTGGTGCGCCTCCGCCGGCGGGTACGAGAAGTGCACGTCCGTGAAGGTGAGGGTGGCCGGGCCGGAGATGGCCGGGTCGAGCACGCGGGACCCGTACGGCATCTCGCCGGTGGCGTCGAGCACCCGGCGGACCCGGTCCCAGCCGGCGACGCTGCGCGGCAGCTCGGCCAGCACCCAGCCGATGGCCCGCACCGGGAAGGCCAGCACGGTGAAGAGGAAGGCGACGCTGACCAGCTCGGTGACGCTGATCGCGCCCTGCCGCAGCCGGAACGCCCCGACCACCAGCACCGCCAGGGTGCCGAGGCTGGGCAGGGTCTCCAGCAGCGGGTCGAAGACGCCGCGCAGCCGGCCGACCGAGATCAGCGCGTCCCGCAGTTCGCGGGCACGACCGGCGAACCGGGCGGTCTCCTGCGCCTCACGGCCCATCGTCTTGACCACCAGCGCGCCGTCGAAGCTCTCGTGGGCGATCTCGCTGACCTCGGCGCGCAGCCGCTGCGCCCGGGCCTGTCGGGGCGCCATCCGGCGGGAATAGACCACGTTGAGCGCGAACAGCGCGGGAAAGACCGCGAGACCGACCAGGGCGAGCGCCCAGTCGGTGGCGAACAGCGAGACGATCGCGCCGACCAGCATCACCAACGTGCCGACCGCGAAGGGCAGCGGCGCGATCGGATACCAGGCCGCCTCCACGTCAGAGTTGGCGTTGGAGAGCAGCGTGCCGGTGGCGTTGCGGTGGTGCCAGGACAGCGGCAGGTCCAGGTACCGGCGGGTGACCCGGCGTCGGTAGGCGGCCTGTAGGCGGTACTGCATGTAACCGGCGCCGAGCCGGCGGCCGAAGATGCCCACCACCCGCAGCACGCTGATCCCGAACAGCGCGACCGCGGCCAGCGCCAGGGTGCCGGTGGCCACCTGTCCGCGGGCGATGGCCGGTATCACCACGTCACCGACGACCCCGCCCACCACGTACGCGCTGGCGATGACCATCCCGCCGAACAACACGCTGCCGACCACGGCCACCGCGAATATCCGTGGCTGTTCCCGGATCGCCTGCCGGAGGACTCCCAGCCCTCGGCCGAGCACGTCCCGACTTGTCCCGCTCGCCACGCCATCCCCCGCCGTAAGCCACAATTATCTCCCTCATCCTTACCGGTCTCCGCCAACACGACGACCCGGACCGGATATGTCGACGGTCACGTACCGGACGGCGCGCCAACCGGGAATATGCCCGACGCGCGGTGCGGGGCATCCGGGCCTACGATCGGGCCATGCCGCCGCGGTACGCCCGAGCCGAGCGCGAGTCGCTGGCCGATCTCCTGCTGGCCCTCGGGCCGGACGCCCCGACCATCAACGAGGGCTGGGCGACCCGTGACCTCGCCGCGCACCTGGTGCTGCGTGAACGCCGACCGGACGCGGCCGGCGGGATCCTGCTGGCGCCGCTGCGCGCGTACTCCGAACGGGTCCGTCGCCGGATCGCTGCCCGGCCCTACCCGGAGCTGGTGGCGCAGGTGCGCCGGCCGCCGGTGTGGAGCCCGGTCAGCAACCCGTTGACCGACGAACTGGTCAACACGGTGGAGTTCTTCATCCACCACGAGGACGTGCGGCGGGCCGCATCGGGGTGGCAGCCGCGCGAGTTGCCACGTGGCCTGCAGGCCACGCTCTGGAAGCGGGCCGCCCCACTGGCCCGGATGACGCTGCGCCGCTTTCCGGCCGACCTGTACGTCCAGGCGCCCGGTTACGGCGAGATCTCCGTCGGCCGTGGCGGCGAGCCGCTGCGGTTGGTCGGCGCCCCGGCCGAGTTGACTTTGTTCCTCTCCGGGCGGCAGAGGGTGGCCCGGGTTCAGCTGGATGGTCCGGCGGCGTCCGCGCGGCAACTGCGTGACGCCAGCCTGGGTATGTGACTGTCTGTACCGAATCGGTCGCGGAACTTCCACGGATTGCGCACTCCCAACGATGCGCAACGATGCCTTCTCCCGTACGCTTCACCGCGCCGTTCCGCGCCGGGGCGGCATGAAGTGGGGGCGGAGCATGCGTAGTTTCGCGATTTCGGCGCTACGGGAACCTTCCTTTGTGGGAGGGCGCCATCAGGCCACGGATCGGGTGGCGAACGAGAGCGTCGAATGGGCGCGCACGTTCGGGCTGGTCGATTCCGGACATCGGGTTCATCGATTGCAGCGGGCGGATGCCGCCGGCCTAGCCGGCCGGGCCTGCCCAGACGGGCCAGTGGAGGGGGTACGGCTACTCGCCGACCTGATCTCCTGGCTCTTCGTCATGGACGACGCCTGCGACGAGGACGGCCTCGGGACCAACCCGGGCCGGTTGGCGCCGGCCATCGGGGCTCTCCTCGACGTGCTGGACCGGTGCGGTGATCCGGCCGCGCCACCGCCGACCGGAGCCGGTCCGCTGGGGGCCGCGCTGCACGATCTGTGCCGCCGGACCCGGGCGCAGGGCCGCTCGGCGCTGCTGCTGCGGTTCGTCAGCCAACTGCGCGAGTATCTGCTGGCGCTGCTCTGGGAGGCGGCCAACCGGGAGCGCCAGCGGGTCCCCGGGGTCACGGAGTACGTCCAGCTGCGGCGACACATCGGCGGCGTCCACCCCTGCCTCACCCTGACCGACCTGGCGTCGGGGCGACCACCGGGGCCGACGCGGCGCGCCGATCCGGCGCTGACGGCTCTGGACCTGCTGGCGGTCGACCTGGTCTGCTGGTGCAACGACCTCTTCTCCTACGGCAAGGAGAGTCGTTCCGACCCGGACGCGCACAACCTGGTGACGGTCATCGCCCAGGAGGGCGGTCTGGATGAGGCGGACGCGCTGCGAGCTGCCGCGGACCGTTTCAACCGAGGGTTGGCGGCGTACCTGGATGCCGAGGAGGCGCTGCTGGCCAGCGGTGACGACGGGCTGCACGAGCCGCTCGCGTCCCGACGCAACTGGGTGCGTGCCACCTACGACTGGTCAGTGATGGCTGCCCGGTACGCCTGAATCATCGGAACCGGTTGGTGGGACAGGCAGCCGCATGATCTCCAGGGCTAGCCGATGCACGGTGCCAGGCAATACTCTTCGGTAACCGTTTTGACGTGACAACCGTCACGCCACCACCCCCGAAGGCGGCTACAGCGATGGCTCTCGATGTACCGTACCGCTCCATCCCGGACATGTTTCTCAAGCGCGTGTCGGCGACCCCCGACCAGCACGCCTTCGCGTCACCACTGCCCGACGACTCGGGCCCCAACTGGCTGACCTGGGAGCAGGTCGGTCAGCGCGCCAAGGCGGTCGCCGCCGGCCTGCACGCGCTCGGCGTCGGCCAGGAGGATCCGGTCGCGATCCTCGCCAGCACCCGACTGGACTGGGTGGTCGCCGACCTCGGCATCATGTGTGCCGGTGGGGCGACCACCACCGTTTATCCGACCACCGAGCCGGGGGACGCGACGTTCATCATCGCCGACTCCGGCTCGCGGGTGCTGTTCGCGGAGAACCCCGCCCAGGCCGCGAAGATCGCGGGAGCGGCCCTGCCCGCGCTGACCCACGTGGTGCTCTTCGACGGTGCCGCCGACCCCGCCGCGGCGGTGCCCCAGCTCACCCTCGCCGAACTGGAGGAGCGGGGCGCCGTCGCGCTGGCCGCCGAGCCGGATCTGATCGACATGCTCGTGGCCGGCATCGGCCCGGACCACCTGGCCACCCTGATCTACACCTCCGGCACCACCGGTCAGCCCAAGGGCGTCGAGCTGCTGCACGGCGGCTGGTGCTGGGAGGCTGTGGCGCAGGCCGAGGTCGGGCTGCTGCGCGACGACGACCTGCAGTACCTGTGGCTGCCGCTGGCCCACTCGTTCGGCAAGACGCTGCTCTGCGGCGCCATCCACGTCGGGCTGCCGACCTACGTCGACGGTCGGGTGGAGAAGCTGGTCGACCTGTTGTCGGTGATCCGTCCGACGCTGATGTGCGGCGCTCCCCGGGTGTTCGAGAAGGTCTACAACCGGGCCGTGACCACCGCGCAGGGCGCCGGCGGCGCGAAGGCGAAGATCTTCGCCTGGGGCGTCCGGGTCGGCAAGGAGAAGGTGGCCCTGGAGCAGGCTGGCAAGCCGGTGCCGGGCGGGCTGAAGCTGCGGTACGGGCTGGCCGAGAAGCTGGTGTTCAGCAAGCTCCAGGCCCGCCTCGGCGGCCGGATGCGGGTGCTGGTCTCCGGTGCGGCTCCGCTCAGCCCGGAGATCGCCACCTTCTTCGCGGCGGCGAACCTGCCGATCTCCGAGGGCTACGGCCTCACCGAGACCAGCGCCGGCAACTTCGTCAACCCGCCGTCGGGGCTGCGGATCGGCACGGTGGGCCAGGCGATGGGTGACCTGGAGTGCCGGATCGACACCGACGGCGAGATCCTGGTGCGTGGTCGGCCGGTGATGCGCGGCTACCACAACCTGCCGGAGGAGACCGCCGCCGCGTTCACCGAGGACGGCTTCTTCCGTACCGGCGACATCGGCACCCTCGACGAGCAGGGCTACCTTCGGATCACCGACCGCAAGAAGGACCTGGTCAAGACCTCGGGCGGCAAGTACATCGCGCCGTCGCACATCGAGGGGATGTTCAAGGCGATCTGCCCGTACACCTCACAGGCGGTCGTGGTCGGTCAGGCCCGCAACTTCTGCACGATGCTTGTCACGCTGGACCCGGACGCGATCCAGGGCTGGGTCGCCGGCGGCCCGCTGGAGGGGCGCAGCTACACCGAGATCGTGACCTCGCAGGAGGCCCAGACGATGGTCGAGGGGTACGTCGCCCAGCTCAACGCCAAGCTCAACCGCTGGGAGACCATCAAGAAGGTGGCGATCCTGCCGCGTGACCTGACCATCGAGGACGGCGAGATCACCCCGTCGTTGAAGATCAAGCGGCGTGGGGTGGAGAGCAACTTCGCCAGCGAGATCGACAAGATGTACTCGGGCACCCTCGCAGAGCTCTGAGTCGACCGCCGGTGGCTCGGCACCGCTCGGGTGCGGAGCCACCGGCGACTCAGCCGGCACAGGCGATGGTCGGGGCTCAGGCGACGGGTCGGGCTCAGGCGATGACGGAGGGCTCTCGCCACCGCTGCCGGCCGGCGCGGTCCAGGTCGTAGCGGACCGTGGCGATCCGCCCCACGGCCTCCACCAGGTCGGTGGCCGGCAGGGTGAACGGCAGCCGCAGGAAACGCTCCAGGGTGCCGTCCAGACCGAACCGGGGGCCGGGCGCCAAGCGGACTCCGACCTCCTCGGCGGCCCGGGCCAGCGCGCTGGAGACCGGGCCGTCCAGCTCGGCCCAGAGTGTCACGCCGCCGCGCGGGATGCTCACCCGCCAGTCCGGTAGCTGGTGCGCCAGCGCGCCGAGCAGCGCGTCGCGTTGGGCGGCGAGTTGGACCCGGCGGGCCGCGACGATCGCGGCCGCGTCGTCGAGCAGGTGCACCGCTACCAGCTGGTCGAGCACCGGGCTGGACATGTCCACGCCGACCCGGACGGCGGCCAGTCGCTGCACCTGCGGCGCGGAGGCGCGGACCCAGCCGATCCGCAGGCCACCCCAGTACGGCTTGCTCATCCCACCGATGCTGACCACCCGGGAGTGCCGGTCGAACGCGGCCATCGGCGGGGGCAGCTCGGTGCCGTCCAGCGGCAGGTCCACGAAGGACTCGTCGACGATCAGGTCGGTGCCGACGGCGTGGGCGGCGGCCACCACCCGCTCGCGCAGCGCGGACGGCATCAGATGCCCGGTCGGGTTCTGGAACTCCGGGATCAGGTAGGCCAGCTTGGGCCGGGTCTGCCGAAGGCTGCCCAGCAGCAGGTCGGGCTCCCAGCCGCCGGCGTCGACGGACAGCCCGTGGGTGGTGATCCGGGCCCGCCGGCCGGCCAGGGCGGCGAGCGCGTTGGGGTACGTCGGGGACTCGACCAGCACGCTCCCGCCGGGGGGCAGGGCGAGCCGCAGCACCAGGTCCAGGGCGTGCTGGGTGCCGCTGGTGACCATGATCTGGTCGGCCGAGGTGGGCAGGCCCCGGGCGGTGTAGCCGTCGGCGATCGCCTCGCGCAGCTCGATGATGCCGGTCGGGTGGTAGCCGGCCCCGCCCAGATAGCGGGGCAGGTCCTCGGTGGCGGCCCGAGCCGCGCCGAGCAGTTGCGGCGGGGCGGCCAGCGCGGCGACGCCGAGGTCGATCATCTCCCGGTCGTCCAGCGGGGTCCAGAGCCCGGTGCTGGCCACCCGGTGGTTGGCGGGCAGCATCGTCCAACTGCCGGCGCCCCGACGGCTGGCCAGGTGCCCGGTCTCGCGCAGCTCCCGGTAGGCGGCGGTGACCGTGGTACGGCTGATCCGCAGCGCCTCGGCCAGCTCTCGCTCGGCCGGGAGGCGGACGCCCAGCGGCAGCCGGGCGTCGGCGAGCAGCCCGCGCACCGCGCCGGCCAGGGCCGCGTAGTCGGGGCTGCGGCGGCGGCCCGGCAGGGCATGCCACTGCCCGAGCAGGCGGGCCAATTGGACGCCTCTCACCTGACCTGCCATAGCCACTCCTCGGATATTGGCTTCTTCCTCCGGGAGGATTGGCACCTAGGGTGGCATGCATGGCACTGATTGGCAATCTGCGGCATCGGCCGGTGCGGCGACTCACCCAGCTCTACGTCGGGCTCGTCCTCTACGGGGTCAGCATGGCCCTGATGATCCGCTCCGACCTGGGCCTCAACCCGTGGGACGTGTTCCACCAGGGGTTGTCCGAGCTGACCACGCTCTCCTTCGGCACCGTCACGATCCTCGTCGGTGTCGTGGTGCTGCTGCTCTGGATCCCGCTGCGACAGCGGCCCGGCCTGGGCACGGTCAGCAACGTGGTCGTGATCGGTCTGGTCGTGGATGCCACCCTGGCCCTGCTGCCAGGCGGTGGACCGCTCGGCGTGCGGATCGCGCTGCTGATCACCGGGATCGTCGGCAACGGCGCGGCGACCGCCCTCTACCTTGGCGCCCATCTGGGCCCCGGCCCGCGCGACGGGCTGATGACGGGCTTCGTGGCCCGTTGGCCCGGTCGGTCGGTCCGGCTGGTGCGTACCGCCATCGAGATCATGGTGCTCGCGCTGGGCTGGCTGCTCGGCGGCACGGTAGGCGTGGGCACCCTCGCCTACGCGCTGGCCATCGGCCCGTTGACGCAACTGTTTCTCCCGCTGTTCGCGGTGCCCACAGCGGACACCGCCGCAGACCACCCGACGGACGCCACGCCCGCACCGGCCGTTGCCGCAGACCACCCGTCGGACGCCGCGCCCGCGCCGGGCAGGCAGAGCGTCGGGCCGTCCGCCACGGAAGGTGTCGAGCCGGTGGCGCCGGCCGGCTGAGCCCTCACCGACGGTCCCCGGGCCGGCACGCCACGGGGTGTAATAGCGCACGTTCGCGGGTGGGTGTTCCCTTCCGCGACGCTCGCCGTCATCATCTCTGCATGGGGGACAACGGTTGGCGTTGGACGGACGCCTGGATCTTCGTGTCGCTGGTGATCGCGAGCGGAGCCGGGCGGCACCGACGGTCCGCGACCAGCCGCCGTCCGGAGGGCGTCCGTCTGACCGACGTGCTGTCCACCGCCGATCACCTCAACCACGCGATTCCACAGCGGCACGAGGTGGAGGCCGCCGTCCAGCGGTTGGTCGGCGCCGGGCTGGTCACCGTCGCCGACGGCTGGTTCCGGATCACCGCCGAGGGCGAGCAACTCTGGCGTACCCGGCCGCGTGCCGGGGTGGCGACCATGGTGGACACGGTGCAGGGTGTGTTGAGCCGCCGCCGCGAGCCCGGTCGCGCCGACTGGATCCTCGACGAGGAAGATCACGCGGCGGCCGTGCAGGAATACACCGTCCGCTCGATCCCCACGCCCCGCCGGTCACCGGAGGGGCACCCCGGCGGGCACTGACCGGGCTCAGCGCACCGGGTGACCGCTGCGGCGCAGCGCGTCCTTGACCTCGGCCACGGTCAGCTCACCGAAGTGGAAGACGCTGGCGGCGAGCACCGCGTCCGCGCCGGCCCCGATCGCCGGCGGGAAGTGCCCCACCTCGCCGGCGCCGCCACTGGCCACCACCGGCACGTCCACCACGGCCCGCACCGCGCCGATCAACTCCAGGTCGAAGCCCGCCTTGGTGCCGTCGGCGTCCATCGAGTTGAGCAGGATCTCCCCCGCGCCCAGCTCAGCGCCCCGCCGCGCCCACTCCACCGCGTCGATGCCCGTGCCACGCCGACCGCCGTGCGTGGTGACCTCGAAGCCGCTGGGCGTGCCGCCGGCCGGCGCGCGGCGCACGTCGAGGGAGAGCACGAGCACCTGCCGGCCGAACCGGTCGGCGATCTCGGCGATCAGCTCCGGTCGGGCGATGGCGGCCGTGTTCACGCCGACCTTGTCGGCGCCCGCGCGCAGCAGCGTGTCGACGTCGGCGACCTGCCGGACCCCGCCACCGACGGTCAGCGGGATGAAGACCGACTCGGCGGTGCGGCGCACCACGTCGAGCATGGTGCCCCGGTCGCTGGACGACGCCGTGACATCGAGGAAGGTCAGCTCGTCGGCGCCGGCCCGGTCATAGGCGGCGGCCAGCTCCACCGGGTCGCCGGCGTCACGCAGGTCGAGGAAGTTGACCCCCTTGACCACCCGTCCCGCGTCCACGTCCAGGCAGGGGATCACGCGCACCGCCACCGTCATGCCGCGAGCCTATCCTCCGCACGCGGGGCGGTGGCAGACCTGTGAGGCCGGCCACCGCCCCGCGTCGGATCGGGACTCACACCCGGACGAGCATCTTGCCGAGGTTGTCGCCGCGCAGCAGGCCGAGGAACGCCGCCGGGGCGTTCTCGATGCCGTCCACGATCGTCTCGTCGTAGGACAGCGTGCCCTCGCGCAGCCAGCCGGCGACGTCACGGACCAGCGCCTCGCGCAGGTGGCCGTGGTCGCCGACCAGGAAGCCGCGCAGCGTGAGCCGCTTGCCGATGACCAGCGCCAGGTTGCGCGGTGCGGCCGGCGGCTCGGTGTCGTTGTACTGCGCGATCATGCCGCAGATGGCGGCCCGGCCGTGCAGCTTCATCGCCGAGATCGCCGCCTCCAGGTGGTCGCCACCGACGTTGTCGAAGTAGACGTCGATGCCGTCCGGGGCGGCCGCCCGCAGCGAGTCACGGACCGGGCCGTCGTGGTAGTCGAACGCGGCGTCGAAGCCCAGCGCCCGCAGCCGTTCGACCTTGGCCGGCGAGCCGGCGCTGCCGATCACCCGGCCGGCGCCCTTGAGCTTGGCGATCTGACCGACCAGGCTGCCCACCGAGCCGGCCGCGGCGGAGACGAAGACCGTCTCGCCGGGCTTCATCGCGGCCACCTCCAGCAGCCCGGCGTACGCCGTCAGACCGGGCATGCCCAGCACGCTCAGGTACGCGCTGACCGGGGCGAGGCTCGGGTCGACCTTGCGGGCGGAGCTGGCGTTGAGCAGCGCGTACTCCCGCCAGCCCAGCCCGTGCAGGACGGTGTCGCCGACGGCGACGTCCGCCGCCTCACTGGCCACCACCTCGCCGATCGCGCCCCCGTCGAGCGGCGCGTCGAGGGCGAACGGCGGCACGTACGACTTGACGTCGTTCATTCGCCCGCGCATGTACGGGTCGACGGACATGTACTGGTTGCGGACCACGATCTGGCCCGGGCCGGGCGTCGGCACGTCGGTCTCGACGAGCCGGAAGGTGTCCTCGGTCGGCCAGCCGTGGGGGCGGCTGGCCAGGTGGATCTCGCGGTTGCTGGTCACGGGGTGGGTGTCCTCTCGTCCGCGGTCGGGGGCTGGGCGGGCGACGTCACGCGGGCAGGGTCTCGCGGACGGTCAGCGCGACGTCGATGTTGCCGCGGGTGGCATTGGAGTAGGGGCAGACCTGGTGGGCCTGCTCGACGATCTGCTCGGCGGTCTCGCGGGACACCGCGGGCAGGTCGACGACGAGCTGCACGGTGAGCCCGAAGCCACCGCTGCCGCTCGGGCCGATGCCGACCTCGGCGGCGACGACGGAGCCGGTCACGTCGGCCTTGGCCCGGCGGGCCACCAGCCGCAGAGCGCCGTGGAAGCAGGCCGCGTAGCCGGCGGCGAAGAGCTGTTCGGGGTTGGCGGCGCCACCGGTGCCACCCATCTCCTTCGGCACGGCGAGGTCGAGCGTGAAGGTGCCGTCGGAGGTCTCGACGTGGCCGTTCCGGCCGTCGCCGCTGGCCGTCGCGGATGCGGTGTAGAGAACCTGCATGATGCTCACTGCTCCTTCTGTCGATGGATGGTGTCGGTGACCCGGGTGAGGGTGTCGCGTAACGCGACAAGCTCACCGAGGCCCAGCCCGGTGGCCTGCGCGATCCGCAGCGGGACGTCGCAGAGCTGCTCCCGCAGCGCCCGGCCCGCCTCGGTGAGGCCCACCTCGACCCGCCGCTCGTCGCGCGCCGACCGCCGCCGCACCACCAGGCCCGCCGTCTCCAATCGCTTGAGCAGCGGGGAGAGGGTGCCGGAGTCGAGCCGCAGCTCGGCGCCCAGCTCGGAGACCGTGGGGGCGTCGTCGGGGCGTTCCCAGAGCACCAGCAGCACCAGGTACTGCGGGTAGGTGAGCCCGAACTCGTCGAGGATCGGCCGGTAGACGTCGGTGAGGGCGCGCGACGCGGCGTAGAGCGCGAAGCACACCTGCCGGCGCAACAGCAGATCATCGGTCACCGGGGAACCGTAGCCCACAACTGAATTGTGCACAACTTATCGGGCCGCGAAACGGCCGGGATGACGGTCACCGTCGGGCCGACCTCAGCGATCGCCGAGGTACGCCTCCAACTCCACCTCGACCAGATGCTCCGGATCCAGCAGACCGGCCACCACCACCAACGTCGCGGCGGGCCGCACCGCGCCGAAGACCGCGTTGTGCGCCCGGCCCACCTCATCGGCGTGCAGCCGGTCCGTCACGTACATCCGGGTCCGGACCACGTCGCCCGGCTCCGCCCCCACCTCGGCGAGCGCGTCCAGCGCGATCCGCAGCGCCTGCGCGGTCTGCGCGGCGGCGTCACCGACGTGCACCACCCGACCCTCCACTGTGGCCGTGCAGCCCGCCGTGAAGGCCCGGTCGCCGGCCCGGACCACCCGTGAGTAGCCATACTGCTGCTCCCACGGGCCGCCCGAGCCGAGGCGGGTGACCGTCACGCCTCGGCCAGCGTGCGCAGCGCCTCGGCCACGGTGAAGGCACCCGCGTAGAGCGCCTTGCCGGCGATCACGCCCTCCACCCCGAGCGGCGCCAGCGTGGACAACGCCCGCAGATCGTCCAACGTGGACACCCCGCCCGACGCGATCACCGGCCGGTCGGTACGGGCACACACCTCGCGCAGCAGCTCCAGGTTCGGGCCGCGCATCGTGCCGTCCTTGGTGATGTCGGTGACCACGTACCGGGTCGCGCCCGCCTTGTCCAGCCGCTCCAGCACCTCGTACAGGTCGCCGCCGTCGCGGGTCCAGCCCCGCGCCGACAGGGTACGACCGCGCACGTCCAACCCGATGGCGACCCGATCGCCGTACTCCCCCAACACCCGGTCACACCACTCCGGGTCCTCCAGGGCGGCGGTGCCGATGTTCACCCGCGCCGCCCCCGTGCCCAACGCCGCGCGCAGCGACTCGTCGTCGCGGATGCCACCGGACAACTCCACCTTCACGTCCAACTGACGCACCACCTCCGCGAGCAGGTGCGCGTTGGTGCCCCGACCGAAGGCCGCGTCCAGGTCGACCAGGTGGATCCACTCGGCGCCGTCGCGCTGCCACGCCAACGCCGCGTCCAGCGGCTCGCCGTAAATGCTCTCGCTGTCGGCGGCGCCCTGCACGAGCCGGACAGCCCGGCCGTCGGCGACATCCACGGCGGGTAACAGGGTGAGGCTCAAGGTCTTCTCCTCGATCAGGTACGGCGGTCCAAGGCGATCACCACGATCGCCGGCAGTACGAGCAGCAACAGCACGATCAGCGCGATACGCAACGCCAGGTTGTCGACGAACGTCCAGATCAGAATCATCGCCGCCCCGGTGAGCAGCACGATCGCGGCCCGCTCACCCCGGGTGTGCCGGGCCAGCCGACCCGACCGGCCCCGCCGCACCTGCGGCGTCAACCGGCGAACCAGCGCCCGACGGCGCTGCCGGCGGGCCACCCGACGCTGCCGGACCACCCGTTCCCGGGCCAGCACCGCCTCCCGCTCCGCGCGGCGACGGGCGCGTTCCCGGCTCACCGCGACACCCCGCGACCAGGCAGCGGGCGACTGCGCTCAGTCACCACTGGGCAGCGTGGCAAGCCAGTTGCGCAGCAGCGCGGCACCGGTGTCGGCGGACTTCTCCGGATGGAACTGAGCAGCCGACAGCGGCCCACGCTCCACCGCGGCCACGAAGTCGGTGTCATGGTGGGCCGTCGTCACCGTGGCGCCGGACGCCGCCAACGCCGCCGGGTCACCCATCGCGTACGAGTGGACGAAGTAGAAGCGGCTCCCAGCCGGCAGGCCCGCGAACAGCACCGAACCCCGAGCCGCCCGCACCGTGTTCCAGCCCATGTGCGGCAACCGGGCAGCGGCCAGACGGGTCACCCCGCCGGGCAACAGACCGAGGCCCTTGGTCACCACCCCGTGCTCCTCGCCGTACTCGAAGAGCACCTGCATGCCCACACAGATGCCGAGCACCGGCCGGCCCGCCGCGACCCGCTCGGCGATCACCGGGCCCGCGCCGAGCGCCTCGATGCCGGCCATGCACGCCGCGTACGCGCCCACGCCCGGCACCACCAGACCATCAGCGGCAGCCGCCGCGGCGAGGTCGTCGGTCACCCGCACGGCCGCCCCGGCCGCCGCCAACGCCCGCTCCGCCGACCGCAGGTTGCCCGAGCCGTAGTCCAGCACCACCACGTCACTCATCGTGCGCTCACCCGTCCCCCGGCAGCAGCCGCAGCACCCCGGCGACCGTGGCGAGCACCGCGAGCACAGCGGTGATCAGCACGGCGACCTTCGGCGCGCCCTGCCGGTACAACGACCAGGTGCCACCCACCAGCACCCCGGCCAGGATCAGCAACAACGTCGGCAACGCGCCACCCATTAGAGAGCACCCTTCGTGCTCGGAATCGCGCCCGCCGCCCGCGGGTCGATCGCGGTGGCCTCCCGCAGCGCCCGCGACACCGCCTTGAACTGCGCCTCCACCACGTGGTGCGCGTCCGGGTGACCACCCGGGCGGGCCGCCCGCAGCACGTCGACGTGCAGGGTGACCCGGGCCGCCTGACCGAACGACTCCCAGATGTGCCGGGTCATGCTTGTCGCGTACACCGGCCCGATGTACGGCGCGAGCAGCGGCTCGTCGTGCACCACGTACGGCCGGCCGGACAGGTCCACCGCGGCCCGCACCAGCACCTCGTCCATCGGCACCGTCGCCGACCCGTACCGCCGGATGCCCGCCTTGTCGCCCAGCGCCTGGTCGAACGCGGCGCCCAGAGCCAGCGCGGTGTCCTCCATCGTGTGGTGCGCGTCAATCTCCAGGTCACCCACGGTCTGCACGGTCAGGTCGAAGCCGCCGTGCCGGGCGATCTGGTGCAGCATGTGGTCGTAGAAGCCCACGCCGGTGCTGATCTCGGCCGTCCCGGTGCCGTCAAGGTCGATCTCGACGAGGACCTTGGTCTCCTTGGTGATCCGCTCCACCCGGGCGGTCCTGCTCATGTGTTGCCTTTCGGTCGCGACTGCGGGGCGCGCAAGCTCACAGTCTCCATCGCGCTAAGGAAAGCATCGGTCTCGGCGGGGGTGCCGGCTGTCACGCGCAGCCAGCCCGGCAGGCCGACGTCGCGGACCAGCACCCCCTGTTCCAGCAGGGCACGCCAGGCGGTCGCCTGGTCGCCACCCACCTCGAACAGCACGAAGTTGGCGTCGCTGTCGGCCACCCGAAGACCGCGCCCGCGCAGCGTCGTCACGATCCGGTCCCGCTGCACCATGATCGCGCTCACCGTACCGAGCAGGGCGTCGCGGTACGCGAGCGCCGCGCGGGCGGCGGCCTGGGTCAGCGCGGACAGGTGGTACGGCAACCGGACCAACTGCACCGCCTGGACCACCGCCGCGTCGGCCGCCAGGTAACCCAGCCGGCCGCCGGCGAACCCGAACGCCTTGCTCATCGTCCGGGTGACCACCAGCCGCGGATGCCCGGGCAGCACCGCGAGGGCGCTGACCGTGCCGGGCCGGGCGAACTCGGCGTACGCCTCGTCGACCACCACCATGCCCGGTGCCGCGTCGAGCACCGCGGCGACCACCGCGGGGTCCAGTGCGGTGCCGGTGGGGTTGTTCGGCGAGCAGAGGAAGACCACGTCGGGCCGGTGCTCGCGGACCTGGGCCACCGCCTCGTCGGCGGTCAGCCCGAAATCGACGCCGCGCCGCGCCGGCACCCACCGGGTGCCGGTGCCGAGCGCCAACAGCGGGTGCATCGAGTACGCCGGCACGAAGCCGAGCGCGGTGCGACCCGGGCCACCGAACGCCTGGAGCAGCTGCTGCTGGATCTCGTTGGAGCCGTTGGCCGCCCACACCTGCTCGACGGTGAGGTCGTGCCCGAGATAGTCGGCCAGGTCGGCGCGCAGCGCCACGGCGTCCCGGTCCGGATAGCGGTTCAGCTCGCGCAACTCGGCCGCGAGGGCCTTGCCGATCGCGTCGACCACCGGCTCCGGCACCGGGTAGGAGTTCTCATTGGTGTTGAGCCGCACCGGCACGTCCAGCTGCGGCGCCCCGTACGGGGTCAGCCCGCGCAGGTCGTCACGGATCGGCAGGTCGTCGAGGCTCGTCACGCCGGCCCTCCCGGGAAGCGGGCCTGAACGGCCTGGCCGTGCGCGGGCAGGTCCTCCACGTTGGCCAGGGTGACCACGTGCGGGGCCACCTCGCGCAGGGCGGCCTCGGTGTACTCGATCAGGTGCACACCGCGCAGGAAGGACTGCACCGACAGACCCGAGGAGTGCCGGGCACAGCCGCCGGTGGGCAGCACGTGGTTGGAGCCGGCGCAGTAGTCGCCGAGCGACACCGGCGACCAGGCGCCCACGAAGATCGCCCCGGCGTTACGCACCCGCAGCGCCCACTCCCGCGCGTCGGCCGTCTGGATCTCCAGGTGCTCGGCCGCGTACGCGTCGACCACCCGCAGCCCCGCCTCAAGATCGTCGACCAGCACGACGCCGCTCTGCTCACCGGTCAGCGCGGTGGTCACCCGCTCGGTGTGCTTGGTGGCCGGCACCTGCCGGGCCAGCTCCCGCTCGACCGCCTCGACCAGCGCCAGCGACGGGGTGACCAGCACGCTCGCGGCGAGCGGGTCGTGCTCGGCCTGGCTGATCAGGTCGGCGGCGACGTGCGCCGCCTCGGCGGTGTCGTCGGCCAGGATGGCGATCTCGGTGGGCCCGGCCTCGGCGTCGATGCCGACCACGCCGCGCAGCAGCCGCTTGGCGGCGGTCACCCAGATGTTGCCCGGGCCGGTGATCAGGTCGACCGGCTCGCACCGCAGCTCACCGGCCGGGTCGACCGCCGAGCCGTAGGCCAGCATCGCCACCGCCTGGGCGCCGCCCACCGCGTAGACCTCGTCGACGCCGAGCAGCGCGCACGCGGCGAGCACCCGGGGGTCGGGCAGGCCGTCGTTGTCCTTCTGCGGCGGGCTGACCACCACCAGCGAGCGCACACCGGCCGCCTGGGCCGGCACCACGTTCATCACGACGGTCGACGGGTACATGGCCAGCCCGCCGGGGACGTAGAGGCCGACCCGGTCGACGGGCAGCCACCGCTCGGTGACCGTGCCGCCCGGCACCACCTGGGTGGTGTGGTCGGTGCGCCGCTGGTCGTCGTGCACGCGACGGGCCCGGCTGATCGACTCCAGCAGGGCGGCGCGTACGGCCGGGTCGAGCACCCCCTCGGCCTCGGCGATCGCCTCGACCGGCACCCGCAGCACCTCCGGCGAGACACCGTCGAACCGTTCGCTTGCCTCCCGGATCGCCGGGTACCCATGCTCGCGGACCGCCTCCACGAGCGGCTTGATCCGCTCGACGGCCACGGACACGTCGAGCTGGGCACGGGGCAGCAGGCGGCGCGGGTCACCGAGGCCACCGCGCAGGTCGATCCGATTCAGCACGCTTGCGAGTCTAGGCGGCGGGCCGGCCGCCCACCCGAGCTGCCCGGTCGGCGGGACGGTGAGCCGGACCACGCCGTCGCGGGCGGTATTGGTTAGGCTCGACCACGTGACCGCACGGCTGCCGGTGTTTCCGCTCGCAACGGTGCTCTTTCCCGGGTTGGTGCTGCCACTGCACATCTTCGAGGAGCGCTACCGCGCCCTGGTCCGGCATCTGGTCGACCTGCCGGAGGGCGCGCCGCGCGAGTTCGGGGTGGTCGCCATCCAGGCCGGGTGGGAGGTCGCGGCCACCGGGCCCGGTGGCCGCCCGACGCCCGGCGTGGGCGAGGTCACCCTGCACGAGGTGGGCTGCACCGCCGAGCTGCGCCAGGTGACCGAGTTGGACGACGGCGGCTTCGACATCGTCACGGTGGGCCGACGCCGGTTTCGGATCGCCGAGGTCGACGAGGCCGCCGCGCCCTACCTGACCGCCGAGGTCGAGTGGCTGCCCGAGCCGGCCGGGCCGGACGAGGTGGCCGACCTGCTGGCGGCGCGGGTGATCTCGGTGTTCCGGCAGTATCTCGGGCTGATCCGCGCCGACCCGGAGGAGATCTCCGAGCAGCTGCCGGAGGACCCGACCGTGCTCTCCCACCTGGTGGCGGCCACCGCGGCACTGACCGTGGACGACCGGCAGCGGCTGCTGGCGATCGACGACACCGCGGCCCGGCTCCGCGCCGAACTGCGGCTGCTCAACCGCGAGGCGGCTCTGCTGCGCCAGGTGCGGGCGGTTCCGGTGCCGCTGGCGGAACTGGCGTCCCCGCCGACGCCCAACTGAGGGCCGCCGGGTCGGGCTCGGGCCGCAGCGACGGCCAGCGTGACCATCCGGCCAGCAGCGTGTACGTGACGGCGGCGCCGAACGCCGGCAGCAGCAGGTTGCCGTGCGGCACCGGCAGCACCCCGAGCAGCCAGTCGACCCCACCGGCGCGCAGATCGGCGGGTTTGGTGAAGGCCTGCCCGGCGGGGGCGGTGTCCAGCAGCCGGTCGTAGGTCCCCAGGCCGATCCGACGCCCCACCTGCCAGGCCACGGGCGCGGCGGCCAGCGAACCCAGCACCGCGCCGAGCAGCCCGACGGGGCCGCGCCAGCGCCGCAGCAGAAACCACACGGCAAGCGCCGCGAGCACCCCGAAGGCCAGCCCGACGAGGCTGAACCAGCCGTCCGCGGCGATCGGCTGCTCCGGCTGGGGCTCGGCGTAGATGGCGCCTCCGGCGGTCTTGAGCACCGGAGTGTCCGGCGCGAGCGCCGCCCAGAGCAGCCCGAGGGGCGCACCCAGCACGGCCAGCGCGAGCGCGGCGCCGAGCACCGTCGCCCCGATCCGGCCCGGTCGGCGCGGCGGGCCCACCGGGAGGGGGCCGATGAGCCCGTCGGTGTCCGGCGGCGTACCGCTCAGGCTCTGGTCCTGGGCGAGCGGTTCCGCGGACGCCGCGGGTACGGACGGCTCGTCGCCGGGCGGCGCGGGCCGATCGGATTCGGGACTGTCGGGGTTCACCCGATGATCCTCTCAGCTCGCCGCCTGGGCCGTGCACGGTCGTCGGCGCTCCCGCCGATGACGTGACCGGTCACCGGGCGAACGGCTCCGCCATGATCGCGGCGGCGCGCAGCCACGCCTGTCGGGTCTCCGGCTGGAGCTGGTGGTATTCGATCGACGACCCGGTCTCCAGCGCGGGGTCGTACGGCACCACGGCCACCGCCCGGGTGCGGGTGGCGAAGTGCCGTTCCAGGTCGTCCTGTAGGGGCGAGCGCCCCGGCGTCGGGCAGGAGATGAGGGTGACGGCGTTGTCGGCCAACTCGCCCATGCCCACCTCGTGCAGCAGGTCGAGCATCCAGTCGGCGCTGAACGCCGCGTCCTCCCGCGGCACGGTGGTCACCACCAGTTGGTCGGCGGCCTGCATCACGGTGCGCCAGTTGGGACTCTCCACGTTGTTGCCGGTGTCCACACAGACCACGTCGTGGGTACGCCGCAGCAACTCCAGCACCCGCTTGACGGTGAACTGGTCCAGCCGCTGGGCGAAGCGTGGGCTCTCCTCGCCGGCCAGCACGTCGTACGAGCCGTCGGAGGCGTGCCGCAGGTAGTCGTCCAGCCGCTCCAGCAGGGTCGAGCCCTCCAGGATCTCGATCTGGGCCAGGTCGCTGATCAGATGCCGGATGGTGCGGGCGTGTCGGGCGCTGCCGGCGCGCAGCCCGAGGGTGCCCCGCAGTTCGTTGTCGTCCCAGGCCAGCACGCCGCGCCCGCGAACGCTGCCGACGGTGGCGGCGGCGAGAACGGTGGCCGTGGTCTTGTGCACCCCGCCCTTGGGGTTGGCGAACGCGAACACCCGGGGCGTGCCCAGGTCGCGGCGGAGCACCCCGGTGGCGCGCTCCACCTCCTGGTCGACGCCCTGCGGGCGCCACTCGATGCGGGCCGGGTAACCGCGCTCGGCGAGCGCCGAGCCGACCGGCGGCGGGGTCACCGGCGGGGCAGGCGGCGGGACCGGCGCGGCGGGTGCCGGCGGGACCGGCGCCGACGCCGGATAGCCGGTGTCCGGCCGGTAACCGGTCTCCAGCAGCGCGTACCGGGACTCTGGTGGAGGCCCGCCCTGCCGGTAGCCGTTGTCCAGTAGCGCGTACCGCGACTCGACCGGCGCGTCCCGGCGCGGCTCCGGCTCAGCCGGGTAGTCCGGCTCGGTGCGGTAGCCCGGCTCGGCCCGGTAGGCGGGATCGGCCCGAAAGTCCGGCTCCGACCGGTAGGCGGGCTCGGACCGGTACGCCGGGTCGGACCGATAGGCGGGCTCGGCGCGGTAGTCCGGCTCCGCGCGGTAGCCGGGCTCGGGTCGGTAGGCGGGCTCGGCGCGATAGTCCGGCTCCGACCGGTAGGCGGGGTCCACCCGGTAGGTCGCCTCGGCCCGGTAACCGGGGTCCTGGCCGTACGTCAGCTCGGCCGGATGCCCGATGGCCGGTGCCCGCCCGGCGTAGCCGTTGGGTGCCGCGCGCCGCGGCAGGGGGTCCGGCGGCGGCTCGTCGGCCCGGCGGTCGGGCTCGGCCTGTTCCGCGGCGCGGCCACCCAGCCGGGCGCGGTCCAACAATGCCCGCCACCTCGGTGCTGGTTCGGCCGGCCGGCCCCAGCCGGTCTCACTGCCCTCCACGGCCCGCCCTCCCAGCGCCATCGATCTCCGTCTGACAGGCTACGAACGAAACCCTATTCGGACCACACCGGAGTACGCACACCACCCGACTCGGATCACGACGGGGAGGGCTCCAGCGGCCCGGCGCCGGTGACGTCCGGGGAGGTGGTGACGCTCGTGGGAGCCTGTTCGGTGGGCGCGACCGAGGACCGCTCCGGTGACGGAATCGTTACGACCGGTGCGGGTTCCGACGATTCGCCCACCGGCACCGGGAGCGCCGGCGTGATCGACTCGCCCGTCGGGGCCGGGGTCGGTGCCGGCCCGGTGTCGGCCGGCGGACGGACCACGTCGCGCTGCTCGGGCAGCGGCGCGGTGAAGACCGTGCGGTCCAGTCGGTACACCTCGGGGGCAGGGTCGACGGCCCGCACGGCCGGCCGGGACGCCACACCCCGCAGCACCTGCGGCGCCGCGCGCACCACCGCCGCGTAGACGCAGGCGCAGCCGGTGCGGTACGCCGACGCCTCGGCGCTCGCCACCTCGGCACTCGTGTGGTACCACTCGCGCAGTTCGCGGTCGGCGGCGTCGCCGTCGAGCGCGGCGGCCCTGGCCCGGTAGTCGGCGGCCTCGCCGTCCTTACGGGCGGCCACCTGCGCCATCCCGACCACCACGTCGTCCGGCACCCGCAGCGCGGGGATCTTGACGATCTCGGTCTGCCGGCCCGGCAGCGGCACCCGCCCGAAGACCGCCGAGACTCCGACGTCGCCGAGCACCTCGGCCAGTCGCTGCGGTGGCAGGTACGCGTCCAGCGTCACCAGGGCGTACGTCCCGTCGCCGGCGGCCGGTGCGGCCGAGGGCAGGGCCGCCAGGTCGGCCGCGGCGGAGCGCAGGTAGCCGGGGACGGAGTCGCCGTCGGACACCCCGACCCGGGTCACCTCGCCCACCGTCCGATCGCCCACCGGTCGATCGTCGGCAGCCCAGACGGCGGTGCCCAGCACCGCCGCCACGGACAGGACGGCGGCCCAGGTGAGCACGCTGGACCGCGCCGACCGGTCGGCCAGCCGGGCCACCGCACGGGTCAGCGGCGGCAGCAGCCGTTGGTCCAACTGCCGCAGCAGGTCGCCGGCGCGCACGGGCTGGATCCCCTCGTCGGGTGGGTGTCGGGCGGTCGCCGCTCAGTCACGAAGGATCTCAAGCGCACGTTCCAGGTCGTCAGGGTAGTCGCTGACGAACCGGACCTCGTCCCCCGTTCGGGGGTGCGAAAAGCTCAATTCGCGAGCGTGCAGCCACTGTCGGGCCAGACCCAGACGGGCCGAGAGGGTGGGATCGGCACCGTACGTGAGGTCACCCACGCACGGGTGCCGCAGGGTGGAGAAGTGCACCCGGATCTGGTGGGTCCGGCCGGTCTCCAACCGGACGTCGACGAGGCTGGCAGCCGGGAACGCCTCCAGCGTGTCGTAGTGGGTGATGCTCGGCTTGCCACCGGAGACCACCGCCCAGCGGTAGTCGTGGGTGGGGTGCCGGTCGATCGGCGCGTCGACGGTGCCCCGCAGCGGGTCCAGGTGGCCCTGCACCACCGCGTGGTAACCCTTGTCCACCTCGCGGTACTTGAAGGCCCGCTTCAACGACGTGTACGCCTGCTCGCTCTTGGCCACCACCATGATGCCGGTGGTGCCCACGTCGAGCCGGTGCACCACACCCTGCCGTTCGGCGGCACCGCTGGTGGAGATGCGGTGGCCGATCGCGGCGAGCGCGCCGATCACCGTCGGGCCGGTCCAGCCGGGGCTGGGGTGCGCGGCCACGCCGACCGGCTTGTCCACCACGACGATGTCGTCGTCGGCGTACACCACGCGCAGGCCGGGCACCGCCTGCGGCACCACGGTGGGCGGGGCGACCGGCGCGGGCAGCGTGACGTCCAGCCAGGAGCCGGCCTTGACCTTGTGCGAGTTGGGTCGGGCGGCGCCGTCGACCAGGGCATCCCCCGCGTCGACCAGGGCCGCGGCGGCGGTGCGGGACAGGCCGAACAACCGCGCCACCGCCTGGTCCAGGCGCATTCCGTCGAGGCCGTCGGGCACGGGCAGGGAACGGTGGTCGCCGCCAGCGGCGAACGCGGAGGTCATGCCCGCTCCTTCTGGTCGGCGCCCTCGGTGGCGGCGCTCGCATCGATCGGCTTGCCGTCCCGGCCGAGCCGCCGACCGTCGCGCTGACGGCCGGTCACCTCCAGCAGCACGGCCAGCACCACACCGCAGAACAACGAACTGTCAGCCACGTTGAACACCGGGAAGTACTCGCCGTATGGCCCGAAGACACTCACGAAGTCGACGACGTGCCCGTGCAGCGGTGCGGGCGCCCGGAAGATCCGGTCCGTGAGGTTGCCCAGCGCGCCGCCGAGCACGAGGCCCAGGGAGATCGCCCACGGCAGTGAGCGCAGCCGCAGCGCCATGAAGACGATCCAGCCGACCACGCCGATGGTGATCAGCGGAAACACCCAGGTGTAGTCCGAGCCGATGCTCCACGCGGCGCCGCTGTTGCGGGTCAGGCTCAGGTAGACCAGCCCGCCGAGCACCCGGACCGGCTCCCGGTCGGTCAACCCTGCCAGCGCGAGGTGCTTGGTGAGCAGATCGGTCAGCAGGGACACCAGGGCGACCCCGGTGAGGATCACGACGGCCCGGCGCCGGGCTCTGCCGCCACCCGGGTCGGTACGGCCGGGTTCCTCGGACGGTGCTGCGGTCATGCGCTCCCCATCGACAGTCTCGGCGGTGATCGCTCACCGTCTCATCGCAGATGGGGAACGGGGTCTCAGCGCCGCTCCGCCAACTGCTTGCACGTCACGCACAGGGTCGCCGACGGGAAGGCGGCGAGGCGCTCGACCGGGATCGGGTTGCCGCACCGCTCGCACCAGCCGTAACCACCCTCGTCGAGGCGCTCCAGGGCGCGCTCGACCTGTGTGATCCGTTCCAGGATGCTGTTGGCGAGAGAGATCTCCTGCTCCCGCTCGAACGTCTTGGTGCCGGTGTCGGCCTGGTCGTCCCCGGCCGAGTCGGTCAGCCGATCGCGCTGCAGCTCGGTGATCTCGCTCAGCGTCTGATCGTACTCGGCGCGAAGCTCGTCCCGCCGCGCCGCCAACGCCCCACGGATCTTCTCGGTCTCCGCCGCGCTGCGGGTGGCCTTGGCCACCGGCTTGCGGCCGGCGGTCCTGGTGTCGGCTGGCTTCGCCATGGGTCGCTCCCTCGGCCGCGGCGCCGCGTGGTCCGCAGCGCCTGGTCAGGGGGCGCCGACCAAGGCGTCCCCTATGTAGGAAAAGGGGCGCACGGCCACACTCGGCCGCGCACTCCGGAGGTTCGCAAGAATACGGAACGTACAGGCGTCCGACAACGTGCCGCACCGTCGCACCGCTCAACTGCCCCGAGCACTGCTTAACTGGGACAAAGGGAACGCTAGCAGATCAACGGACGGCCTCATCTCCGTACTCGCCAAACCACCGGGCCAACCGACCCCGCCGACTGACCGCCCGCAGCCGCTGTTCGGTGGCGTCGCGCACTCCACCGATGGCGACGATCAGCAGGCTGTCGCCGGTCTTGAGCCGGGTGTCCGGGCCGGGCACGAAACCCACCCCGTCGCGCAGCACCAGGGTGACCGAAGCGCCCACCGGCAGCCGCAGCTCGTCGACGTGCACGCCGGCCAGCCGCGACCCCGGCGGCACCTCTAGTTGCAGCAGATCCGCCCGCATCCGCTCCAGCGGCGCGGTCTCCACGTGGATCTCGGTGGCCTCGGCCGGCGCGGTGGTCCCCAGCCAGCGGGCGAACGGCCCCAGCGTGCTGGCCTGCACCAAGGTGAAGATCACCACCAGCACGAAGACCGCGTCGAAGAGGCGATCCGCGCCGGGCACCCGTTCGGAGAGCGGAATGGTGGCCAGCACGATCGGCACCGCACCCCGCAGCCCGGCCCAGGACAGGAAGGCCTGCTCGTGCAGGCCGACCCGGAACGGCAACGCCGACACGGCCACCGACAGCGGCCGGGCCAGCAGCACCAGCGCCAGCCCGGCGACCACCGCCGGCAGCACCGCCGCGTCCAACCGGCCCGGCGAGACCAGCAACCCGAGCAGCACGAACAGCCCGATCTGGGCCAGCCACGCCAACCCGTCGGCGAAGCCGAGAATCGCCTGCCGGTGCGAGAGCCGGGCATTGCCCAGCAGCACCCCGGCCACGTAGACGGCGAGGAACCCCGAGGCGTGCAGCACCGCGCCGGCGGCGTACGCCAGCACGGTGATTCCCACCGCCGCGATCGGGTACAGCCCGGCCGAGGGCAGGGCCGCCCGGCGCAGCGCCCAGGCGCCGGCGAGGCCCACCCCCACGCCCACCGCCGCACCGACAACCAGCTCGTAGCTGACCAGCCCGACCTCGTACCACCACGGATGCGCCCAGCCCTCGTGGGACAGCAGCACCACCAGCAGCACCACCGGAGCGTCGTTCATGCCGGACTCGGCCTCCAGCGTGGCCACCAGCCGGGGCGGCAGCCGCAGCCGACGCAGGGTGGCGAAGACGGCCGCCGCGTCGGTGGAGGACAGCACCGCGCCGTAGAGCAACGCCAGCCGCCAGTCCAACCCCAACAACAGGTGTACGGCGACACCGACCACCACGATGCTGACGACCACTCCGACCGTGGAGAGCGCGGAGGCCAAGCCGAGCACCGGCCGCAGCGTGCTCCACCGGGCGGTCAGGCCGCCCTCGGCGATGATGACGATGAGCGCGCAGAAACCGAGGGTCCGGGTCAGCTCGACGTCGTCGAAGCGGATGCCCAGCCCGCCCTCGCCGATCGCCACGCCGATCGCCAGATAGACGAGCAGGCTGGGCACCCCGAAGCGACTGGAGAGCCGGACCGCGCCAACGGCCACCAGCAGCACGGCCGCCCCGAGCAGCAGCGCGACATCCAGCCCGGGCGTCATGATTGCCTCGCCCGGGCGTTCCTCACCCGGCGGATCCGTCCCGCAGTCGGCGTAGCGCCTCGGACAGCTCCGGGCCGGGCCGGTCGACGAGGAAGAGCTTGTCCCGGCTGGCCGCGCCGGCACGCAGCGACACCGTGGCCTGCCGGACACCCAACGCGGTGGCGAGGGCACGGCGGGCCGCCTCGGTGGCCCGGCCGTCCACGGCCGGCGCGTGCACCGCGATCACCAGGGCGGGGCCGTGCGGGCCGTCGAAGCGGCCACCGACCCGGTCCCGGGAGGCGCCGGGCTTCACCCGCACCGCCACTGTGAGCGTGTCCTGCGGGGGCACCGGCGCGGCTTTCAGATCGGCCGGGCGTCGGCGAGCAGGGCGGTGGCCGGCGCGCAGTCCGCGCACGGCGTGAAGCCGAGCTCGACGGCCTCGGCGACCGGGAGAGTCTCCGGCAGTCGGCCGACGAGGTGCGGGCAGCCGGCAAGGTGATAGCGGGGGCGCCCGTCCACCACGTCGACGGGGCTGGGCAGCCGGGCCACCCGGGCCGCTTCGGCGGGGGTGATCGGTTGCTCGGCCGGCTCGTCGGCCAGCGAGTCGGCGACCGGAGCACCGGGCGTCTCGGCGGTGCGCGCCGTGAAGGGCGACGCCGGGCTGACGGGCGAGGAGCGCGACGGCGTGCCGTCGGCCGCGGGGCCGAACGGCGACTCGCGCTCGAACGGCGACGTGGGCTCGAACGGCGGGGCCGTGTCGAACGGCGCGTCGGGGTCGAACGGCGGCTCGGGTGGTTGCCGCCACCCGGTGCCGCCGTTACCGACCGTCGAAGGTACGTGCTGAACCGGCACGTCCGGCTCGACCAGCGGCGTCCCGTACGCGACACCCCGCCCGGACCGGCTGGCCGGGCGAGAGGTCGGGGGGATTCGCGGGCCGGGCCGACCCGGGTCCACCGTCGCGCGGTTGGCGGCAGCCTGGCGGGCGCCCACCACCAACGCCACGGCGGCCAGCAGGCTGGCCCCGATGGAGATGGTCAACATAATGCTGGAGCCACCGGCCAGGCCGAGCACCAGCAGCACCACAGCGACGAGGATGAGCAGAAGACTCGCAACTATCACGGCTCACCCCCGCCGCGTCGGACCCGTGAAGCAGGGCCGGCGACCGTCACCATCTGCGGACAGCGATCGCCGGCCGGTGCTCAGCGTCCAGATTCGAGGGCGCCGGAGCGCCCCCCGCCGTACGAACCGGCGAGACCCGCCGCGGCCAGCCCGTTGCCACCGGCGACCCGGCCCGCCTCGGAGCGGGTCATCTCGGCTTCGAGGCCCTGCCCGCGACCGTCGAGGTCCCGCAGCTGGCTCTCCAGGTACGCCTTGAGCCGGGTGCGGTACTCGCGCTCGAACTGCTTGAGCTCCTCGATGTGCTTCTGCAGCGCCGTGCGCTTGGCGTCCAGGCCGCCCATGGCCTCCTGGTGCCGCTGGCGGGCGTCCCGCTCCAGTGCGTCGGCCTTCGCGCGAGCCTCGCGGGTCACCTCCTCGGCCTTGCTGCGGGCCTCGGACAGGAGCTGGTCGGCCTCGCGACGCGCGTCGGACACGTGGTCGTCGGCGGTGCGCTGGGCCATCATCAGCACGCGCAGGGCCTGCTGCTCACCGTCACCGGTGACCGCGCCGGGACCGCCGGTCGCGCGGACCTGCTCCAGCTCGGCCTGCATCGCGCGGGCGGCCTGCTCGGCAGCGGACTTGTCGCGCTGCACCCGGTCCAGTTGGGCCTTGACGTCGTTGAGCTCCGCCGCCAGTCGGGCGTCGCCGCCGGGGCCGGCGGGGGCACCGCCACGGCCACCGCGCTCCACCTGGGCGCGCAGCTCGTTGTTCTCCTCGATGAGACGGGCGAGCTCGCGCTCGACCTCGTCCAGGAAGGCGTCGACCTCCTCCTCGTCATACCCCCGCTTGCCGATCGGCGGCTTTTTGAAGGCGACGTTGTGTACGTCGGCCGGGGTCAGCGGCATCGAAACTCCTCGGGTCAGTTGCGGCCGCGAAAGCGCGTCGGTCATCAGGCAGATGCCCTGATCGACGGCCCTAACACGAACTCCATCAGCACGAACAGGATAACCAGGAGCACAAGGGAGGCCAGGTCGATGCTCACGGTACCAATTCGCAGCGGAGGGATCACACGCCTCAACGCGTTGAGAGGGGGATCAGTGACGCTCCACACGGATTCCAGTCCGGCCGATGCGCCACGGCCCGGCTGCCATCGACGGCCGTACTGCAAGACGGCGCTCAACACGAACCGGGACAGAAGAACAAGCAGGAAGACATAAAGGACCAGATACAACACTTGCAGCAAGATCGACAACACGGTCAGCGACGTCCCTCGGGTCGGGCGGGGTCAACTCAGGCTGAAAAAACCGCCCTCAGCGATCTTGGCCTTGTCCTCCGCGGTGACCTGGACATTGGCCGGTGAGAGCAGGAACACCCGATTGGTCACGCGCTCGATCGTACCGCGCAGCCCGAAGGCCAGACCGGCGGCGAAGTCAACCAGACGGCGGGCATCGGCCTCATCCATCTCGGTGAGGTTGATGATCACCGGCACGCCATCGCGGAAGTGCTCACCGATGGTGCGCGCCTCCCGGTAGGTGGTCGGGTGCAGCGTGGTGATCTGGTAGCGCTGCTCCTCCTCGGGCGCGACGGCACGCTCGCGCGTCGTGGCCTGCGGCGCGAGAGCCAGATTGTCGCGCGTGTGGTAGGTCAGCGCGCCGGAACTCTCACCGGCCGACGACCGGGTGATCGACCGTACGCTGGACCGCTCGAGGCGCTCGGGACGCTCACCGTCACCACGGTCGGACTCGCCGGCCCGCCCGTTCGCCCGCTCGGAGAACCGACCCCGCTCGCTCGCCCGCGGCCGGGGAGCCGGTGGCTCCTCGGTGTCGTCGTCGTCCTCGTCGGCGAACTCCTCGGCGTACCGGCTCTGCCGGTACCGCGAATCACGGTAGCCACCCTTGTCGTAGCCACCGTCGTCGTAGGCCCGCTCGTCGTCTTCCTCGACCAGACCGAGCCAGACCCCCGCCTTGCGCAGTGCACCCATCCCGCGCCCTTCCGTCCGCCGTGCGGCACTCGCCCCCGTGCCATGTCGCCGGTCGCGAGTGGACAACCATGCCCATCGGACCGGAACGGCAATCCCCTGGCGCGCGATTCGCGTCGCACGCCACAACCCCCGACAAGGGGACGCCGTCCCTGAAACAACACTGATGTAATTTGCATGTCTCGCGGTCAGGCTACCGCAGCGTGGGACGCATTCCGAGCAACGCGCTACCGACGCGGACATGTGTCGCGCCATATCGGATCGCGATTTCCAGGTCGCCGCTCATTCCCGCGGACAACGCTGTCGCCCCTGGATGGACCGTCCGAAACGCCTCGGCCACCTCGGCCAGCCGGGCAAAGGCCCGCTCCGGCTGCCAGCCCAGCGGCGCGACCGCCATCAGGCCGGCCAGCCGCAGCGCCGGCGCGTCGGCCACCGCCTCGGCCACCGCCTCCAGCCCGACGCCCGGGTCGTCCGACCCGGGCAGTGCCCCACCGCGGGCCGGGTCGCCGTCGATGCTCACCTGCACCAGAGCGTCCAGCGGCCGTTCCCGGTCCGCCGCCGCCGAGGCCAGCGCCCGGGCCAGCCGCGCGCTGTCCACCGAATGCACGACGTCGGCGTACCGGACCACCGAGCGGGCCTTGTTCCGCTGCAGCTGGCCGATGAAGTGCCAGCGCGGGCTCACCCCGGCGGCGGCCACCTCGGCGGCCTTGCCGGCCGCCTCCTGGTCGCGGTTCTCCCCCATGTCGGTCACCCCGAGCCCGGCCAACGCCAGCACGTCGTCGGCCGGGTACGTCTTGGTCACCGCGATCATCGTGACCTCGGCGCGGTCCCGGCCCGCGTCCGCGCAGGCGTCGGCGATCCGGGCCCTCACCTGGGCCAGGCCGGCCGCGAGTTCGGCGCGCCGGTCCGGTCGTGCCATGGCTGAGCTGTCAGTCATCGGCGGTGCTCAGGACCCGTTCTTGAGGAAGTCGGGCACGTCCACGTCGTCGAAGAGCACGCGGCGCGGCGACTGGGTCGGCGCCGGCAGGGTGGCCGGCGGGGGCACCGGAGTGCTCTGCGGCGCCGGCTGGTTGGTGTTGGTCTTGCGGGTCGGCTCGGCCGCCTTGTACGCCGGCGTACCGCCGTCGAAGCCCGCCGCGATGACCGTCACACGGACCTCGTCGCCGAGCGCGTCGTCGATCACCGCACCGAAGATGATGTTGGCGTCCGGGTGGGCCGCGTCGGTGACCAGCTGGGCCGCGTCGTTGATCTCGAACAGGCCCAGGTCGGAGCCGCCGGCGATGGAGAGCAGCACGCCACGCGCGCCGTCCATGCTCTGCTCCAGCAGCGGGCTGGAGATGGCCGCCTCGGCCGCCTCGACCGCCCGGTTCTCCCCACGGGCGCTGCCGATGCCCATCAACGCGCTGCCCGCGCCGCTCATCACGCTCTTGACGTCGGCGAAGTCCAGGTTGATCAGACCCGGGGTGGTGATCAGGTCGGTGATGCCCTGCACACCGGAGAGCAGCACCTGGTCGGCGGTGCGGAACGCGTCCATCATGCTGATGCCGCGATCGCCGAGTGCCAACAGCCGGTCGTTCGGGATGACGATCAGGGTGTCGCACTGGTTGCGCAGCTCGTCTATCCCCGTCTCGGCCTGCACCTGGCGACGCTTGCCCTCGAAGGAGAACGGCCGGGTCACCACGCCGATGGTCAGCGCGCCGAGCTTGCGGGCGATGTTGGCCACCACGGGCGCGCCGCCGGTGCCGGTGCCGCCGCCCTCGCCGCAGGTCACGAAGACCATGTCGGCGCCCTTGAGCACCTCCTCGATCTCGTCGCGGTGGTCCTCGGCGGCGTTCTTGCCCACGTCCGGATTGGCCCCGGCGCCCAGCCCACGGGTCAGCTCCCGGCCGACGTCGAGTTTGACGTCGGCGTCACTCATCAGCAGCGCCTGGGCATCGGTGTTGATCGCGATGAACTCGACGCCCTTGAGCCCAACCTCGATCATCCGGTTGACGGCGTTGACCCCGCCGCCCCCGATGCCGACGACCTTGATGACCGCCAGGTAGTTGTGCGGAGGTGTCATCTCCGGTCCTTTCCCTTCGAGATTGGCTTCGGCCGACCGGGTACGGCGTGGCCAGCCCAGCGGCCGACGACAGCTGTCACCAGCGAGGGCCAGAGGTGAACCCTAACCCTCTACTAGAGGCTTACAGTTATGTCAACCACTGATCCTCTTCGGGGCAACGTAAGCGCCACCGCCCGATGAGCCAAGGACCTGACCGGCGTGTCGCCGCCGGAGCGCGACTCATCACGTCCCCGGATGCTCTCCGATCAGCGGAAGGTCACCACGTCCGGCGCGCTCACGTCGATCCGGTCGGCGTCCTCGTCGAGCAGCGCGGTAGCCACCCGGGCCTTGTCCGTACCCCTCGTCGCGTCACCCCAGACCACCGTGCGGTCCCCGCGCAGCCGCAGGCTGATCCGGGCCAGGCTCTCCACACTCACATCCACCAGTTCGGCGCGCAGCTGCGGGGTCAACGCCACCAGCACCTCCAGCGCGGCCCGGGTGCCCGGGTCGTCGGCGGCGGGCCGGGTCACCCGCACCAGCGGCAGGTCGGCAGGTCGGCGGGCCGCCGTCTGGAACGCCACGCCGCTGCGGTCGATCAGGGCGAACGCCTCCCCCTGCGGCACCGCCGCCACCGGGGTCCGTTCGGTCACCCGGACCACCAGCGCGCCCGGCCAGTCCCGGGTCACCGTGGCCCGCTCCACCGGCGCCAGCGCGCCGACCCGGCGCTCGGCGGCGGCCAGGTCAACCCGGGCCAGCGGCACCCCGTCGGGCACCCCCACCGCGTCGCGCACCTGCACCGCGGTGACCAGCTTCGCGCCCTCCACCGTCACCTCGCGGACCCCGAACAACCCGGTGCCGAGCACCGTCCAGGCGACCAGCCCGAGCAGCGCCAGCACCCCAGCGGCCACCGCCCACGGCAGCGCCGCGCGCATCCGGCGCTGCCGGGCGCGGGCCATGAACCGGCGGGTCGACGGCGGCACCGCGTCGCTGCCGGCCCGGACCAGCTGCCACCGCCGCACCGGCCCACGTCGCGGGGTGCCGCCCTCGGCGGCGCTGGTCCGCCCGCGGGCGGGGCCGGGGCTCATCCGGCCGGGGGCGCCGCGCCGTCCGGTGCGACGGTGCCGAGAGCCGCACCATCGCCACCGGCGGTGGACCCGCCGGGCACCGGCTGGCCGATCGCCACCGGATCGACTGTCGCCCTCGACGCGGAGCCGGAACTCCGCGCGCCCAGGGCGGCCAGCAACTCGTCACCCATCAGCGAGATCGGCGGGGCGCCCATGGTCACCACGACGTCCCCGGATCGGGCCCGGCGGGCCACCTCGACCGGCGCCGCCTCCCACGAGTCGACGAACACCTTCCGCTCGGCGGGCAACGCCACCGCCTCGATCAGCGCCGCCGACCCCTCACCGGGCTGACGCAGCTCGCCCGGCCCGAAGACCTCCAGCAGCACCACCTCGTCGGCAATGGCCAGCGCCTCGGCGATCTCCGCCTGCGAGTCCCGGGTCCGGTACAGCCGGTACGGCTGGAAGACCACGATCAGCCGCCCGTCCCCGGCCACCTCGCGCAGCGTCTGCATCGCCAGCGTCATCGAGGTCGGGTGGTAGGCGTACTCGTCGTAGACCAGCACGCCGTCCGCGACGCCCTTGCGCTCGAAGCGCCGCCGCACGCCGGGGAAGACCGCCAGCGCCGCCTCCGCGGCCTCCAGCGGCAGCTCCAGCAGGTACGCGGCCAGCACCGCCGAGGCGCTGTTCAGCCCCATGTGCCGGCCCGGCACCGGCAGCCGGAACTCGCCCAGCGACCGGCCGTCGATCGCGGCCAGGTAGCGCACTCCCCGCGCCGAGGAGACGATCTCGGTCAGCCGCAGGTCGGCGTCGTCGGCCGCGCCGTACGTGTGGACCCGGCGCCCCTCGGCGCGCAGCGTCGCGGCCAGCCGCCGACCACCCGGGTCGTCGGCACACGTGATGATGAACCCGTCCGGGTCGGTGAGCCGGGCGAACTCGACGAACGCCGCCTCCAGCGTCGCGTAGTCGCCGTAGGTGTTCAGGTGGTCCGCCTCGACGTTCGTGATGATCGAGACGTACGGGCGGTAGATGAGGAACGAGCGGTCACTCTCGTCCGCCTCGACCACGAAGTGCTCGCCGGTGCCGTGGTGGGCGCCCGAGCCGACCTCGGAGATCTCCCCGCCGATCACGAACGACGGGTCCACGCCGGCCTGCTGGAGCACCATCGTCACCATCGACGTGGTGGTGGTCTTGCCGTGCGTACCGGCCACCGCGATCGCACGGCGGCCCGTCATCGCCGCGGCGAGGGCTTCTGAGCGGTGCAGCACCCGCAGGCCGCGCCGACGCGCCTCGACCAGCTCCAGGTGGTCCTGCGGGATGGCCGAGGAGTAGACCACGGTGTCCACGCCGTCGAGGTTGGTCGCCTCGTGCGTCATGTGGATCGTCCCGCCCAGCGCCCGCAGGCCGGCCAGCGACGGCCACTCACGCAGCTCGCTGCCGGAGGTCGGGATGCCCCGGGTGAGGAAGAGCCGGGCCAGCCCGCTCATGCCGACGCCACCCACCCCGATCAGGTGGATGGTGCCCAGGTCCTCGGCGGTGAGTGTGCCGGCCGGGGTGAACTGCGCGGTCATCGGGCCACCGCCTCGACGACGAAGGAGCGCAGCGCCTCGTCACCGTCGCGCCGCCCGTACGCCGACGCGGCGGCGCCCATCGCGTACAGCCGCTGCGGGTCGCGGATCAGCGGAATGACGGCCCGCTCCAGCCAGTCCGGGGTGAGCTCGGCGTCGTCGACCAGCAGCCCTCCGCCGGCCTCGACCACCGGCAGCGCGTTGCGCTTCTGCTCCTGGTTGCTGTGCGGGTACGGCACGAAGATCGTGGGCAGCCCGATCGCGGCCACCTCGGCGACGGTCATCGCCCCGCCCCGGGCCAGCATCAGGTCGGCGGCGGCGTAACCCAGCTCCATCTCCGACAGGTAGGGCAGCGTCACGTACGGCACCGGCAGGTCGGTGGGGATCGGCACCGGCTCGTTGCGGGCGCCCATCACGTGCAGCACCTGCACGCCGTTGCGGGCCAGCTCCTTGGCCGCCCCGGAGACCGCCAGGTTGACCGAGCGGGCGCCCGACGAGCCGCCGGCGACGAAGAGCACCGGCAGGTCCGGGCGGAGCCCGAAGTGGGCGCGGGCGGCGTCGCGCAGCGCGTACCGGTCCAGTGAGGCGATGGAGCGGCGCAGCGGCACCCCGACCACTGTGGCGTGGCGCAGCGCCTCGGCCTGGCTCGGCTGATGGGGAAAGCCGACCGCGATGTTCTTGGTGAACTTCATGCCCAGCCGGTTGGCCACCCCCGGCGGCACGTTCACCTCGTGGATCACCATGGGCAGCTCACGCCGCCAGGCGGCCAGGTAGGCCGGCACCGAGACGTACCCGCCGAAGCCGACGACCACGTCGGCCCGCACCTCGTCGATCACCTTGCCCGCCGCGCGGGCCGCGGTCCACATCCGGCCCGGGGTGCGGACCAGGTTCATGTTGACCGACCGGGGCAGCTGGTATGCGGGGATCTGCCGCAGCTCGTAACCGTGCGGCGGGATCAGCTCGTTCTCCATGCCCTTCGGTGTGCCGAGGCAGGTGATTCGGACGCCCGGGTCGTGTCGGCGCAGGCAGTCGGCGAAGGCGAGCAGCGGGTAGATGTGCCCCCCGGTGCCACCTCCCGCGAGCACCACCGAACGCAGCGGACCCATCAGCGTCTCCTCTCGCTCGCCGAACCCGCGCGACTCCGGCCCTGCCCGGCGCCGCGCGGTGCGGCCTGGTCGTCCTGTCGCCGCTCACGGGACCGGGGCACGGACCCTCGGCCAGCCGGCGGCGTCGCCGGCCGGCGACGCCGGCCGGGAAGCGGCGGCAACGGGGCCCAGAGTAGTCGGACCCACCGGGCCGGCGGACGGGCATGCAGTGCTCTGGCCGCATCGGGTTCGGCGCGGGCGAAGGACGCCAGCATGCCGATCCCGGCCAACGTCACGACCAGGGCACTTCCGCCGTCGGAGATGAACGGCAGCGGCAGACCAGTGATCGGCAGCAGCCCGACCACCCCACCGATATTGATCACCGCCTGGCTCACCAGCCAGGTGGTGACGGCGGCTGCGGCGAGCCGCCGGAACGGGTCGTCGACCCGTCGGGCGATCCGCAGCCCGGTGTACGCGAGCACCGAGAACAGGCTCAGCACCACCGCGCAACCGATCACCCCGAGCTCCTCGGCGATGATCGCGAAGATGAAGTCGTTGTGCGCCTCGGGCAGCCAGTCCCACTTGAGGCTGCTCTTGCCCAGCCCGACGCCGAACCAGCCGCCGTGCTCGATGGCCAGTCGTCCCTGGTAGAACTGGTAGCAGGGGTCCCCGCACTGGTCCGGTGGCGGCGGGTTGAGAAACAGGGTGAGCCGCGCCAGCCGGTAGTTCTCCGCGCCGCGCTGACCGGAGCCGGCACCCAGCGAGGCCACCGCGATGAGCAGGCCGACGCCGAGCAGACCGATCACGGTCAGCGCGCCGAACACCCGCATCCGCACCCCGGCGGCCCAGAGCAGGCCGACCACCAGGGCCAGCAGGCAGAGCATGGTGCCCACGTCGTTGTAGCCGACCAGCACGAAGAGCAGCCCCATCACCGGGAAGAGCGGGGTGGCCAGCTCGCGCCACCAGCCCAGCGCGGCGCCCTTGCGGGCGACCAGGTGCGCGCCCCACAACACCAGCGCGAACTTGGCCAACTCGGAGGGCTGCACCTGGATCCCGCCGATGAACAGCCAGAGCAGCCGCGCCTCGATCGGGCCGATCCGGGCCGAGTCCTGGTCGGTCAGCCGGGCGTACGCGAGCAGCAGGTTGAGCAGCAGCAGCAGCCCGATCGCGGTGAACAGCAGCGGCCGACCCAGGGACCGGTAGGTGCTCGCGGGCAGTCGCTGGCAGACCCAGAACGCCCCGATGCCGATCACGGCGAAGATGGCCTGCTTGGTCACCGACGCCGAGGCGTTGCCACCCTCGGCGTAGTCGCGCACGCTGGTCGCCGAGAAGACCATGGTCAACCCGATCAGCAGCAGCAGGCCGGCGCTGGACAGCAGCAGGTAGTAGGAGGCCAGCGGCCGGTCCAGCAGGCCGCGCAGCGCGGCCAGCCCACCGGCCGCGTCCAGCGCGCTCAGCGGCACCGGCGCGGCGGCCTCCGGCTCCCGTGGCGCCGCACCCGGCACCGCCCCACGGGACCTGTCCGCCCCCCGCTTGTCGCCGGCCCCGTGCGAGCCGTCCGAACCGAGCGAGCCGTCCGAACCAAGCGTGTCGTCCGAGCCGCGCGGGCTGTCCGTGCCGCGCCTGGGATCCGGCCCACGCCTGCCGTCCGGGCCGCGCCTGGGGTCCGGCCCGCCCTCGTCGTCTGGCCCTGGCGCGTCGTCCGGCCCGGGCGGCGCCACCGGAGCCGCAGCGGTACGCCGCGCACCCGGTGATCGTCGCGGCCGGCCGCCTGTCCTGCCCTCGGTGCCTCGTTCCTCCCCCACCCCGACATCATCACCGCTACGCGCGTCGGGCGAGCCCAAACGACACCCCCGGCGTGTCGGCCACTCCACCCCGTCGATCTTGCACTTTCTGCCCGGACGCAAGCCGCAGAACGGGGCATTCGGGGGACCGAAAGTGCAAGATCGCGGGGAACGGGCGGGATCAGGTCATGTTGGCCAGGAACTCGCTGTAGAACAGGCCCAGCGCGATGGCCACGCCGATGCCGGCGATGATCCAGAACCGGACCACGATGTTGACCTCGCTCCAACCGGCCAACTCGAAGTGGTGCTGGAGCGGCGACATCCGGAAGACACGTTTACCGGTGGTCCGGAAGGAGATGATCTGGATCACCACGGACATCGTGATGATCACGAAGAGGCCACCGATGATCGGCAGCAGCAGGATGGTCCGGGTGGACATCGCCATGCCGGCGATCAGGCCGCCCAGCCCCAACGCCCCGGTGTCACCCATGAAGATCCGCGCCGGGGACGTGTTCCACCACAGGAAGCCCACACAGGCCCCGGCCGCGGCCCCGGCTATCAGCGCGATCTCCAACGGATCGCGCACCTCGTAGCAGTAGGGCTGGGTGTAGTTCGGGTCGGCGCACCAGTGCCGGTACTGCCAGAACGCGATCAACGCGTACGCGGCGAGGACCATCACCGAGGCGCCGGTGGCCAGACCGTCCAGACCGTCGGTGAGGTTCACCCCGTTCGTCGCGCCCATCACCACGAAGATGAAGATGATCACCGCGCCGACCTTGCTGACTTCCAGGGCGTCGATGTCCCGGATGAAGCTCAGCGTGGTGCTGCCCACCGTCTCGGTGTTGGTCACCGCGCCCGACGCGTCGGTCATCGTGCTCGGGAAGTACAACGCGACCACGCCGAAGACCGCGCCGACCAGAATCTGGCCGAGCAGCTTGCCGCGCTTGTTCAGCCCGGCGCTGTTGCGCTTGCGCACCTTGAGGAAGTCGTCGAGGAAGCCGACCGCACCGGAGAAGACCATCAGCCCCAGCAGCACCAGCGCGGTGATGGTCGGCTCCACCTGCGCGATCTGCTGATCCGGCAGGGTGGTCAGCGCCAGGTGTCCGGCCACGTACGCGATCACCGTGGCCAGGATGAAGACCACGCCGCCCATCGTGGGCGTGCCCTTCTTGGTCTGGTGCATGGCCGGGCCGTCGGTGCGGATCGGCTGACCGGCCTTGAGCCGGGTGAACACCTTGATGGCGATCGGGGTGCAGAAGAGCGAGACGAGGAAGGCCACCCCGATGGCGACGATGACCGCCCTCATCGGGTGGATTCCCCGGCGTCGGCGCGCAGCGCGTCGACAACCTCCCAGGTCCGGTACCGGGAGCCCTTGACCAGGACGACATCGTCCGGCCGTAGCTCGCCCCGCAGCACCTCGACGGCCGCCGCCTGATCGGTGAGCAGCACCGACTCTCCTCCCCAGTTCGCTACCGCTGTCGCGCCGTCGTGGATCGGCGCGGCCGGCTCACCCACCACGAGCAGCCGGTCGACACCCAGCTCGGCCGCGAGTTGGCCGACCTCACGGTGGCCGTCCCGCTCGAACGGGCCCAGCTCGGCCATGTAACCGAGCACCGCGACGGTACGCCGCCCCTCTCCGAGGCTGGCAAGCGCCCGCAGCGCGACCGCCATCGAGGCCGGGTTGGCGTTGTACGAGTCGTCGATGACCGTGACCCCGTCGGGCCGGTCGAAGACGTCCATCCGCCGGGTGGAGACCAGCCGCAGCTCGCCGAGCGCCGTGGCCAGCTCGGCCAGCGGCATGCCCAGCTCCCGGGCGACCGCGGCGGCGGCGAGGGTGTTGCCGACCTGGTGGCGGCCGGTCAACGCGAGCCGCACCGGCGTGCGCCCCTCCGGGGTGACCAGGGTGTACGACGGGTGCCCGCGCTCGTCGAGCGTGACGTCCTCGGCGCGTACGTCGGCGTCCGACGCCTCGCCGTAGCGGACCACCCGGGCCACGGTGCGGCTCGCCATCGCGTCCACCCGCGGGTCGTCGGCGTTCAGCACGGCCAGCCCGTCGGACGGCAGCGCCTCCACGAGTTCGCCCTTGGCCTGGGCGATCGCCTCCTGCGAGCCGAACTCGCCGATGTGCGACGTCCCGACGTTGAGCACCACCGAGATCCGGGGCGGCACCAGCTCGCAGAGGTAGCGCACGTGCCCCACCCCGCGGGCGCCCTTCTCCATCACCAGGTAGCGGGTGTCCGGCCCGGCCCGCAACGCGGTGTACGGGTGCCCCAGCTCGTTGTTGAACGAGCCGGGCGGTGCCACCGTGGCCCCGAGCCGGGAGGTGAGCTGACCGATCAGATCCTTCGTGGTGGTCTTGCCCGAGGAACCGGTCACGCCGATCACGGTCAGCTCGGGCAGCCGGTCCACCGCGGCGCGGGCCAGCCGGCCCATCGCGGCCAGGGCGTCGTCGACCAGCACCATCGGCACCCCGGGCACCTCGCGGCTGCCGAGCACCGCCACCGCGCCGGCCGCCACCGCCGTCGCCGCGTAGTCGTGCCCGTCGACCTTCTCCCCGGGGAAGGCCACGAAGAGCGAACCGGGCCCCACCTTGCGCGAGTCGAACTCGACCGAGCCGGTGACAGTGACGGTCGGGTCGGCGGCCACGAGCCGCCCGTCGACCGCCTCGGCCACCTCGGCCAGGCTCAGCGCGATCACCGCTGACCCGCCGGGTCGCCGAACCGGGCCCGCAGCGCGTCGGCCAACTCGACGCTGTCGTCGAACGGGAGCACCTCGCCGGCCACCTCCTGGCCCCGCTCGTGGCCCTTGCCGAGCAGCGCGACCACGTCACCCGGCCCGGCCAGCCGGACCGCCTCGTCGATCGCGGCCCGACGACCGGCCACCTCGATGATCCGGGCGGCCGCGCCGGCCTGGTACGCCCCGGCGAGCACCTCGGCGCGGATCTCCGCCGGATCCTCGGTACGCGGATTGTCGTCGGTCACCAGCACCACGTCGGCTCCCTCCGCCGCGGCGGCGCCCATCACCGGCCGCTTACCCCGGTCCCGGTCTCCACCGGCACCGATCACACAGATCAACCGGCCGGCGCTCAGCTCGCGCAGCGCCGCCAGCGCCGCCACGATCGCGTCGGCCTTGTGCGCGTAGTCGACGACCCCGCGCACCGGCCCGACGACGTCGACCAACTGGAGGCGGCCGGGTACGCCACCGCAGGCGGCCACGCCGGTCGCCGCGGTCGCCGGGTCCACCCCGGCGCCCACCAGCGTGGCGATGGCCAGCAGCGCGTTGGCCACGTTGTGCCGGCCGGGCAGCGCCACCCCGGCGGCCAGCGTGACGCCGTCCGGGCCGTGCGCGGCGAACCGCTGCGCGTACCCCTCGCCGTCGACGCCGTCGGCCCACCACGTCGCGCTCGGGTCGCCGGCCGCCGAGTAGGTGACAGTCGCCGGCTTGTACAACGGCTTGAGCGCCGGGTCGTCCTGGTTGAGCACCTCGACCGCGCACCGACCGTCGAAGAGCTGCGCCTTGGCGGCGAAGTAGTCGGCGCTGTCGGCGTGGAAGTCCAGGTGATCGGAGCCGAAGTTGGTGTAGCCGCCCACGGCGAAGCGGACCCCGCCCACCCGGCCCATGGCCAGCGCGTGGCTGGAGACCTCCATGACGACGGCCGTCACCCCCCGCTCCCGGGCGGTCGCCAGCATCGCGTGCAGGTCCGTCGCCTCGGGGGTGGTACGCACGCTGTCGATCACCAGGTCGCCGAGCCGGGTCTCCACGGTGCCGATCAGCCCGGTGGTGTGCCCAGCCGCGCGCAGCCCCGACTCGATCAGGTACGCGGTGGAGGTCTTGCCCGCCGTGCCGGTCACACCGATCACGGTGAGCGCGGCGGTCGGGTCGCCGTAGACGGCCGAGGCCAGCTCGCCGAGCACCGCACGCGGGTCGGGCACCACCAGGGCGGGCAGGCCGGTCCCCGCCGCCAGCTCCGCGCCGGCCGGGTCGGTCAGCAGGGCCACGGCGCCCGCCTCGGCGGCGCCGGCGGCGAACTCCGCGCCGTGCCGGCGGGCGCCGGGCAACGCCGCGTACAGGTCGCCGGGGCGGACCTCCTGGCTGGCGTGGGTCGCCCCGGTGACGACCACGTCGGCGGCGTCCGCCGGGAGGTCGACAGCGAGCCGGACGGCGAGATCACCGAGCCGAATTCCGGTCACGGTACGTGGACGTGGATTGCCGGGCACGGCGTCAGACCCTACCCGGTCGTCCGGTTCCGGCCGCACAGCCGCCCCGGTGGTTCGTCGGCACTCACCGATGATGTCCCGCCATTGCTGCTCAGCGCGGATAGACCACGAACTTGGGTGCCGAACCACTGGCGGAAGGCGGAATCCGGTTGTGACGCAGCGTGAACTGCATCATGTCCCGGAAGGCCGGTTGAGCGATCGCCGCGCCCCCGCCGCCCGGCGCGTACACGAAGACGGCGATCACGTACCGGGGCTTCTCGGCGGGTGCCATGCCGATGAAGGAGGACACCTCGCCGGGCTGCTTCTTGCCGTCCACCAGCCGCCAGCCGGTGCCGGTCTTGCCCGCGACCCGGTAGCCGGGGACCGCGGCGGCGAGACCGGTGGCGCCGTCGACCGTGGTGACCGCCTCCAGCATGGTGCGCAGGGCTGCCGCGTTCTGCGGGCTGAGCACCGAGCGGGTCACCGGGGTCGGTCCGGGGGTGCGCTTGCCGTCCGGGTCGATGGTCTCCTTGACCAGGTGCGGCTGCACGTACGTGCCGTCGTTGGCGATGGCGGCGTACGCGGCGGCCATCTGCAGTGGCGTCGCGTCGACGCTGTGCCCGATCGGCACCGACCCGCGCGACGATTCGCTCCACTCGTCGGCGGGCAGGAGCCGCCCGCTGGCCTCGCCGGGCAGGCCCTCGCGGGTGGGCTGGCCCAGCCCGAACCGCTTCTGGTAGTCGATCAGCCGGTCCGGGCCGAGCCGGTCGGCGATGGTGATGGTGCCGACGTTCGACGAGTAGGCGAGCATCCCCGGGACGCTCATCTGCCGGCCGTTGGCCCGGTGGGTGTCCGAGAACCAGGTGTCGCCCTTCTTGATGCTGTTCGCGATGGGCAGCGTCGTGTCCGCGGTGATCACCCCCTCCTGGAGCGCCGCGCCGTAGGTGATCGCCTTGTGCACCGAGCCGGGGTCGACCACGAAGCTGGTCGCGGCGTCCTCCCGGGCGACCGGGTCGCTCGGGATCGGCTTCGCGGCGTCGTAGGTGGGATGGCTCGCCTGGGCCAGCACCTCGCCGGTGGGCACGTCGATGACCACCGCGGCGGCGGTGCCACCGTGCTGCCGCGCCATCCCCGCGCTGAGAATCTGCTGCGTCTTGAACTGCAGGTCACGGTCGATGGTCAGGCACAGCGAGCTGCCCGGGTTGGCCGGCGTGGTCCTGCTGTAGCCGCCCGGGATGGGCGCGGCGAGATCGCCCAGGCCGGCCTCGTACACCCGCTTGCCGTCCTGACCGGCGAGCTGCTCGTTGTAGCGGGCCTCCAGACCCTCCAACCCGACCATGTCCTGGCTGGTGAAGCCGATCAGGTTGGCCGCCAGGTCACCGCCGGGGACCTCGCGGCGCTCGTCGCGGTGCACCCCGATGCCGGGCAGCTCCAGCGCCAACACCTGCTTGGCGGTCGGGATCTCGACCCCCCGGGCCAGGTACTCGAACCGGGACGGGTTGCCGTTCTCCAGCTTGCGGGGCTTCATCAGCGCGGTGAGCTTCGACGCCGGGATGCCGAGCAGCGGGGAGAGCGCCTTCGCGGTGGCGGCCTCGTCTGTGATCTCGGTCGGGTCGGCGAAGACGTACCGCGCCTCGACGCTGTGCGCGAGCGGCTCGCCGGTGCGGTCGTAGATCGCGCCGCGCGGCGCGGGCAGCTCGACCGTGCGGGTCCGGTCGGCGACGCCGCCGCCTGCGTACGCCGGGGCGTCGACGGCCTGCAGGAAGATCAGCCGGATCCCGATGGTGACGAACAGGGCCAGGGTGAGCACGGTGCCCAGCCGCAGCCGCAGGCGCGGGTCGGCCAGCTTCGGCGGGCGCGGCGGCTTGCGGGACGGCCGCCGGGCCGCCGGGCGGTCGGCACGGCTGGCGCGGCCGGGCGTCCTCGGCGTGGTCCGGCGGCGCGGCGGCGGCTCGTCGCCGGCCGGGCCGCGCGGGGTACGCGGCGCGACGGTTCGCACGACGCCGCCGCGACCGGCCGCCGGGGCGGCCCGCCGGCCGGAACGGGCCGCGGCGCGACCGCCGTCGAGCACCTGCAACGCCGGCCGGAACGGGTCGCCGGACCGGGTGCTGCGCGGGGTACGCCGCTGCTCGGCACCCCCGCTGCGCGCCGGCGTGCCGCGCTCCTCGCGGACCGTCCGACCCCTCGGGGTGTACGCCCGTGCGCCGGAGATGCCCCCGATGCCCGGCTCGCCGGCCCGAGGCTCCTCGTCGGCGGGTGTGGCGTCACGCGAAGAGCCGCGCCGGGACCCCTTGGGATCCCGGCGCGGCTCGTCCGACCTTGGTGGCACCGGTCAGCCTCCCGCACCCTGACTGGTCACCGACGGCTCGCCGGTCGCCGGCCTCGGCACGCCGATGGGCTTGCCGTCCGGCATCCGGATGTACGCCGGCTCGCCAGCGTCCACCAGGCCCAGCCGCCGCGCCTCGGCGGTCAGGTTGCCGGGCGCCTTCGCCTCGGCGATCTGCTTGTCCAGCTGCTGCTTCTCCAGATCCAGCCGGGCCTGCTGCTGCTGCAGCTTCTCCAGCCGGAACGCGTTCTCATTGATCTTGGTGTTGACCGCCAGGATGCCGAGCACCCCGCCGACGACCAGCACCACGATCAGCGCCGCGAACGGAGCGCGCGGCACCGACACCGGCGGCGGTGGCGCCACCCGCAGCCGGGGCGGGCGGGCGCTGGACGCGGCGGCGGCCTTCTCGGCCGGTCGCAGCGCGGCGCTGCCCTGCGTCGGGAACTCGCGCGCCCCCCGGGCGCGAGCCTCCCCCTGCCGGTTGACTCGATCGATGCGTGGCGTAGCGTTCTCCACGCGCGTGGCTCGCTCCGCCGCGGTCCGGCCCCCCGACCGCGGTGCGCGCTGCCCGCCGCCGGTGATGCCCCGGCGGTCGCGCTTGTCAATGCTCATGTCCCCTCCCCCTCAACATCCGTCCCTCTGCGGGTCGTCGTCTGCGGACCCCCCACGGATCACGCAGACCCCGTCCCCGGTTGGTGCATCCCCTTCACCCGTCGGCGGGACCGTTCGCGGTCGGTCCGCCCTTGCTCTGTCGCGTTCGGATCGAGTCGTTCCGCTGCCCGCAGCCGCACCGAGGCGGCGCGCGGGTTCGCGGCGACCTCCGCCTCCCCGGGAAGCTCGGCGCCCCGGCTGAGCAGCCGGAACGTCGGACCGGACCCGGGCAGCTCGACCGGGAGGTCGATCGGGCCCTTACTGCGGACCCGGTCCGCGAGCGCCGCCTTGGTGAGCCGGTCCTCCAGCGAGTGGTAGGACAGGACCACCATGCGACCGCCCACGGTCAGTGCGTCGAGCGCGGACGGCAGCGCTGCCTCCAGCGCTGCCAGCTCTCTGTTTACCTCGATCCGTAAAGCCTGAAACGTTCTCTTTGCCGGGTGTCCACCCGTTCGTCGCGCTGGTGCCGGAATGGAGTCCCGAACCAGCTCCGCCAGCAGCGCGGACGAGGTGATCCGGGCGCGTTCCCGCTGCCGGATGATCGCCGAGGCGATCCGGCCGGCGAACTTCTCCTCGCCGTAGACCCGCAACACCCGGGCCAGGTCCGGATGCGCGTAGGTGTTGACCACCTCCTCGGCGGTCACCCCCCGCGTCTGGTCCATCCGCATGTCCAGTGGCGCGTCCTGGGCGTAGGCGAACCCGCGGTCGGGCGCGTCCAACTGCAACGACGAGACACCCAGGTCGAACAGGATCCCGTCGATGCCCGGATAACCCAGCCGGGCCAGCACGTCGGGCAACTCGTCGTAGACGGCGTGCTCCAGGTGGATGCGGTCGGCGAAACGTGCCAACCGGACCCGCGCGTGAGCGAGTGCCTCGGTGTCCCGGTCGAGCCCGATCAGGACCGTCTCCGGATGCGCCTCGAGCACCGCCTCCGCGTGCCCGGCCAAGCCGAGCGTCGCGTCGACGTGAACAGTCCGGCCGCCTCGACCCAGCGCGGGGGCCAGCAGCTCGAGGCACCGCTCGAGCAGCACCGGCACGTGCGTGCCGCGTAGCTCCCCCATGTTGACCCCCACTGGTTGATACGTCCGTTCTTCTCCTGCGTCTGTCGTCGGACGGCGCTGCCGTCGTACCGCCAGATCCCCATCCGCTCCCGCCGTCCACCGGGCGAACCCGATGACTGGATCGTGCGCCTGGCACCGGGGAAGGGATGCCAGGAACTCGAAAGCGGCTGGAGATCTCGCAGTACGTCGGGCGCCGATCCGCCCTACAGTCCGCCGGGCAGCACCCCCTCCTCGATGTCGGCGAAGTCGTCTTCGCTCTCGGCGAGGTAGGTCTCCCAGGCGGCCTTGTCCCAGATCTCCACCCGCGTGCTCGCGCCGATCACGACCAGGTCCCGGTCGAGTGCGGCGTACTCCCGCAGGTGGGCCGGAATGGTCACCCGGCCCTGCTTGTCCGGCACCTCGTCGTGCGCGCTGGCGAAGAAGACCCGGCTGTAGGCCCGGGCCGCCTTGTGCGTCATCGGCTGCGCCCGCAACTGCTCCGCGATGCGCTGGAACTCGGGTGTCGGAAAGACATAGAGACAGCGATCCTGCCCTTTGGTGACCACGACACCCCCCGCCAGCTCATCCCGAAACTTGGCCGGAAGGATCAACCGGCCTTTGTCGTCCAGGCGCGGAGTATGGGTGCCGAGGAACATCGGCCCAACCCCCTCGCCCTTTGAGCGGCGTTCGCGGCGCCGCTGACCCCCCGGGCCGGTGAGCCCTCCCGGCCTCACCATTGGGCCCCACTCTACTCCACTTCCCTCCACCTGCAACCAGAATCGCCCGCGTGGCGCGGCCGATCGGCGAGCAAAACCGCACGTCACACGGGGTGGAGCGGAGTGGAGGGCCCGAGCGCCCACCCGGCGTGGTCCGCTTTCCGACATAGATCGACTCCGTCCGGTGGAGGCCGACCCGGCCGCCCACACACCCGCCACGGCCGAACGGTTCGGCGTCGGCGGCGATCTGGCGGGGCGGTCGGTCCGGTAACCTCGCTCGCGTGACGGACGCGAAAATGCCCCTACGGGCGAAGGTGGCCAGCTCCGTGTCACGGACGGCCGCGGCGCTCTCCCGGGCGGCCGGGCGTGGCGACGGTTCGGTGATCGGCGGGTGGATCGGGCTGAAGATCGACCCGGATCTGCTGGCGCACCTGTCGGCCGGGCGCGCCATCGCGCTCGTCTCCGGCACCAACGGCAAGACCACCACCACCCGGTTGACCGCCGCCGCGGTCGGCGTGCTCGGGCGGGTCGCCACCAACTCCTTCGGCGCGAACATGCCCACCGGGCACACCTCGGCGCTGGCCAAGGCCGGCAGCACCCCGTACGCGGTGCTGGAGGTCGACGAGCACTACCTCGCCCAGGTGCTGGAGGCGACCGAGCCGCACGTGGTCGCGCTGCTCAACCTCTCCCGCGACCAGCTCGACCGCGCCAAGGAGGTCGCCATGATGGCGCAGCTCTGGCGTGCGGCGCTGGTCCGGCACACCGACGTACGGGTGGTGGCCAACGCCGACGACCCGATGGTGGTGTGGGCCGCCACCCCGCCGGCCGACCCGGCCCGCGGCATCAACCCGCCGCACGTGACCTGGTTCAGCGCCGGCCAGCGCTGGCACGACGACTCCTGGGTCTGCCCCGAGTGCGGCTCCACCATCCAGCGCTCCGGCGACCAGTGGTGGTGCACCGGCTGCGCGCTGCGCCGACCGGAGCCGCAGTGGGTCGTCGAGGACGAGGGCGTGCTCGACCCCACCGGCGCCTGGCACAAGGTCTCCCTCCAGCTACCCGGCAAGGTCAACCTCGGCAACGCGGCGACCGCGCTGGCTGTGGCCGCCGAGTTCGGCGTACGCCCCGTCGACGCGGTGTCCCGCCTCGGCATCGTCACGTCGGTGGCCGGCCGCTACGCGCAGGTCGACAAGGACGGGCGCAACATCCGGCTGCTGCTGGCCAAGAACCCGGCCAGCTGGCTGGAGGCGTTCGACATGGCCGACGACGCGCCGACCCTGCTCTCCATCAACGCCCGCGACCCCGACGGCCTGGACACCTCCTGGCTCTTCGACGTCGACTTCGCCCCGCTGCGCGGACGGCAGGTGCTGATCACCGGCGACCGGGCGTACGACCTGGCGGTCCGTCTGGACGTCAACGACGTGCCGTTCCAGCACGTGCGCACCTTCGACGACGCGATCCGGTCGGTCCCGCCGGGGCGGCTGGAGGTCATCGCGAACTACACCGCGTTCCAGGACATCCGAGCGGAGTTGGACCGTGTCAACTGAGAGCCTGCGCATCGTCTGGATCTACCCCGACCTGCTCTCCACCTACGGCGACCGGGGCAACGCGCTGATCCTGGCCCGGCGGGCCCGCCAGCGCGGCATGCCGGTCGAGGTGCTGGAGGTCCGCTCCGACCAGCAACTGCCCGCGACCGCCGACATCTACCTCGTCGGCGGCGGCGAGGACGGCCCGCAGGCGCTGGGCGCGCAGCGGCTGATCGCCGATGGTGGCCTGCACCGGGCGGTCTCCCAGGGCGCCGTGGTGTTCGGCGTCTGCGCCGGCTACCAGCTGCTCGGCACCTCGTTCTTCGCCAAGGGCGTGCAGTGCCGCGGCCTGGAGCTGCTGGACCTGCAGTCCGACCGTGGCTCCAGCCGGGCCGTCGGCGAGCTGGCCGGTGAGATCGATCCACGCCTGGGGCTTCCCGCGTTGACCGGTTTCGAGAACCACGGTGGTCGCACCCACCTCGGCCCCGAGGTCTCCCCGCTGGCCCGGGTCACCGCCGGCGTGGGCAACGACGGCAACACCGAGGGCGCCTGGCGCGGCAAGCTGCTCGGCACCTACTCGCACGGCCCGGCGCTGGCCCGCAACCCGGCCCTGGCCGACCTGCTGCTGCGCTGGGCCACCGGGGCGCACCAACTGCCGCCGCTGGACGACACCTGGTCCGACCGGCTGCGCAACGAGCGCCGCTCCGCAGTGGCCGCCGCTCGGGCATGATCCGTGCCGTCCGGCGGCTGCTGCGGCAGCCGTCGGCCGCCCGGTTCGCCCTGCTCATCCTGCTGATCGGCGGCTGCGGCCTGCTGCTGCTCCTGGTGCCCCGACCCGATCCGGCGCAGCTTCCCCAGCTGGACGATCGGCTCGGGGCCCTCGCCCCCGTGGCGGCGATCCTCGGCGGAGCGCTGCTGCTGGTCGCGCTGGTCCCCCGGACCTTCATCACGCTCGCCGCGGGCGCGATCTTCGGTCCCCTCGAAGGCGCCGCCTACGCCCTGAGCGCCGCGTTGGTGGCGGCGGCGATCGGCTTCACGGTCGGCCGGCTGCTCGGCCGGGAGTTCGTCGCCGAGCGGGTCCGTGGCCGGCTGGCCCGCCTCGACCGGTGGTTCGCGCGGCAGAGCGTGTTCGGCGTGGTCACCGTCCGGCTGCTGCCGATCGCCGGCTTCGGGCTGGTCAGCTACGGCTACGGCACCACCGCCGCCCGGCTGGCGCCGTTCCTGACCGGCAGCGTGATCGCGTCCGCGCCGACCGCGTTCGGCTACGCCGCGATCGGCGCGGCGGTCAGCTCCCCCGGCCACGTCAACTGGTACGCCGCCGCCCCGGCCAGCCTCGGCCTGATCGCCAGCCTGGTGCTGGTCCGCCAGTGGTGGCGCGCCCAACGACGGAGCGCTGCGAGCCCGACCGGCTGACCCGCGGAACCCGTTTTACGCCTAAACGACGCCGCGATAGACGGCGACCCGGGCGGCCCAACGAAACGGCTCGGGTCGAACCGGCGGTGGCTTCGTCTGGACCAGGTGCCACTGCTGCTGGGTGTCTCCGTCGCCGGGAGGTCCGGACCGGTCGATGCCGGCGCGCGGCGGCCGGCGCACCAATGAGCGTGATGTCTCACAGACATATATATGTCTGTGAGACATCACGCTCATCTCGACGTCCCGCCTCGGCAGACGTCGCGATGTCTATCGTTCACGCCGGCCCGCCCGCCGGGGCGGCGAAGGCGTTAGGCGACTACGGAGACCATTCGGCCCGGGACCACGATGACCTTGCGGGGTTCCTTGCCGGCCAGGGAGGACGCCACCGCGTCCAGGGCTGCCGCGCGTACGGCCTCCTCGGGCGAGTCGGCTGGGACCTCGATGCGGCCACGGACCTTGCCGTTGACCTGCACCGGATAGGTCACCGTGTCGGCCACCAGCAGTGCCGGGTCGGCGGTCGGGAAGTCCGCGTACGTCAGCGAGGTCTCGTGACCCAGCCGGCGCCACAGCTCCTCGGCCACGTGCGGGGCGAACGGCGCCACCATCAGCACCAGCGGCTCGGCCACCTCACGGGGCGTCGCCGCCAGCCCGGTCAGCCCGTTGGTCAGCTGGATCAGCTTGGCGATCGCCGTGTTGAACCGGATGCCGTCCATGTCGCCCCGGACGCCGTCGATCACCTTGTGCAGCAGCCGGCGGGTCGCCTCGTCGGCAGGGTCGTCGGTGATCCGCAGCGCGCCGGTCTGCTCGTCGATGACGGCCCGCCAGACCCGCTGCAGGAACCGGTACGAGCCGACCACGGCCCGGGTCTCCCAGGGGCGGGACACCTCCAGCGGGCCCATCGACATCTCGTACACCCGGAAGGTGTCCGCGCCGTACGCGGCGCACATGTCGTCCGGGGTGACCACGTTCTTCAGGGACTTGCCCATCTTGCCGTACTCGCGGTTGACCACCTCGTCATCCAGGAAGTAGGCGCCGTCGCGCTCGACGACCTCCTCGGCCTGCACGTAGCTGCCACGCGAGTCGGTGTACGCGTACGCCTGGATCATGCCCTGGTTGAACAGCTTGCGGAACGGCTCGAACGACGACACGTGCCCCAGGTCGAACAGCACCTTGTGCCAGAACCGCGCGTACAGCAGGTGCAGCACGGCGTGCTCGGCGCCGCCGACGTACAGGTCGGTGCCCCCGCAGTCGCCGTCGGCGCGCGGGCCCATCCAGTACCGCTCGTTCTCGGCGTCGACGAACCGCTCCGAGTTGGTCGGGTCCAGGTAGCGCATCTCGTACCAGCAGGAGCCGGCCCACTGCGGCATCACGTTGGTCTCGCGGGTGTAGCGCTTCGGCCCGTCACCCAGGTCCAGTTCCACCTCGACCCAGTCGCGGCGACGCGACAGCGGGGTCTCCGGGTTGGAGTCCGCGTCGTTCGGGTCGAACGTCTTCGGCGAGAAGTCGTCCACCTCCGGCAGCTCGACCGGCAGCATCTCCTCCGGCAGGGCGATGGCCGCGCCGGTGGAGTCGTAGACGATCGGGAACGGCTCACCCCAGTAGCGCTGCCGGGAGAACAGCCAGTCGCGCAGCCGGTAGGTCACCGCGCCCGTACCGTGGCCGTTCGCCTCCAGCCAGGCGATGGTCGCCGCCTTGGCGTCGGTGACCCCCAGGCCGTTCAGGTCCAGGCCGCGCTCGGGCGCGGCGCTGTTGATGGCCGGGCCGTCACCGGTGTACGCCTTGCCGTCGAAGCCCTCCGCCGGCTGCACGGTACGCACGATCGGCAGCTCGAAGACCTCGGCGAACGCCCAGTCCCGCTCGTCCTGTGCGGGCACCGCCATGATCGCGCCGGTGCCGTAGCCGGCCAGCACGTAGTCGGCGATGAAGATCGGGATCTGCCCGCCGGTGACCGGGTTGGTGGCGTACGCGCCGATGAAGACGCCGGTCTTCTCCTTGGTGTCGGACTGCCGCTCGACGTCGGTCTTGGCCGCCGCGGCCTTGCGGTACGCCTCGACGGCCGCCCGAGGGCTGGCGTGCCCGCCGGCCCAGACGTCCCTGGTGCCCTGCGGCCAGGCGGCCGGCACCAGCGCGTCGACCAGCTCGTGCTCGGGAGCCAGCACCATGTAGGTGGCCCCGAAGACGGTGTCCGGTCGGGTCGTGAACACCCGCACCGGCGCCTGCGCGGTCGGGAAGTCGATGTGCGCGCCGGTGGAGCGACCGATCCAGTTGCGCTGCATCAGCTTGATCGGCTCGGGCCAGTCCAGGCTGTCCAGGTCGTCCAGCAGCCGGTCACCGTACGCGGTGATCCGCATCATCCACTGCTTCAGGTTGCGCTTGAAGACCGGGAAGTTGCCCCGGTCGGAGCGCCCGTCGGCGGTGACCTCCTCGTTGGCCAGCACGGTGCCCAGCCCGGGGCACCAGTTGACCGGGGCCTGCGAGACGTACGCCAGCCGGTGGTCGTCGACGACCTGGCGGCGCTCGGCGACGCTCAGCTCGGCCCAGGGCCGGCCGTCCGGGGTCGGCCGGTTACCGCCCTCGAATTCGGCGATCAGCTCGGCGATCGGCCGGGCCTTCGCGGCGTCACGGTCGTACCAGGAGTTGAAGATCTGCAGGAAGATCCACTGGGTCCAGCGGTAGAAGTCGGTGTCGATGGTCGCCACCGAGCGCCGCTCGTCGTGCGCCAGCCCCAGCCGGCGCAGCTGCGCCTTGTACCGCTCGATGTTCGCGACGGTCGTGGTCCTGGGGTGGGTGCCGGTCTGCACCGCGTACTGCTCGGCGGGCAGGCCGAACGCGTCGAAGCCCATCGCGTGCAGCACGTTGCGGCCGGCCATCCGCTGGTAGCGGGCGTAGCAGTCGGTGCCGATGTAGCCCAGCGGGTGGCCCACGTGCAGGCCGGCGCCGGACGGGTACGGGAACATGTCCAGCACGTACAGCTTCTCCGCGCCGGCGCGGGGGTGGGTCGGGTCGGCCAGCGGGCCGGTCGGGTTCGGTGCGTGGAAGGTGCCCTCGCGCGCCCAGATGTCCTGCCAACGAATCTCGATCTCGTCGGCCAGGGCCGCGGTGTACCGGAACGGGGGAATGTCGCCCGCCGGTGCGGCTGCCTCACTCATCGTCTCTCCTCGCTTGCTTCGCTTCGTCTCGGCACCGCCGGGCCGGTCCTCTCGGCGCCGCCGGGTACGAGCCGGCGGCGGGCACGAAAAAGCCCCTCGCGCAGGAGGGGCCGCCGTGCTGTCGCGCCTTCAGCGCATCAGCACGGCCCGGTAAGAAGCAGGAAGACTCCGGCCATGTCCGGCAGTGTACCCCGTCGCCCGGCCGGCCGACCGTGACCCGCGATGCCCGGGATCGGTCCCCCGACTCGGCGAATATCCGTACGTAACCGACCGACTACCTGCGGGGGTCGGCGATAACGACAAACATGGTTAGCCTGAGAGGCCAGTGAGAATCCTGCGGCAAACGAGGCTCGACGTCGCGAACCCAACGGCGGGTCCAGGTGCTCTCTACAGAGCTGCCGTGACGGCGACGAGGAGGAGGCCCGTGACACAACAGACCTGGGACGAGGTGGGCGGCCTACTGCCGCACGACGAGTTCCGTGCCGCCAGCGAGGCCATCGTGTCCAACATCGAGCAGGTCATCGAGGGCAAGACCGCCACCGTGCGGCTGGCCCTGGCTGTCCTCCTCGCCGAGGGGCACCTCCTCATCGAGGACGTTCCCGGCGTCGGCAAGACCAAGCTGGCCAAGGCCCTCGCTCGGTCCATCGACTGCACGGTGCGGCGCATCCAGTTCACCCCCGACCTGCTGCCCAGCGACGTCACCGGCGTCAGCGTCTACAACCAGGAGACGCACGACTTCGAGTTCCGTCCGGGTGCCGTCTTCGCCAACCTGGTCGTCGGCGACGAGATCAACCGGGCGTCGCCGAAGACCCAGTCGGCGTTGCTGGAGTGCATGGAGGAACGCCAGGTCACCGTCGACGGCGTGACCTACCAGCTGCAGACCCCCTTCATGGTCATCGCCACCCAGAACCCGATCGAGATGGAGGGGACGTACCCGCTGCCCGAGGCGCAGCGCGACCGGTTCACCGCCCGGATCGCGATGGGTTACCCGGACGTGAACGCCGAGCTGGCCATGCTCGACGGGCACGGCGCCACCGACCCGCTGCACGAGCTGCGCCCGGTCTCCGACGCGAACATCGTTCGGCAGCTCATCTCCACCGTCCGGCAGGTGCACGTCGCGGACGCCGTCAAGCAGTACGCGATCGACCTGGTCACCGCCACCCGCGAGGCCCCCGACCTGCGCCTCGGCGCGTCCCCCCGGGCGACCCTGCAACTGCTGCGCACCGCCCGGGCGGTCGCCGCCCTGGAGGGCCGCGACTACGTCCTGCCCGACGACCTGCAGGCCCTGGCGGTGCCGGTGCTGGCGCACCGGATCATCCCGACGGCCGACGCGCAGCTCGCCCGGCGCACCACCGACGCGATCGTCTCCGAGTTGGTGCACCGACTGCCGCTGCCGCACGACCGGCAGCGCAACCCCTACGACACCCGGCCCGCCACCGGCAACGGTCGCGCGCCCTACGAGCCGCGGAGGCCGTGACGTGCGTGCCGGGCTGCGCGGGCTGACCACCCGCGGGCGCTCGTTCCTGGCCGCCGCGGTCGCGGCGGCCCTCTCGGCCGTCATCCTCGGCGAGAAGGACCTGCTCCGGGTGGCCGTGCTGCTGGCCATCCTTCCGCTGCTGGCCGCCGCCTACGTGGGGCGCAGCCGCTACAAGCTGGCCTGCAACCGCTCGCTGGACCCACACCGGGTGCCGGTCGGGGCCAACTCGCGGGTGGTGCTGCGCCTGCAGAACCTGTCCCGGCTGCCCACCGGCACGCTGCTGCTGGAGGATCGGCTGCCCTACGCGCTGGGCAGCCGGCCACGGGTCGTCCTGGAGCGGCTCGGCGCACACCAGGCCAGCTCGGTGGCGTACACGGTGCGCGCCGACGTGCGCGGCCGCTACGACGTGGGCCCGCTGGTGGTCCGGATGACCGACCCGTTCGGTCTCTGCGAGCTGACCCGGGCCTTCCCCAGCACCGACCACCTGACGGTCATCCCGCAGGTCACCCCGCTGCCGTCGGTCCGGCTCCCCGGGGAGTACGCGGGCAGCGGCGACAGCCGGGCCCGGTCGGTGGCGGTGCACGGGGAGGACGACGCGGCGACCCGGGAGTACCGGCGCGGCGACGACCTGCGCCGGGTGCACTGGAAGTCGACGGCGCGCACCGGGGAGCTGATGGTGCGCCGCGAGGAGCAGCCGTGGGAGAGCCGGGCCACGGTCGTGCTGGACACCCGCGCGTACGGCCACCGCGGCGACGGCCCGACGGCGAGTTTCGAGTGGGCGGTCTCCGCCGCCGCGAGCATCGCCGTGCACCTGCGCCAGGCCGGCTACAAGCTGCGCCTGGTCACCGGCTCGGGGGTGGACGTGGACGCCTCGGAGGGCGGCGGCGACGGTGTGTTGCTCGATCATCTGGCCGAGGTCCGGCTGGACCAGCGGGCCGAGCTGGCCGGTCTGGTGCAGCGGGTCCGGCAGCGCTCCGACGGCGGTCTGATCATCGGATTGTTCGGTGCGGTGAGCGTGGCCGAGGCCGAGCTGCTGGCCGGGCTGCGCGGCAACGGCGCGACCTGCGTCGGGTTCCTGTTGAACAGCTCCGCGTGGCTCAGCCTGCCGGAGAAGGCCCGCGCCGAGGCGGAGCACGCGCACGGCGCCGCCGTGCTCGCCATGGTGCAGAGCGGTTGGCGGGTGGTCGGCGTCGACCACGGCAGCCGGCTGCCGGTGCTCTGGCCACAGGCGGGCCGGGGTTCCCAGGGCTTCGCCATGCGCGCCGCGCTGGCCGAGACGGTCGCCGGCGGCGTGCGATGAACGGAAGGTCCCCCTCATGATCGCCAGTCGGAACATCGGCGCGGTGGCGGCCGCCGCCACGCTGCTCGCCGCCGCGCCGTTGTCGGCCATCTTCCAGAGCTGGACATGGCTGATGCAGTCCGCCATCGCGGTCGCCGTGGTGGCCGGGGTCGCCGCCCTGACGCGGCTGGTCCGGGCACCGCTCTGGGGTCAGGTGCTCGGCATGCTGGCCGCACTGGTGCTCGCCCTGACCTGGCTGTTCCCCAGTGGCAGCGAGCTGCTCGCCATCCTGCCCACGCCGGCCACGTTCGGGCACTTCGCCGACCTGCTCGGCGGCTCGATGGAGGACATGCGCTCGTACGGCGTCAAGGTTCCGGACACCGACCCGTTGCTGTTCATCACCGTGCTCGGTGTCGGCGGGGTGGCCGTGCTCGTGGACGTGCTGGCCGTGGGTCTGCGCCGGCCCGCGCTGGCCGGGCTGCCGATGCTCGCCATCTACTCGGTGCCGGTCGCCGTCTACGTGGACAGCGTCCCCCCGCTGCCGTTCGTGGTGGGCGCCGCCGGCTACCTGTGGCTGCTGGTCACCGACAACGTCGACCGGGTCCGACGGTTCGGCCGCCGGTTCACCGGCGACGGCCGCGACGTCGACGTGTGGGAGGCCTCGCCGCTGGCCTCGGCCGGCCGCCGGCTCGCGGTGGTCGGGGTGGTGTTGGCGGTGGCGCTGCCGCTGGCGGTGCCGGGCATGACCGGTGGGCTGCTCGACCGGCTCGGTGGCGGCACGGGCAACGGCAACGGCCGGGCCGGGTCGGGCGTGTCGTCGGGTCGGATCGACCTGTTCGCCTCGCTCGCCGGCCAGCTCAACCAGTCCGAGGTGGCCGACCTGGTCAGGGTGACCACCTCCGAGCCGAACCCGTTCTACCTGCGCTACGCGGTCGCCGACGAGCTGCGCCCGAGTGGTTTCCAGGCCCGCAACCCGAGCGGCCGTCCGGCCAACCGGGACCTGCCGGACCCGACCGAGCGGGCCGGCCGAGGAGTGCAGCAGACCCCGTACCGAGCGACCGTCGAGGTCACCAAGAGCCTCAGCATGTCCCTCATGCCGGTGTACGCCGAGCCGGTCCGCACCGAGGACCTGAACAGCAACTGGCTCTACGACCCCAACCAGCAGGTCGTCTTCTCCAACCGGGAGAACTCCCGGGGCCGCGAGTACTCCTTCGACTACATCCGTTCGACGTACACGCCGGCCGCGCTGCGGGCCGCCCAACCGCTGGCGGCCGACCACCCGGTGCGCCGCCAGCTCACCGCCACCCCCGGCTCGGTGCCCGAGGTGGAGGAGCTGGTCAAAGGGCTGATCCAGGGCAAGCGCACCGACTACGACCGGGTGCTGGCGATCTACCAGCACTTCTCGTCGGACAACGGGTTCAGCTACCGGCTCAGCACCGAGAGCGGCAGCAGCGGCCAGGACATCGTCAACTTCCTGACCAACAAGGTCGGCTACTGCCAGCAGTACGCGGCGGCCATGGCCTGGCTGGTCCGCTCGGCGGGCATCCCGGCCCGGGTGGCGTTCGGGTTCACCAACGGCAACAAGCGCGATGGCAACACGTACACGCTGACCAACCTCAACCTGCATGCCTGGACCGAGGTGTACTTCGACGGGATCGGCTGGGTGCCGTTCGACGCGACCCCGGCGTACGGCGTGCCGGGCTCCACCCGGTCGGCCTGGGCGCCGGACACGGACGCTCCGGAGCCGTCCACGCCGGAGACCGGCACCACGGACACCCCGACGGGCCCCGACGCGTCGGCCGGGCCGGCCGGCCCGGACAACGCCGACCGGGACACCGACTCCGGGATCTCCCTCGCCGGTGAGAGGCCGGCCGAGCAGGCACCGGTGTGGCCGTGGTGGGCGGCCAGCCTGCTGGCCCTGATGGCGTTGTTGGCGACGCCGGCTCTGCGCCGACTGGCGTTGCGCCGGCGGCGGAGTGGCCGGGCCGGTGCGACGGTGGCCGGCACCACGGGCGAGGTTCAGCCGGCCGACGGGACACGTGTGGTGGTGGTCGGCCCGGATGCCAGCCGTGCCCGCGCGGACGCGCACGCCGCCTGGGCGGAGCTACTCGACACACTGGTGGACTTCAAGGTCCAGGTCGACCGGACCGAGACTCCCCGGGCGACCGCGGACCGGCTGGTCCGGGACGCCCTCGCCGACGACACGGCGGCGGTCGGGGCGGCGCGGCTGCTCGGCCGGGCGGAGGAGCGGGCCCGGTACGCGCGGGACCCGCTGACCGGTGAGCCGCTGCTGCCGGCGGTGCGCGCGGTCCGTGGCGCGCTCGCCACCCGGGCGGACCGGCGGACCCGACTGCTCGCCGCCGTGCTGCCGCCGTCGGTGCTGCTGCGCTGGCGGATCGGCCTGGCGGACACGTCCGGGCGCCTGGTGGCGCTGACCGGGCGGGTCCGCTACCGGCTCCTGCGCTGGAGCCCGCGTCGGATCCTGGCCGGCCGCGCGGCCCGCTGAGCTGCGCCCGTCGAGTTCGGGGCGGCGGTCGACCGACCGTCGCCCCGACCGGGGCGCACCTGTCGGCAACTCCTGACCCGGTGTAACCGGGGCATCGCACGGGTCGCCAGGCAGAGGGCGCACGGATATGACAGCGGTCGCCGGGGCTGTCCCCCGGTGACCCGCTCGTCGCGGCGCACGGCCCGCCTCAGTGGCGGGACGGGCTCAGCGGTGGCCCTCCGGGCGCTGCCGCCACCTGTCTTCCATCCGGTCCAGGATCGACGACCGGCGGCCGGATCGGCCACCGCGGGGACGACGACGACTCGTCGTGCCACCCACCACGTGCAGGTCAGGTGACTGCGCCCGCCGGTGCGACTGCACCGCGAACGCGGCCGACGCCAGCATGACGACAAAGCCCGCCACCGCCAGCGGCGGGGTCTTGATCACCGCGCCATAGACCAGTAGAGCCAAGCCAGCGATGATCACGCCAGCAGCGACGAGCAGGCGACGCCGCGCGTGGAAGCGCGGATCGCTGGCGCGCACGGCCGAGGCGAATTTGGGGTCCTCGGCAAGCGACTGCTCGATCTGCTCGAACAGCCGCTGCTCGTGCTCAGAGAGCGGCACGGCACTCCTCCCCGGTCACGTTGGTCAGGCCCACTCGGGCCGACAGACCGTGGCAGCCAACCGGCTGCTTACCCGCAAGTCTACGAGGGGGGTCGCGCCTCGGAAAGCGGGACGACCTACGGGTGGGGTGGATTTTCCTTTCTGCGGGCGTCAGGGTCGCCTAACAGACTGGCCGGACCTATGACGGACCGCCCGAATCGGGCAGCAGCGGCGTCCGCGGCAGCTTCCGCCTCACGCCAGCCGCGCTCGGGCGCGCCGAGGGTGAGTTGCCGGGGCGCGCCCTGCGCCGGGCTGAGCCCCTCCACCCGGACACCGACGAGCCGAACCCGCTCACCGGGGTCGAGCGCGGTGTACAACGCCCAGACCGTGTCGAACATCTCGCGGGCGGTGTCGGTGGCCGCGCCGAGAGTGCGGGAGCGGCTGACGGTGCGGAAGTCGGCCAGCCGCACCTTGAGCGACACGGTGCGCCCCATCTGCCCGGAACCGCGCAACCGGACACCGACCTTCGCGCTGAGCGCCAGCAGGGCGCGGCGGATCTCCACCGGGTCGGCCACGTCGGCGTCGAAGGTCACCTCGGCGCCGATCGACTTGTCGACCTGCTCGGGGCTGACCCGACGCGGGTCACGCCCCCAGGCCAGCTCGTGCAGGTGCGCCGCCGACGCGGCGCCCACCGCCCGGCGGAGCATGCCCACCGGGGCCTCGGCGAGGTCGCCGACGGTGGCCAGGCCGAGCCGGCGCAGCGCCTCGGCGGCCCGCTCCCCCACCCCCCACAGCGCGTCGACCGGCAGCGGGTGCAGGAAGTCGAGGACCTGCCCGGGCGGCACGACCAGCAGGCCGTCGGGTTTGGCCCGGGTAGAGCCCAGCTTGGCCACGAACTTGCTCGGCGCCACCCCGACCGAGCAGGTCAGCGCCTGCTCGTCGACGACCCGGCGGCGGATCAGCCGGGCGATGGTCGCCGGGGAGCCGAACAGTCGGCGGGCCCCGGTCACGTCGAGGAACGCCTCGTCGAGGGAGAGCGGCTCGACCAGCGGGGTGACGTCCCGGAAGATCTGCATGACCGCGCGGGAGGCGGCCGTGTAGGCGCTGAAATCCGGGGGCAGGTAGACCGCGTGCGGGCAGCGGGCACGGGCCTGACTGGTCGGCATGGCGCTGCGGACGCCGTAGCGGCGGGCCTCGTAACTGGCCGAGCTGACCACGCCGCGCGGCCCGACGCCGCCGACCACCACCGGCCGGCCCCGCAGGTCGGGGCGGCGGCGCACCTCGACGGCGGCGAAGAAGGCATCCATGTCGACGTGCAGGATCGGGCTGTCGGAGTCGTCGGCGTCCGGCCCGAAGCGCGGATCGTCGCCCCGGGGCAACGACTGGCTGCGGCCCATCCCGGCAGGTTAACCCGGGGGTACGACAGCACCAGCCGCCGACCGGCCGGACCGTGGGCCGGTCAGCCCCGCACGACCAGCAGCGGGACGGTCAGCTCGGCGGCGGTGTCCGCCCCGTGGTACGCCACCAACCGGGACGCCATCGGCCGCTCGGTGCGGGTGGCCATGACGGCGTACGTGTCGTTGCAGGTCACCACCACGTCGCCGATCCGATCGAGGTGCTCCTCGGGCACCGGCCCGAACCACCCGCTGGCCACCACCTCGTCCCGAGTGTGCACCCGCGCCGCGGCACCCAGCACCTCGGACCAGGCGGCCACCACGTCGTCGACCGCGCCCGGCTCGACGTGCAGGTAACGCACCCGGGCCTCACCGGCCACCAGCCGCACACCGGCGCGCAGTCGCGGATCGGTGTCCAGGTCGAAGCGGTGCGCGGCGGGAATGTCGAGCTGGCCGTGGTCGGCGGTCACCAGCAGCGCCGCGTCCGACGGCAGCCCGTCGACCAACCGGGCGAGCAGAGTGTCCACCTCGGTGGCGGCGATCCGCCAGGGCGCCGAGTCGACGCCGCTGAGGTGGCCGTGCCGGTCCAGGTCGGCGTGGTAGCCGGAGACCAGGGTCGGCCCCGGGCCGGCGGCCAGCGCGGCCAGCATGGTGGCGGCCACCGCGTCCGCACCGGCGGCGCCCCGGAAGTCACCACCCCGGTTGGCGGCCAGGGTCAACCCGCTGCCGCCGAACTCCGGCCGGCTCACCACGCTCACCGCCACCCCGGCGGCGCGAGCCCGCTCCAGCTGGGTGGGCACCGGCTGCCAGCGCAGCGGCGACGGGTCGGCAGCCCAGTCGGTGTGGGTGAGCACCCGGTCGGTGCCGGGCACCCGCACGGTGAAGCCGAGCACCCCGTGCGCGCCCGGCGCGACGCCGGTGCCCAGCGACACCAGGCTGGTCGGGGTGGTGGACGGGAAGCCGGCGATGAGTGGCCGGGCCACCGTCGCCGCCAGCCCGGCGAGGGTCGGCGCGTGCGGCGCGGCGGTCGGCAGCTGGTACCAGCCGAGCCCGTCGACGAGCAGCACGGCGACCCGGCGTACCCCGGCCAGCGCGGGGACCAGCCCGAGCGGATCGGGCGAGCCGGGCACGCCCAGCACGGCGAGCGCGCTGGGCAGCACATCGGCGAGGCGGTCGCCGCCGTGGTCCGGGCCGAGGACGGTCAGCGGCGCCGGCGTGACGGTCATGCCGGCCGGCGGGCGAACAGGTGCAGCTGGGCCGCCAGGTCCCGGTACGGCGGCTGGGCGGCCAGCGCTCCTTCCAGCTCGACCAGGGCGGCGGACTGCCCGTCGGCGACCGTGGCCGGCAGCAGGTCGGCGAGCACGCGTACCCCGTGGATCTCCTCGACCACGAGCCCGGCGGCGGTGAGCAGCGCGGCGGCGCCCGGGGCGTCGTAGCGTCGGCGCAGGGTGTCCCGCGCACCGGCGGTGCCGTCCGGATCGGCGGCCAGCGCCGCCGCGACGTCCAGATGCCCGTTCATCGCGCGGGCCAGCACGGCGGCGGCCCGGCCGGCCACCAGCACACTGGCAGCGCCGCCGGGGCGCAGCGCGGTGGCCAGCGCGGTCACCACCGGCGTCGGGTCGTCGACAACCTCCAGCACGGCGTGGCAGAGCACCAGGTCGACGCCGGCCGGCTCGACCAGCCCCGCGAGGGCGTCCCCGTCGCCCTGTACGGCGGCGATCCGGTCCGCCACGCCGGCCTCGGCGGCCCGGCGGGTGAGCGCGGCCAGCGCGTCGGGGCTGGCGTCGACCACCGTGACGCGGTGCCCGGCCCGGGCCAGCGGGACGGCGAAACCGCCGGTGCCGCCGCCCACGTCCAGCACGGTGAGCTCGGCGTCGCCGCGCCGGTCCAGCTCGGCGCGGAGCACCGACCAGATCACGGCGGTACGGGGGGTCAGCGGCGGCCCGGCGAACCGGCCTCGGGTCTGCTCCACTCGGTCGAGCCTAGTCACCCGGTCCAGTCACCATCGCGGCCGTGTGGCAGGCGGGACGCGGCGCGTCGGCGGGTCAGGACTCGGTGCCCTCGACCTCGTCCTCCGCGCGGGACCGCCGCTCGTTGGCGACCGGGCCGTTGGTCACCTCGTACTCGCGAGGATCGGCGAGGTGCGACGGCATCCAACCCGCGCCGAGCCGGGTCCGTCGGGAGTTGGCGATGCCACCGGTGTACGCGTGATTCCCCAGCACTGTTCATTCCCCTCATGGATCACGGGCGGCTCTGCCCGCTCAGGACGAGTCTCCCGCTCAACGGCATCGGAAACCGTAATGTGGATCACTGGATCAGCGAAAGTCACGGGATGCGGGGCTGACCGGAGGCTCAATGGCGTCCAACCGGTCGGCGACCAGGTTGGTCACGCCCTCGTGCCGTTGCAGCCGCCCCCGGACCACCAGCGCGGCGCTGGTCCGGGCCACCCGCCGGTAGCGCTGCCACAGCCCCGGCGAGCAGGTGACGTTGAGCATCCCGGTCTCGTCCTCCAGGTTGAGGAAGGTGACCCCGCCCGCGGTCGCCGGGCGCTGCCGGTGGGTGACGATGCCGCCGACCCGGATCCGCTGGCCCGGCTCCACCCGACCGAGCCGGGCGATCGGCACCGCGCCGAGCACGTCGAGCTGACCCCGGATGAACCGGGCCGGATGGCTCTCCGGCGACAACCCGGTGGCCCACACGTCGGCGACCAGCCGGTCCACCGCCTCCATCCCGGGCAGCGTGGGCGCCGCCGCGCCGGTCACCGTGCCGGGCAGCCGGCCCGGCCGATCCTGGGCCGCCGCGCCGGCGGCCCAGAGCGCCTCCCGCCGGGTCAGCCCGAAACAGGCGAAGGCGTCCGCGGTGGCCAGCGCCTCCAACTGCGTGGCGGTGAGACCGACCCGCCGGGCCAGATCGGGCATGTCCCGGTACGGCCCGTGCGCCGCCCGCTCGGCCTCGATCCGCTCGGCCACGTCAGCCCCGAGGGTACGCACGCTGGACAGCCCGAGCCGGACCGCCGGACCGCCCAGCCCCCAGGCGTGCGGCGGCTCGCCCGGCCCGCTGCCCCACCGGGTGTCCGGGGTGGACTCCAGCACCGCCTTCGCGCCGCTGGCGTTGATGTCGGGGCGGCGGACCTCCACCCCGTGCCGGCGGGCGTCGTCGACCAGGGTCTGTGGAGAGTAGAAGCCCATCGGCTGGGCGTTGAGCAGCGCGGCCAGGAACGGCGCCGGGTGGTAGCGCTTGAGCCAGGAACTGGCATAGACCAGGTAGGCGAAGCTCATCGCGTGGCTCTCCGGGAAGCCGTAGCTGGCGAACGCGGTGAGCTTGCGGTAGACGTCGTCGGCCAACTCGCCGGTGATGCCCCGCTCGGCCATCCCGGCGTAGAGCCGGTCGGCGATCCGGGTCATCCGCTCGACCGAACGCTTCGCGCCCATCGCCCGGCGCAACTGGTCGGCCTCGGCCGCGTCGAAACCCGCCAGGTCGATGGCGAGCTGCATCAACTGCTCCTGGAACAGCGGCACACCCAGGGTCTTCTCCAGGGCGTTGCGCATCAACGGGTGCGCGAACGTCACCGGCTCCTGGCCGTTCTTGCGTCGGATGAACGGGTGCACCGAGCCGCCCTGGATCGGGCCGGGCCGGATCAGCGCCACCTCGACCACCAGGTCGTAGAACTCGCGGGGCTTGAGCCGGGGCAGGGTGGCCATCTGGGCGCGGCTCTCCACCTGGAACACCCCGACCGAGTCGGCCCGGCAGAGCATGTCGTAGACCTCCGGGTCGTCCAGCGTCATGTCACCGAGGTCCAGCCGGGACCCGATCATGTCGTAGCCGTAGTGCAGGGCGGAGAGCATGCCGAGGCCGAGCAGGTCGAACTTCACCAGGCCCACCGCGGCGCAGTCGTCCTTGTCCCACTGGAGCACGCTGCGCCCGGGCATCCGCCCCCACTCCACCGGGCAGACCTCGATCACCGGCCGGTCGCAGATCACCATGCCGCCGGAGTGGATGCCCAGGTGCCGGGGGAACGTCTGCAACTCGTTGGCGTACTCCACCACCTGCTCCGGGATGCCCTCGACGTCGACCGTGGCGACCGAGCCCCACCGGTCGATCTGCTTGCTCCAGGCGTCCTGCTGCCCGGGTGAGAAGCCGAACGCCTTGGCCACGTCCCGCACCGCCGACCGGGGCCGGTAGGAGATGACGTTGGCGACCTGGGCGGCGTGCTCCCGGCCGTACCGGGTGTAGACGTGCTGGATCACCTCCTCCCGACGGTCGGACTCGATGTCCACGTCGATGTCCGGTGGGCCGTCCCGCTCGGGGGCGAGGAACCGCTCGAAGAGCAGCCGGTGCCGGACGGCGTCCACGTTGGTGATCCGCAGCGCGTAGCAGACCGCCGAGTTGGCCGCCGAGCCCCGACCTTGGCAGTAGATGTCCTGCTCGCGGCAGAACGCGACGATGTCGTAGACCACCAGGAAGTAGCCGGGGAAGCCCAACTCCTCGATCATGTTCAGCTCGTGGTCGAGTTGCGCGTACGCGGCCGGATGCGCCTGCGGTGGCCCGTAGCGCTCCCGCGCGCCGTCGGCGGTCAGCTTGCGCAACCAGCTCATCTCCGTGTGCCCCGGCGGCACCGGGTACGCCGGCAGCCGCGGCGCGACCAGTTGGAGGTCGAAGGCCAACTCGGCGCCGAACTCCGCCGCTCGGGCCACCGCGCCCGGGTACGCGGCGAACCGGGCCGCCATCTCCGCGCCGCTGCGCAGGTGAGCGGTGGCCGCCGCGGGCAGCCACCCGTCGATCTCGTCCAGGCTGCGCCGCGCCCGCACGGCGGCGACGGTGGTGGCCAGCCGACGTCGGCCCGGCGTGGCGTAGTGCACGTTGTTGCTGGCCACCGTCGGCAGCCCCGCCGCGGCGGCCAACTCGGCGAGCGCGTCGTTGCGGTCGGCGTCGACGGGGTGACCGTGGTCGGTCAGCTCCACCGCCACCGTCTCCGCGCCGAACAACGCGGTCAGCCGGTCCAGCTCACGGGCCGCCGCGTCCACACCCTCGGTGAGCAGCGCCGCCGGCACGTGCCCCTTGCGGCAGCCGGTCAGCACCAACACGTGGTCGCGCAGCTCGGCGGCGACCTCTTCCAGCTCCCCGTAGACCGGGCGACCCTTCTCCCCGCCGCGCAGCTGGGCGCGGGCGATGGTGGTGGCCAGCCGGGCGTACCCCTCGTGGCCGTGCGCGAGCACCAGCAGGTGCGCGCCGTGCGGGTCGGGCTCGCCGTTCTGCGGGCCGGGCAGCCCCAGGGACAGCTCCGCGCCGAAGATGGTCGGCAGGCCCAACGTACGAGCCGCCTCGGCGAACCGGACCACCCCGTAGAAGCCGTCGTGGTCGGTGACGGCGAGCGCGGTGAGCCCCAGCCGGGCCGCCTCCTCGGCCAACTCCTCCGGGTGGCTGGCGCCGTCGAGGAAGCTGAAGTTGGTGTGCGCGTGCAGCTCCGCATAGGGCACCACACCGTCGGGGCGGGTCAGCTCCGGCGGCTGGTACTGCTCGCGGCGGCGACTCCAGGCCGGGGAGTCCCCACCGTCGGCGTCCACGGCGAGCGGGTCCACCACGTGCAGGTGCCGCTCCTCGCGCGGCCGCCCGCCGCCCGACCTACCACCGGCCCGCCCGTCGTCGACCAGCCCGTCGCCAGCCCGCCCGTCGCCAGCCCGCCCGGAGAGCACCCGCTCCAGCTCCGACCAGGGCATCTTCGGGTTGTGGAAGCTCATCCCCGCCACTCCCGGCTGATCCCGAGCATGATCGGCTCCACATCGCCGAAGTGGGGGTGTCCCACCCATTCGGACAGCCCCACTTCGGCGATGTGGAGTCGATCAAGGCTGGAGGGCTTCCGGCCGGCCGGACCCACGGCCCGGCACTCAGTCATAGATCGCCTCCACCAGCCACTGCCCGGCCTCGACGGCGAGCAGCAGAGCGGTGCCGTCGGCCAGACAGACCTGGAACCGGGCCCGCCGCCGCGCCTCGGCCGGCGCCCACCACCGCTCGTCCACCGGCCACGGGCCGGCCCAGCCGACGATCTCCGCCGGTCGACCGGTGCCGACCACCAGCCGGGCGGGCGGAGCGCTCACCGCCAGCCGCGCGCTGATCACCACCGCCTCGCCGGCGGCGTCGTGCACGGTCGCCGCGAGTGGGCTCGGCAGCACCACCGCCGGCGAGGGCCGCGGCAGCCGACCGGGCCACGGCGGCACTCCGCCCCCACCGCGGCCAGCAGCCCGACCAACGCCCGCAGCCCGACCTGCACCGACGGCCCGACCAGCCTCCGCAACCCCGCCGGCACCAGCAACGCTGTCAGCGCCCGCAACACGACCAGCGCCCGCAACCCCGCCGACGCCCGCAGCACGACCAACACCCGCAACCCCGCCAGCGTCCGCAGCACGGCCAGCGGCGGTAGCGAACGGCTCGTCCGGCGGCGACGGTGGTGGGCCGGGACGGTCGGGGAGCCGCTCGTCGCCCCAGGGCACCAGTCGCACCTGGTCGGCCGGGGAGCGCCCGCCGCCGAGCACCGCGGTGACCACCGCTTCCGGGCCGAGGATGCCCTGCACCCGGCTCAACGCCCGGTGCGCGCGCTCCCGCTCCTCGCCGGTCTCCCCCCAGAGGCCGGCCTGGAGGCCGGCCTGGGCGATCACCCCGTCCGGGACCAGTCGCAGCCGGATGATGCCGGCCGTCGGCCGGGCCGGTCGGGCGCCGACGCGGCCGTTGCTGCCGGAAAGCCAACCGTCCAACTGCCAGCGCACCCGGTCGGCGATGGCCGCGGCGGTGAGCAGACCGTCGTGCCGCCACACCCGGTGCAACTCCTGCCCGTGCGCGGTGACCGCCTCGATGCCGAGTCGGGTGCAGGCCAGCCCGTGCCCGGCGAGCCGGTCGTGCAACCGCTCGGCGAGCGCGCGGGCGGCGAACGCCGCCGCGTCGACCCGGTCGATCGGCTCGTCGTGCTCGGCGGTCACCGTCAGGTCGGTCGGCGGCTGCCGGACAGCGAGCGGGCGGTGATCCCGCCCGGCGGCCAGCCGGTGGGCCAGTGCGCCGTCGAACCCGAACCGTGCCAGCACGTCGCCGGCCGGCAGTGCGGCGAAGTCACCGAGGGTCCGTACCCCCAGCCGGCGCAGCAGATCGGCCAGTGCCGACCGGCCGAGCGCCTCGACCGGCAGCCCGGCCAGGAACGCCGGCGTCCCACCCGGCGGCACCACCCGGCCCGCGCGGGCGGCCAACCCCGCGGCGAACACCCCGTCGGCGATGCCCACCTGGCTCTCCACCAGACACGACTGGGCGACGTGCTCGATGAGTCGTTCGGCGGCCGCCTCCTCGCCGCCGAGGTAACGGCTCGGACCCCGGGCGGCCACCGCGCAGGCACCCGGACGGACCACCTCGACGCCGGCGACCACCTCCTCCACGGCGGCGACCACCGGCTCGAACGCCCGGGCGTCCCGACCCGGGTCGTACTCCACGACGGTGAGCTGTGGGCAACGGCCCTGCGCCTCCCGCTTGCGCAGCCCTCGGCGCACCCCCTCGGCGCGGGCCCGCTCGGAGCAGGCGACGACCCGATTGGCGTGCAGCACGGCGACCGGCCCGGTGGCCGGCACCCCGTCGATGATCTCGGCGGCGAGCACCGGCCAGTCCGGGCACCACAGCAGCAGGGTCCGGACCGGCGAGCCGGTCATCCCCGCCCGACCAGGGCGAGCGGCACGGCTGGTCGGCCCACGGTCGACCGCACCGTCCGGGGGATCACCCGGGTCAGCTCGTCACCGGGGAGCCAGACCTTGATCTCCTTGGGTCGGGCGGCCGCTCCGCGCCCCCGCGCCGAGACCGTGACCTCCCGGCGACGCAGCCGCCCCCGACCCTGACCGAGCCCTTCCCAGAACCCGCGGACCACCTGCAACGTCACGTCCGCGCCGTCCCACCGGCCGTACGGGACGAGCACGCTGCCGCGCTGCCGAGCCCGGGCGGCCAGCCGGGTGGCGACCGAGGCGGAGACGGCAGCCGGTACGGCGGTGACCACGACATCCACCCCGTCGATCAGCGCGGCGACTACGGTGGCCCACTCGGGACCGGGATTCGGCACCAGGGCCAGCCGGTCCAGGGCGATGCCGAGCTCGGCGGCCGCGCCCGCGCCGAACGTCGGCACGCCGACCACGGCGCACCACGAGCCAGCCCGGGATGCCTCGGCGAGCAGGGCCAGCACCAGCGAGGTGCCACCGCTGTGCCGGGGTTGACCGACGGCGACCGCGATGGTGCTGCCCCGGCGCAGACCTCGGTTGGGCAGGAGGCCGGTCAGCTCGGGCGCCACCGGTAGCACCCGGTGGCCGCCGACCGGATCGGGTGCGCTCGCCGGACGGACCAGATCGGCCAGAGCGGCGGAACCGACCACCATGCGGCCCGCCATCGGACCAACCCCCCGTCGTTGCTGTGGAACAGATCAGGACCGGCACGTCGTGACGCCGGCCGCCGGACGGCCGACGTCACGACGGGGTCAGGCGACGAGGCCGTCCAGGGCCGGCTGGTGGGCCACGCCGAGCGCGGTCTCCACCACCGTGACGAACTGTTCGGCCGCGCGGAGCAGGTCGTCGGCCTCCCGGGCGCTGACCACCCGCGGAATGCCGGCCTCGGCGGCGGCCCGCTTGCTGGCCCCGGCGGCGAAGAAGCGCGCCCACTCGTCGAGCTCGGGGGCGACGGCGCAGAGCAGGACCCAGACGCTGGTGATCCGATTGCGCCGGCTCGGCGCGGGCCGGGCCCGGGCGGCGAGCAGGGCGGCCGCCGCGCGCAGCGCGGCCAGGTGGGCGGCCGCGTAGCGCAGACCGTCGGGGCGGGTCTGGCCGGCCTCGACCAGCCCGCGACGGGCCAACGTGAGGAGCTGGGTGGGGGTGCGGTGCGGCAACACGTGCGCCGGCACCGCCGGTGCCTGAGCCGGGTTGGTCGGCATGGACTGTCTCCTCCACGTGGCCGGGGCGTCGACCGGCGCAGAGGTGCCGCCGGCGAGACGCCGAGGTCGGGTGGTGCGGAGGAAGACGCACCGGGGATGGCCGGCCGGGTGTGGATGCTTCCCCACACCACACCCGGCCGGCGTACCGGCGGGTTCGTCGCCCGCCGCCCGGGGGTCGTGGGCGGCGGGCGACGCTCCTGCCTGTCGGGACCGGGCTCGCGACTGCCCGGAAACCCAGGTGCGGCCCGCGGAGCCGCACCGCCCGGAGCTGGCGCCGCGAAACACCGCGCTCCGGCTGGTTGGAACGAGCGTGCGAGGCAATCGAACACTCGTTCTAACTGCTGTTGACAGTACACCTCCCCTCCGACGAAAACGCAACGTGTGACGCGCCGGCTGAACCGTTCGCGGACGGACCGTGAAGAATGGCGACATGCAGCCACACCCGAACGTACGGGCGGTGCAGGACGCACTCGACGGCGCCGGTGCGCTCGACGGCGCCGGCCGACCCAGCACGGTCCGCCTGCTGCCCGACGCGGTGCACACCGCGGTGGCGGCCGCCGAGGCGCTCGGCGTCGAGGTCGGCCAGATCGCCAACTCGCTGATCTTCGACGCGGACGGCGAGCCGCTGCTCGTGCTCACCTCCGGCGCGCACCGGGTGGACACCGCCGGCCTTGCCGCGTCGATCGGGGTCACCCGGTTGCGCCGGGCCACCCCGGAGTTCGTCCGGGCGCACACCGGGCAGCCGATCGGCGGGGTCGCCCCGCTCGGGCACCCGCAGGCGCTGCGCACCCTGGTGGACCAGGCGTTGGCGGCGTACCCGGAGATCTGGGCCGCGGGCGGCGTACCGCAGGCGGTCTTCCCGACCACCTACGCCGAGCTGCTGCGGGTCACCGCCGGCACACCGGCCGAGGTGGCGTGAGCGAGCGGACCAGCAACGCCGTACCGGAGCTGGTCACCCTGCACGTGTGGCGGACCGCCCGGGGCGCGCTGCCCCGGGCGCTGACCAGGATGGCGGTGGACCCGCGCCGGCTGCGGGCCCTGCCCGGCGTCCGGTTCGGCAAGCTGCTGGGCACCGGGACCGGCACCGGCTTCGGGCCGGCGGACGCCGACCTGACCCGGTGGGCGGCGCTGACCGTGTGGGACTCCCCCGCCGCGGCGGCCGGCTTCGACGACTCGCCGGTCGGGCGCGCCTGGGCGCGGATCGCCCTCGCCCAGGCCCGGGTCGACCTGCGCCCGCTGAGCAGCCGGGGCGAGTGGTCCGGCCAGCGGCCGTTCGGCGAGCCGCCGGGCGGCCGGGCCACCGGCCCGGTCCTGGCGCTGACCCGGGCCCGGTTGCGTGCCCGCCGGGCGGCCACCTTCTGGCGGGCGATCCCGCCGGTGGCCGCCGCCCTGCGCGACGCGCCCGGGCTGCTGGCCCGGTTCGGCGTCGGTGAGGCTCCGCTGGGTTGGCAGGGCACGGTCAGCGTGTGGCGCGACCCGACGGACCTGGTGGCGTTCGCGTACCGTCACCCGGAGCATCGGGCGGCGATCATGCGAACCCCCACCGCGGGCTGGTACGCCGAGGAGCTGTTCGCCCGGTTCGAGGTACGCGACGTGGTCGGCGACCGGACGGTGCTCGGGTGGGTCGTCGACGGCGACCCCGCAACGGTGAAGGATGGACGGGCATGAGGTTGGTGCGCTGGACGCCGGACGATCTCGTCCGACGGCTGGACGACGTGGTGGCCGTCTACGGCGAGGCGATGGGATACCGCACCGACCTGCTGGAGGCCCGGCGCGGCTACATCGCCACCCACGTCCGCCGGCCCGGTTTCCGGGCCGTGGCCAGCCTGACCAGCGAGGGGCACCTCGCCGGCTTCGGCTACGGCTATCTGGGCGGCCCCGGCCAGTGGTGGCACGACCAGGTGCACCGGGCACTGGACGCCCCGACCCGGCAGCGCTGGCTCATCCACTGCTTCGAGGTGGTCGAGCTGCACGTCCGGCCGCCGGCGCAGGGGCACGGGCTGGGCGCCGGCCAACTGCGGGCGCTGCTCACGATGGCCGAGGGCGACACCACGCTGCTGTCCACCCCGGAGGCCGAGGAGCAGACCTCGCGGGCCTGGCGGCTGTACCGGCGGTTCGGCTTCGTCGACGTGCTGCGCGACTTCCACTTCCCCGGCGACGACCGGCCGTTCGGCGTGCTCGGGCGGGACCTGCCGCTCGATCCACCGGCGTCATGACCCGGCGGATCTCCTGGACGCTGCTCGGCGTCCTGGTGCTCGCCCAGATCTGCTACCCGCTCACCACCGGCGACACCCGGGCCGGGCTGACCGTGGCCACCGTCGTGCTCGGCTGGCTGCTCTCGGTCGGCCACGCGCTGCTCAGTCGAGGGCCCCGGGTCGCGGCCGCGCTGGTCGCGGTGGCCACCGGCGGAGGGTTCGCGATCGAGGCGATCGGGGTGGCCACCGGTGTGCCGTTCGGCAGCTACGACTACTCCGGTGAGCTCGGCCCCAAGCTGGCCGGGGTGCCGCTGATCATCCCGCTGGCCTGGACCTGGATGGCCTGGCCGGCCTGGCTCGCCGCAGTCCGCCTGACCGGCGGCAGCGGCCCGACGGCCGGCGGCAACACCTCGACGGCCAGCGGTTCGACGGCCAGCGGCAACGCCTCGACGGCCGGCGCCAGCACCTCGACGGCCGGCCGGTGGGTGGGGCGGATCGCGCTGGCCACGGTGGGGCTGGCCGCCTGGGATCTCTTCCTCGACCCGCAGATGGTCGCCGAGGGCTACTGGGTCTGGCGCAACGCCACCCCGGCGCTGCCCGGCCTGCCCGGCATCCCGGTCAGCAACTACCTGGGCTGGCTGCTCTTCGCGGTGCTGATGATGAGCGCGTTGCGCCCGCTGGCCGGCCCGACCGTCGAACGCACCGACCAGCGCGATCACCCGATGTTCGCGCTCTACCTGTGGACGTACTTCTCCAGCATCCTGGCCCACGCGGTCTTCCTCGACCTGCCCGCCTCGGCGCTCTGGGGCGCGGCCGGGATGGCGGTGACCGCCGTACCGCTGGCGGTGACCCTGCTGCGCGCCCGCCGGGCCGGCGACACGCTCCGGGACGACCACCAGCCGGCCCGCCCCGGCGTCGACGCGACCCGATGACCGTCCTGCTGGTCCTGCTGGTCGCCGTTGCCGCGCTGACCGGGCACACCTGGCTCAACGCCGCCCGCTGGCTGCGCCGGCCCACCGACCGGCCGGACGAGATCGACGAGCCGGTGGCCGTGCTGCTGCCGCTGCGCGACGAGGCGGCCCGGGTCACCGACTGCCTGCGCGCCCTGCTCGCCCAGCGGGGCGTGCCCGACCTGCGCATCGTGGTCCTCGACGACGGGTCCACCGACGGCACCGCCGACGTGGTCCGCGCGGTGGTCGGCGACGACCCGAGGGTCACCCTGCTCAGCGGGGTCGCCCCGCCGCCGGGCTGGCTGGGCAAACCACACGCCTGCTGGCAGCTGGCCACCCGGGCCGACCCGGCCGCCACCGTGCTGGTCTTCGTCGACGCCGACGTGGTGCTCGCCCCGCACGCCGTGGCCGCCGCCGTCACCGAACTGCGCGCCGCCGACGCGACGCTGCTGTCGCCGTACCCCCGGATCGTGGTGGCGACGGCGGCCGACCGGCTGGTGCAGCCCCTGCTCCAGTGGCTCTGGCTGACGTTCCTGCCGCTGCGCGCGATGGAACGCTCGCGGCGGCCGTCGCTGGCCGCCGCGGGCGGGCAGTTCCTGGTGCTGGACCGGGCCGGCTACACCGCCACCGGCGGGCACGTCGCGGTCGCCGACAAGATCCTGGAGGACGTCGAGCTGGCCAGGGCGGTCAAGCGGGCCGGTGGGCGGATCGCCCTGGCCGACGGCTCCCGGCTGGCCACCTGCCGGATGTACGACGACTGGCCGCAACTGCGCGACGGGTACTCGAAGTCGCTGTGGGCGACGTTCGGGCATCCGGGCGCGGCGGCCGTCGTGGTGGCGATGCTGCTCCTGCTCTACACCGCCCCGCCGCTGGTCGCGCTGGCCGGCGTGGTGGCCGGCGCGCCGGGGGTGGCCGCCGTGGGTCTGGCCGGTTACCTGCTCGGGGTGGCCGGGCGGGTGCTCACCGGCCGGTCGACGGGGGGCCGGTGGTGGCCCGACGCGCTCGCACACCCCGTGTCGCTCGTGGTCCTCGGTTGGCTGACCCTGCGGTCGTACCATCTGCGAAAGCGACACCGCCTGACCTGGCGGGGCCGCCCGGTCAGCTAGGAGGACGCGGCATGGCGCGGATCGTGGTCGTCGGCGCCGGGGTGGGTGGCCTGGCCACCGCCGCCCGGCTGGCCGCAACCGGGCACCAGGTGACCGTCTTCGAGGCCGCCGACACGGTCGGCGGCAAGCTCGGCCGGTACGTGCACGACACCCCGGCCGGGTCGTTCCACTTCGACACCGGGCCGAGCCTGCTCACCCTGCCCGAGGTCTTCCACGACCTGTTCGAGGCGACCGGGGCGAAGCTCGACGAATACCTGGACCTGGCGCCGCTGGACCCGATCGTCCGGCACGTCTTCGGAGGCGACGGTCCCGCGCTGGACTCCTGCGCCGACCCGGTGGAGTTCGCCGACCGGATCGGGGCCGCCTTCGGTGACCGGGCGGCGGCCGACTGGCAGCGGCTGTGGCGCCGGGCCGCCCGGGTGTGGAACGCCTCCTCGCGGGACATCCTGCGCCGCGCCGTCGACTCCCCCCGCGACCTGGCGTCGCTGGCCTGGCGCGTCGGTGACCTGGCCGCCATCGCGCCGGGCCGCACCCTGCGCGGGTTGGGCCGCCGGCACCTGTCCGACCCGCGGCTGCGGATGCTGCTGGACCGGTACGCCACCTACACCGGCGCCGACCCGCGCCGCGCGCCGGCGGCGCTGGTCGCCGTCCCCTACGCCGAGTTGACCTTCGGCGGTTGGTACCTGCGCGGCGGGCTGGGCACGCTCGCCGACGCGCTGCTGACCCGCTGCCTGGACCTCGGCGTGGTCGTGCAGACCGGCGCCACGGTGACCCGGATCGACGCGGCGGGCGGCCGGGTGCACGGGGTACGCCTCGCCGGCATCGCCGCGCCGGTGCCCGCCGACGTGGTGGTGGCCAACGTGGACGCGCTCACCGTCTACCGTGATCTGCTGCCGCACGCGCGTCGGCTGGCCGGGCTGAGCGACCGCAGCCTGGCCGGCTTCGTGCTGCTGCTCGGCGTCTCCGGCAGCACCGGGCTGGCGCACCACAACGTCTTCTTCCCGCGCGACTACGACGCGGAGTTCGACGCGGTCTTCGGTGATCCGGGGCGGGGCGTACGGGCCCGGCCGGCGGTCGACCCGACGGTGTTCGTCACCGTCGCCGACGACCCGATGGTCCGCCCGGCCGGGCACGAGGCGTGGTTCGTGCTGGTCAACGCCGCTCGGCAGGGCACCTCCGGTGGCGCTGTCGACTGGCGACGCCCGGGGCTGGCCGACGCGTACGCCGACCGGATCCTGGAGGTGCTGGCGCAGCGCGGCGTGGACGTCCGCGACCGGCTGCTGTTCCGCGAGGTCCGCACCCCGGCCGATCTGGACGCGGCGACCGGAGCGCCCGGCGGCGTGATCTACGGGACCGCCGGTGGGCTGCTCCGCCCGGCCAACCGGGGTCCGGCGCACGGCCTGTGGTTGGTGGGCGGTTCCAGCCACCCGGGCGGTGGCCTGCCGATGGTGACCCTCTCCGCGCAGATCGTCGCCGACGAGATCGGCCCCGCCTGGTAAGCCCTGTCGCTCAGCCGGCGTCGAGCAGCGCGCGGCGGACCGTGGAGAGCAACTGCCCCAACCCGAAGCCGGCCAGCAGCACCCACACCGCGGTCGCCATGGTGATGGTGCCGGCGGCCAGATCCGGCTCGATCAGCCCGGCCAGCCCGGCGATCAGCAGCCCGGCCAGCGCGACCGACACCCGGGTGGGTCGCTCGCCGACGGTCACCGCGCCGATCTCGCGCATCCCGGCGGAGACCGCGCGGGCACGGACGTACTCGTGCAGCCAGGACAACGCGCCGCCCGCGACGACCAGCGCACCCGGCGCGCCGACCAGCCAGAACGCCAGCAGCCAGGCCACCTCGCCGAGCCGGTCGGCGACCGAGTCGTAGACGTAGCCGAGCCGGGTGGTGCGGCCGGTGGCCACCGCCACCGCCCCGTCAACGCTGTCGGCCACCGCGGCGAGCAGCACGAACAGCGCGCCGAGGAACGGCCCGTCCGCCGGCCGGGTGGCCAGCAACGGTACGCAGAAGCAGAGCAGCACCCCGGCCACGGTGACCGCGGTGGGGCCGACCCGCAGCCGGCCCAGCACATACCCGACGTGGTAGGAGAACCGCAGCCAGGCGCGGACCACCGGCGCGGCGGCCCGAGGGTCGAACCCGCCGTGCAGCCGCGCCCACGCCGTGGCGTACTGGTCCCAGTTCAGCTGTGTGCCCACCACGGATCAACCGTCGTGCCGAGCATCAGGTGTCGCGGACCCCGTGTTCACACCCGCGCGCCGGCCTTGAGGTTCTGCCAGACCTCGCGGGTCGCCGTGGACCGGTTGAGGGTGATGAAGTGGATCCCCGGCACGCCCTCGTCCAGCAGCCGGCGGCACATCTCGCTGGCCTGCTCGATGCCGAGCTGGCGGACCGCCTCCGGATCGTCGGCGACCCGCTCGAAGCGGGCCGCCAGCGCCGTCGGGAAGGGTGCCCCGGACAGCTGCACCGACCGCTCGATGGTGCGGATCTGGGTAACCGGCATCACCCCGGCCAGGATCGGGGTGTCGCAGCCGGCCGCGGCCACCCGGTCACGCAGCCGCAGGTAGTCGTCGGCGTCGAAGAACATCTGCGTGATCGCGAACTGGGCGCCGGCCCGGCACTTGCGGACGAAGTGCGCGGTGTCGCTGGCCACGTCGACCGAGCGGGGGTGCTTGTACGGAAAGGCCGCCACGCCCACGCTGAAGTCGCCGGAGTCGCGTACCAGGCGCACCAGGTCCTCGGCGTAGTCGACGCCCTCGGGATGCCGGACCCACTCGCCGCCCGGGTTGCCGGGCGGGTCACCGCGCACCGCCAGCACGTTGCGCACCCCCACCCCGGCGAGCCGGCCGATCACGTGCCGCAACTCGGCCACGGAGTGGTCGACGGCGGTCAGGTGGGCCATCGGCAGCAGGGTGGTTTCGGTGGCGATCCGCTCGGTCACCGCGACGGTGGTGTCCCGGGTCGAGCCGCCCGCCCCGTAGGTGATCGACACGAACGACGGGCGCAGCGACTCCAACTCGCGGATGGCCTGCCAGAGCAGCAGCTCTCCCGCCTCGGTCTTGGGCGGGAAGAACTCGAACGAGAAGGTCGGCTGACGGTCACGGATGAGCTCCCCGATCGCCGGCTGGGGATTGGGGAGGACCGAGGGAAGACCGAGCGCCACGTCCCCGACTCTAGCTGGCGGGGCCATCGACACCCAGGTGCTTCCCACCGCCTCCCACAGTTCGGCGGGCGCGTGCCGGTCCGGCGGGGGAAAGCCGTCGTACCCCCGGGGTAGGAAGGGGTGGCGCGGGAGGGGCGGCGGGGGCGGCCCGAGATCCGGCGCGGGGGTCGCACAGCCGAGAGTGGCGCCGGTCTCGTCCGTGGGCGGGCGGGTGCCGCCGCGCCGACGCCCCGCCGGGAGGCCCGATGACCTCGCCCACACCACCGCGCCCCACCCCGCTCGGGCCGCTCCTGGCCCGGTGCCGGCTCGCCCGGGGTTGGAGCCAGCAGCGCACCGCCGCCGAGTTGTGCGCCGCCGCCGGCGTGCCGACCCTGAGCAGGCACGAGGTGTCCCGGTGGGAGCGGCAACGACGCATACCGGGAGGGTTCTGGCTCGGCTGGCTCGCCGTCGTGCTGGACGTGCCGCTGGTGGTGCTCGCCGAGGCCGCCGCGAGCGCCCGACGAGCCGGTCCGGCGCGGGCCGCCGGGCCGGGCCGGGCCGGCACGGCGGGCACACGGCCGGGCGGGCGGGCCCGGTCCGCGCAAAACGGACCACGTGCCGGTACAACGCGGGCCGTGGCGACCCGCTAGCGTCGTGGCGTGACCCACGCTGCTCCCGTGTCCCCCGTCGACCGCGCCGACCTGCGGCAGCGGGTCGACAAGGCCCTCACTGAGTTCCTGGCCGGCCAGCGGGCGCGGCTGACCCGGGTGGACCAGGCCCTCAACCCGGTGGCGGAGGCCATCGAGGCGTTCGTGCTCGGCGGCGGCAAGCGCCTGCGGCCGGCCTTCGCGTACTGGGGGTTCCGGGGTGCCGGCGGGGTGGACTCCGACCAGGTCCTCACCGCCCTGGCCGCGCTGGAGTTCGTGCAGGCCAGCGCCCTGATCCACGACGACCTGATGGACCGCTCCGACACCCGCCGCGGTGAGCCGGCGGTGCACCGGCGGTTCGCCACCCAGCACCGGGCGGCCGGCTGGGGCGGTGACCCGGACGGGTTCGGTGACTCGGCCGCGATCCTGCTCGGCGACCTCTGCCTGGTGTGGTCCGACGAGCTGCTGCACTCCGCCGGTCTGGATCTACGGGCGGTGGCCCGTGCCCGGCCGGTCTTCGACGAGATGCGCACGGAGGTCACCGTCGGGCAGTACCTCGACGTGTTGACCCAGGTCACCGGGGACACGTCGGTGGAACGGGCCAGCAAGGTCGCCCGGTACAAGTCGGCGAAGTACACGGTCGAACGGCCGCTGCTGCTCGGCGCCGCGCTGGCCGACGCGACGGACGACGTACGGACAACCTACTCGGCGTACGGGCTGCCGTTGGGTGAGGCGTTCCAACTGCGCGACGACGTGCTGGGGGTCTTCGGCGACCCGGCGCAGACCGGCAAGCCGGCCGGGGACGACCTGCGCGAGGGCAAGCGCACCTACCTGGTGGCGGCGGCCCTGGAGGCCACCGACGACGCGGGCCGGGAGCTGCTGCTGAACCGGCTCGGCGACCCGGCCCTGGACGAGCAGGGGGTGACCCGGCTCCGCGAGCTGATCACCGCGAGCGGGGCACTGGCCCGCACCGAGCAACGGATCGTCACACTCACCGACACCGCGCTGGCGGCTCTCGCCGCCGTCGACCTCGACACCGAGGCCCGCCAGGCCCTGGTCGACCTGGCCATAGCCGCCACCCGCCGCACCGACTAACCCCCTCCGGTTGATCATGAGATTGCCGGCGCGGGTGCCGCCAACCTCATGATCAACGGGGATGAGAGGGGTCAGAAGCCGAGGGCTTGGGCTCGGCGTTTGACCTCGCGGGCCTGGTCGCCGGAGAGGGCGGCGGCCGGGGTGGCGCCGGGCAGGGTGTCGTCCGGCTCGTAGAGCCAGCGCAGCGCCGCCTCGTCGTCGTAGCCGTTGTCGGAGAGCAGGTTGAGCACGCCGGGCAGGTGCTTGCGCACCACATCGTTGGCCACCAGCTCCGCCGGCACCCGGCGGATGCCGTCGCGGCGGACCGCCAGCAGCTCCCGGTCGCGGATCATCTGGTGCACCTTGCTGATTGACACGTCGAGGCGCTCGGCGACGTCGGGCAGGGTGAGCCAGCCGGCCGGGTCGGTGGGGCCGGCGAGCTCGGGGCCGGGCACGGCCTCATCGGGTACGGGTTCGGTCACCCGATCACCCTGCCACGCCGCCGCCGCGGGGAGCCACCGGCACCCCGAACGGCCCGTCCGCGCCCGATCCGGGACCCGGGATGACCAGCGGATCAGGGCCGGACCGGGTGCCCCGACCTCGACGGGACGGCCCGGGTGTGACCCCGGCCTGTAGCATCCTGTTCAACCTTCGCCCCCTGGACACATAGACTCCCTGCCGATGGACACACAGGTCGCCGACACGTTGCTGGGCTCGCTGATCGACGGGCGCTACCGCATTCGCGGTCGCGTGGCCCGTGGCGGCATGGCGACCGTGTACACCGCAACCGACGAACGCCTTGAGCGCACCGTCGCTGTCAAGATCATTCACCCGACCCAGGCGTCCGAGGCGCGGGCCCGGATCGCCAACTTCGTGGCCCGGTTCACCGACGAGGCGAAGACCATCGCCCGGCTGACCCACCCGAACGTGGTGGCGGTCTACGACCAGGGCACCCACGCCGGCCTGCCATACCTGGTGATGGAGTACGTCCGCGGTCGCACGCTGCGCGACGTGCTGGCCGAGCGACGCCGACTCAACCCGGACGAGGCCCTGGCCATCGTCGAGCAGATGCTCGCCGCGATCGCCGCCGCGCACCGGGCCGGCCTGGTGCATCGCGACGTCAAGCCGGAGAACGTGCTGGTCGCCGAGGCACCCACCGGCGGCGTCGCCAACCTGGTCGACAGCGTCGTCAAGGTGGCCGACTTCGGGCTGGCCCGCGCCGTCGAGGCGAGCGCCGACGACGAGCAGGGCAACCAGTTGATGGCCACCGTGGCGTACGTCGCCCCGGAGCTGGTCACCGAGGGTCGGGCCGACCCGCGCACGGACGTCTACTCCGCCGGGATCGTGCTGTTCGAGATGCTCACCGGCCGGGTGCCCTACGACGGGGACCGCCCCGTGGACGTCGCCTGGCAGCACGTCGACCGCGACGTACCGGCGCCCTCGACGCTGGTGCCCGGCCTGCCGTCGGTCCTCGACGGCCTGGTTCAGCGGGCCACCCGGCGCGATCCCGACGCCCGGCCCGCCGACGCCGGGGCCCTGCTGGCCGAGGTGCAGTTCGCCCGGGACCAACTGGGCGACGTCAACAGCAGCACCGCCGTGATCCACCGGGTGGCCGACGAGACCCCGGTCTCCCAGCCGACGATGATGGTCGCCACGGTCCGCCCGGCCGAGCGTCCGGCCTGGGCCCGCCTGCCCGAGGGCGGTGGCCAGGGGCCGGGTCGACGGCGGGCCGCCCCGGAGCCGTCCGAGGGCCTGGGTGCCCGACTCGCCGCGCTGCGCAGCACGGTGATGGGCAACCCGCGGGGCCGGCTGGCCGTCGCGGCCGTGGTGGTGACGCTGGGGCTGGTGGCCGCGATCGGCGGCTGGTGGTTCGGTTCCGGCCGCTACACGGCCGCACCGCAACTGGTGAGCCTGAGCAAGGCCGACGCGCAGGCGCAGGCCGAGCGTGCCGGTCTGACCCTGGCGTACGGGGAGCCGCGCTTTGACGAGACGGCCCCGAAGGACAGCGTGCTGGAGCAGAGCCCCGCGTCGACCACCAAGATCGTCAAGGGTGGCGTGATCACCCTGACCCTCTCCCTCGGCCCGGAGCGCTTCCCGGTGCCGGACGTGATCGGCAAGGAGTACGAGCTGGCCGAGGCGGACCTGGTCAACGCGAAGCTGGTGGTGGCCAAGGGCACCGCCCGCTACGACGACACCCTGCCCGCCGGCGTCGTCCTGGACAGCAACCCGAAGGTCGGCGCCGAGGTCAAGCCGGGCACGAAGATCACCCTCATTCTGAGCCGTGGCCGGGCACCGGTGTCGGTGCCGAATCTGGTCGGCAAGAGCCTGACCGAGGCCCGTGCCACCCTGGCCGGGCTCGGCCTGGTGCCGGTGGAGACCCCCAAGGACTCCGACAAGCCCAAGGACGAGATCCTCGGCCAGAGCCCGGCCGACGGCACCGGCGTGGAGAAGGGCGCCCAGGTCAAGCTGGATGTCAGCAAGGGGCCGCCGCTGGTCGTCGTGCCCCGCGTCGTCGACCTGCCCTGCCAGCAGGCCAAGCAGGTGTTGGAGGGCCAGGGCTTCCCGGTGGCGGTCCAGTTCAACCCGAACGCCACCGTGCGCTTCCAGAACCCGGGCGAGAATTCGCAGGTGCCGCCGGGCACCCAGGTCACCATCGGGTGCCTCTGACATGCCGGTGACCCGTTCCCGCCCGGTCGGCGCGCACACCCCCACCTCCGGTGGGCTCGCCAGAGCCGCCCTGCCGTACCTCGACGCGACCGGCGCCGAGGTGGTGCAGGTCTACGTCTCCAACTCGCGGGGCTGGGCGTTACCCCCGGGCGATCCGACGCAGGACGCGCTGTTCCGCGACGGCTGCGCCGAGCGGGGCATCCCGGCGTTCATCCACGCCTCGCTGCTGGTCAACCTGGGCTCCCCCACGCCGGCCACGGTCGAGAAGTCGGCACAGACGCTGGCGCACGCGCTACGCCGGGGCGTGGCGATCGGTGCCCGTGCGGTGGTGTTCCACGCCGGCAGCTCGGTGGACGAGGGGTACGCCGAGACGGCGATGCGGCAGGTCCGCCAGGAACTGCTGCCCCTGCTCGACTGGGCCGCCGAGGCCGGCGGGCCGATGCTGCTGGTAGAGCCGAGCGCGGGCGGCGGCCGGTCGCTCGCCTCACGGGTCGAGCACCTCGGGCCCTACCTGGACGCGGTGGACCGGCACCCCATGCTCGGGGTCTGCTTCGACACCTGCCACGCCTGGGCCGCCGGGCACGACCTGGCCGCCGAGGGCGGCATGACGGCGACCCTGGACACGCTGGTGGCCACGGTGGGAGCGGACCGGCTGCGGTTGGTGCACGCCAACGACTCGAAGGATCTGTGCGGCTCCACCCGGGACCGGCACGAGAACATCGGCAAGGGCACCATCGGCGAGCCCGCCTTCGCCGAACTGATGGCCCACCCGGCCACCGCCGGCGTCCCGATGGTCGTGGAGACCCCCAGCGAAAAGCACGTAGGCCACACAGCCGACATCCAGACCCTAACCCGCCTGTCCCGCTAGCCCCCGACCCCGCCCCCACCCCAACTCCGCCCGTTGCTCCGCCCGTTGCTCCGCCCGTTGATCATGAAGTTATTGCCATGACACGCCGGCACTAGTGGCAATAACTTCATGATCAACAGGGAGGGGCGAGGGGGCGGCAGGGCGGGGGGTGGGGTGGGGTTAGGCGGCGGCCAGGATGCGGGGTAGGGCTTTTAGCGCTCGGTCCAGGCCTTCGTCGTCGAGGCCCAGGTGGGTTACCAGGCGGGCGGTGCGGGGGCCGAGCACTGAGATCAGCACACCCTCGGCCCGCGCGGCAGCGGCCAGGGCGCGGGCGTCCAGGGCGTGCTTGGTCAGATCCAGCGCGACCAGATTGGTACGGACCGTGGTGGCCAGCACACCGAACGGCGCGACCGCCTCGGCGAGCCGGGCCGCCCTCGCGTGATCGTCAGCCAGCCGGTCGACGTGGTGCGCGAGCGCGTACCGACCGGCGGCGGCGAGGATGCCGGCCTGACGCATGCCGCCGCCCATCCGCTTGCGGATCATCCGGGCCCGTTCGATCTTCTCCGCGCTGCCCACGACCAGCGAGCCGACCGGCGCACCGAGGCCCTTGGAGAGGCACACCGACAGCGTGTCGAAGAGCCGGCCGTACTCGATCAGCGGCACCCCGTCGGCGACGTGCGCGTGCCAGATCCGGGCGCCGTCGCAGTGCAGCGCTAGGCCCGCGTCGTCGGCGACCGCGCGCAGATCCCGCAGGGTGGCCAGCGGGATCACCCCACCCCCGCCGCGATTGTGGGTCTGCTCGACGGCGATCGCGCGGGTGGGGACGGCGAAGAAGCCGTCCGGCCGGATCATCCCGGCCACCACCTCCGGGTCGATGTCCGCGCCGACCGCAGGCCAGGTCCGCGAGGAGATGCCACCGTACGCGGCGGCGGCCCCGATCTCGTACGTGACCACGTGCGCGTCGGCGTCGCAGAGCAGCTCGTCGCCGGGAGACACCAGCAGTTGCAGGGCGATCTGGTTGGCCATCGACCCGCTCGGGGCGAACAGCGCCGCCTCGTGCCCGAACAGCGCGGCCACCTCGGCTTCGAGGGCGTTGACGGTCGGGTCCTCGCCGTAGACGTCGTCGCCGACCTCGGCGGTGGCCATCGCCTCCCGCATCCCGGCGGTGGGCCGGGTCACCGTGTCGGAGCGCAGGTCAACAAGATCAGCCACAGTCATCCCTTTCGACCGCCGGTTGCGGGTCGCTCATTCTTCTCGGCTGCCGACAGAGAAGTCCGCGGCCTCAGCCACGGAGCATCTCCGCCACGAGGAAGGCCAACTCCAGCGACTGCTGGGTGTTCAGTCGCGGGTCGCAGGCGGTCTCGTACCGGTCGGGCAGGTCGAGGTCCTCGATGCCCTGGGCGCCGCCGAGGCACTCGGTGACGTCCTCGCCGGTCAACTCGACGTGCAGGCCACCGGGGTGGGTCTCCAGGCCCCGGTGCACCTCGAAGTAGCCGAGCACCTCGTCGACGATGCGGTCGAAGTGCCGGGTCTTGTAGCCGTTGGACGACTCGTGGGTGTTGCCGTGCATCGGGTCGCACTGCCAGACCACCTTGGCGCCGGCGGCGGTCACCTTCGCCACGATCGGCGGCAGGGCGTCGCGTACCCGGTGGTTGCCCATCCGGCTGATCAGGGTGAGCCGGCCGGGGATGTTGTCCGGGTTGAGCTTCTCGCACAGCTCGATCGCCTCGTCCGGGGAGGTGGTCGGGCCGAGCTTGACGCCGATCGGGTTGGCGATCCGGGAGATGAAGTCGATGTGCGCGCCGGTGATCTGTCGGGTGCGCTCGCCGATCCACAGGAAGTGCCCGGAGAGCCCGTACGCCCGGCTGTCGGAGACCCGGGTGAGCGCCCGGTCGTACTCCAGGGCGAGGGCCTCGTGGGAGCAGTAGAGGGTGACGGTCCGCAGCGCCTCGTCGTCGGTCATCCCGCAGGCCCGGATGAAGGCCAGCGCTCGGTCGATCTCCCGGGCGATCGCCTCGTAGCGCTCCCCCGCCGGGGAGTTCTTCACGAAGCCCTTGTTCCAGTCGTGCACCGCGTGCAGGTCGGCGAGGCCACCGGCGAGGTACGCCCGCAGCATGTTCATCGCCGCCGCCGAGTTGGCGTACGCCCGGATCATGCGCTGCGGGTCGGCGACCCGGGCGACCGGGTCGGCCTCCAGCGAGTTGATCATGTCGCCGCGGTAGGCGGGCAGGCCACGGGCGTCGGTCGGCAGCGAGCGGGGCTTGGTGTACTGGCCGGCGACCCGGGCGACCTTGACCACCGGAAGCGACGCGCCGTAGGTGAGCACGATCGCCATCTGGAGCAGGGTGCGGGCATTGGCCAGCAGGTGGCTCTCGGTGTTGTCGGCGAAGGTCTCGGCGCAGTCACCGCCCTGGAGCAGGAACGCCTTGCCCTCACAGACGAGGGCCAGCTTCTGCCGGAGCTGGTCCACCTCGTAGGGCGCGACGACCGACGGCACGGTGTCGAGGACCTTGCAGACCTCGGCGACGGCGGCCGGGTCGGACCACGGCGGGACCTGCTCGCGGGGAAGCTCCCGCCATCGGTCCAGGCCGAGGGCGGCGTCCTCGGCGGAGTCCGCGGTCGGACGACTGGTCTGCAGACCCGGGTTACCAAACCCGGGATGGCTCAGCTGATGCCACTCATGGCGCATGACAGAAAGCGTACGGCGACCCCCGGTGCGGCCGAGCGCCGAGGGGGACGGTTCCGCACGTTGGGAGGTCGATCCCGGCGACCGCGAATCAGGACACGGGGGACGGAACGGCGCCCTGTGGCGTCGCGCCGGCGGCCGGTGCGCCGCCCGGCGCCTCTTCGGCGATGCACCAGTCGCCACCGTCACGGGTGACGGTGAACACCAACGGCCGGGTGATCTTGCTCTTGCCCGCGGTGACCGAGACCGACACGCTGACCTCCTGACCACGCGGCCCGGACCGGACGTCGGTGATCGTCGCCTCGGGCACCGTGAAGTGGTCGGCGAAGTCGCCGTTGGGGCCGGTGGCCGCGGCGTCGAAGCCGTCGTGCAGCAGCGCGCAGAGCTGACTCCGGCCGGCGGCGACGTCCTTGGCAGTCATCGCGTCGAGGTACGCCTGCACACGCTCGCGGGACCGCGTGGCCGCCTCCTCGGCGGGGGCCCGCTCGGGCTTGGCCGCCTCGTCCTCGTCGCCGCCCATCCCGCAACCGACCAGGGCGGCCGGGAGCAGGACGAGCCCGGCGGCGGTCGCCGCCAGCCTGCGGTGGATCGGGCGCATGACCACCTCCGTCGACGGGGATCGAGACGTGCCGAGCCGCGAGTCTGCCACATCCGGGCGGAACCGCCCAATGCCGGCGGCCCGGCCGACGCGTTGCGTCGACCGGGCCGCTTCGTCACGGGCGGGGAGAGACGGTGCGGTCCCTCCCCACCGTGTGGGTGGTGCGTCGGCCCTCGGCTCAGCCGAGACCGCCCTTGATGGCGCCGATGAGCTCACCGTTGCTGGTGTCACCGGAGAGTTCCCAGAAGAACGCGCCACCGAGGCCCTGGTTCTTCGCGTACGTCATCTTGCCGTTGATGGTCGACGGGGTGTCGTAGCTCCACCAGTTGCTGCCGCACTTGGCGTACGCGGTGCCAGCGATCGTGCCGGTGGTCGGGCAGGTGTTCTTGAGGACCTTGTAGTCCTCGATGCCGGCCTCGTAGGTGCCCGGTGCCGCGCCCGTGGCGCTGCCACCCGGTGCGGCCTGGGTGACCCCGGTCCAGCCCCGACCGTAGAAGCCGATGCCGAGCAGCAGCTTGTTGGCCGGTACGCCCTTGCTCTTGAGCTTCTGGATCGCGGCGTCGGAGTTGAAGCCCTGCTGCGGGATGCCGGTGTACGAGGTCAGCGGCGAGTGCGGGGCGGTCGGACCCTGGGCAGCGAAGGCACCGAAGTAGTCGTAGGTCATCGGCATCAGCCAGTTGAGGTTGCCGATGGCCCCGGCGTAGTCGGTAGCGTCGATCTTGCCGCCGTTACTGCCGTCCGCGGTGATGGCGGCGGTGACCAGGGCGTTGGAGCCGAACTTCGTCCGCAGCGCGCTGATCACGTTCTTGAACGCGTTCGGACCGCTGCTGTCACAGGTCAGGCCGCAGGCGTTCGGGTACTCCCAGTCGACGTCGATGCCGTCGAAGACGTCGGCCCAGCGCGGGTCCTCGACGAGGTTGTAGCAACTCTCGGCGAAGGCGGCCGGGTTCTGTGCGGCCTGGGTGAACCCGCCGGACCAGGTCCAGCCACCGAAGGACCAGATGACCTTGAGGTGCGGGTTCATCTGCTTGAGCTTGCGCAGTTGGTTGAAGCTGCCGCGCAGCGGCTGGTCCCACGTGTCGGCGACACCGTCGACGCTGTCCGCCGCCGTGTACGCCTTCTCGTAGTCGGCGTAGCTGTCACCGATCGAGCAGCGGCCACCGGTGGTGTTGCCGAAGGCGTACAGGATGTGGGTCAGCTTGGCGGCGGAGCCGCTGGTCTGGATGTTCTTGACGTGGTAGTTGCGGGCGTAGACGCCCCACTCGGCGAAGTAGCCGACGACCTTCTTGCCACCCGGCGGGGTGGTGGTCGGCGGTGGCGTGGTGGGCGGAGCGGTCGTGGGCGGCGCCGTGGTGGGTGGGGTGGTGGTCGGCGGTGCCGTGGTCGGCGGGGTGGTCGGGGTGCCGCCACCACACGGTGCGCCGTTGATGGTGCAGTTCAGCGGCGCCTTGTACGCGCCGGCGCCGTTGTAGCCCCAGTTGAACGAGGCGCCCGGGGCGAGCGCGCCGGCCCAACTCTTCTTGACCGCGACGTAGTGGTTGCCGCTGCTGGTCACGTCGGCGTCCCAGGCGCTGCTGATGGTGGTGCCCGACGGCAGGTCGAACTCGATGCGCCAAGTGCTGACGCTGGCGCTCGACCCGTTGGTGACGGTCACCCTCGTTTCGTGACCGGTCCCCCAGTCCTGCACCTTGGTGAACGTGGTGGTGACCGTGCCGGCGCCGAACGCGGTGGTCATCGGCACCGCTGCGACGGTCACGGCGACCACGGCACCGGCCCAGAGGGCCCGGCGGAGCGATCTTTTCATGAGGCGTCTCCCGAACTGTTAGGAAACTTTCCAAAAGAGATTGCTGAGACCGTACTCACGAGGTCATCACTTCGTCAAGATGTGCATGTTTCGATTTCCCTTGGTGCGTGGACTGCACTCGCCCGGCCCTCGCCGGATGCCCGCCGGCCCGCCGCCCGCCCTTCCCGGCGACCTCGATGCGCCGCGCGTAGCCTCGGGTCCATGACCGTCTTCGACATCCCGATCGACGCCCTCAACGGCGGCCCCGCCAACCTCGCCCAGTACCGGGGCCGCGCGCTGCTGGTGGTCAATGTCGCCTCCCGCTGCGGCCTCACCCCGCAGTACGCCGGGCTCCAGGCCCTCGCGGACACCTACGCCGAGCGCCTGGTGGTCCTCGGCGTGCCGTGCAACCAGTTCGCCGGGCAGGAGCCGGGCACCGCCGCCGAGATCAGCGACTTCTGCCAGGTCAACTACGGCGTCACCTTCCCGCTGACCGAGAAGGTCGACGTCAACGGATCGGACCGGCACCCGCTCTACGCCGCGCTGGTCGACACCCCGGACGCCGACGGGCACACCGGGGACGTCCGCTGGAACTTCGAGAAGTTCCTGGTGGCCCCCGACGGCACGGTCGCCGCCCGGTTCGCCCCGACGGTCGAACCCGACGCCGACGAGTTGCGCGCGGCCATCAACAAGGTGCTCCCCGCCGAGGTGTAACCAACCCTCCCGCTCGCGTCGATCATGGACTTGTGGTGCCCGGTATGCGATGTCTTGCCGGACTCCTCCCCCACCACAACTCCATGATCGACGCGAGCGGGGGGGGGCGGGGTGGGGCGCTCGTTACCGGACGGGTGGCACGTCACCGGGGAGCCGATTCTTGGCCAGCTCGGGCAGTACGTTGTGCTGGACCGGGTTGCGGCGCAGCCATGCGTCCGTGCTGGCGGTGAAGGTCGCGCGATCCTCGGCGAGGCAGCGCATTCCGAGGGCCTGTGGGGGACTGTCGACGCCCCGGCAACCGAATTACCCACCGCGCCGGTCGGGAATGTGTCACGGGTGGACGGAGTTGGGGACCAGCATGACAACTGTGGGACTGATCGGCAGTGGCAACATCGGCGGCACAGTGGCCCGGTTGGCGGTGGCCGCCGGCTACGACGTCGTGTTGAGCAACTCGCGGGGGCCCGAGACGCTCACCGGGCTGGTCGAGGAGTTGGGCGAGCACGCCAGCGCCGGCACGGCACAGGGCGCGGCGCAGGTCGGTGACCTGGTGGTGGTCAGCGTGCCGCTGAAGGCGTACCGGGCGGTGCCCGTCGAGCCGCTGACCGGCAAGGTCGTCATCGACACCAACAACTACTACCCGCAGCGTGACGGCACGATGCCGGAGCTGGACGCCGGCGAGATCACCAGCAGCGAACTGCTCCAGCAGCACCTGCCCGAGGCTCGGGTGGTCAAGGTCTTCAACAACATCTTCTTCAAGCACCTGGGTTCGCTGGCCCGGCCGGCCGGCGCGGCCGACCGCAGCGCCCTCGCCATCGCCGGTGACGACGCCGCCGCGAAGGCCGAGGTCACCGCCTTCCTGGACCGGATCGGCTACGACGCCGTGGACGCCGGGTCGCTGGACGAGGGGTGGCGCTACCAGCCGGACACCCCGGCCTACGGCACGCTCTACTCCGCCGACCCGGCCAACTGGGAACACCCGGCCCCGGCCGACGCCGAGAAGCTGCGTACCCTGCTGGCCGCCGCCACCCGCTGAGCAGCACCGCCGCCCTCCGTGTGACCGCCTACCGGGTGGTCGTGCGGAGGGCGGCGGCCAACTCCTCGTCGTAGCTGGCGATCGGCTGACCGTCCGAGGCGTACGCGACGAGCCGCCCCTGGGCCATGTTCGCCGACCGGAACGAGAACGTGCGCGTTCCCGGGTACGCGTCGAGCAGCGGGATGGCCCGGGGCGCCCCGCCCGGGGCCGAGTAGTACTCCAACCGGGCCACCTCCGGGGAGACCACGCCGTTGACCCGTACCTTGGTCTTCTCGGCGCGGGTGCCGAAGGTGACCGGCGCGTCGGTGGCGTAGGCGGCGCACTCGGCCGGGCCACGGCAGACGAAGAAGTATCGCGGGTTGACCACGTCGCCGAGGGTGTACGCCTTGAAGGTCGGGTCCGCTCCGGCGGGCAGCGGTTGCACGGCGAAGAACGCGAGCGCCACCGTGGCCGTGATGCCCACCCGCAGCCAGGCTCGGCCGGCGGCGGGTCGCCGGGTCGTCCGGGAGGCGGCCACCGCGACGCCCCCGAAGCCGGCCAGGCACAGCAGGCACACCCCGAGAGCGCGGGCGTTCTCGAACAGGAACTGCACGCCCGGCCGCACCGACACCGGGCTGAGGGCCGCGCCCAACGAGACGACCATCGTGCCGAGCAGCGCCGCCCCGGCTACCCGCCGGGTCACCCCGGACGCACCGATCAGCAGCATCGCGGCGAGCACCGGCCACACCTGGTGGTGGGTCCAGGACACCGGGGACGCGGCCACGGTGGCGCAGCCGACGAGCACCGCGCCGTGCGCCGGTCGGCCCTGCGTCGTCAACTGCCGGGCGCGCAGCAGCGCCACCGCGCAGATCAGCGCCACCAGGCCGGCCCAGAGCAGGGGCAGCGTCGACTCGTCGACGCCGACGCGCAGCAGCATCCCGTGCACGGACTGGTTGCCCAGCGAGGCCAGATTGCCGATCCGGGAGGTCTGCCGCACGGCCTCGGTCCAGTACGTCCAACTCTCCCCGGGCAGCACGATCGCGGCGAGCCCGGCGCAGGCCACGAACGTCGCCGCGGCACGACCGGCGTCGCGGTAGCGGCCCGTGGCGAGGAAATACACCACGAACAGCAGCGGCGTCAGCTTGATCGCCGCGGCAATCCCGACCAGCACCCCGCGCAGTCGGGGTGGGACGACGCCCATCCCGTCGAGCAGGGCCATCAGCACGATGAAGACGCTGACCTGGCCGAAGCGCAGGTTGCTCTGCACCGGCGCGGAGAGCATCAGCACCGTGGCCGCCACCGCCACGACGAGCGGGCGCCGGGACCGTCTGGTGGTCAACGCGACGCCGACCGACCCCGCGATGGCGACGACCGCCGCGCAGGTCGCCACCAGCCAGATCCCTTGCAGTACGCCCTCGCTGACGGCGGTGATCGGCCCCAGCACGAGCGCGGCGAACGGCGGATAGGTGAACGGGCCGCCGTTCGCCGCCACGTACCCGTACAGCGGTCGACCGGCGTGCAGATCGGACAGCGCGCCGTAGTAGATGTGCAGGTCGGAGAGGCGGTCCGGGCGCCGCAGCACGAGCACACAGGACACCAGCGCGACGACCACGAAGGCCGACCACGCCAGCGCCACCCGGCGATCCCGCATCGACCGATGATAATCGGGCGCGACGCCGCCAGCAGTCCCGTGCCCGCCCGGTGCGGGTAACGCGCCGAGCGACGGCGGCGGCAGCGGCGGCAGCGGCAGCGGCAGCGGCAGCGGCAAGAAACTTCGCGCGCACAACTTGCGCCGCAGTCCCGTACACGGGACTCTGTTTCCCTGGGTTGCTGCCCGCTCACCGAACGTGCCCCCGGAGGCCACATGCACACGCTCCGCACCGTGCCCCGCCGGCTGCTGGCCGGCGCTGGCGCGCTCCTGCTCGGCGCCACCCTCGCCGCCGCCGGCACGCCGACGGCGGCCAGCGCCAACACCGTCGGCTACGTCCGGCTCGCCCACCTCTCCCCCGATACCCCCGCCGTGGACGTCTACCTGGCCGCCCCCGACGCCGCGAAGCCGCAGGTCTTCCCCGGTGTCGGCTATGGCGTGGTCTCCGACTACCTGGCGCTGGCGCCCGGCCGCTACGCGGTGGCGATGCGCGAGGCCGGCACCCCCGCCAGCGAGCCCCCGGTGCTCACCACCGAGGTCGCGGTGAGCAGCGGCGAGGCGTACACGGTGGCCGGTGTGGGCCGCCACGCCGACCTGGGGCTGCGCGTGCTCCACGACGATCTCAGCGCGCCCACTCAGGGCCGGGCCAAGGTCCGCGTCGTGCAGGCGTCGGTGCGGACCCCGGTGCTCGACGTGGCCGCCGCCGACGGACCGATGATCGCCAACGGCGTGCAGTTCGCCACGACCACCGAGTACCAGCAGGTCGAGCCGGGTGCCTGGCGGCTGCGGCTGACCGGCGCCGGCGGGCCGAGCACCGACGCCGAGGTGCAGCTCACCGGAGGCGCGGTCTACTCACTGCTGGTGCTCGACGGCAAGCAGGGCGGTCTCACCGCCGAGCTGCGCCGCGACGCCGAGGGCGGCACCGTCGTACCCGCCGGTGGGGTGGACACCGGCGCGGGCGGCACCGCCGGGTTCGGCGCGTACCCCCTGGTGGCCGGCGGGTTGGCCGCGGCGGCCGCGGCCGCGAGCCTGCTGCTGTGGCGCCGGCGGCGCACCACCTGGTGAGCACCGGGTCCGCGATCCGACGGCACCGCGACCGTCGGGTGCCGCTGGTCGCGCTGGTCGCGGCCGGCGCGGCGGTCTGCCTGGCCGCCGGCACCGGGGTCGGGCTGGCCACCACCGGCCCACCGCCGCCCACCGCGAGCTGGCACCCCGGCTGCGCCGACGCCTGCCCGTCGGCGGCCGCCGGGCCCGCGTCACAGGGGCCACCCACGCGGGTACGCGTGCCACGCATCGGCGTCGACTCGCCGCTCACGGTGCTGGGGCTGGACGGCAGCGGCGCGTTGGTCCCGCCGGCCGACTTCGACACCGCCGGCTGGTACGGCGGCGGCCCGGCGCCCGGCGACACCGGCCCGGCGGTGCTCGCCGGGCACCTGGACTCGCGGCGCGGCCCGGCGGTCTTCGCCCGGCTCGGCGAGCTGCGCCCCGGCGACCGGGTGCAGGTGTGGCGCGGCGGGCGGTGGCTGTCGTTCCGGGTGACCGGGTCGCTGCGCACCCGCAAGGACGGGTTCCCCACGGCCACCGTCTACGGGCCGACGCCCGGCCCGGAGCTGCGCCTGGTCACCTGCGGGGGCGAGTTCGACCGGCGGCGCGGGCACTACCGGGACAATGTGGTGGTGTTCGCGGTGAGTGAGGCCGCCATCGGCTGAGCCGCCGTGGCGTCAGATTGGGCGGCGGCCGGCGAAGCCGCACTCGGCCCGGTGGTACCAGCGCACGTCGGAGTCGCCCTCCAGCCAGCACCAGAGCACGGCGCGGCCGGCCCGCTCGCCGGGGAAGTCGAGCAGCACCGGGGCGATGCCCTTGACCTGGATGTCGTGGGAGTGCAGCTCCTCGACGACGCCGTGCAGGCGGGCCTCCAGCCCCTTCACCTCGGCCATTCCGCCGAGCGCGCTGACCCCGTGGTCGGCCAGGTCGACGCGCAGCTCAGCCAGGTCGGCGCGGAGCCGGATCAACTCGTCGACACGCGGCTGCAGGGTGGCCACCAGGTGCCGGGCCTGGGCGAGTGTGAACACGCCCGCCAGTATGCGGCACGCACCCGTCGCGCACGGTCCCGCGCGGACGTCAGTCGGCCTGGGCGGCCAGCTCCCGGGCGCGGTCCCGGGCGGCCTCCAGAGCGGCGAGCAGCGCCGCCCGCACGCCGTGTTTCTCCAGCTCGCGGATCGCCGAGATGGTGGTGCCGGCCGGCGAGGTGACCGCCTCGCGCAGCTTCACCGGGTGCTCGCCGGAGTCGCGCAGCATCACGGCGGAGCCGATCGCGGTCTGCACGATCAGCTCGTGCGCCACCTGGCGCGGCAGCCCGAGCAGGATGCCGGCGTCGATCATGGCCTCGACCAGCAGGTAGAAGTAGGCCGGGCCGGAGCCGGAGAGCGCGGTGACCGCGTCCTGCTGTGACTCGGGCACCCGGATCGTCTGCCCGAGGGGCTTGAACATCTCCTCGGCCAGCGCCAGGTGCGCCCCGGTGGCGTACGTGCCCGCCGAGATGGCCGTCATCGCCTCGTCGACCAGCGCCGGGGTGTTGGTCATGACCCGGACCACCGGGGTGCCCTCGGGCAGCCGACGGTTGAAGAAGCTGCTGGGCAGCCCGGCGCAGAGTGAGATGACCAGCTTGTCGGCGGGCACCTTGGGGCCGATCTCGTCCAGCAGAGCGCCGGCGTCCTGCGGTTTGACCGAGACCGCGAGCACCGCCGCCTCGTCCACGGCGGTCAGGTTGTCGACCACCCGGACGCCGTAGCGGGCGGTCAACTCCTCGGCACGGGCCGGCCGGCGGGCGGTGGCCAGCAGGCGGTCCACCGGCCATCCGGAGCGCAGCAGCCCGGAGAGCATCAGCTCACCGATCTTGCCCGCGCCGATCACCGCGACCGTGTGCACCCCGGCTGACATCTCGGCCGTACTCCCCTCGCCTCGGGTCGCGGCGCGACGGACCCGTGGGCCCGCCGCGCCGCCGTAGGTGTTGATCAGCTGCCGAAGAAGACCTCAGCCTCGGCGTACCGCTCCAGCGGCACGGTCTTCAGCTCACGGGTGGCGTCGGCCAGCGGCACCCGGACGATGTCCGTGCTCTGCATCGCGACCATCTTGCCCCAGTCGCCCTCGTGGACCGCGTCGATGGCCTGCAGGCCGAGGCGGGTGGCGAGGACCCGGTCGAAGGCGGTCGGGGTGCCACCGCGCTGGATGTGACCCAGCACCACGGTGCGGGCCTCCTTGCCGGTCTTGGCCTCCAACTGCTCGGCCAGCCACTGGCCGATGCCGCCGAGGCGGACGTGGCCGAACGAGTCCAGCTCCTGGTTGGCGAGCACCATCTGGCCGTCGAGCGGCTGGGCGCCCTCGGCGACCACCACGATCGGGGCGTACTGGTGCTGGAAGCGCTTCTCGACGTAGCCGGCCACCTGGTCGACGTCGAACTGCCGCTCGGGCAGCAGGATCACGTTGGCGCCGCCGGCCAGGCCGGCGTGCAGGGCGATCCAGCCGGCGTGCCGGCCCATCACCTCGACGACCAGGGTGCGGTGGTGGCTCTCCGCGGTGGTGTGCAGCCGGTCGATGGCCTCCATCGCGATGTTGACCGCGGTGTCGAAGCCGAAGGTGTAGTCGGTGGCGCCCAGGTCGTTGTCGATCGTCTTCGGTACGCCGATGACGTGCACGCCCAGCTCGTAGAGCTTGGTGGCCACGCCCAGGGTGTCCTCGCCGCCGATCGCGATGAGCGCGTCGACGCCCTGGCTGGCGAGGTTGTCCTTGATCCGCTCGACGCCGTTCTCGATCTTGAACGGGTTCGTGCGGGACGAGCCGAGGATGGTGCCGCCGCGGGGCAGGATGCCGCGGACGTCCGCGATCTCCAGGGGACGGGACAGACCCTCCAGCGGGCCCTTCCAACCGTCCCGGAAGCCCACGAATTCGTGACCGTAAGTGGCGACGCCCTTGCGGACCACCGCCCGGATGACCGCGTTGAGACCTGGGCAGTCGCCGCCGCCGGTGAGCACGCCGATACGCATGATCCGCTCATCCTCCTGGAGCATCAGGTAAAGCCCGATTTGCCCCAGGATATGTGTCAGGTCAGACCATCGGCGCCGTTGCCGGCCCGGGGCGGGCCGTCACTGCGCACTGTAGTCGGCCTGCCTGTGCGATGACAGCGCGCCCCGGGCGACCCGACACCCAGCCACGGTTCAGTAGGTCACCTCGTGGTTCGCGCCCGGCGCCGGCGGCTGGCCGGTGACGACGGCCTTGGCGAACCCGAACAGGTTGACCACGGTGCTGCTCGGCGAGTCCCAGTACTCGGCGGAGCTGGCGTGCACCTTGATCAACGTCAGACCAGGGGTGTCCAGCCCGTCCGGGAACCACACCCTGAACACCGGATTCCACAACTGCTCGGCGCGGGCCCGGTCGAACCCCTCGGTGGCGGTGCCCGAAACCGACACCCAGGCGCTGCGCTTCTGGTCGGAGAACGCGACATTGACCTCCGGGTTCACCCGGATCTGACGGACCTTGGCCGAGTCGGCGGAGGCGAAGAACCACAGGTCTCCGTCGAACTCGGCCTCCTGCAGCCCCATCGGCCGACTCACCTGCCGCCCGTCCAGGGCGATCGTGGTCAGCATGCAGATCCGGGCGTCGCGGACCAACTCGGTGACCCGGGCGCGGGCCTCGGTGGCGTTGGTCGGCTCGTTGCTCATGGCGGTCTCCCTCGGCTCGACTCGTCGGACCGATGCCCGGGACAGAACCGGTCAAACCTGCAAAGGTACGACGACTCTCAGCGGGTCGTCATCGCCCGCCAGCGGGCCAGGTTGTGCCGGGCGTCGACCAGGGCGTCGTGCCGGGCCGCGTCCGCGTCCGGCAGGTGCGGCCGACCCCGGTCGTCCCAGAGCTGGCGCAGATCCTTGGTGAACCGGGGGATCTCCCGGGGCAGCGCCGGCATCGCACCCCAGAGCTGGGCGAGGACCACATGGTCGTACGCGGCGTACCAGGCCCACAGCTCCACCTGCTCCCCCGGCCGGTCCCGAACCGGCTCGACGAGGAAGTCGTACAGGTCGTCGCGGATGCGCTCGCGCGAACGCCAGGCCCGGTCCGCGGGCGAGGGCAACTTGTCCAGCACGTTGCGCCGGACCCAGGGCACGGCTCGGGAGTCGTCGAACTCGGTGGAGACCGCGTAGAACTCGCGGCCGTACTCGTCGACGACACCGATCGAGACGAGATCGACGATCCGCCCGTCCTCGATGAATTCGCAGTCGTAAAAGTAGCGGTACACCATTCCGGCCATCCTCGCCCACCGCCGTCGGACGCCTCCCGGCGGGGCCCGCAGACGGATCACCGCAGCTCAGCGGCGATCCGGGCCACGGACCACGGCCGGCACCCACAACGGAGGTACGCCGCAGGTCGAGACGGTCACGGAAGTGCTTCGAGGGGTGTACAGCAAGCGACCGGACCGTCATGATCTGATGTGTATCGCTAACCGGACGCCAAATCGGTGTCAGTTCACCTTGTCTGGGCCATCAGGTTTCGCCCGGTGAGCGAATTTGTGGTCCTTGACCGGGGAGGGGTTGGGCCGTGGAGGTTCGCCTGCCAGAGCCGGGTGATGCGCTCACGGGTGTCGAAATGTTCGCTGGACTGGAACCCGAGGTGCGGCAGCGCGTGATCGCCGCCGCCGTCCCCCGCACCTACCGCAAGGGCCAACTGCTCTTCGTGGAGAACGACCCGGGTGAGTCGCTGATCGTCCTGCGCCGGGGTGCCGTGGCCGTCTTCCGCACCGCGCCCACGGGCGAGCGGGCGGTGCTGTCGGTGATCCGTCCACCGGACGTGCTCGGTGAGGTCTCCCTGCTCGACGCCTCCACCCGGTCCGCCTCGGCCGAGGCCATCGAGGACTGCGCGGCGCTCGCGCTCTCCCGGGGGGCGTTCATGGAGCTGGTGCACTCCAACCCGCGCATCCTGGACGCGGTGATGCGCTCGCTGGGCGGGCTGATCCGCCGGCTCACCGAGCAGAACGCCGACCACGTCTTCCTGGACCTGCCCGGCCGGGTGGCCAAGACGCTGGTGCGGCTGGCCGGCGAGAGTCAGGCCCCGATGATCACGATCGAGCTCAACCAGAGCCAGTTGGCCGAGATGGCCGGCGGCTCCCGGCAGAGCGTCAACCAGGCGATCGGCTCGTTCGCCAGCCGCGGCTGGCTGCGCACCGAGGGCCGCCGCATCGTGGTCACCGACGTGGCCGCGCTGCGCCGCCGTGCCGGCATGAACGACCGCTGACCCGCCGGGAGCGGGCAGCACACAGAGACGAACACGACGCGGCCAGGTCACCCGAGGGCGACCCGGCCGCGTCGTCGTGTCACAGGCGCCGGATCAGACTCCGGAGCTGCCCGGCCCGGCCCACTTGTCCGGACCCTTGCCGTCGCCACCCGGGCCGTGGGACTGCTCGATGACGATGCCCTCGGCCTGGAGCGTGGCGAGCGTGGCGGCGTCGACGTCCACCGACTCGCCCGCGGAGTGGCTGACCCCGTTGCCGTCGGTCCAGTCGCTCTCCAACTTGACGTACACCATTGACCTGTCCCCCTCTGGTCGCTGATCGAGATTGGCTGACTGAATGTAGTCCGCGAATCCCCCGTGTGGACTGTCCACAAGCCAACAGGCCGGTACCCGACAGCGGTCCCGACGGTGATACTCCGTCTGACGGGACGCCCTTGGCGTCGACCGGTCCGCCAGTGGAGGGTGTCATCGCCGCGCAGTGTGAGCGCTGTGGACGCACGGCCGCCGACGGCGACCGCTTCTGCGGTGGCTGCGGCGCCGAGCTGGGCGCCGTCTGCCCCCACTGCCTGCGCCCGCTCGCCTCGGACGTCACGTTCTGCACCTCGTGCGGGTCGCCTCGGCCGGGAGCGGACCGACCCGCCGCCGTCACCCCCCAGGAGGACCGCCGGCGGGTGAGTGTGCTCTTCGTCGACCTGATCGACTTCACCCCGTACGTCGAGCGGGCCGACCCGGAGCAGGTCCGTGGCATGCAGACCGGCTTCTTCTCCGCCGCCCGCCGGGTCGTCGGCCAGTACGGCGGGGTGGTGGAGAAGTACATCGGCGACGCTGTGATGGCGCTCTTCGGCGCGCCGATCGCCACCGAGACCGACGCGCTGCGCTGCGTACGCGCCGGGCTGGAGCTGCAACGGGTGCTCACCCGGTTCGCGCCGACCGGCAGCACCGAGCTGCGGTTCCGGGTGGGGGTGGCCACCGGCGAGGCGCTGGTCGACGTGGCCGCCGCCCGCGACGGCGGGCAGGCGATCGTGGCCGGCGACGTGGTGAACACCGCCTCGCGGATGCAGTCCGTCGCGCCGCCGGGCGGAGTGCTGGTCTGCGGCAACACGCACGCGCTGACCAAGGACGCCATCCGCTACGAGGAGCAGCCCCCAGTCACGCTGCGCGGTCGGTCGTCGCCGACCGAGGTGTGGCTCGCCCTGTCTCCGCTGCGCCGCCAGCCCACCGATCGGGAGCCGGACACCACGCCGCTGGTCGACCGGGAGCACGAGCTGGGCATGCTGGTCAACGCCCTGCACCGGTCGCTGCGGGACCGGCTGCCGCAGGTGGTGACGATCTTCGGCCGAGCCGGCATCGGCAAGAGCCGGCTGCTGCGGGAGCTCTACCGGCACACCGGCCGGCTGGTCGACGAGCCCCTGACCTGGCGGACCGGGCGATGCCCGCCGTTCGGGGAGAACGTCACGTTCGCGGCGCTCGCCGACATCGTCAAGACCGAGGCCGGCATCCTGGACACCGACCCGGCCGGCAGCGCGGCCCAGCGGTTGGCCACCGCCGTCGGTGAGCTGATCGGGCCGGGCGAACGGGACCGGGTGGTGGACGCCCTGCGCCCGCTGGTCGGGCTGCCCGGCACGCCGCTGCCGGCCGAGGAGGCGGAGTCCGCGTGGCGGCGCTTCCTGCTGGCGTTGGCCGCCCGGCGCCCCACCGTGCTGGTCTTCGAGGACCTGCACTGGGCCGACGACGCGATGCTGCGCTTCGTGGAGCTGCTCGGGGCGGCGGCCCGGGAGGTGCCGCTGCTGCTGCTCTGCACCGCCCGCCCGGAGCTGGTCGACCGGGATCCGAGCTGGGCCGGCACGATCACCGGTTCGGTGACCATCACCCTGCCGCCGCTACGCGACACCGGCATCGCCGCCCTGTACGCGCACCTGTTCGGCCAGGCGGCGTTCTCCGCCGACATGCTCAGCCCGCTCATCGAGGTGGCCGGCGGCAATCCGCTCTACGCCCACGAGTACGTCCGGATGCTGATCGAGCAGGGCGCGTTGCGCCAGTCCGGGCGGGGGTGGTCGCTGGACAAGCAGCTCGAACTAACCATGCCGGAGAGCGTGCACGCGGTGATCGCCAACCGGGTGGACCTGCTGGACGCCAAGGACCGGGCGGTGCTGCTGGCCGCCTCGGTGGTCGGGGTGCAGTTCTGGCCGGGTGCGGTGGCGGCGGCGCTGGGGCAGCCGGTCGAGTCGGTCGAACGCTCGCTCCGCCGCCTGGAGCAGCGCGACTTCGTGCACGAGCAGGCGGCGTCGACGATGGCCGGGCAGGCGGAGTTCCGGTTCCGGCACGTGCTGGTGCGCGACGTCTGTTACCAGCGGCTGCCGCGCACCGAGCGGGTCGCGCGGCACGAGCGGGCGGCGGACTGGCTCGACGCGCTGTCGCACAGCCGCGACACCGACCTGGCGGAGGTGCTCGCCCACCACCGCTGGGCGGCCCACGAGATCGCCCGCTCGCTCGGCATGCAGGTCCGCCGTTATGCGGCGCCGGCGCGGCAGGCGCTGCACCGGGCAGCCCGCCGGGCGTACGCCCTGCACGGGCTGGACGCGGCGGCGAGCCACGCGGGCCGGGCGCTCGGCCTGGCCGACGACGGTGACCCGGTGGGCCGGCTCCAACTGGAGCTGCTCAGCACGGAGATCTCGTTCTACCGCGACGGCAACGGGTTCCTCTCCGGCGGTGGGCCCGAGCAGGTGCACGCGCTCGCCGACCGGCTGCTGGCGCACGGCGACGACGCCTGCGCCGCCCGGGCGTGGACGCTGCTCGGCCAGGCGGCCTGGCTGCGCGCCGACCGCGCCGACGCGCTGGTCTGCCTCGACCGCGCGGTCCAGTTGTTCGAGCCGCTGCCGGACACCTCGCAGAAGGCCGACGCGTACGCCGAGCTGGGCCGGTTGCACATGCTCAACTACGAGCGGGACCTGGCCGTGGCGGCGGCCGACACGGCGGCGGAGATCGCGGAGCGGCTGGGCCTGACCGAGACCCGCACCAACGCCCGGATCACCGCCGCCACCGCCCGTTACCAGGCCGGCGACCGGATCGGCCTGGACGAGCTGCACGCGGTCGTCGAGTTCGCGCGGGCCGGTCAGCTGCTCGCGCTGCCCCGGGCCACCCAGAACCTCGCCTGGGCGATCCGCGAGGAGGGTGACTGGCTGCGCTCGGACGCCCTGCTCTCGGCAGCGCCGGCCCGGACGGCCAGCGGCCAGACGCTGACCACCAGCTATTCGGCGGAGGCGATGCGGGCCTGGTTCGAGGGTGACTTCGGCCGGCTGCTCGCGGCGGCGGAGGCGTTCGTGGACACTCCGACCGGCAGTTGGGACATGCAGGTGCGGGGGTTGCGCTGCTGCCTGCTGGTGCTGCGCGACGACGATGATCCGAGCGACCTGGTCGACGCGCTGGACACCGCGCGACGCAGCGGGTTCCACCGCCTGCGCTGGACGATGCTGGGCATGGCGGCGCTCTGCCGGGCGTTGCAGGACCGTGGCGCCGAGGCGGCGGAGCTGATCGACGAGCTGGATCGGTCCTGGTCGGAGGTGCCGGCCCTGGCCAGCGGGGAGTGGATCGCCGCTGCCGCGTACGCCGCCGCCCTGGCCGGGCGGGACGCCTCGGTGCGGGTCCGGGCGATGCTGGACCGGGTGGGTCATCGCACGCCGTGGTCGGAGGCGGCGCTGCGGACCGTGACGGCGGCGGTGGCCGCGGCCGACGGCGACCACCGGCGCGCGGCCGAGCTGCACCTGGCCGCCGCCGAGACGTACGGCCGGATCCCGGACGCCAGTGACCGGGCGCTGGCGCTGGCGCTCGCGGCGGCCGAGCTGACCCGGGCCGGCGAGCCGGCAGCCGCCCGGGTGGCGCGTGCCGAGGTCGGCACCTTCGCGTTGCGCAACAACGCCCCGGGTCTGCTCGCGCTGGCCGGGCGGCCGATCAGCCCGACCGGGCCGGCGGTGGCCTGCTGAGCGTGGGTCAGGCGGCCACCGGCGCGGGGGCGAGCTGCTTGAGCTTCTGCGCGTAGATGTCGACGTACTCGCGGCCGGAGAGTTCCATCAGCTCGTACATGATCTCGTCGGTGACCGCGCGCTCGACGAACCGGTCACCGGCCATCCCCTCGTAGCGGGAGAAGTCGAGGGGGGCGCCGAAGCGGATCCGCACCCGGGCGATCTTGGGGATGAGCTTGCCGGGCGGCTGGATCTGGTCGGCGTTGAGCATCGCCACCGGCACCACCACCGCGCCGCTCTCCAACGCGAGCCGGGCCACCCCGGTCTTGCCCCGGTAGAGCCGCCCGTCCGGGGAGCGGGTGCCCTCGGGGTAGATGCCGGCCACTCCCCCGGCGCGCAGCACCTGCAACTGGGTGTCCAGGGCGGCGCGGGCGGCCCGGCCGCCGGAGCGGTCCACCGGGATGGTGCCGGTGCCGACGAAGAACATCCTGGTCAGCCAGCCCTTGATCCCCTTTCCGGTGAAGTACTCGGCCTTGGCCACGAAGGTGACCTTCCGCCGGGTGATCAGCGGGGTGAAGATCGAGTCGGAGAAGGAGAGGTGGTTGCTGGCCAGGATCACCGGGCCGGTCGCCGGCACGTTGTCCAGACCCTCCACCTGCGGACGGAAGATCAGCTTGAGCAGCGGACCGAGGATGACGTACTTCAGCAGCCAGTAGAGCACCGGCGTCCTTTCCCGTGGTGGGCCCGCGACGGCGCGCCATGCCCGCAAGCGTCGCCCGTCACGGTCGAGCCTACGAAGCCCGGAGCCGCACCACAACGGACCAAGTGGGCACCTCGCACACGGCTACCCGCCCTGCTCCTCCTTCCACTGTAGGTATTCGCGGTACAGCGCATCTTCCCGCCGTCGCTTGCGCCTGTGCAGCACCCGGGAGGCGACGAGGAGCACGGCGCCGCCGCCCAGCATCAGGTAACCGATGATCCGGTCGTCGGCGACCTTCGGGGCCGCGCTGAACAGCGCCCCCACGAAAATCGCGGCGAGGCCCAGATAGAGGGCGATACCGGGTGGCGTCTGCCGGTACTCCAGGTGGTGGCGGTCGGCGAAGGTCTGGAACTGCGGCGGAATGTCCAGTTCCTCGTACTCATCAGCAGCCACGTGCGCCTCCCCGGTCCCGTTCGATGACAGCCCGGCAGGGCGGGCTCGGCGTGTCGAGTTGCCCGCGTCAACGATCATCGAGATAGCACTTGTCGCGCAAGAACGGACATTGGAGCCCTGCCGCGACCTGCGGCAGTGGCCGTGACTTTGGAAGACGCGACACAACGCACTCCCGGAACCGACCCCTGACGTGTCACGATTCAGAGCACGGCGTGCGGACGGACGCCGAGGGGGCAGGGCCGGCCGCGCCGCACGGCGCGTTGAGGAGGATGTCCGGGTGTCAGCGGGTGGGGCCCGCCGGGGACGGCGGGACAACGGGCTCGACGCGAGCGAGTACGCCGTCGTCGGCGACGTCGATCCGCGCGTCGGCGAGCACCTGCTCGACGTGCTGGCCGCCGGCGGGATAGCCGCCTACCTGCAACCGTCTGCCGACCTCAACCCGGTCACCCGCACCACCACCGTTCCGGCCCGACCGGTCGACCGGCTCTACGTCGACCGGTCGCACCTGACCACCGCACGCGACTACCTCACCCAGCTCGCCGACGAGACGGCCCCGGAGCAGCCCCCAGCCCGCGACGAGCCGGACATCGACGCCGAGTGGGCCCGGATCGTGGCCGGTTTCCACACCGCCTCGACGGCCGGCGACCACCCGTGGCCGGCCGCGGAGGACGTCGACGACCGGGACGACCGCAAGACCCGGGACGAGCCGGCCGCCGGGCCACTCGCCCGTGCCGGCACCGACGAGGCCGGGCCGACCGCCACCGACGTCCGCCGGCTGCCGTCGGCCACCGACTTCTCCGGGATCTCGGTCGGGCGGGGCCCCCGGCCGGACGAGCCGTCGCTGCTGGACGGGCTGGACACCTTCGGCGCCGACCTGCCCGACGACGACGAGGACGAGGGTTACCACCCGCCGCCACCGCCGCCGCTGCCCCGGTTCTCCAAGTACGCGGTGATCGGCACGCTCGCGGTGGTCGTCGGGTTCGTGCTCTTCCTCTTCCCGTGGCTGCTCCCCATCGACCGTTCGGCGGTCACCCTGTTCGGCTTCACCGGTATCCTGGCCGGTTTCGTCACGCTGATCTGGCGACTGCGCCCCGGTGACGAGGACGACGACGATCCGGGCAACGGCGCCGTCGTCTGACGCCCGACCGCATCCCGGGACGACCTCGCCCCGCCCGGGGCGTAACAATGGTGTAACTTACGGTCAGTAGGAATACCGCTGTACGTCACTTCCCCCGCTGACTGACCGGTTTTTCCTTGCTCGTGGCGGTCAGTCCTCTGCTGATCGGAATGCCCGAGATGCGACAGAGTTCCCTCGTGGTGGTGGCCAACCGCCTCCCCATCGACGACAACCAGGCGCCGGACGGGGCCTGCGAGTGGCGCCGCAGCCCCGGTGGGCTGGTCAGCGCGCTGCACCCGCTGCTGCGACACACCCCGGCCACCTGGGTCGGCTGGGCCGGCGGCACCGGGCCGGCCCCCACGCTGCCGGACGTGGACGGCGTTCGGATGCACACCGTCCCACTCAGCCACGAAGACCTTCGCGACCACTACGAGGGGTTCTCCAACGCCACCCTCTGGCCGCTCTACCACGACGCCGTCGAGCAGCCGGAACACCACCGCCGGTGGTGGGAGGCCTACCAGCGGGTCAACCAGCGCTTCGCCGAGGCGACCGCCGAGGTGGCCGAGCCGGGCGCGGTGGTCTGGGTGCAGGATTACCACCTGCAACTGGTCCCCGGGCAACTGCGCGCCCTGCGACCCGACCTGCGCATCGGGTTCTTCCTGCACGTGCCGTTCCCGCCGCCGGAGCTGTTCATGCAGCTCCCCCGCCGGGCCGAGCTGCTGCGGGGCATGCTCGGGGCCGACCTGGTCGGCTTCCAGCGCGCCCAGGCCGCGCACAACTTCGCCCAACTCGTCACCCGGGTGCTGGAACTGCCCGCCACCGACCGCCGGATCGGGATCGACAACCGGGTGGTCCGCATCGGGGCGTTCCCCGTCTCCATCGACACCACCGAGATGGCCGCCCTCGCCGCCCGCCCCGAGGTGGCCGCCCGGGCCCGCCGGCTCCGCCAGGACCTCGGCGACCCCCGGCAGGTCATCCTCAGCGTGGACCGGATGGATTACACCAAGGGCATCGAGCAGCGGCTCAAGGCCTACAGCGAGTTGCTCGCCAGTGGCGACGTGAAGGTTCGCGACACGGTGCTCGTCCAGGTCGCCATGCCGAGCCGGGAACGCGTCGGCCAGTACCAGATCCTGCGCGAACGGATCGAACGCGAAGTGGGCCGGATCAACGGCGAGTTCGGCCGGGTCGGCGAACCGGCCATCCACTACCTCACCCAGCCCTTCGACCGGGCCGAGCTGGCCGCGCTCTACCGGGTCGCAGACGTGATGGCGGTGACCCCGCTGCGCGACGGGATGAACCTGGTCGCCAAGGAGTACGTCGCCGCGCGGGTCGACGACACGGGCGCGCTGCTGCTCAGCGAGTTCGCCGGCACCGCCGCCGAACTCTCCCAGGCCTACCTCGTCAACCCGCACGACCTGGAAGGGCTCAAGCAGGCGCTGTGCACGGCCCTGCGGGCCAGCCCGACCGACGTCACCGAACGGATGCGGGCCATGCGCGCCCACCTGCACGAGCACGACATCCGAGCCTGGGCCCGCTCCTACCTCAGCGCCCTCGACGAGAACGGCGCCCTGGTCGGTCGCCTGACCAGCACCGACGGCCCCCCGGACGGCACCGCCCGGGTGCCCCGGCCCGCCGACCGGGCCACCCAGCACACCACCGGCTGACCCGCGGCCGCCGCTCGCTCAGCGCGCCACCGGCTCCTTCTCCAACCAGTCCAGGATCGCGTCGATCGGCTCCGCCCACCGCACGTCGAGCATCAGGTCGTGCCCCATCCCGGGGAAGAGCAGCGGCGCCGAACCGTAGCGGCGAGCCACCCGGGTCAACGTCGACGACGGCACCACCCGGTCGTCCGGGCTGCCCAGCACCAGCACCGGCGGCGCACCCACCGGCGGCTCCGCCTCCGGCTCGCCCAGCAGCGCCCACTGCGCCCGCCGGCCCGCCCGGCCGAGCCGCGCCGTGTACCGCCGCGCCTCCTCGTCGGGCAACTCGCGGCTGAACAGCTGCCCACGGCTGAGCCGCAGCGGCCCCCCGAACACCGCCGGCAGCGTGCCGGCCGGGTTGCGACGCACCGCCGTCCCGAACATCCCCCAGCCGCCGAAGACCGGCGCCACCAGCACCGCGCCGCGCGCCGGGTAGCGGGCCAGCGCGTGCGCCACCACCAACGCCCCGGCGCCGTGCCCCACCAGCACCGCCTGGCGCGGCAGGCCCGCCGCCACCTGGACCACATCGTGGGCGTACGCCCGCAGCGTCGCCTCCGGCGCCGGCTCGCTGCCGCCGTGCCCCCGCAGACTCATCGCGTACGCCGGAAAGCCCCGTGACGCGGCGTGCCCCAACCAGTGCTCGGCGAACGCCCACGCGCCGTGCCCGAAACCCGGCACGAAGAGCAACGGAGGCCGCCCCTGCTCCAGCTCCGGAACGGCGCTGACCACCTCACGCCGCGCCGGCCGGACCGGACGGGACCACTCCCGGCCCCGCATGATCCGCAGCTCACTCCTCGCGCTCACCGGCCCAGCCTTTCGTTCGCGACTGCGGGGCTCGCAAGCTCACTCCTCGCGCTCACTTGCCCTCCAGGTCGTGTAGGGCGCGCTGGACGGCGCGCAGGTAGTCGGCGTGGCCGACCTCGAACCAGTGCCGGCTGCTCTCCTTGACCTGCCCGGAGTAGCGCTCCCCGGCCCGGTCACGCGTCCGCTGCGCGAACGCCGCAGCCCGCTCCGGTCGGTCCCGCCGAGCCCGCAGCAGCCGGGCGAAGAGCACCGTCTGCCAGTGCGCCAGCGTGAACATCCCCGAATCCGGCTGCACCAGGCCGGCCACCGCCAGCGTCGGATGCCCCGGGGTGAAGGCGTTGAGCCACAGCGTGGGCCGGCCCGTGCCGGCGCTGTCACCGAACACCGATGCGTCGAGGAACTCGAAGCGCGGCAGGTAGCCGGTGGCGAAAATGACCAGCTCGGGGTCGATCTCGCGGCCGTCGGCCAACTCCACCGCGTACGGGTGGAACCGAGCCACGTCGGGCACCGGGCCGATCCCGCCGTGGCCCACGTAGTAGACGAGCTGGCTGTTGGCGATCGGGTGCGTCTCGTACACCCGGTGGTCGGGCTTGGGCAGGCCGAAACGGGTCAGGTCGCCCACGGTCAGCCGCAGCGTCCAGTGGTAGAGCCACTGGCGTACCCGCCGCGGCACCCGCAGCGCCAGCAGGGAGTCGTTGACCTGGTCGGCGGGGCGACCGAGGACGTACTTCGGGGCGTACCAGTAGCCGCGCCGGGTGGAGTGCCAGCAAAGCGACGCCTGCTGCGCGGCCTCGACGGCGATGTCGCACCCGGTGTTGCCGGCGCCGACCACCAGCACCCGCTTGCCGCGCAACTGCGCCGGGTCCTTGTAGGACGACGCGTGCATGATCTCGCCACGGAACTCTTCGAGCCCCTCGTAGCGGGGCAGCTTCGGTGACCAGTTGTGCCCGTTGGCGATCAGCACGGCCGCGTAGCGGGAGGTGCGCTCCGGCCCGTACCCGCCGGTGGATCGGGTGGTCACGTCCCAGCGGTCCCCCTCGGCGGGCTCGACCCGCACCACCTCGGTGCCGAACCAGATGTGCGACCGCAGGTCGAAGTGGTCGGCGTACCGCTCGAAGTACGAGAGCAGCTGGCTGTGGTGCGGGTAGTCCGGCCAGGAGTCCGGCATCGGGAAGTCGGGGAACTGGGTGAACGGCTTCGACGAGATCAGGTGGGTGCTGGCGTACACCGGGCTGCGGTCGTGCCGCCAGTTCCAGGCGCCGCCGACCCCGGTCTCCCGTTCGTAGCAGTCCACCCCGAAGCCGTGCTCACGCAGGTTCTTGATGGCCGTCAGGCCGCTGGCCCCGGCCCCGATGACGCAGACCGTGTCGCCCCGGTCGGAGAGCGGGCGGTCGTCGCGACTGTGCGCGGACGGGGTCGCCTCCGGGTCGGGCCGGCCGTGGTCGGTGGAGGTGGACACCGGGACATCTCCTTTTGTGCGGCACGGGTGCCGGTCGCCGCGAAATCCTCCCCACATCGGAGCCGGATGTCCAGCCCCGACGCGGACCGATCGGCGGGTCCTGCGGGCGAGGCGTCAGCCGGAGCTGGGCAGCAGCAGGTCCACCAGGACCGGAAAATGATCGCTGGCCCGCCGGGTCTGCGGGGTGTCCACCACGTCGTAGTCGACCACGGCGATCCGTGGGTCGACGAAGAGCGCGTCGATGCGTCGGCGCGGGTCCGCGCACGAGTAGGTGAGCCGGTCCGCCCGGTCGGCCGCGACCGCCGCGTCGGTCAACCCGTGCGCCACCGTGGCCCAGGCCGGCCCGTCGGGCCCCTCGTTCAGGTCGGCCCCGACCACCAGCGGGCCGCTCGCCGCGTCCAGCCCCCGCTTGAACTCGGCGGCCTGCCCGGGACGTTCGGCCGGGTCGGTGGACAGGTGCGAGCCGGCGAGGGTGAACCGGGCGTCGCCGACCCGGCATTGCGCGTACGCGGCGCCGCGCAGGTGCCGGCCCGGGGTCAGCGGGAAGCGCTGACACCTGGTGCCCGACACCTGGACGCGCAAGCTGGTCAGCAGCAGGTTGCCCAACGCGGGGAGCCCGCCGGCGGCCACCACCAGGCCGAACGACTCGGCCAGCGAGGCGGACTTCTGCCGCCACCGGAACCGGCGCGGCCCCTCCTGCACGATCACCACGTCCGGCCGTGCGGCCCGGACCACCGCCGCCAACGCGGCGGTGTCGTCGCGCTGGCTGTGGATGTTGTACGACACCACCCGCAGTGGTACGCCCGAGCCCTGGCCCATCCCGACCGCCTCAGATCCGCCGGGCCAGGTCGGCCGCGCCGATCACGCCGGCGCTGTTGCCCAACTCAGCGGGGAGCACCTCGGCCACCGGCAGGCGGCCCCGCTGGGCGAGCGCGTCGAGGTAGGAGCGGCGGGTCGGGCCGAGCAGCAGGTCACCGGCGTCGATCACGCCGCCGCCGACGACCAGGGTCTGCGGGTCCAGGATCTGCGCCATGTCGGCGAGGCTGGTGCCCAGCCACCGGCCGATCTGCGCGAACGCCTCGGCGGAGACCAGGTCGCCGCCCTGCGCGGCGGCGGTCACCATCGGGCCGGTGATCGCCTCGGCCTCTCCGCCGGCCAGATCCAGCAGCGCGGCGGCCCGCTGCGGCTCCTGCCGGGCGCCGGCCCGGGCGAAGCGGACCAGGGCGCTGCCGCTGGCGTACTGCTCGATGCAGCCCAGCCGCCCACAGCCGCACTGGTGGCCGTCCGGCACGGCCAGCATGTGGCCCAACTCCGCGGCGATGCCGTGCGCGCCGCGCACCAGCTCACCGCCGAGCACGATGCCACCGCCGACGCCGGTGCCGATGGTGAACATGACCATGGAGTCGTCGGCGGCGCGGGCGGCGCCGTAGCGGAACTCGGCCCAGGCGGCAACGTTGGCGTCGTTCTCCACGATCACCGGCAGGCCGACCGCGGTGCTGACGTAATCGCGCAGCGGCTCGTCGCGCCAGGCCAGGTTGGGGGCGAAGAGCACGGTCGAGCGGTTGGCGTCGATCCAGCCGGCCGCGCCGATGCCGACGCCCTCCACCGTGTGCTCGGCAGCCAGCTCGCTGACCAGTTCGATGATGACGTCGCGGGTCTTGCCGACGTCATCGGCGGGAGTGTCCCGTCGGGCCTGCACGAGGACCTTGCCGGTGTCGTCCACGACACCGCCGGCCACCTTCGTGCCACCGACGTCGACTCCGATGGTCAGCGTCACCGCTGCCGCTCCCCTCTGCTGTCCGGCCCACGCGCCGACGGCACGCCGGTCCGGGTCAGGTTGTCCCGCGCTCAGGCGACGTCGCCCGGTGCGTCCGCACCGGTGTCGTCGGGCACCCGCGATGCGGGCACCACGGGTCGGCTGGTCGGTGCCGGTGCGGCCACCGACCCGGCCTCGTCGACGGGTGCTGCGGCGGCCGGGGCGGGTGCGTCCGCCGTCCGGGTGGCGACCGACCAGACATCTCGCTCCGGCGCCGGCTGAGAATCATGCCCGCTGCGGGTGGCATCGCGCCACACGTGATCGTCATCGGAGGTGCCGGGCCGGTCGGCCGGGTCGGCCTGCGGCGCCTCGCCGCCGCTGCTCGGGGCGGCCGTTCCCGCAGGTGCCGGCGGGGTCGGCGCGGAGGACGACGCGGGCGACTCGCTCGGGGCAAACGCGCGGAGCAGGCTGGCCACGCCGGCCGCGAGGTCGCCGGCTCCGGTCGCGAGCCGCTCGGCGAATTCCGGACTCGGGTCACGTAAAGCGGCGATGCCGCGACAGACCGGGCAGACGCAGCATTCGGCCGAACCGGTGGCGAAACCACCGCCGACGCCGGAGCCGCCGCCCGGTGCGGCACTGTGACCGAGGACACCGGACAACATCCCGCCCAACGGGCCGAACGCACCACCCGCCGCCCCGCTGGAGGCCAGTCGCGCCCCCGCCAGCAGGGTGGCGACAAGCCGTTCCGCCTCTTCCCGGGCCGAACCCGGATCCGTTTCCCCCACCCTCGGCTCCCCTACCGTGCTGCCGGACACGTCATTGCGCCGCACCGGGTGTTTCTACCCGGCGCTTGAGCTGCTTCAACGCAGTGTCCATGATCATCTTTTCGGCCTTGCGCCGGAACATGCCGAGCATCCCCACGGACAGCTCGACCTCCAGGGTGTAGGTCACCGTGGTGCTGCCGTCCGGGTTGGCCACCAGGTCGTACGAGCCGCGCTGGCTCTTCTGCATCTTCGAGGGGGCGACCAGCTGCCACTCGATGCGCGAGATGTCCTCGGCGTACTCATAGGCGAGCACGTACTCGTCGGCCATCACCCCGGCGTCGATGGTGAAACGCACCTGGCTGGCGTAGCCGTCCTCGTACTCCTCGATCACCTCGGCGTGCCGCACCGCTTCGGTCCACTCCGGGTACCGCGAAAAGTCACAGATGACCGCCGCCACCCGGTCCGGTGACGCGCCGATGATGATCGACTGGGTGGAGGAGTCCGCCATGGGCGAAGGCTACCCGGCGGGTACCTCCCGCGCGCCGCGCCGCCCCCGACCACCCGCCGAACCGGCCGCCACGAGCCCCAACCTGCATCCTGCCTGTGCCATCCGTTCCGCCCGCCGGGTAGTTTCGACAGTGCCGCCACCCCCGGGCGGCTGGCCGCCTGGCCAGTGCGAGCACGAAGGAGTGCAGGTGCGCGAGTTCTCTGTTCCGCCGATCGTCACCGTTGGCGAGGCGGCCAACCTCACCGATCCGGTCTGGGACAACGCCGAGGTCGCACCGGACGCCGTCCAGTTCGCCCGCGCCACCCCGTCCGCCGACGGCACCGGCACCACCTGGGCGGAAGTGACCTGCCTGCAGTTCCGCGACGAGGTGACGGCGGTGGCCCGCGGGCTGATCGCCGCTGGCATCCAGCCCGGCTCCCGGGTCGCGCTGATGAGCCGCACCCGCTACGAATGGACGCTGCTGGATTACGCCATCTGGACGGCCGGCGCGGTCACCGTCCCGATCTACGAAACCTCCAGCGCCGAGCAGGCCGCCTGGATCCTCGCCGACTCCGGCGCGGTCGCCGTGGTGGTGGAGACCAGCGTGCACGCCGACCTCATCGCCGGAGTACGCGACCGGGTGCCCGAGCTGGACCACGTCTGGCAGATCGAGCTGGGCGCGGTCGACGAACTGGTCAACACCGGCGCCGCCGTCGAGCTGGCCGAGGTGGAGCAGCGACGCAAGGGCGTCCGCGCCAGCGACCTGGCCACCATCATCTACACCAGCGGCACCACCGGCCGGCCCAAGGGCTGCATGCTGACCCACCGCAACATGTACGCCGACATCGCCAACGCGATACCGGTGCTGCCGAACCTGTTCAACGCCGGCGCGGCCACCCTGCTCTTCCTGCCGCTGGCGCACGCCTTCGCCCGGCTCATCCAGATCGGCGTGGTGCAGGCCCGCGCCACCATGGCCCACTGCGCCGACACCAAGAACCTGATCGCCGACCTACAGGACTTCCGGCCCACCTTCGTGCTCTCCGTACCCCGGGTGTTCGAAAAGGTCTACAACGGGGCCAAGCAGAAGGCCGAGGCCGGCGGCAAGGGCGGCATCTTCGCCCGCGCCGAGCAGGTCGCCATCGCGTACAGCGAGGCGCTGGAGACGCAGCGCGGGCCCAGCCTGGCGCTGCGCGCCCAGCACGCGGTCTTCGACCGGCTGGTCTACCGCAAGCTACGCGCGGCGCTCGGCGGCCGGTGCCGCGACGCCATCTCCGGCGGCGCGCCGCTGGGCGCCCGGCTCGGTCACTTCTACCGCGGCATCGGCGTGACGATCCTGGAGGGCTACGGGCTGACCGAGACCTCGCCCGCGGCCGCCGCGAACCTGCCCACCGGCACCCGGATCGGCACGGTCGGCCGGCCGCTGCCCGGCGTGACCGTGCGGATCGAGGACGACGGCGAGATCCTGATCGCCGGCGAGCTGATCTTCCAGGGCTACTGGCACAACGAGGTGGCGACCGCCGAGGTGCTCAGCCCCGACGGCTGGTTCCGCACCGGTGACCTGGGCCAGCTCGACAACGACGGCTACCTCACCATCACGGGCCGCAAGAAGGAGCTGATCGTCACCGCCGCGGGCAAGAACGTCGCCCCGGCCGTGCTGGAGGACCTGGTCCGGGCACATCCGCTGATCAGCCAGTGCGTCGTCGTCGGCGACCGCCAGCCGTTCATCGCGGCGCTGGTCACCGTCGACGAGGAGGCGTTGCCGGCGTTCCTGGAGAGCGCCGGGTTGGCCCCCGGCACCCCCGTCGACCAGCTACGCGAGCACGAGGCCCTGCGGGCGGAGATCCAGTCCGCCATCGACACCGCGAACCAGGCCGTCTCCAAGGCCGAGGCGATCAAGGTCTTCCGGATCCTGCCCCAGGACTTCACCGAGGCCACCGGTGAAATGACGCCGTCGATGAAGGTCAAGCGACAGGTCGTGCACAAGACGTACGCGGCGGAAATCGCCGATATCTATCGAGGCTGACTACCATCCGTCACGTGCCCGCATCCACAACAGCCGCACCACAGCCGCATCCCCTTGCCCTGGCCGCCCGCCTGGTGATGCTGGCGCTGGTGGCGATCCTGACCCTGTTCGCCACCAGCGACGTCGCCGAGCTGTGGTGGATCGCGCTGCTGGCGGTCGCCGGGCTGCCCGCGCTGCTGGCCCCGCAGCACCGGCTGATCGGGCCGCTGAGCCGGATGGCCGAGGTCGTGGTGCTGGGGCTGGCCGCGAGCCAGGTGGCCGCGGTCGCGTCGACCGACGGCACGGTCGGCGGGCTCGGCGCCTCGGCGGTGCTCCCCTACCTGGCGGTGCCGGTGACCGTCACCGCGCTGCGTCGCCGCTTCGCCGAGAGCGCCGCGCTGCTCGTGGTGGCCGCCGCCACGCTGCTGGTCAGCGGCGCGTTGACGGAGGTCGGCGACGGGCGTCAGCTCGGCCAGGTCGGCTACCTCGCGGTCTGCGCGCAGTGGCTGGTCCTGGCCACGTTCGGGCTCTACGCCGCCAGCACCCTGCACCGGATGATCGCCGTACGCGCCGAGAGCAAGCCGCAGCCGTACGCCGAGGCGACCCGGCTGCTGACCCAGCTGCGTACGGTGGCCCGGCAACTGCCCGGCGCGACCCTGGACCCGGGCGGCATCTCCGAGCACCTGCTGGAGGAGTTGCGCACGGTCGCCCGGGCGGACCGGGGCGCGGTGCTGTCGGCCAGCGGAGGCGGGCGGCTCGTGGTGCTCGCCCAGGCCGGGGTGGACCGGGTGGACTGGGAGACGACGCTCGACGCGGACTCGGCGATCGCCGACGCCTGGGCCAGTCAGCAGGCGCAGACGGCGGCGCGGTCGCAGTCCCGCTCGCACCGGGGCGGTGACGTCTCCGCGCTGATCGTCCCGTTGGTCGCCGGGGTACGCACGGTGGGGTTGGTGGTGCTGGAGGCCGACGCCGCGCACGCGTACCCGCCCCCGGTGGTGTCCCGGGTGACCGGGCTGACCCAGCCGGCGGCGCTGCGGCTGGAGGCGGCGCTGCTCTTCGACGAGGTCCGCTCGCTGGCCACCAACGAGGAACGCCAGCGGCTGGCCCGGGAGATCCACGACGGGGTGGCACAGGAGTTGGTGATGGTCGGCTACGGCATCGACAACGCCCTGGCCACCGTCTTCGACGACGCGGACGAGACCGCTGAGGCGCTGCGGACGCTGCGCGCCGAGGTGACGCGGGTGATCACCGAGCTGCGGCTGAGCCTGTTCGAGCTACGCAGTGAAGTGGACCGCCAGGGTGGGCTGGCCGCGGCGATCGCCGAGTACGCTCGGACGGTGGGTGCCTCCGGCGGGTTGCGGGTGCACCTGTCGCTGGACGAGTCGACCGCTCGGCTCCCGGCCGCCACCGAGGCCGAACTGCTGCGCATCGCCCAGGAGGCGGTGACCAACGCACGCAAGCACGCGGGGGCGTCCAACCTCTGGGTCACATGTGAGGTTGATCCCCCCTACGCGCAAATTGAAGTGTCGGATGACGGTCAGGGGATGGCTGACCAGCGCCCCGACGGGCGGTACGGTCTTGCGATCATGGCCGAGAGGGCGGAACGTATCCGGGGCCGGTTGGAGATCAGGCCGCGGCAGCCCAGCGGCACGACCGTGGCGGTGGTTCTTGGCACCTCGTCCCGGCGCGATAACGTGCGCGGTAGCGCAGCATCAGAAGGGGAGTAACCCAAGGATGACCACAAGTCCGACACCGGCCACCCGCACCAAGGTCCTCCTTGTCGACGATCATGACCTCATTCGTAAGGGCCTGCGGCACGCCTTCGAGCGCGACCGCCAGTTCGAGGTCGTCGGTGAGGCCGCCACGGCGGCGGAGGGGGTACGCCAGGCCGGTGCCCTACAGCCGGACGTTGTGATCATGGATCTGCGGCTGCCCGACGGCAGCGGCCTGGAGGCAACCCGGGCGCTGCGCAAGTCCAGCGCGTCGATGGGCATCGTGGTGCTGACCATGTACGCCGGCGACGACCAGCTCTTCGGGGCTCTGGAGGCCGGCGCGAGCGCGTTCGTGCCGAAGACCGCGCCGGCCGACGAGGTGGTGGCCGCCGCGCGGCACGCAGCCTCCTCCCCCAGCGCGTTCACCGCCGCCGACCTGGCCGAGGCGATGAAGCGTCGACTCGCGCCGTCCGGTCCGCAGCTCTCCCCCCGCGAGGGGCAGGTGCTGCGACTGCTGGCCGACGGGATGAGCGTGGCGGGCATCGCCAAGCAGCTGTTCGTCAGCGAGTCGACGGCCAAGACGCACATCTCCAAGCTCTACGAGAAGCTCGGGGCCGCCAACCGGGCGCAGGCGCTGATGACCGCGCTGCGGCTGGGCCTGCTTGAGGCACCGGACGCCCCGAAGTTCTGACCCCCACCCGCTCGTCGAGCGGAACGCCCCGCCCGAAGTCCGCGCCCGCTTCCCGCCGGCGCGGACTTCGCGTATCGACCGCTGTTGGGGGCAACCTTGCGGCAGGCTATGGTCTGGCGGTCCCGACGGGGGCACAATACCCGCGCGGGCGACGCCCGCATCGCGGACTCAAGGGGTGAGCGCATGCAGCGGCCGGACTGGGCACCCGACACCATCGACATCGAGCGCCCGAGCGTCGCGCGGATGTACGACTACTACCTCGGCGGCTCGCACAACTTCGCCGTCGACCGAGCGGCGGCTCAGGCGATGGTGGCCGCCGTCCCGCAGGCGCCGTTGATGGCCCAGGCCAACCGGGCGTTCCTGCGTCGCGCGGTGAGCCACCTCGCCGAGGCCGGCGTTCGACAGTTCCTGGACATCGGCTCGGGCATCCCCACGGTCGGCAACGTGCACGAGATCGCCCAGCGGATCGACCCGCGGTCTCGGGTGGTCTATGTGGACGTCGACCCGGTCGCGGTGGCGCACAGCCGGGAGATCCTGGCCGGCAACGACCGCGCCGTGGTGGTGCAGGAGGACCTGCGGCACCCGGAGCGGATCCTGGCCCACCCGGACATTCGCAAGCTGCTCGACCTGAGTCAGCCGGTGGCCGTGATGATCGTGGCCGTGCTGCACTTCGTCCCCGACGAAGACCGGCCGGCGGAGCTGCTGCGGACCCTGCGCGACGCGCTGGCCCCCGGCAGCTACCTGGTGCTGTCGCAGGCCAGCGACGACGGACGCAGCGCCGACGAGCGGGCCGAGGCGGAGCGGGTCTACCAGCGCACCGACAATCCGCTCTCGGTCCGCAGCCGAGCCGAGCTGATCGCGCTCTTCGACGGCTTCGAGCTGGTCGACCCGGGCGTGGTCTGGGTGCCGCAGTGGCGACCGGACACTCCGGAGAGCGCAGAGGACGCCGAGCGTGCGGTCTTCATGGGCGGCGTCGGGCGACTCGGTGAGTGAGTCGCCCGGGGCGGACACCCACCCGGGCACCTTCGCCCGTGCCTGGGCCAAGGCGGTCTCCGGCACGAGCTACCTGCCGATGACCCAGGCCCAGCTCGAGGCCCTGCTGCAGCGGCTCACCGGGCAGCTGGCCGGCGCGTTGCTCGCCGAGCCGTTCGACCTGCGAGCCGGGCACCGGGTCGGCGCCGAGCTGGTCGCCGCGCACATCGCCTCCGCGGAGGGGCTGGGTCGTACCGTCGAGGTGATCCAGCTGCGGCTCGTGCGTGACCTGGGGTTGGTGGCCGAGGACGTCGAGGACCGGATGGCGCGGCTGCTGGCCGCCGTGGCGACCGGTTACGCCCGCGCCTTGCGGGACCGGACGCTCGACGAGCAGGAGTCGATCCGCCGGGCCGCGATGATGGCCCGGACACAGGCCGAGCGCGCCCTGCGGGCCAGCGAGGCGCGGTTTCGCCACCAGGCCACCCACGACCCGCTCACCGGCCTGCCCAACCGGACGCTGTTCACCGAGCGGCTCACCGCCGCGCTCAACGAGCCGGGTCGGGGCGCCCAGCGCGTCGGGGTGTGTTTCCTCGACCTGGACCGGTTCAAGGTCGTCAACGACAGCCTGGGGCACCAGGTCGGCGACCAGCTGCTGACCATGGTGGCCGAGCAGTTGCGCCAGACCCTCGGCGAGCACCTGGTGGCCCGGCTCGGTGGGGACGAGTTCGTCATCCTGGTGGAGGGCAGCGGGGGCACCGACGACATGGTGAAGGTGGCCGAGGCGGCTCTGGCGGCTGTCCGGGCACCGAGGTCGGTCGACGGGCACGAGTTGCAGGTCTCGGCGAGCATCGGCATCGTCGAGCGCCAGGTCGCCGGGGCCGACCCCAGTGACCTGATGCGGGCCGCCGACAGCACCCTGCACTGGGCGAAGGCGGCCGGCGGGGCGCGCTGGGCGCTCTACGACGCCGAGCGCAACCGCCGCGAGCTGGCCCGGTACGCCCTCTCCGCGGCCATCCCGGCAGCCCTCGACCGTGGCGAGTTCTACCTCGACTACCAGCCGCTGACCTCGCTGCGCGACGGCCGGCTGCTCGGCGTGGAGGCGCTGGTCCGCTGGCGCCACCCGGAGCTGGGCGTGCTGCGGCCGGACAGCTTCATCGGCCTGGCCGAGGAGACCGGCCTGATCGTGCAACTGGGCGGCTGGGTGCTGGCCGAGGCGTGCCGGGAGGCGGAGGCCTGGTCGGCCGGCGGCGCGCAGGCACCGTTCGTGAGCGTCAACCTGGCCGTCCGGCAGGTGCACCGGCCCGGCCTGGTGCAGGACGTGCTCGCCCTGCTCCGGCAGACCGGGCTTCCGCCGGAGCGGCTCCAACTGGAGATCACCGAGAGCACGATGATGAGCACCGCCGAGGAGCCGGTACGCGCGCTGCGGGTGCTGGCCGACCTCGGGGTGCGGATCGCCATCGACGACTTCGGCACCGGTTACAGCAATCTGGCGTACCTGCGGGACCTGCCGGTCACCGAGCTGAAGGTCGCCGGGGAGTTCGTGGCCGGCCTGCGGTCGCCGGCGGTCGGGCGCACCGACGAGCGGATTCTCGCGTCGCTGGTCTCGCTGGCGCACGCGCTGGACCTGACGGTCACCGCCGAGGGGGTGGAGACCGCCGGGCAGGCCGAGCGGCTGCGGGCGATCGGTTGCGACGCCGCGCAGGGCTGGCACTTCGGCCCGCCCGCCCCCGCCGACCGCATTCTTGCCCGCATCCGCTGACCGGCCTGGCCGGACGCTGTGTGACATCTCCCCCGCACGCTCATAGACAGTGTCTACGCGAACTGGTAGACACTGTCTATGAGCGTGGAGGACGCGAGTCTGCGGGCCCGGTTGGTGGCCGTCGGGGTGGACCTGGTGCTGCGCGAGGGCCAGTCGGCGGTGTCGCTTCGGGAGATCGCCCGCCGGGCGGGGGTGTCCCACGGCGCCCCACGTCGCTACTTCCCCACCCACGTCGACCTGCTCTCCGCCATCGCCCGCGAGGGTTTCGCCGACCTCACCGCACGGGTGGAGCAGACGATGCGCGAGGCCGGCCCGGACCCGCGTACCCGACTGGTGGCCCTGGGCCGGACGTACCTGGACTTCGCGGCGGAGCACCGCGGCATGTTCGAGCTGATGTTCCGGCACGACCTGCTGGCCAGCGGCCGCCTGCGGCTGCGCGAGACGAGCCTGCCGCTCTTCGCCGACCTGGCCGACCTGGTGGCCCAGGTACGCCGGCCGACGGACGCCCCCGTCCCGGTGCTGGCCGGCGCCCTCTGGGCCAACCTGCACGGCATCGCCCAACTCTGGGCGTGGGGCAGCCTGCCGCTGGCCACCGACACCACCGACGACGACGCCCTGCTGCACGCCGCACTCGACGCACACCTCGGCCCCGCCACCAGTTGAACCCCGACCACCCGGAGAACCCGTGCCCCTGCTGTACGACCTCACCAAGCTGACCGTCGGCGCCGCCCTACGGCTGGGCTGGCGACCCCAGGTGCACGGGCTGGAGCACCTGCCCCGGCACAGCGGCGCGATCCTCGCCGGCAACCACCTGTCCGTCGCCGACGAGTTGTTCCTGGTCACCGCGGCACCCCGGCACGTCACCTTCTGGGCCAAGTCCGAGTACTTCACCGGGCGTGGTCCGGGCGGCTGGCTCAACCGACGGATCGTCCACGGCATGGGCGCGATCCCGGTCGAACGCGGCGGCGGTCGGGCGGCCCTCAGCGCCCTCGACGCCGCCGTGCCGGTGCTGCGTGCCGGCGGCCTCGTCGCCATCTATCCGGAGGGCACCCGCTCCCCGGACGGACGGCTCTACCGAGGCCGGACCGGCATGACCCGACTGGCCCGCGACGCCGGAGTGCCGATCATCCCGGTCGGCGTGCTCGGCACCGCCGAGGTGCTGCCCGTCGACGCCCGGCTGCCCCGCCGACACCCGATCAGCCTGCGGTTCGGCCCGCCGATCTCCGTCGCCGACCGGATCAACGGACCACGCGACATCCGGACCATCACCGACGAGGTGATGGCCGCGATCCAGCAACTCACCGGCCAGGAGTACGTGCCCCACCACGCCCCGCCACGGCCGGCCCGCACCTGAGCGGCGGTCAGCCGGCGAGCAGGGCCGTCATCCGCTGCGCCTGCGCCTCCCAGCGCCATTCCCGCTCCACCCACGCCCGGCCCGCCGCGCCCAACTGGCGGGCCAGATCGCGGTCGGCGAGCAGCCGGGACACACGATCGACGAGCTGGGCGACGTCCCGCCCCGGGACCACGAACCCGGTCTCCCCCTCGCGGACCGCGTCCGGCGCGCCCCCGGAGTCGCCCGCCACCACCGGCAGACCGGTCGCGGACGCCTCCAGGTAGACGATGCCGAGCCCCTCCACGTCCAGGCCACGGTTGCGGGTGCGGCAGGGCATCGCGTACACGTCGCCGGCCGCGTAGTGCGCCGGCAGCTCGGCCGACGGCACCGAGCCGGTGAAGACCACGTCCCGCTCCACCCCGGCCTGCCGGGCCAACTTCTCCAACGTCGCCCGGTAGGGCCCGCCGCCCACGATCAGCAGCGCCGCGTCGGGCACCCGGCGGCGGATCTCCGGCAGTGCCCGGATCAGCATGTCCTGCCCCTTGCGCGGCACCAGCCGGGACACGCAGACCACCACCGGCCGGTCGGCCAGCCCCAGCCGGACGCGGACCGGCTCACCATCCACCGAGGGGTGGTAGGTGTCCACGTCCACCCCGGGCGCCAACCGGCGCAGGTCGGTCACGCCGTCGAGCACCCGGGCCAACCGGCTGCGGGTGTATTCCCCGAGGTAGGTGGTCACGTCGACGCCCCGGCCGATCCGGCGCAGCGCCGGACGCGCGGCGGGCAACGCCGCCCAGCCGACCTCGTGGCCGTGGGTCTGCGCGACCACTCGACGCACCCCGGCCCGGCGGCGCAGGCCCGCGGCGAGCAGCCCGAGCGGCGCGGCCGCGCCGAACCACACCGTGTCGCAGTCGTACGCGCGGGCCAGCCGGGCCGCCCGCCGGGCGATCAGCGGGGTGGGCAGCAGCACCCGGGTGCGTTCCCGAACCACCTCGAACGGCTGGTCGGCGTCGAACTTCGCCGCCCCCCGCCAGCTCGACGCGTACACCACCACCGAGCCGGCCGGCTGACGCACCGCCAGGTTGTGCACGAAGGACTGGATCCCGCCGGGGCGGGGCGGAAAGTCGTTGGTGATCAGCAACGTGCGGCTCATCGGCCGGCCTCCCGGGCGTACGCGCGGGCGGCGGCCATCCGCTCCACGGTGGACGGATGCGAGGCCGAATAGAGGTATTCCCAGCGCGGCGGATCGGGATCGCCGAGGTTGACCGAGCCGAGGCGGCGCTGCATCGACTCGAAGGCAACCGGGTCACGGGTGAGCGCGAGCGCGTGCGCGTCGGCCCGCGCCTCCACCCGGCGGGACATCAGCGCCTGCGCCGGCGCCGCGACCAGACCAGCCACCGTGACCAGGGCGACCAGCAGCGGGAACGCGCGCGGATCGGCGACCGAGTCGACGCCGGCCAGCCGCAGCAGCAGCCCCCACGAACCGAGCAGGTAGAGCGCCACCACCGCCGCCGCCGCGCCCAACGCCCCGGTGAGCGTGCCCACCGCCACGTCGGAGTCCTTCGCGTGCCCCAGCTCGTGCGCCACGACGGCCGTCACCTCGGCCGGGGTGGCCTCGCGCAGCAGCGTGTCGTAGACGACCACCCGCCGGGTCGGCCCGAGACCGGAGACGTACGCGTTGACCGCCCTGGTGCGCCGGGAGGCGTCGGCGACGAGCACGTCGCGCACCGGCACCCCGTCGCGGGCGGCCATGCTCATCAACTCGGTGCGCAGCGGCCCCTGCTCCATCGGGGTGAATCGGTTGAACACCGGCTCCACGAGCACCGGCAGCACGAACGAGAGCAGCACCACCAGCAGTGCGGCGCCGGCCGCGCCGACCGCCCACCACCAGCGCGGCGCGAGCCGGATGACCGCGTAGAAGCCGAACAGGGCGACCGCGCCGATCACCGCGCTCACGGCGTACGACTTGAGCAGGTCGACGGCCCAACCGCTCCAGCCGTTGGTGCTCAGCCCGTACCGCGTCAGCACGCTCTGCCGCCAGGCGGAGAACGGCAGGGTGAGCAGGTCGGCGACGAGCACCACGGCGAGCCCGCCGAGCACCGCCTGCGCGATCCAGTGCCCACCGAACGGCCGGCCCACCAGCTCGACCAGGCGACTGCCCAGCGGGGTGAGGCCGAGGGCGAGGGCGATCAGCAGACCGACGGCGAGCGCCGCGTACCCGCCTGGGCGCAGCGCAGCGCGGAACTCCCGCCCACGGGCCACCTGCTCGGCCGGGAGGTCGCGCAGCGCGGCCAGTTGGTCAGCGCGGGGTGCCGGCGGCCGGTGCCACGGGATGAGCAGCGCGGCGATCACCACCAGCGCCACGGTCAACCCGGCGAGGGTCAGCAGCGCCCAGCCGCGCGGTGTCACCGGGGCACCGCCGCGCCGCCGACGGGTTGGCTGCCGCCGCGTCGTACCCCGCTCATTCCGCCGCTCCTCCCGCCGTGACCGCCCATCCTATGGCCCGCGAAAACCCCGCACCGGGCGCGGTATGGCGCTCAGCCGACCCGGCGGGCGGCGTGGCGGCGGACCCGCGCCGGACGCCCGGCGTGCCGCGCTCAGGCGACCCGGCGGCGGGCCTGGCGGCGGGCCGTGCCGGGGCGCGCGGGCGCGGCCAGCACCTCCACGTCGAAGCCGGCTCGGGCGAGCACCTCGATCGCCTCGACCTCGGCGGCGACCAGCCCGGCCGCCGGGGACGTCTCGTCGAACAGGGCGGCCAGCGGGCAGCCGGAGCAGCCCGTGCCCCGCTTCGCGCACCCGTCGCAGTCGATGAGCATCACGCCTCCTGATCGGCTCGCGATGCCGGCCCGCGCCTTGTCGTCGCCGGCCGAGCACCGTCGGTCACATCGACGCTATCCACCGGGTACGACAGAACCGTCCGCACCGACCGTTGCGGGCGAGATCCACTCCAGATCAGCGATATCGGGGTATCCCGGCCGGTCCGACACCCCGACCGTGTCGACAACGCCGGGGGTCGAGGTCAGGAGCGGGCGAGCCGCCGCAGCAGCGAGTCGGCCCCCAGCGGGTACGCGCCGTGCCGGCGGACCCCGTCGGCCACCTCGCGGTCGGACGAGACCACCACGACCGGCCGACCCGCCGGTTCGGCGCGGACCAGCCGTCGGATCAGCTCGTCGGCCGTCTCGCCCTTGCGGGAGAAGAGCACCCGGACGCCGCGCGGCGCCGGTGGCAGCCCGTGCATCCGCTCCGCCCCGTCGAACACGACGGTGACCTCGTCGCCGGTCTGCGCGGCGATCCCGCCCAGCCCGGTGATCAGACGCTTGCGCTGCTGCTCCAGGGACATCTCGCCGAAGCCGCGCTTGGTGACGTTGTAGCCGTCGACCACCAGGTGCGCCCGGGGCAGGGCGAGCAGCTGGTCCAGCCGGGCCGGATCGTCGGTGTCGCGGGCACGCGCGGCCGGACCGGCCGGGGCGGCGCCCGGCTGCTCGGCGAACGCGTCGGCCACGAAATCGGCGGGGAGCTTGTCCACCGGGTCGAGGGCCAGCTCGCGGCGCAGCCCGACGGCGGCCTGACCGATGGTCTCCAGCAGCAGCCAGAGCCGCGCGTCGTCGACCGAGCGCGCCTCCTTGGCGCTGGCGCGGGCCACCCCGGCCGCCGCCTCCGCCTCGGCGAGCCGGGCGCGGGCGCGACGCAGCTCGGCGTCCACGTCGGCGCTCGCCCGCGCCGCCCGGCCCCGCTCGGTGGCCAGCAGCTCGGTGGCCTTGCGCTCGCGGGCCTGGGTCTCCCGCAGGGTACGGGCCAGCTGGCGGGACTCCTCGCGGAGCTGGCCCAGCTCCTCGCGGACGCGCGACAGCTCGTCGCGCAGCTTCTCGGCCTCGACCCGGGCCACCGCCCGGTCGTGCTCGGCGCGGGTGGCCCGCTGCTCGGCCTCGCGGACCAGCTCGGCGACGACCGCGCTGTCGGCCTCGGCGCGAACCGCGGCGCCGCTGGCGTCGATCAACTGGCGCCAGCCGCGGGGCCGGGCCAGGTAGGCCAGCGCGGCCACCTCGACGGGGTCGGCGGCGGCCGGCGCGGTGCCCTCGATCACGGCCGCGCCGAGGTCGCCGGCGTCGGTCAGCACCCGGGCGGTGACCCGCTGCCGGAACAGCGGATCAGCGGCGAGCTGGGCGGCGATGGCCGGCGCGCCGAGCCGGGCCCGCCGGTTCGGGGCGAACTTGGCCACCCGGCGCAGCGGCACCGGCACCTCGTCGGCGGGCAGGGCGGGCAGCACGGCGGCGGTCAGCGCCACGATCCGCTGTCGGACCGGCTCGGGCAACGTGGGCTCCGGCTCGACCGCCGGCTCACCACCGGCTGGTCCGGCGGAATCCTCGCTGATGTCCGGGTCGCCCACGGCACCGTCGCCCACGACCGGATCCTCCTGCGGGAGGTGGTCGTCGTACGGCTCGGTGAGGGGCATGTGGCAAGTCTCCCACCGTTGGTGGGCCCACCGCCCGGTGAGTGAGCCGATCTCTCATCCTAGCCCCATGGTTACTGGTGAGGCCGCTGTGCCGGGAGTGTCGGACCGGGGCGCTAGCGTGCCGCCGATGGCACAGGCGGAGTACGTCCAGGAATCACTGGCCGGTCTCGACCCGGCGGCGGGCGGGGTGGACCCGGCACTGCCCCTGTATGCGACCACCTTCGTGGTGGTCGACCTGGAGACCACCGGTGGAGCGCCCGACGGCGGCGGCATCACCGAGATCGGCGCGGTCAAGGTGCGCGGGGGCGAGCAGTTGGGCGTGCTGGCCACCCTGGTCAACCCGGGGCAGCCGATCCCGCCGTTCATCACCGTCCTGACCGGGATCACCCAGGCCATGCTGGTGCCGGCGCCGCCGATCGAGCAGGTGCTGCCGAGCTTTCTGGAGTTCATCGCCGACGCGGTGCTGGTGGCCCACAACGCCCCCTACGACGTGGGCTTCCTCAAGGCCGCCTGCGCGAAGCACGGCTACCGCTGGCCCAGTCCCCGCGTGTTGGACACGGCCGCGCTGGCCCGTCGGGTGCTGACCCGCGACGAGGTGCCCAACCGCAAGCTGGGCACCCTGGCGGCCTACTTCCGCACCGCCACCCAGCCCACCCACCGTGCGCTCGACGACGCGAAGGCCACCGTCGACGTGCTGCACGGGCTGATCGGCCGGCTCGGCGGCCACCGGGTGGACACCGTCGGCGACGCCATCGAGTTCGCCCGCGCCGTCACCCCGACCCAGCGCCGCAAGCGCCACCTGGCCGAGGGGCTGCCGAAGGTCCCCGGGGTCTACATCTTCCGGGCGGCCGACGACCGGCCGCTCTACGTCGGCACCTCCGGCGACATCGCGACCCGGGTGCGCAGCTACTTCACCGCCGGCGAGAAGCGCGCCCGGATCTCCGAGATGCTGGCCGCGGCCGAGCGGGTCGAGGCATTGGAGTGCGCGCACTCGCTGGAGGCTGAGGTCCGCGAGCTGCGGTTGATCGCCGCGCACGCGCCGCCGTACAACAGGCGGTCGAAATACCCGGAGCGCATGGTCTGGCTCAAGCTGACCGACGGCCCGTACCCCCGGTTGTCGATCGTCCGTGAGATCTCCCCCGCGGACACCGCCTATCTCGGGCCCTTCACCTCCCGGCGGTCCGCTGAGCTGGCCGCCGCCGGCTTCCACGACGCCGTGCCGCTGCGCCAGTGCACGCACCGGCTCTCGCTGCGCACCGTCACGCCGGCCTGCGCCCTGGCCGAGCTGGGTCGCTGCCCGGCACCCTGCGAGCACAAGATCACCCCCGACGAGTACGACGACCGCGCGGCGGCGCCGTTTCGCACCGCGACCGCCAGCGACCCGCAGGTGGTGGTGGACGCGCTGCTCGCCCGGATCGAGGTGCTCTCCCGCGACCAGCGCTACGAGGAGGCCGCCGTGACGCGGTCCCGGCTGGCCGCGGTGCTGCGCGCCACCCTGCGGATGCAACGGCTGGCCGCGCTGACCGGGATCGCCGAGCTGGCCGCCGCCCGGCCGGCCGCTCGGGGCGGCTGGGAGCTGGCCCTGGTCCGGCACGGCCGGCTGGCCGGCGCTGGGGTGTCCCCGCCGGGCGTTCACCCGCGACCCACGCTGACCACCATCCGGGCCACCGCCGAGACGGTGCCGGGCGGGCACGGCCCGGTGCCGTCGGCCACGGCGGAGGAGTCCGAACGCATCCTGTCCTGGTTGGAGCGATCGGAGACCCGGCTCGTCGAGATGTCCTCCGGATGGTCCTCGCCAGCCGGTGGCGCGGGCCGCTTCCGTGACCTGCTGGCGAAGGCCGAGAGCGGAGCATCCCACCAACTCTCGACCGAACGCTCATGACCAAGTGTCCGATCGGACTACGTCGGCTCGCTTAGGCTGTTAGAGGAGTGCAGTCCTGCCCGTTTCGTGGGCCTGCTCCCGTCCGCCGGGTCCGGCGGGCGCGGAGCCGGGGTGAGGAGGTGTCCCTCGTGGACGTCGACGCCGGACACGGCGCCGCCCTGGGGGGCGCCCTGCCGACCCAGTCGGGTGAGCTGCCACTGACCCGCCGCCTGCGGTCGTTACTCACCTGGCCGACCACCGACTCCGACCCGGTCACCCAACTGGTCCGCACCCATCGGAGCATCCACGCCGGCACCGACCCGGCGGTGTTGCGCCGGGCGTACACCATCGCGGAGAACATGCACCGCGGGCAGTTCCGCAAGAGCGGCGAACCGTACATCACCCATCCGCTCGCGGTGGCGCAGATCTGCGCCGAGCTGGGCATGGACACCACCACCCTGGTGGCGGCGCTGCTGCACGACACCGTCGAGGACACCCGCTACACGCTCCAGGCGCTGTCCGAGGATTTCGGCGGCGAGGTGGCCCACCTGGTCGACGGGGTGACCAAGTTCGACAAGGCGTTCTACGGCAAGGCCGCCGAGGCAGAGACGATCCGCAAGATGATCGTCGCGGCCGCCAAGGACGTCCGGGTGCTGATCATCAAGTTGGCCGACCGGCTGCACAACATGCGGACCCTCGGTGTGCGCTCCGCCGCGTCGCGGGAACGGATCGCCCGCAAGACCCAGGAGGTGCTGGTCCCGCTCTGCGACCGGTTGGGCATCCAGAGCCTCAAGCGTGAGCTGGACGACGTGGTGCTGCTGCACCTGGAGCCCGACGAGCACGCCCGGCTGGCCCGGCACGTACACGACCGGCCCGGCTGGGACGCGTACCTGGACTCGGTGGTGACCCGGACCCGGGTGGCGTTGCGCCGCAGCCGGGTCGACGCCGAGGTGTCCCCTCGCCCCCGGCACCTCTACTCGATCTGGAAGGACACCGTCGCCGGCGGTCACACCGCCCCGTACGACCTGCCCCGCATCTCGGTGGTGGTCGACGGCCCGGCCACCGACTGTTACGCCGCACTGGGCGCGATCCACGGCACCTGGCGACCGGTCCCCGGCCGCTTCAAGGACTTCATCGCCTCACCGAAGAACAACCTCTACCGCTCACTGCACACCAGCGTCTGCGGCCCACAGAACCGCACGGTCGAGGTGCTGATCCGCACCGAGGAGATGCACCGGTCGGCCGAGTACGGCATCGCCGCCGACTTCCGCTTCCCGCGTTCGGGCCGGGGCGGCGCGGCGGCCCGCGCCGAGCAGCTGGACTGGCTGCGCCGGGTGCTCGACTGGGAGCCGGACGCCGCCGACCCGGCGCAGTTCTACGAGTCGCTGCGCTGCGACCTCGCCGAGGGTCAGATCCAGGTCTTCGCCGACGGGCGTCAGGTGGTGCTGCCGGCCGGTGCCACGCCTGTCGACGTGGCCTACGAGCTGGGCAGCGAGCGGGGCGACCGCTGCCTCGCCGCCCGGATCAACGGCCGGCTCGCGCCGCTGAGCTCGGAGCTGGACGAGGGCGACGTGGTGGAGATCTTCACCGAGAACGACGGCGACAGCGGCTTCGAAGCCGGTGAGGAACGGCGGGGCCCGCGCCGCGAATGGCTCAGTTTCGTCAAGTCGCCGCACGCCCAGATGCAGATCAACCGCTGGTTCGCCGAGCACACCGAGCCGGGCATCACGATCAGCGACAAGGTCCGCCTGGGTCGGGCCACCATCGGGCTGGCCCTGCGCCAGCACAACCGTGGCCTCGCCAGCGACCTGCCGCTGCTGCGGCTCTCCGAGGAGCTGGGCTACCCCGACCTGGAGACCCTGCTGGTCGCGGTCTTCGACCGGGTGCTCGAACCCGACACCGTGGTGCGCCAGCTCATCGACCTGGTCGACCATCGGCAGTGACCGGCCGGGCCCCACGGCATCCGAGGGACATTCGTGACCACTAGCCTGGGGTCATGATCCCCCGTTCCCGCGCCACTGGTCGGGCCATCTTCTACCAGGCTTTCTACCGGCTGCCGCTGCCGGTGCGCCGGCGCCTGGTCCGGCTGGCCGTACCGAAGTACATCGTCGGCGCGGTCACCCTGGTCCGCGACGCCGAGGCCACGGGCGCGGGCCGGTTGCTGCTGCTGCGTCAGCCGCCCGGCCGGGGATGGTCGCTCCCCGCCGGCCTGCTCAATCGGGCCGAGGCGCCGGTGGTGGGCGCGGCGCGCGAACTGTTCGAGGAGTCCGGCATCCGTCTCCCCCCGTCGCGGCTGCGCCCGGCGGTGCCGAACGCGATCGTGCACGCCAAGGGCTGGGTGGACATGGTCTTCGAGACGGAGGTGCCGGCGTCCGACACCGCGCTGGCGGTCGACGGCGCGGAGGTCTTCGAGGCCGCGTGGCACCCGCTGGACGACCTGCCCAAGCTGACCTGGCCCACCGCCCGGCTGCTCGCCTACTACGACATCGGGCCGCTGGCCGGGCAGTTCCCGCCACCGATCCCCGACACCGCGCCATGACCGGGGCGGGCGGGCCGGCGGACGTCTGCGCGGTGGTGCTGGCCGCCGGCGAGGGCACCCGGCTGCGCCCGCTCACCGAACGGGTGCCCAAGGCGCTCTGCCCGGTGGGCAACGTGCCACTGCTGGATCACGCGTTGACCCGGCTGGCGGGGCTCGGCCTGGCCGGCCCGGCCCGGGTCGCGGTGAACGCCTGCTACCTCGCCGACCAGGTGGTCGCGCATGTCGACGACCGGGCTCACCTGTCGGTAGAGCCGGGTGACCCGCTCGGCACCGCGGGCGGCCTGGCCAACCTGCGGGACTGGATCGACGGACGGCCGGTGCTGGTCGGCAACGCGGACGCGTACCTGGCCGACCCGGCCGCTCCCCCGGGCCCGGACGTGGCCGCGATGCTGGACGGCTGGGACGGGCACACCGTACGCCTGCTCGGTCAGCCCGCCGCCGACCCGGCGGCACCTGGCACCTTCGCCGGGCACTGCTTCACCGGCCTGTCGCTGCTGCCCTGGCGGCTGGTCCGTGACCTGCCGGTGGTCCTCTCCGACCTGGTACACGCCGTCTGGCGGCCGGCCGAGGCGGCCGGCGCGCTGGAGGTGGTGCCCTACCGGGGCACCTTCTACGACACCGGCACCCCCGCCGACTACCTGAGGGCGAACCTGCACGCCGCCGCCGGTGGCGTCCTGGTCGACCCCTCGGCGACGGTCACCGGTCGCTGTGTGGAATCGGTGGTCGGCGCCGGTGCGCGGGTGGACGGCGACGTGTGCCGCACGGTGGTGTGGCCCGGCGCGACCGTGCGCGACGGCGAGCGGCTGCGGGACGTGGTCCGGGCCGCCGACGACCTGACCGTGCCCTGCTGAGCCCCGATGGCTCCACCCCCGGCTCGACCCGGTGGGAAAACATCTAGCATGGGCGACGACGCCAACGAACGGAGCAATGTGCCGTGATCACCGCGATCGTGCTGATCGACTGCGCCACCGACGCGATCCCCGAGGTGGCGGAGACCCTGGCCAACGTTCCCGGCGTCAGCGAGGTCTACTCGGTGGCCGGGCACGTCGACCTCATCGCCATCGTCCGGGTCCGCGAGTTCGACCAGATCGCCCAGGTCATCGCGGGCAGCATCTCCAAGGTGCCGGGCGTGCTGAACACCGAGTCGCACATCGCGTTCCGGGCGTACTCCCAGCACGACCTGGAGCAGGCCTTCGCGATCGGCCTGGCCAGCGCCGACTGACGCCGTCGGCGTTCCACGGCCCGGGCCGACCCGGACACACGACGGCCGGTCCACCCGAGCGGGTGAACCGGCCGTCCTTGCTGCCGCTACGTCAGCTCACGCTCGGAGCCGGCGTCTCGGTGGTGCCGCCGCCCGGCGCAGGCGACTCGGTGGTGCCACCCGGGGCCGGCGACTCGGTGCCGGTGCCACCCGGGGCCGGCGACTCAGTGCCGGTGCCACCCGGGCTGGGCGTACCGCTGGCGCTGGTCTGCGGGACCGGGATACCCAACTGGTTGGCGAGCTGGACCAGCTCGTCATAGTGCGCCTGCAGCGTCGGCAGGGCGGTCTGGGCCAACTGGACCACCGACTGGTCGGAGCCCTGCGAGATCTCCGTCTGGGTGGCCTGGATGGCCTGGACGTGGCCAGCCAGCTCACTGGTCACCCAGAGCCGATCGAACTCCGCGCCGCTGACGTTGTTCAGCTTGTCGATGACCGCCTGCTGATCGGCGGTGGGTTCCTTCGGCAGTTCGACGCTGAGCTGCGACGCGGTCTGCTGCACCGTCTGGTCCAGAGACGTGTGGTCGGTCTTCAACATCGCGCCCAGGTCCTTCACCCCCTGGTCCTGGCCCTTCTGCTCGGCCAGGCCACCGGCGGTGATCTCGAACAGGTTCACCTGGTGCAGCGCCTGCAGATACTGGGTGTCCTGCGTCGACGGCTGCGCCGCGGCCTGCGCGGCCGCAGCAGGCGCGACGCCGACCAGTACCAGCGCGGCCAACAGGCCGAGGCGTTTGATACCCAACATGCTTCCCCCCCTAGAGACGTTGGACCGCACGGATACCCGGCTCACCGGGGTTATTCCTGCGATCGCCCGTCGCGCGGGGTCGACCGGTCCCGCGTCGGCCGTCCGACTCCTGGCCGGTTGGGCGACGAAGGCCGGTAAACGGCGTGGCGCCCGCCGGAGTCCGGCGGGCGCCACGTGACGCAGCGTTCGGGGGGTCAGCGACGGCTCTCGCCGCTGCTGATCTCCTCGTGCTCGGGTCGGGCCTCGACCGGCGGGTGCCCCGGCGAAACCGGTGCCTCGACCGGCTTCTCGATCGGGTAGAAGAAGCCCCGGATCGCCGGGCCGAGGGCCCCGAGCCGGTTCATCTTCTTCGGCACCACCCAGCCGACGTACTCCAGCTCGCCGTGGCCGTCGCCGTGCCCGTTCGCCGCGCTGAGCGGCTGGTGCACCTCGACGAACCGACCGTCCGGCATACGCCGGATGATGCCGGTCTCCACGCCGTGCGCGAGCACCTCCCGGTCGTGCTGCTGCAGACCCAGGCAGAGCCGGTAGGTGACGTAGTACGCCAGCGGCGGGAGGATCAGCAGGCCGATCCGGCCGGCCCAGGTCATCGCGTTCAAGCTGATCTGGAACTTGTCGGCGATCACGTCGTTGGCGCCGGAGAGCGTCAGCACGATGTAGAACGACACCGCCATGGCGCCGAGCGCGGTCCGGGCCGGAACGTCGCGGGGCCGCTGGAGCAGGTTGTGGCTCTTGCGGTCCTTGAGGTGCCGCGCCTCCAGGAACGGGTACATCGTCGACAGGCCCACCAGGATGCCGGGTAGCACCACCGTCGGCCAGAACAGCGGCGGGATGACGTATCCGTCACCGATCGGGATGTTGATCTCCCAGGCCGGCATGAGTCGCGTCGAGCCGTCGAGGAACATGACGTACCAGTCGGGCTGGCTGGCGGCCGAGACCACCCACGCCTCGTACGGGCCGAACAGCCAGATCGGGTTGATCTGGAACAGACCGCCCATCAGCGCGATGACGCCGAAGACGACCATGAAGAAGCCGCCCTGCTTCAACGCGTAGCGCGGGAACATCCGCTCGCCGACCACGTTGTTGTTGGTCCGGCCGGGGCCGGGCCACTGGGTGTGCTTCTGCTTGAAGACCAGGCCCAGGTGGACGCTGATCAGCGCGACCAGCAGGCCCGGGACGAGCAGGACGTGGGCGATGAAGAACCGGCTGATGATGATCGTGCCGGGGAACTCGCCGCCGAAGACCGACGAGGTGACCCAGGAGCCGATCACCGGGATGGACAGCATGATCGCCGAGGCGATCCGCAGGCCGGTGCCGGACAGGCCGTCGTCCGGCAGCGAGTAGCCGGTGAAGCCGGCCAGGAAGCCGACCCAGAACAGCAGCGAGCCGATGATCCAGTTGGTCTCGCGCGGCTTGCGGAACGCGCCGGTGAAGAAGACCCGCAGCATGTGCACGACGATCGCGGCCATGAACAGCAGCGCCGACCAGTGGTGCATCTGCCGCATCACCAGGCCACCGCGGACGTCGAACGAGATGTCCAGGCTGGAGGCGTACGCGGCGGACATGGGGGTGCCCTGCAACGGGGCGTAGCTGCCGTTGTAGACCACCTCGGTCATCGCCGGCTCGTAGAAGAAGGTGAGGAACACACCGGTCAGCAGCAGCACGACGAACGAGAACAGCGCGATCTCGCCGAGCAGGAAGGACCAGTGGTCCGGGAAGACCTTGTTCAGCAGCTTGCGCAGCGGGGTGGCCACCTGGAAGCGGTCGTCCACTCCCACCGCAGCCTTGCCCGGCGTCGCCGCAAGGTCAAGCTTTCGACGCTTCATGGCCGCTCCCAGAAATCAGGCCCGACGGTCTCGGTGAAGTCGGACTTCGCCACGAAGAAACCCTCGGAGTCCACCTCGATCGGCAGCTGCGGCAGCCGCCGGCTGGCAGGGCCGAAGACGGGCTTGGCGTTGTCGGTGATCAGGAACTGGGACTGGTGGCACGGGCAGAGCAGCCGGTTGGTCTGCTGCTCGTACAGGCTGGCGGGGCAGCCGGCGTGCGTGCAGATCTTGGAGAACGCCGCGTAGTTGCCCCACATGTAGTCGCCGTGGCCGATCCGCTCGTTGGCCCGGCGCGACTCCTGCGCGTCGGAGTCCCGCAGGTGGATCAGCAGCGTGGGCGAGTCGGCGTGCAGGTTGCTCACGCCGTGGTCGATGCCCGGGAAGACGGTCAGCTGACCGCCGGCGCTGACGTCAGCCGGACGGATCGGACGGCCGTCCTCGCGGACGAGGCGGATCCGCTGGCCACCCTCCGCGGGAGAGAAGCCGGTGCGGAACATCTGGTTGTTCTTGTGCGGGTTGGAGATCAACCCACCGACCAGCGGCGCCGCGGCGACCGCGGCGACCGGCGCGAGACCGGCCAGCAGCGAGATGCCCAGCAGCGGGCGACGCTTCACACCCAGCTCGTCGGCCATGTAGAGCATGGTCTGCCCGGTGATGGTGCGGCCCTCGGCGTCCACCTGACCTTCGTGCCGGTCCTGGATCGAGACCTCCTTGGGCAGCAACTTCTTGCCCCAGGTCAGGATGCCGAAGCCGACGGCGAGCAGCGCCACGCCGAGGGTGGCGCCGAGCAGCGGCGTGTAGAGCTTGTCGCCACCGCGGCCCGGCTCGTACTGCCACGGCCACCAGATGTAGATGGCCAGGAACGCGGTGGCCGCCAGGCCGGTGATCAGGAAGAACGCGGCCACCACCCGGGTCAGCCGACGCTCGGCCTTGGTGCCGGGCAGCACCTGCGGTTCGTAGTGGACGATCTCGATGTCGTCCCGACGAGCGCCCTCGCGGACGATGTCGAACCGGGTCAGCCTGGGGTCGTTCAGGTCGAGCGGCTCCGGGCCCTGCGAGGCCTGGTGCTCGGTGTGGGTGCTCATGCCGTCACCTCGCTACGGGTGGCGCCGAGCGGCACCACGGCACGGAATCTGATGGTCCGCTCGGTCACGACTTGCCCGCAATCCAGAGGCTGGCGAAGACGAGCGCCACGATGCCAACCAGGAAGATCACCAGGCCCTCGGTGGACGGCCCGTACCGACCGAGGTTGAACCCGCCCGGGTCCTGGTCGTGCTTCAGCGTCTCCTGGATGTAGGCGATGATGTCGGCCTTCTGCTCCGGCCGGAGCTGGTTGTCGCCGAACACCGGCATGTTCTGCGGGCCGCTCAACATCGCCGCGTAGATCTGCCGGTCGGTCGCCGGGTGCAGGCTCGGGGCGAACTTGCCCGAGGAGAGGGCACCACCGCCGCCGCCGAAGGCGTGACACTGCGAGCAGTTGATCCGGAACAGTTCGCCGCCGGCCGCCACGTTGGCGCCGTCGCGGAGCACGTCGCCCTCCGGAACGACCGGACCGCCGCCGAGCTCCTGGACGTACTGGGCGAGCTGACGGGTCTGCTCGTCGGTGAAGAGCGGGGGCTTGCGGTGCGCCTGCGCCTCCTGCCGGGCCATCGGCATCCGGCCGGAGCTGACCTGGAACTCGACCGAGGCCCCGCCGACGCCGACCAGGCTCGGCCCGCGACCCTCGACGCCCTGGGCGTTGCGTCCGTGGCAGGTCACACAGCTCACGTCGAACAGCGCCTTGCCCTCGGCAGCGGCGCCGGTCATCGGCGGGTTGTCCTGCGCCTGCGCACCGGGGGCGAAGACGGTGTAGGCACCGCCGGCAAGCATCAGCGCGGCGATCAGCCGGACTGCGGCGCCCAGCCGGCGGCGGCCCCTGCTGCGCGCGGCGGGCCGCTCGCGCAACCGCGCGAGCAGGCCGCGTCGGCGGTCGTTGTCAGAAGTCATGAGCGGTGTCCTTAACCGGTTGGACCTTGTCTCAGGGGACGAAGCAGCGGCGCGGTTCGTGACGCGCCAAGATCACTGAAGCCAGTAGATCATGGCGTACAGCCCGATCCACACGACGTCGACGAAGTGCCAGTAGTACGACACGACGATCGCCGAGGTCGCCTGCGCCGGAGTGAACCGGCCCATGGTCGTGCGGACCATGAAGATGACGAAGGCGACCAGACCACCGGCCACGTGCAGGCCGTGGAAGCCGGTCGTCAGGTAGAACATCGAGCCGTACCCGTCGGCGTTGATCTTGATGCCCTCGTGGACCAGCTCGCGGTACTCGTTCAGCTGGCCGAGCACGAAGATCAGGCCCATCACGAACGTGACGGTGAACCAGCGCCGCAGCGCGTGCACGTCGCCCTTCTCCGCCGCGAAGACGCCGAGCTGGCACGTCACCGAGGAGAGGACCAGGATCACCGTGAAGGTGGTCGCGTACGGGATGTTCAGCACCTCGGTGTGCTTCTCCCATTGCTCCGGCGCTGCCGCGCGGATGGAGAAGTACATCGCGAAGAGCGCCGCGAAGAACATGAGTTCACTGGAGAGCCACACGATCGTCCCGACGCTGACCATGTTGGGTCGTGTCAGAGAATGGATCCGGCTCTTGTCAATGGCTGGGGCCGCAGTCACGCCGTCATTATTGCCCCTGACCGGGGGCGGCGATCAGCGGGGTGGCAAACCTGCGCCTTCCGTGGGCCGACCGTCAGGGTCCGGTTCGCCTGGCCTAGCCTGAAAAGCGTGCTGCACGTCGATCCGATCCTCGCCGCCACCTCGGCCGTCCCGGCCGCTGTGCTCGCGGCCACCCCGGCGGGCTCGTCCACCCTGGCCGCCAGCGCCGAGGCGACCCCGCCACCGTTCACCGTCGGCGCGGTCCTGACCGAGACCCGGCTGGACAGCTGGCTGGCCCTCGGCCTGGTGCTCGCCGCCGGCCTCTACCTCTACGGGGTGCACCGGCTGCGCGTCCGCGGCGACCGCTGGCCGATCGCGCGTACCGCGTTCTTCCTCGGTCCTGGCCTGGGCGGCATCGCGCTGGTCACGGTCAGCGGGCTGCACGCCTACGACACCGCGCTGCTGTCGGTGCACATGGTCCAGCACATGGTGCTCTCCATGGTGTCGCCGATCTTCCTCGCGCTGGGCGCGCCGATGACGTTGGCCCTGCGGACGCTGCCGGTCGGGCCGCGCAAGCGCCTCCTGGCGATCGTCCACAGCCGCGTCGCCCGCATCTACAGCTTCCCGCTGGTGGCGTTCGCCATCTTCGTGGTCAACCCGTTCGTGCTGTACTTCAGCGACCTGTACCGCTACACGCTGGAACACGCCTGGGCACACGAGCTGGTGCACGCGCACTTCATCATGACCGGCTGCGTCTTCTTCTGGCCGCTGCTCGGCCTCGACCCCCTGCCCGGCCGCTGGCCGTACCCGGCACGCGCGCTGCTGATGCTGCTCTCCGTGCCGTTCCACACCGTGCTCGGGCTCACCATCATGCAGAGCAGCACGCTCTTCGGCGGCGACTGGTACCCGTCGCTCAACCTGGGCTGGGCCGACCCCAAGGCCGACCAGGTGCTGGCCGGCGGCATCCTGTGGGCGGGTGGCGAATTCGTCAGCGTGACGATGATCGCGGTGCTGGTCGTGCAGTGGATCAAACAGTCCGAGCGGGAGGCCCGCCGACTCGACCGCGAGCTGGACCGCCAGGAGGCCCGCGACCGCGCCGCCGACGCCGCGACCGCCTGAGCTGCGCCGACGGTACGCCGGACGGGCGGCGGCGGGCGGCGTGTCGGCTACGTCACGTGGACCGGTACGATCTGCGGGCAGCTACGAGGTGGAAGCGGAGTGCCGGCATGAGTGAGCGCAGCGAACGAATCATCGGGCTCAGTGCGATGGTGCCTCATGGCGGCACGCAGCGAAGCGGAGTGCCGGCATGAGCGACCGACTTTGCACCGTCCTGCTCTACAGCGACGACCCGCAGGTCCGTGACCGGATGCGGCTCGCTGTCGGCACCCGGCCCGCACCCGGGTTGCAGGTCGAGTTCGTGGACGCGTCGACCTACGCCGAGACGATCCGCCTGGTCGACGACTACGAGATCGACCTGCTGCTGCTCGACGGTGAGGCGAGCCCGGGCGGCGGCATCGGCATCGCCCGGCAGATCAAGGACGACCGGGACGACGCGCCGCCGACCTGCCTGGTGATCGCCCGCGCCGCGGACCGATGGCTCGCCGCGTACGCCGAGGTCGACGCGACGCTGGTGCACCCGCTCGACCCGGTGACCACCGGCAGCACGGTGGCCGAGCTGCTGCGGACGCACGCACCCGCCTGACGTCCCCCGCTCTCCGGCACCGACACGGCGCCGGAGGGATCGGCGCCGGTTCCAGCCCACCCGCACTTCGTACGCTCGGGAGGCCCGTCATGGGCGATCGGACCTGGCCGCACCTGCTCACCTCGCTGCTGCGCGGCGAGGAGCTGTCCACCGCCGACACGGCGTGGGCGATGGGCGAGATCATGGCCGGCTCGGCGGGCGCCGCACAGGTCGCCGGCTTCGCGGTGGCGCTGCGGGCCAAGGGCGAGACCTCGGCTGAGCTGGCCGGTCTGGTGGAGACCATGCTGAGCCGGGCGGTCCCGGTCGACCTCCCCGACGAGCTGCGCTCGACCGCCCTGGACGTGGTCGGCACCGGCGGTGATCTCGCGCACACGGTCAACATCTCCACCATGGCCGCGCTGGTCGTGGCCGGCGCCGGCGTCCGGGTGGTGAAGCACGGCAACAGGGCCGCGTCCTCCTCCTGCGGCACCGCCGACCTGCTGGAATTCCTCGGCATCCCGCTCGACCTCGACCCGGACGCGATCGTGCGCTGCGTCACCGAGGCCGGCATCGGATTCTGCTTCGCGGCCCGCTTCCACCCCGGGATGCGGCACACCGGGCCGGTACGCCGGGAGTTGGGCGTCCCCACCGTGTTCAACTTCCTCGGCCCGCTGACCAACCCGGCCCGGCCTCGCGCCGGTGCCGTCGGCTGCTTCGACACGCGGATGGCGCCGGTGATGGCCGGCGTGTTCGCCGCTCGTGGCGACTCCGTGCTGGTGATGCGCGGCGAGGACGGGCTGGACGAGTTCACCACCGCCGCGCCGACCCGCGTCTGGGCGGCTCAGGGCGGCACCGTACGTGAGGCTGTGCTGGACGCGACGGACCTGGGGGTACCCCGGTCCACCCTCGGTGACCTGCGCGGCGGTGACGCCGCGTACAACGCCGACGTGGCCCGTCGCCTGCTGGCCGGCGAGACCGGTCCGGTGCGCGACGCGGTGCTGGTCAACGCGGCGGCGGCACTGGCCACCCAGGGTTCGCTGGAGGGCGACCTGACCGAGGCGCTGCGCGCCGGCCTGGACCGCGCCGCCGAGTCGATCGACTCCGGTGCGGCGGCGGCCACCCTCGACCGCTGGATCGAGACCGCCACCACCTGACGCGCGCCTGGCGGCCCGGTCACTCTCGACTCGTGACCCTTGCTGCTTCCGGCGACGGTGCGTGGGGATTTGTCGTACCCGCGTGTGAAACTACAGCCGAGTAGTTCTCCGTTTCCGCTGTGCGCCGCTGTCGCATCCGGGGCGGTTCACCTGGACTGAAAAGGAGACGCCCGTGTCGCACCGCGAGCTGCACTGCGACGTCTGCGAGGGCGTGACGCTGTTTGAGGCGCCGCCCTGCGTCGACGGCCACGGCACCGACTGTCCCGAGCTGATCTGCACCGACTGCGGCGCCGCCGTGGTCCTCGCCACGTTCGCCTCCCGTGTCACCCGCCTGGGTGACCGCCAACGCCCTCAGCGCACCCGCCGCCACGCCGCCTGAGGTGTGCGGCGTCGCGATCGACGCCAGATCGCCGACGTGGGGGCATCCCGCCGCGCTGTCACCCCCGCATCGCCGAGGTGGAGTTGATCACGACGAAGGCCCGCTCCCCCATCGGGGTGCGGGCCTTCGTGGCGGTACGGGTCGGCCGCGAGCGCGGCCGGATGGATCAGTGCTCTGCGGTACGCCGGGTGCCGGTGTAGTACTCGAACAGCAGCCCGCAGACGGCGAAGATGACCGCCAGCATGCCGGCGCCGATCAGCCAGTACTGCCAGAACACCAGGCCCAGCGCGGCGATCGAGGCGGCCATCGCCAGGCCGAACGGCCAGTAGCTACCCGGGCTGAAGAAGCCCACCTCACCGGCGCCGTCGGCGATCTCGGCGTCCGGGCGGTCCTCCGGGCGCAGGTCGATGCGGCGGGAGACGAACCAGAAGAACCCACCGCACATCGTGCATAGCAGGAACGACAGCAGCAGGGCGACCGTGCCCACCCACTCGACGCCGCCGGACTCACCGTGGGTCCAGACGCCGTAGAGGATGGTGGCGCCGAAGAGGAACCCGGCGATGATCAGGAAGATACGCCACTCGGTCTTCATGCGGCTGCCTCAGCTTCCCGGGAAGGCCGGAGCGTCGTCCGGGTTGAAGTTGCTCTGCGTCCGCCGGGTGTCGAACGGTCGCGTGGTCTCCGCGTACGGCTCTTCACCGATCTCGGACAGCGCGTCCTGGGTGGACTTGCCACCCTGCTTGGCCGCCAGGAACTGGTCGTACTTCTCCGGCGACACCACACGCAGCTCGAAGTTCATGAACGCGTGGTAGCTGCCGCACAGTTCGGCGCAGCGGCCGACGTACGCGCCCTCGGCGTCCAGGCTGGAAACCTCGAACACGTTGCGGACGTTGCCCGGGAAGACGTCCCGCTTGAACAGCAGCTCCGGCACCCAGAAGGAGTGGATGACGTCGCGGCTGGTCTCCTCGAACCGGATGGACCGGTTGGTCGGCAGCACCAGCACCGGGATGACGTCACTGGTGCCGAGCGTCGACGCCGTGGTGCGGGCGTCCGGGCCCTGCCCGTCGCGGTAGTTGAACTGCCAGTTCCACTTGAACGCGACGACCTCGACCGTGACGTCCGGGTTCTTCGACAGCTTGTCCACGTCGGTCTGCACGATCGCCGTGTAGTAGAACAGCACGGAGACGATCAGGATCGGCGCGATGGTGTAGAGGAACTCCATCGGCAGGTTGTAGCGGGTCTGCACCGGCAGCGCGTTGCCCCGCTTGCGGTAGCGCACGACGCACCAGAAGATCAGGCCCCACACGAAGACCCCGACCACGAGCGCGGCGATGCAGGAGGCGATCCACAGGTCGTACATCCGCCGCGACTCCGGCGTGATGCCGCCCTGCGGCCAACCGAAGCCGCCGAACGTCCGGCCCACGTCACAACCCGTGAGCAGGACCAGCAGCGCCACGCCACCGAGACCGAGCCCGGCCAACCGACCAGCACCACGTCCCCGGCGTCCACTTACCCCTGGGGAAGCGCTGTGCCGTACGGCCGACGGCCGTACCTCCGAACTCCTTGCGACCACCTGGTCCTGCCTCCCTAGCGCGCCGCGATGCGTCTTCCGTCAGCACCGGCGGCAAAGGCGTCACCGACGGTCGCAGATTACTCGACCATGACGGGCTCGGCCGTGGTGGGGTCACTCTCCGCCCCCATCGGGGGGATCCTGCGCATACCGCCGCGATAGCGTTGGGAACCGTGAGCGCGAGGAGCGAGCCGGGGTTGCGAGCCCCGCAGCCGCGAACAAAGGCAGAACCGTGAGCGCGAGGAGCGAGCCGGGGTTGCGAGCCCCGCAGCCGCGAACAAAGGCGAGACCGTGAGCGCGTCCCCGGTCTATCTCGACGCGGCGACCGCCGCGCCGCTGCATCCGGTCGCCCGGCAGGCGTTGCTGGCCGCCCTCGAGGACGGCTGGGCCGATCCGGGCAAGCTCTACACCCAGGCTCGTCGCGCTCGGCAACTGCTCGACGCCGCTCGCGAGGCCACCGCGCAGACGCTCGGCGTCCGCGCCGACGAGGTCTCCTTCACCCCCAGCGGTACGACGGCAGCGCACGCGGCGGTGCTCGGTGGCCTGGCGGGGCGGCGCCGGTCGGGGTCGACGTTGGTGCACTCGGCGATCGAACACTCCGCCGTCCTGCACGCCGCCGAGCGGCACGTCGCGGCGGGTGGTACCGCCAACCCGGTGCCGGTCGACCGGCGGGGCCGGCTGGATCTGGCTGCCTGGTCGGACGCCGTCCGGGTGCCCGGTGTCGCGCTGGCCGCGCTGATCACCGCGAGCCACGAGGTGGGAACCGTGCAACCGGTCGCCGAGGCGGCGGCCGCCTGCGCTGACGTCGGGGTGCCGCTCTACGTCGACGCGGCGCAGTCGGTCGGGCGGGTGCCGCTGCCGGCCGGCTGGTCCGTGCTCACCGCCAGCGCGCACAAGTGGGGTGGCCCGCCCGGGGTGGGGGTGCTCGCGGTGCGCAAGGGCACCCGCTGGGAGTCGCCGTGGCCGGCCGACGAGCGGGAGGGTGGGCGTACCCCCGGGGCGTTGAACCTGCCCGCGGTGGTGGCGGCGGCGGCGAGCCTGCGCGCGGCGGCGGCCGACGCGGCGGCGGAGCAGGCCCGGTTGGCGCCGCTGGTGGACCGGATCCGGGCGCGGGTGTCGGCGGAGGTGCCCGACGTGGAGGTGGTCGGCGACCCGGTGCTGCGCCTGCCCCACCTGGTGACGTTCTCCTGCCTGTACGTCGACGGCGAGACGCTGCTGCACGCGCTGGACCGGCGTGGCTTCGCGGTGTCGTCCGGTTCCTCCTGCACCTCGTCGACGCTGCGGCCGTCGCACGTGCTGGAGGCGATGGGGGTGCTGTCGCACGGCAACGTCCGGGTCAGCCTGCACCGGGAGACGACCGAGGCGGACGTCGAGCGGTTCCTCGCCGAGTTGCCCGGGATCGTCGCCGGGCTGCGCGCCGAGGCCGGGGTGGTGGGGCTGTGACGATGCCCGACGAGGTGCTCGACTGCCGGGGCCAGCGCTGCCCGCTGCCGGTGATCGCGGCGGCCCGACGGATGCCCGAGGTGCCGGTGGGCACGGTGGTGCGGGTGCTCGCCGACGACCCGGCGGCAGCGGTGGACATTCCCGCCTGGTGCCGGATGCGCGGCCAGGAGTTCCTCGCGGCCATCACCGGCCCCGACGGCCCCGCCTACGACATCCGCCGAACCCACTAACCGCCTACCCCGGCACCCCGGCACCCCGGCACCCCGGCGATCTTGCAGTTTCTGCCCCGACGAAAAGGGCATATGGTGCGTATCAGCGTCACAAAGTGCAAGATCGCGGGGGTGACCGGGGTGACCGGGGTGGGGCGGGTGGGTCAGGGCAGGAGGTGGGGGCGGATCTCGTCGGCGGCGGTGTCGCCGTAGGACTCGGCCAGGCGCTTGACGAACAGGTCGCGGCGGACGTCGTACTCCTGGGTCCCGACGGTTTCCAGGACCAGCGTGGCGAGCAGCGAGCCGACCTGGGCGGCCCGCTCCAGGCCGAGGCCCCAGGAGAGCGCGGTGAAGAAGCCTGCGCGGAATCCGTCGCCCACCCCGGTCGGATCGACCGCGCGGATCTCCCGGGCGATCGGCACGTGGATCGGGTCGATGCCCCGCCCGGCGATCTCGACGCCGTCCTTGCCCAGCGTGGTGACCCGCACCTTGACCAGGTCGAGCAACTGGCCGTCGTTCAGCCCGGCCTTGCTCTGCAGCAACGACTTCTCGTAGTCGTTGGTCATCAGGTACTCGGCGCCCTCGATCAGCGCCACCACGTCCTCGCCCGGCATCCGGGCGAGCTGCTGGGAGGGGTCGGCGGCGAACGCGTACCCGCGGGTGCGGCACTCGGCCGAGTGGCGCAGCATCGCCTCCGGGTCGTTGGCGCTGACCAGCACCAGGTCCAGGCCGCCGATCCGCTCGGCGACCGGAGCCAGCTCGATGTTGCGCGCCTCGCTCATCGCGCCGGCGTAGAACGAGGCGATCTGGCACATGTCGGTGTCGGTGGTGCAGACGAACCGGGCCGTGTGCGCCACCTCGCTGATGTGCACCGAGTCGCAGTCCACGCCGTGCCGCTCCAGCCAGGAGCGGTAGTCGGCGAAGTCGGCGCCCACCGCACCGAGCAGCACCGGACGCAGCCCGAGCTGCGCCATGCCGAAGGAGATGTTCGCCGCCACCCCGCCACGGCGGAGCACCAGGTCGTCCACCAGGAAGGAGAGGGAAACCTTGTGCAGCTGATCGGCGATGAGCTGGTCGGCGAACCGGCCGGGGAAGCTCATCAGGTGATCGGTGGCGATCGAGCCGGTCACGGCGATCTTCATGTCAACCCTCGGGGTCGGGAGCAGGGCGCGGTCAGCCTACCGGCCCGGCAACCCCGTGGTGTCCGCTCGGTCGGACAACGGCAACCCGCCGGTAACCGGCGAGCCGGGACCGCTCCCACCGGCACCCCGACACGACGACGGGGCCGCCCCGAAGGACGGCCCCGCCTCGTGCTGGTGTGTGGCGCGACTCAGTTGAACGAGTCACCGCAGGCACAGGAGTTGCCCGCGTTCGGGTTGTCGATGGTGAAGCCCTGGGCGTCGATCCGGTCGGCGAAGTCGATCGTCGCGCCGGACAGGTAGGGGGCACTCATCCGGTCGACGACGACCCCGACACCGTCGAAGTCGGTGACGACGTCACCGTCGAGCGAACGCTCGTCGAAGAAGAGCTGGTACCGCAGGCCGGAGCAGCCACCCGGCTGCACCGCGACGCGGAGCCGCAGGTCGTCGCGGCCCTCCTGCTCGATCAGAGCCTTGACCTTCTGCGCCGCGACGTCGGTGAGGACGACGGAAGTAGGGGCCTGGGCCTCGGTCGACTCGGTCTGCGCTGGCGTGGTCACGTGGAAGTCTCCCTGCGCGGTTTGGGTCCGGACGCACTAGCCAACGCCGCGCGCCGTCCAGTGATTCCCGGTTGTGGTCCAGTTCCGATCGTACGCCGCCCCGGCCGGACTCACCCGCGTGGCGGGACCGGCACCGCAGGTCGCCCCGGACACGGCGGTGTCGACCGGGCCCGCGGATCGCTCAGCGGCTCCACTGCCGGGCCAGTCGGGCGCCCAGCTCGCGCAGCCCGTCCGCGGGCCGGCTGAGCGCGGCGTCCAGCCCACCGGCCTCCTCCCCGCCGAAGTGCTCGACCAGGCTGTACGCGTCGGTCACCCCCGCCGAGGCAGCCTCCCGCCGGCCGGTGCTGACCTGGCCGGCCACCACCACGCAGGGCACCCCCCGGTCGCGGGCGGCACCGGCCACCCCGGCGACGACCTTGCCGCGCAGCGACTGGTGGTCGAAGGAGCCCTCACCGGTGATCACCAGGTCGGCGTTGTCCAGCGCGGCGTCCAGCCGGGTGGCCCGGGTGACCAGGCCGATGCCCGACTCGCAGCCGCCGCCGAGCGCGAGGATGGCCGCGCCGAGGCCGCCGGCCGCCCCGCCGCCGGGCAGCGCGCCGAGCTCCGCCGGGCAGCCGGGCAGGTCCCTCTCCAGCACTGCCGCGAAGCGCTCCAGCGCGGCGTCGAGCAGCAGCACGTCGGCCCGGTCGGCGCCCTTCTGCGGGCCGAACACGTTGCTCGCGCCGTGCAGGCCGAGCAGCGGGTTGTCCACGTCGGTGGCGGCGACCAGCCGGGCACCGCGCAGCCGGGGCGCGCCGTCCAACGCGTCGACCGCGGCCAGCGCGGACCCGCCGTACGGCAGCGCGGCGCCGGCAGCGTCGAGCGGGGTCACGCCCAGCGCCGCCAGCATGCCGGCGCCACCGTCATTGGTGCCGGAGCCGCCCAGCCCGATCACCACCGTGCGGGCGCCGCTCTCCACCGCGGCGGTCACCAGCAGGCCCAGCCCGTACGACGTGGTGGTCTTCGGGTCGCGTTCGGCAGGGGCGAGCAGGTGCAGGCCGCAGGCTTGGGCGCTCTCCAGGTAGGCGGTCGCGCCGTCGACGGTGAGCAGGATCTCACCGGCCGCCGGCCGGCCCAGCGGGTCGACGGTCGGCACCGGCACCCGCCGGCCGCCGAGGGCATCGGCGAGCACCTCCACGAAGCCCGGCCCACCGTCGGCGAGGGGCCGGATCAGCAGGTCATCCTCGGCGGCGACGGTGCGCCACCCGGCGGCCACCGCGGCGGCAACCTCCGGCGCGGGCAGGGTGCCGGCGAACTTGTCTGGGCAGAGCAGCACACGCATGCCGAGCAGTGTGGCAGCCCACACCGAGCGGAGCTGCGCCGTGCTCGCGCTGTGGGACCATGGATCACGTGACTTCGACCTGGGTGGAACCCTCGAACACGGCGACGGCTCTGCTGCTGCTCGGCCGGGGCAGCGACCCCGACACCGAGCGTGGCGTGGAATGTCCGGGCGATCTGCCGGCGCCCAGCGATCCCGATCTGGTGGCCCGGGCCACGGCGGCGAAGGCGAAGCTGGGCAGCAAGGTCTTCGTGCTGGGGCACCACTACCAGCGCGACGAGGTGATCCAGTTCGCGGACGTGACCGGCGACTCGTTCAAGCTGGCCCGGGAGGCCGCGGCCCGCCCGGACGCGGAGTACATCGTCTTCTGCGGCGTGCACTTCATGGCCGAGAGCGCCGACATCCTCACCACCGACGCCCAGCGGGTGATCCTGCCCGACCTGGCGGCGGGCTGTTCGATGGCGGACATGGCCGTGCTGGGTCAGGTCGAGGCCGCCTGGGACACGCTGACCGAGCTGGGTATCGCCGGTGACACGGTTCCGGTGACGTACATGAACTCGTCGGCCGACATCAAGGGCTTCGTGGGCCGCAACCGCGGCGTGGTCTGCACCTCCTCCAACGCCAAGCGCGCCCTGGACTGGGCGTTCGAGCAGGGGTCGAAGGTGCTCTTCCTGCCCGACCAGCACCTGGGCCGCAACACGGCCGTGCTGGAGATGGGCCTGTCGCTGGACGACTGTGTGCTCTACGACCCGCACAAGCCCGGTGGCGGGCTCACCCCCGAGCAGCTGCGCGACGCCAAGATGATCCTCTGGCGGGGGCACTGCTCGGTGCACGGCCGGTTCACCCTGGAGAGCGTCAACGACGTACGCGAGCGGGTGCCCGGGGTCAACGTGCTGGTCCACCCGGAGTGCCGGCACGAGGTGGTCACGGCCTCCGACTACGTCGGCTCCACCGAATACATCATCAAGACGATCGAGGCGGCTCCGGCCGGTTCGGCGTGGGCGCTGGGCACCGAGCTGAACCTCGTCCGCCGGCTGGCGCTGGCCCACCCGGACAAGCAGATCATGTTCCTGGACAAGGCGGTCTGCTACTGCTCGACCATGAACCGGATCGACCTGCCACACCTGGTCTGGGCCCTGGAGGAGCTGGTCGCGGGTCGGGTGGTCAACCAGATCACCGTGGACGCCGACACCGCCCACCACGCCCGGGTGGCGCTCGATCAGATGCTCGCCCTGCCCGGCGGGGTCACCCCACCACCGGCGGCGACCTGATCACGTTCCGTAGCGCCCCTGGTACACAAAAGTGCCGGATCACCGATTAATGCCGCACACGCCGGTGTGACCGAGTCCTTTTTCGTCACCGAGGGCTATGCTGCCGGAGCGACGACGCAAGCGGGCCGTTTCGATATGGCCGCATCCGGGGTAACGACAGTTTTCGTGCTCCCCACCATCAACACAGCAGCACCGACGCGCTGGAGGTTGCGTTGACCGACGACGTCCTGGTCGTGCACGGAGGGACTCCGCTTGAAGGGCGGATCCGGGTGCGCGGCGCGAAGAACCTGGTTTCGAAGGCGATGGTCGCCGCGCTACTCGGCGACAGCCCGAGCCGACTGTTCGACGTGCCGAAGATCCGCGACGTCGAGGTGGTCCGGGGTCTGCTCGGTCTGCACGGCGTCAAGGTGACCGATGGCGTCGAGGACGGCGAGCTCGTCTTCGACCCGGTGAACGTGGAGAGCGCCAGCACCGACCAGATCAACGTGCACGCGGGCTCGAGCCGGATTCCGATCCTGTTCTGCGGGCCGCTGCTGCACCGGCTGGGGCACGCGTTCATCCCCGACCTGGGCGGTTGCCACATCGGCCCGCGCCCGATCGACTTCCACCTGCAGGCGCTGCGGGAGTTCGGCGCCACGGTCGACAAGCGGCCCGAGGGTCTGCACCTCTCCGCGCCGAACGGGCTGCACGGCACCAAGTTCGCCCTGCCGTACCCGAGCGTCGGCGCCACCGAGCAGGTGCTGCTGACCGCGGTGATGGCCGAGGGCGTCACCGAGCTGCGCAACGCCGCGGTGGAGCCGGAGATCATCGACCTGATCTGCATCCTGCAGAAGATGGGCGCGATCATCAAGGTCCACACCGACCGGGTGATCGAGATCCAGGGCGTGCCGAAGCTGCACGGCTACACCCACCGGCCGATCCCGGACCGGATCGAGGCGGCCAGCTGGGCGGCGGCCGCGCTGGCCACCCGCGGTCACGTCGAGGTGCTCGGCGCGCAGCAGGCCGACATGATGACCTTCCTGAACATCTTCCGGTCCGTCGGCGGCGAGTACGAGGTCACCGACGCGCGTCCGCCGAAGCTGGGCGACCCGGGCCAGGAGGGCGGCATCCGCTTCTGGCACCCGGGCGGCGAGCTGAACGCGGTGGCGCTGGAGACCGACGTGCACCCCGGCTTCATGACCGACTGGCAGCAGCCGCTGGTCGTGGCGCTGACCCAGGCCCGCGGCCTGTCGATCGTCCACGAGACGGTCTACGAGCAGCGGCTCGGCTACACCGACGCGCTCAACTCGATGGGCGCCAACATCCAGGTCTACCGGGACTGCCTCGGCGGCACCCCGTGCCGCTTCGGCCGGCGCAACTTCAAGCACTCGGCGGTGATCGCCGGGCCGAGCAAGCTGCACGCCGCCGACCTGGTCATCCCGGACCTGCGGGCCGGTTTCAGCCACCTGATCGCGGCACTCGCCGCCGAGGGCACCTCCCGGGTGTACGGCGTCGACCTGATCAACCGGGGCTACGAGGACTTCGAGGCGAAGCTCGCCGACCTGGGCGCGCACGCCGAGCGTCCGTAACCTCGACCACTTCTCGCGCCCGGTGCACCGCGATGTGCACCGGGCGCGAACCGTTGGCTACCCTTGCCGCGTGCCGTCGCTCTTTCGCCGCAAGTCCACCGACCTCGTCGACGAGGCCGCCTCCCAGGTGACTCCCGAGGAGTCCGCCGAGCGGTCCCGGGGCTACACCCCGGCCAAGGGTCGGGAGACGCCCAAGCGGCCGACCGTCGGCCGGCGCCCCGCCGGCCCCACCCGCCCCCTCAGCAAGGAGGAGGAGCGGGAGCGCCGACGCAAGCTGCGCGCCGAGGCCGCCGCGGAGTTCCGCCGTGAGGGCGGCCCCCGCGACCGTGGCCCGGAGCGGCTGCTGGCCCGCAACGTGGTCGACTCACGCCGTACCGTCGGCACCTGGTTCTTCGGTGGCGCGCTGATCGTGCTGATCGGCTCGAACGCGGCGATGCCGCCGGTGGTCCGGCTGGTCTCCAACCTGCTCTGGGGCGCGCTGGCGCTGGGCGTGGTCATCGACTCGCTGCTGATCTGCCGCAAGATCGGCAAGTTGGTCCGGCAGCGCTTCCCGAAGACCGACCAGCGGATGGGCTCGCTCTACCTCTACGCGGTGATGCGGTCGATCACCTTCCGGCGGATGCGCGCCCCGGCCCCCCAGGTCAAGCTCGGCGACAAGGTCTGATCCCGGCTCACGGCACACCGAGCAGACGCAGCACGGCGGCCGTACCAGCCGCACCGGCCACCACCAGCAGGAACGGCGCCCGCCGCCAGGCGAGCAGCAGGCCGACGAGCACTCCGGCCGGCCTGGCCCAGCCGGCGAACCGGCCGGCCTCGGTGAACGCCGCCGTCGCCGCCAGCGCGGCGAGCAGCGCGGCGGCACCCACCGGCAGCAGCAGCCGGGCCCACTCGGGCAGGTCGAGCCGGTCCCGCAGGAGCACACCGGCCACCCGGAAGCCGTAGGTGCCGGCGGCCAACGTCAGGATCACGACGATCAGCACGCCGCCCCCTCCCCGGTGCGCCCCGCGCCAGCGGGTGCGGGCAGGTCGGGACCGGCGCCGCCGGGCGGTGTGGAGCGACGACGCAGGGCGATGGCGGCCGGGCCGGCGAGCGCGAGCAACACCGGCAACCCGGCCGGCAGCAGCGGGGTGGCGATGACCGCGAGGGCGGCCCCGCCCAGCGCCGCGTGGCGGGTGTCCCGGTCGCGCATGGACGGCAACAGCAACGCGATCAGCCCGGCCGGGAAGGCGGCGTCCAGGCCCAGCGCGGCCGGGTCGCCAACCGCGCCACCGGCGAGTACGCCGACCAGGGTGCCCGCGTTCCAGGCGAGGAAGAGCAGCGTGCCGGCCAGCCAGAACGCCCGTCGGCGGGCGGCGCCCTCGGGTTGGGCCAGCGTGAAGGCGGTCGCCTCGTCGGTCAGCAGGTGACTGCCGAGCAGCCGGTGCCGCAGCCGGGGGCCGAGGCTGTCACCGAGGGCGAGCCCGAACGGCAGGTGCCGGGCGTTGAGCAGGAGCCCGGCCAGCACGGCGGCCAGTGGGCTGCCGGCGGCCACGAGGCCGACCGCCATGAACTGCGCGCCGCCGGCGTAGAGGACCGCGGACATCGTCAGGATCGCCCACACCGGGATCCCGGCGGCCACCGCGACCGCCCCGAAGGAGGCGCCCACGGCGACCATCGCCGCGCCCAGGGCAAGCACATCGCGGAGAACCCGGGCGCCGGCTGTTCGTTGTACCGTACGCATGGTTCATCATAGTGAACAGCTCGCCCCCGTTCGTCAAACCGAACATTGATCCAATGGAGCGAACACATGCCGCCGGAACCGGCCGCCCCGCTGGCCACCATCGCCACCGCCCTACGCCGCGAACGGGAGCGCGTCGGCATCTCGCTGACCGAACTCGCCCGCCGGGCCGGTGTGGCCAAGTCCACCCTCTCCCAACTGGAGTCGGGCACCGGCAACCCGAGCGTGGAGACACTCTGGGCGCTCGGCGTGGCGCTCGGCGTACCGTTCGGCCGGCTCGTGGAACCGGTGGACGACGACATCCGGGTGATCCGCGCCGGGGAGGGGCCACGGGTCCGCTCCGAGCAGGCCGACTTCACCGGCACGCTGCTCAGCGCCGGGGCGGCCCACCTGCGGCGGGACGTCTACCTGATCGAGTTGGAGCCCGGCGCCATCCGGGAGGCGGACGGGCACACCCCCCGCAGCGTCGAGCACGTGGTGGTGGCCGCCGGCCGGCTGCGTGTCGGCCCCGAGGGGAGCCCCGTCGACCTGGACCCCGGCGACTACGCGACGTTCCCCGGCGACATCCCACACCGGTACGAGGCGCTACTCCCCGGCACCTTCGCCGTACTCGTCATGGAACATCCCTGACCGGGCACGGGCGGTCCCGCCCGGACCGACCCGCCAGCGGGTGGGGTATCGTCGGAGACCAGATACGGTTATCGACCCAAATGTCCGGAACCATCGGATAACGTTTGCGCTCGTGGGCGGTGCCATAGTGGCGGTGACCGAGCCCACGCCGTTACCCTCCATCCGCAGCCACGCCCTGCCGGAACGGGCGACCTGACCGGCACGCGAGGCCCCAGCGCGACAACTTGCAACGAGGTGACAACGCCGTGAGCGAGCGGACGCGAGCCGGCCACTGGAGCGTGGCAGGCGGCGACCGGACGCCCGGCGGGGGCCCGGCCCCGGACACGTCACCGCCGACGGGGATCGGCCGAGCGGCCGGGTGTGGCGACGGGCTCGACGGATGAACGGTCGTTACACCGACCGGTGGCGGGACCCGAACGAACCGTCCTGGGTGGTCGAACCGACCACCGAGTGGCATCCCCAGTTCCCTGGCCAGCGCTACCCCGGTGACATCGGCGCATCCCACCAGCCGCCCCCGCCACCGCGCGGGCGGGCGACCGTGGTCGGTCGCACCGAGGTGCCACCGCTCGCGCCGACCCGCCCGGACGGCACCTACCTCGGCCGTTCCTGGTCCGACGAACCCCCTGCCGAGCAGGCCCACGACCGTTCCTGGCCAGACGACGAGCCGGGCGGGACACCGGCCTACGGCTGGTCCCGGGGCGACGACCGCCCGGTGGAGACACCCCCGCGCGGCCGGCCCGACACCCCCCACTACGACCACGAGCCGTACCGGCGTCCGCTCCCCGAGCCGCCCCGGCGCGAGGAGCGCCGCTCCCCCGAGTCGGACCGACGGACCGCCTGGTCCGAGCGGCGCCCCAGCGACGAGCGCGGGCCGGGCCGGGAAGCCGCCTGGCACCGCGAGCAGCCCGCCTCCGAGCGGTACGACAGCCGCCGGCCCCCGCCGACCGACCGGGGGTATCCGACCGCACCGCCGGTCTCCCCCGCACCCCGGGTCGACGCCGGCTGGGTGCCTGAGCCTGACGAGACGCCGCGCCGACGGGGCACACCCGCCGGCCACGACCGACGTTCCTCCGACGGGTACGGCACCCCGCCGACCCGGGGGCACGACGGCCGCCCCGCCAACAGTTGGGCCGCCGATGGGGCGGGCCAGTGGGCGCCCGTGGACGGCGGATCGCGGTACCGCGACGACGGCCGCCCTGACAGGCTGCCCGACGACAGCCGCCGTTCGGAGCGGGGCGTCGACGACGCCGGGCCGGCCGGCCGATCCCGCGCGGACGGGGGCGCCGGTGCGTCCACCGAGCGGCGGTACCGGCCGGACGAGGGGTACGGCACGCCACCGGCCTCCGACGGCGGATGGCGACGCCGCCCCGAACCGGAGCCAGCGGAGCAGCCACGCCGGGACGAGCGCCGCCGCCCGGACGCCGAGCAGCACCGGCAGCAACCCCGCGAGGCAGCGGCCCGCGCTGAGGCGTACCCGGAGAGACGCCCGCGCGAGGAGACCCGGCCGGCGGCGTACCGCGAGGACACCTACCGCGAGCCACGGGTGCAGCCCGGCCCCCGGCCGGACGGCACCCTTCCGTGGCCGCCACCCGGGCCGGTGCGCCCGGACCGCACCCGGGAACCCGGCCACCGAACCGAGCCGCACCGCAGTGCCGAGCCGGGCGTCCCGTCGCGGCCGGCCACTCGGCCCGAACAGGCACCGACCGAGCCCTCCCGGTATGACGACCGGCGGGCGCGTCCCGCCGCAACGGCACCGACCGCCCCCGGCCGAGCCGCGCCGGTCCCGCCCACACCCGTCTCACCGGCCGGGCCGGGCACCGGCCGCGCCGCTCCGGTTCGCCCGGATTCCCCCCAACGACCGGTATCGCCGGCACCCGTATCGCCGGCCGCGCCCAGCCGGGACCGCCCGGTGTCCGCAGCCCCGATCTCGCCCGCCCCGATCTCACCGGCTCCGGCCGAACACGAGCGCCGGGCGTCCACTCCCCCCGGTCACGACCGGGACCGACCGGTGTCGGCCATGCCGGTCTCCCCAGCGGCGGACGTACCCGTCTCCGGCCCGCCCGCCGCCCGGCTCCGGCTGGAGTTCCTGCCCGCCCCGGTGGACCCCCCGCGACCCGACGAGCAGCCGGAGCCGCCCCTGCCGCCCCACCGGCAGGACCTGTCTCCGCCGGCCGATCGGCGCGAGCCGCCACCGCCGCCCGAGCGGCGGGCGCCTGCCGGGCCGGCACCGACCGCCGCCACCCCGTCCACCGCGCCACCGCGCTACGCCGGCCCGAGCACGGGTGATGGCCCGGCCGAGCGGCGGCGGGACGCCGAACCCACTGGGGACCGACGGTACGGTTCAGAGCCGCTCGGCCCCACCCCGCCGGCTGATCGCCGCCCGGCCCCACCGGACCGGTCCGTGCCGCAGGACCGCCCACCCGTCCAGCGGCCCGCACCGCAGGACCGCCCGGCACCACAGGACCGCCACGCACAGCAGGACCGGCCCGCACCGCAGGACCGGCCGTCCGGGGCGGACGGCCGCCCACCGGTCGCGCCGCCGCCCACCTGGCAGCGCCCGGATCCGCCGGCCACCCGTCCGGCCTCGGCACCCACGTCACCAGCGCCCACGGCGGATGTCGAGCCGGCGCTTCCCATCGCCCCCGGCGTGCCACGTCGTTACGTACCGCCGCCGCCCTCGGAACCGCCCGTGGCGTCCGCTCCCGCGCCGGTCGAGGCTCCGGCTCAGCAGCAGGACGCCTGGTTCAGCCCGGCCACGCCGGTCGAGTCCCACCAGCCGGTCGAGTCCCACCAGGACGAGACGACGACCGAACGCCGGCCGACCGAGACGACCGAAGCGACCGAAGCGACCGAAGCGACCGAAGCGACCGAGGATCGGGCGGCCTACGGCAGTTCGGCCACCTCCCTGTCCCGGGCCGTGGACGAGCACGTCCCGTCCACGGCGGATGCCGAACCCACTGCCGCTGACCCCGCGACCGACCAGCGGCCCGACGTCACGGTCACGGCACCGGTATCCGCACCGCCGGCCCGGCCGGTATCCGCGCCACCGGCCGAGGTGGACGTCGACGACCGCGATGCCTGGACCGACGACGCCGCCACCTACCGCGAGCCCTCAGTCGGCTCGACGCTGACCGACGCTCTCCAACCGACCTCGGGGCCACCGGCACGCCCCGTCTCCGGGCCACCGGCACGCCCCGTCTCCGGGCCACCGGCACGCCCCGTCTCCGGGCCACCGGCACGCCCGGTCTCCGGTGTCCCGCGCACCTGGGCGGACGACCTCTTCGACGAGGCGCCGTCGACTGTCGAGTCGACATCGAGCGAGGCATATCGCCCGGTCCGGGAGGACACCGACGCGCGGGGCCACACCGAATTCGCCCTCGACACCGACCACACGGGCGCGGACACCCTGAGCGCACCGACCTTCCAGGACCTCAGCGAGTCGGCGATGGACGATCACGCCGACCCCGAGCCACCGGACCGGCCGACGTCGGCACCGGTCGAGGCGCACCGGCAAGCCCACGCACCAGCCACGGTGGACTCGGAGCCGCGCGAACACCACCCGTCGGTAGGCGCGACCTCCGCGCCGCCTGACCACGACACCGAGCGGCCCGTCTCGGGAGCGCCCGTCTCCGCGCCACCCATTTCCGCGCCCCCGGCCTCCACCGCACCCGTCTTCGCACCACCCGTCTCCGGACCACCTGAGCACGACGCCGAGCGGCCCGTCTCGGCACCACCCGTCTCCGCGCCACCGGCCCTCACCGAAGCCGTGCCCGTGTCCGCACCACCGGCCACCGCGCCCGTCTCCGCACCACCCGTCTCCGCACCACCCGTCTCCGCGCCACCGGCCTCCACCGCACCCGTCTCCGCGCCGCCAGTGTCCGGCGTACCCGCTGGTCTTGTTCCCGGGCCACGGACCGGGTCGTTGGACGCGGACCTGCCGGTGTCGGCGCCACCCGCCGCGCCGGAGACGACCCGCCCGTCCCTGGCCGACCCGGGCGACCCGGAGCAGGTGCTGGCGGCGTACCGCTGGCGACTGGACCCGGTGAGCCTGCGGGAGGAGCTGACGGAGCCGGACAACATGCGGGCTCTCCGGCGGCGGCTGACCGAGAAGCTGGGTTCGGCCCTGGACAACCGCGCCCGAGCCCGGCTGCTCAGCCTGCGGGCGGTGGCCTCCCGGATCCTCGGCGACCTGGACGACGCGCTGGCCGACGGTCGGCTCGCCCTCACCTACGCCGAGGCGACCGGCGAGTTGCGGCGGACCGCGCTGGCCCAGGCGCGGCTGGCCCACGTGCTGCGCTGGCGTGGCGACTTCGCCGAGGCCGACCAGCTCTTCGCCGAGGCCAACTCGGTCGAGCTGCCCGACCGGCTGCGGGCCGCCCTGCACGAGCACGCCGGGCGGACCTGCTACGACCAGGGCCGGCTGATGGAGGCCTGCCAGCACTTCGAGCGGGCCCTCGACCTGCGTGGCGCTGGCGACGCCGAACTGCTGGACCGGATCCGGGTGGCGCTCGACGCGGTCACCGAACGGGCGTCCGCCGACGGCTTCGGCCCGTACCCCCGGAGTCGGGACGAGGTGCTCGACCGTGACCGGCCCCCGCAGCCGGACCGGGACGGACCGCTGTGGGGGTACGCCGACCAGGACGGTGACGTGGTCATCCCCGCCCGGTACGCCGAGGCGCAGCCGTTCCACGACGGCCTGGCCTGGGTCCGGCGGCCGGACACCGACCGGTGGTCCCTGATCAACCTGCTCGGCACGACGGTGATCCCGCCGTCGTACCGCGCGGCGCGCCCGTTCAGCGACGGCCTGGCCTGGGTGGTCACCGACGGCGGGTGGACGGCGATCGACCCCACCGGCGCGGTGCAGGTCCCACCGAACTTCGCCGAGGTACGGCCGTTCCGCCGGGGGTTGGCCGCGGTACGCCGCGAGGGGTGGGGGGCGGTCGACCGGACCGGGCGGATCGTGGTGCCCACCCGCTACCACGGCTTCGTCACCGAACTGAGCGACGGTGGACCGGTCGACGGCTTCACCGACGAGGGCCTCGCGGTGGTCGACGTGGCCGGTCGACGCGGTGTGGTGGACCGGGCCGGTGCGGTGCTCGTGCCGCCGGCGTACCCGATGCTGGTCATCCACCCGGTGGCGTTCCTGGTCGGCAGCGGCAGCGGACGGTGGGGCGCGCTGGACCGGCGGGGTGAGCCGCTGATCGATCCGGTGCACCGCGATCGCGCCGAGGTGCTGGCGGAGATCGACCGGCTGCTCACCGACGCCAACCCGGTGCTCTGACCGCCGGTCAGCGGCAATGATCCGCCAGGTCTAGGGTCGGCGTATGGAATTCCGACACCTGGGCCGCTCCGGCCTGATGGTCAGCGAGATCTCGTACGGCAACTGGATCACCCATGGTTCACAGGTCGAGGAGGACGCCGCGTTCGCGTGCGTCCGTGCCGCCCTCGACGCGGGGATCACCACCTTCGACACCGCCGACGTGTACGCCGGCACCCGGGCCGAGGACGTGCTCGGCCGGGCGCTGCAGAGCGAGCGTCGCGAGGGCCTGGAGATCTTCACCAAGGTCTACTGGCCGACCGGGCCGGGCCGCAACGACCGCGGCCTGTCCCGCAAGCACATCATGGAGTCGATCAACGGCTCGCTGCGCCGGCTGCGCACCGACTACGTGGACCTCTACCAGGCCCACCGGTACGACAACAGCACGCCGCTGGAAGAGACGATGGAGGCGTTCGCCGACGTCGTGCACTCCGGCAAGGCGCACTACATCGGCGTCTCCGAGTGGACGGCCGCGCAGCTGCGCGCCGCCCACCCGCTCGCCCGGGAGCTGCACATCCCGCTGGTCTCCAACCAGCCGCAGTACTCGATGCTGTGGCGGGTCATCGAGGCCGAGGTCGTACCGGCCAGCGAGGAGCTGGGCATCGGGCAGATCGTCTGGTCGCCGCTGGGGCAGGGCGTGCTCTCCGGCAAGTACCTGCCGGGGCAGCCGCCGCCGGCCGGTTCCCGGGCCACCGACGAGAAGTCCGGCGCGAGCTTCATCTCCCGGTTCATGCGCGACGACGTGCTGACCCGGGTGCAGCAGCTCAAGCCCCTCGCCGAGCAGGCCGGGCTGAGCATGGCCCAGCTCGCCGTGGCCTGGGTGCTGCAGAACCCGAACGTCTCCTCGGCGATCATCGGCGCGTCCCGCCCCGAGCAGGTGCAGGACAACGTGAAGGCGGCCGGGGTGAAGCTCGACGCCGAGCTGCTCAAGGCGATCGACGAGATCATCGAGCCGATCACCGAGCGGGACCCGGCCAAGACCGAGTCCCCCGCGCAGCGGCCCTGAGGTCGGCCCGGTCCGGTCGGCGCGTGCCCCACACGCCGGCCGGGCCGGTCAGCTCTGCCAGAAGCGGATCAGGTCGAGGCCGGTGGCGTAGAGCCACGACGGCAGACCGAGCAGGTCACCGACGGCGAAGACGGCATCGAAGAACCAGCCTCCGATGCGCGGGTTCCACAGCAGCGCGAAGAGCAGAATGAAGCCGTACGGGGCGAACAGGTCGTACATCTTGCGCCACTGCGGGTTGAGCCACGGCTGGATCATGTTGCCGCCGTCCAGGCCGGGCACCGGCAGCAGGTTCAGCACGCTGGCGGTGAGTTGCAGGAAGCCCAGCAGCGCCACCCCGGCCCAGAACTCCACCGGGCCGCCCGACTGGGTGCCGAAACGCACCGCAGCCACCAGCACCAGCGTGAACAGCACGTTCGTCGCCGGGCCGGCGAGGCTGACCAGGGTGTGCCGCAGCCGACCCGGGATGGCGTGCCGGTCCACCCACACCGCGCCGCCGGGCAGGCCGATGCCGCCGAGCAGCACCACCACCACCGGCAGCACGATCGACAGCAGCGGGTGGGTGTACTTGAACGGGTTGAGCGTCAGATAGCCCCGGTGGGCGATGTCCCGGTCGCCGGCCCGGTAGGCGACCACCGCGTGGGCGTACTCGTGCAGGCAGAGCGAAACCAGCCAGCCGGTGACCACGAAGACGAACACGTTGAACCGGACGTTGCCGTACCCGTTCCAGGTCAGCACGCCGGTGGCGGCGAAGAGGGCGACCAGGCCGAGGAAGACCGGGCTGGGCCGGAATGCCGCCCTGGGCACGCCGAGCACCAGCCCTTCTCCGCCCGGCCGGTCGTAGCCCATCACTCGGCCGTGGGCAGCAGACTCATCCGGTAGTCCACCCGGTCGTCCTCCACGAGCGCGACCGAGGTGACGCCGGACGCCGCGAGCTCACGCCAGGTCTGACCGATCCACGATTCGGCGTCGGCCTGGCTGCTGAACGACTCCGCCGGTCCCTCGACCGTCTGGCCGTCCGTGCCCTCGTACCGCCAGCTCCACGCCATCTGCGCGTCTCCCCTCGCCGCTGAGTCCCGCTGGGACGAACCTCGCAAGCGTAGTCGGCCGCGCCGACGGCCGGACCGCGCGGAGGTTCCACCGCGCGCACCTGAGGGTATGCCGGCGGCATCGGCACGGACCGGCGACGTACGACGGGGGGCGAGCGGATGAGCAGGCCGTTGCGGGAGTGGGACACCGATGAGCTGCGGAACATCGCGGTACGGGGTGGCATCGAGGGCGCGCGGGAGATGGACCGGGAGGATCTGGTCGATTCTCTGCTCGCCCGGCCCGGCGAAGGCCTCTGGCAGGAGGATCCGAAGCCTGCGGACGTCAACCCGAACGACTACATGTATCGGGCACCCGACGAGCACTGAGACCTAGCCGGGACAGCACACCTGTGCTGTCGACGCCTTCCGGGTGGCTCTAAGGTACGAGCATGTCCGTTGACGGGTGGAAGACGATCCTGGTGCTCGGCGGGATCCGGTCCGGCAAGTCCGAGTTCGCCGAGTCTCTGGTCACCGACGCGCCGGTGGTCCGTTACGTGGCCACCGCGCCGGAGGGCGACCCGGAGGACACCGAGTGGGCGACCCGGCTGGCGGCGCACCGCGCCCGGCGGCCGGGCAGCTGGACCACCGAGGAGACCGCCGGGGAGCCTCGGCGGCTGGCGGACGTGCTCGCGTCCGCCGAGCCCAACGAGACGCTGCTCGTGGACGACCTGGGCGGCTGGGTGACGGTGCTGCTCGACCCGGACCACCAGCCCGCCGACGACCTGGCGACGATCGCCGAGCTGGCCGAGGCGATCCGCACCTGCCCGGCACGGGTGGTGCTGGTGAGCCCCGAGGTGGGTCTGTCGCTGGTGCCGACCACCCCGCTGGGCCGGGCGTTCACCGACGCGCTCGGCGCGGCCAACCGCGCGGTCGCCGACGCCTGTGACGCGGTGGTGCTGGTGGTCGCCGGCCAGCCGGCCTGGCTGAAGCCGGCCGCCAGCGCGCCCACGGCCGCCACCACCGCTACCGCTCCCACCGCCGCCGCGACGGTGGCCGCGTCGGTCGGGTCGGCCCCGGTGCGCCCGGTCGACGCCGAGCCCACCCCCGAGGTGCAGTTGCCCGACGTGTTGACCCACACGCCGCCGGTCGCCCCGAACCAGGAGCCCGGCAACCCGTGGGCCGCGCCGACCATGGCACTGCCGATGGTCGCCACCGGCCTGGTCATCCAGCCGGGCATGGAGCTGCCGATGCCCGACGAGTACGCCGGCCCGCAGGCGGTGGACCGTCTGGCGACGTTGGACGTACCGGGTGCCGGGCTGGGCGTGCTGGACCGGGTGGTCGGCTTCGCCGCCGCCACCCAGGGCACCTCGACCCCGCTCGCCTGGGGGTCGGTGCGGGTGCTGCTGCTGCACGGCGACCACGCTGGCGGGGCGTCCGCCGGCACCGTCGCCGGCGAGTCGGCGCGCCGGGCCGCGCAGGCCCGTGCCGGCCAGGGCGCGCTGGCCCGGCTGGCCGCCGAGAGCGGCGCCAGCCTGCAGGTGGTGGACACTCCCGCCGCCGCGCCGATGGAGCACGAGCCGGCGCTCACCCCCGAGCAGGTGGAGTCGGCGCTGCGCTACGGCTGGCGGCTGGCCGAACAGGCGGCCGACGCGGGCGTACAACTGTTGGTTCTGGGGGCGTGCGGCGCCGGCACCGAGGCGGCAGCGGCGGCGGTGCTGGCGGCCACGGCGGGCGCGGAGCCACCGGCCGTGCTGGGCCGGGTGATCACCGACTCCGGCGAGATCGACGACGCGGCCTGGATGATCCGCTGCGCGGCGGTACGCGACGCGTTGCACCGCACCCGCAGCTCCCCGCGCGGCGCCAAGGACATCCTGTCCGAGCTGGGCGGCGGCGACGTGGCGGTCGCCACCGGCGTGCTGCTCGGCGCGACCGCCCGGCGGGTGCCGGTGCTGCTGGACGGGCCGGTCGGGCTGGCCGCCGGCATGGTCAGCCGTGACCTGGCCGGGCAGGCGCGACACTGGTGCCTGCTGGCCGACCACGGTGGGCACCCAGCGGCGCGGCTCGCCGCCGACGTGCTCGGCCTCACCCCGCTGCTCGACCTGCGACTCGACCTCGGCGAGGGGGCCAACGCGCTGGTCGCGCTCCCGCTGCTGCGCTCGGTGCTGGCGCTGGCCGCCGCGCTGCCCGTCCACCCGTCGCTGGCCGGCGACGCGGCCCTCGACGAGCCGGAGTCGCCGGCGACCGACCCCGACGACACCGAGCCGGACGACACCGAGCCCGACCATGCCGCCGAACCGGACTTCGTCGAACCGGAGCCGGCCGGGCCGGGCCCGACCAGCACCGCGCCGGACGAGCAGCCGGCGTCGGGCTGGCGTGCCGGCTGAGTCGCGGCTCGTCGCGGGGGCCCGGCTGGCGGTCACCACCTTCAGCACGCTGCCGGTGTGCGCCGGGAGGATCGACCGCCCGGTGGCGGGCACCGCGATGGCACTCGCCCCGGCCGTCGGCGCGCTGCTCGGCGCCCTGCTGGCCGCCGTCCTGCTGCTGGTCGGCGCCCTCGCTCCCGCGCTGGTGGCCGCCGGTGTGACGGTGGGCGCCGCCGCCCTGCTGACCCGGGGCCTGCACCTGGACGGGCTGGCCGACACCGTGGACGCGCTCGGCTCGTACCGGCGGGGCGCTGCCGCCTTGGAGATCATGAAGAAGCCGGACGTCGGGCCGTTCGGCGTGGTCGCCCTGGTGGTCGTACTCCTGGTGCAGGCCGCGGCACTCGCCGAGCTGGCCGGTCGTTCGTGGCCGGCGTGTCTCGCGGCGGTGGTGGCCGCGACCGCCGCCGGGCGGCTCGGCGTGACGATGGCCTGCCGGCGGGGCGTGCCGGCGGCCCGGCCGGACGGGCTGGGCGCCCTGGTGGCCGGCACGGTCGGCCCGGTGGCGCTCGCCGCCGGCGCGGTCGCCGTCGTGCTGCTGGCGGTGCCCGCGGTGCCGGGCCGGCCGTGGCAGGGGCCACTGGCCGTCGTGGCCGCGCTCGCCGTCGCGGTGCCGCTGCTGGCCCACGTGGTACGCCGGCTCGGCGGGATCACCGGCGACGTGCTCGGCGCGACCGTCGAGGTGGTCACCACGCTGGTCTACCTGGGTCTGGTGCTGTCCGGCTGAACCGGGCTGGGCCGGCCGGGTAGCGTTCGGCTCGACAGCACCGGCGCCGCCACCGGGGGAACCCACATGCTCATCACGGACGACTTCCTGCCCGTACCGGTCCCGGAGTCGCTCAGCGCGACCTACCTGGTGCCGATGGCAGGGCTGCCGAAGGTCAGCGCCAAGACCGCGGTGGCGGCGCTGACCGGCCGGCTGGCCGAGCCGGTGCACGGTCTCGCCCGGCAGATGCTGGACAGCCCGCTGATGAGCGTGGACACCCGGCCGATCAGCGAGTTCCCGGAGCTTCCGCCCGATCTGCTCACCGCGTTCGGCGCCACCGAGGCGCAGCTGGCCCGGCTGGCCGCGGCGACCCACCTGGTCGTGGTGCAGGCCGAATACCGGCCCGGTTGGCCGCCCGCACACGAGTGGGCGGCACGGGCGGTGGCGGCGGCGGTGGCCGAGTCCGTCGACAGCGACGTGGTGGACGTCTTCGGCCTGCAGTTCCTCGACCCGGCGACGGCGCTGCGCTCGCTCCCCGACGAGCACGGCCGGATCCGGCTGGTCGACTGGGTGCTGGTGCCGTACTCCTCGGACACCGAGGGGCTGTGGTTCACCACCAAGGGGCTACGCCGTTTCGGCCTGCTGGAGTTGCAGACCCAGGGGGTGCCCGACCACCTCACCCGCGCCTGGGGTGCGGTGATGACCGGTGCGGCTCGCCGGCTGCTGCGGGACTGGACCGACGGCCTCGCCGGCTCGGAGGTGCCCGCGTTCGTGCAGCTCCCGGTGCTGGCGACGGTGACCGGGCACGACATCGCCGTGGCGTACGGCAACCCGGAGCAACACGGCGCGACCGCGCCGGTGCTGCTGCGCCTGGAGCTGGACCCGGCGACCGACCCGGAGGCCGACTCGTTCCTGAGCCTGCGCCCGCCGGCCGGGCATCCGGGTTCGGACGGGCGCTACTACGCCGCCGCCTGCGCGACGTTGTTCTCCGGCATCCAGCCGGACGTGCGCTACGCCCGCTCGGGTGACGCGATGAGCCGGGCGGTCGCCACCGCCCGGGCGGCACTGGGTGACGCCCGGGCTCGGCTCGTCGCCGGTCACCTGCCGCCGGAGTCGCAGCTGGTGGTCAAGTACGGCCTGCCCGGCGACGACGGCCCGGAGTACGTCTGGGCGGGCGTCACCTCGTGGGAGGCCCCGGAGCGGATCGTCGGCGTCAGCGCCAGCGACGCGGCCACCGATCCGAGCGTGCGGATCGGCGCTCCCGTGGTGGTGGAGGCGACCGACGTGGTCGACTGGGCCGTCCTGGACGCCACAGGCGTCATCGAGGGCGGCTGGACCCAAGCCGTCCTGGACTCCGGCGAACCCCCAACCCCCAAAACCCCCTAACCCCACCCCCACTCCCCCGCCCCGCCCACCCGGGTGATCATGAAGTTATTGCCTCCGCCGTCGGCGTGTCGCGGCAATAACTTCATGATCAACGGGGGTCAGCGGGGGTGGGGGGCGGGGTGGGTGGGGTTACTTGACTGAGGGGGTTACGAAGGGGGGCTTGGTTAGGGTTAGGGGGGCTTTGCGGCCGCGGATGTCGATTTCTACCTCGTCGCCGTCGGTTAGGTTGGCGTCGGTGTTCAGTAGGGCCAGCGCTATGCCCTGCTTGCGGGTTGGCGAGAAGGTGCCGCTGGTCACCTCGCCGACCTGCGTGTCGCCGACGTGCAGGGTCATCCCGGGGCGCGGAATGGCGCGGTCGACGGCAACCAGGCCGCGCAGCGTACGTCGGGGACCGGCGGCCTTCTCGGCGAGCAGCGCGTCGCGGCCCCAGAAGGCCGGCTTGTCCCAACCCACCGCCCAGCCCGAGCGGGCCTGCACCGGGGTGATGTCCAGCGAGAGGTCCTGCCCGTGCAGCGGGTAGCCCATCTCGGTGCGCAGCGTGTCCCGCGCGGCCAGCCCGCAGGCGCGCAGGTCGAAGCCCGCACCGAAGAGCGCGTCCCACACGGTCACCGCGTGCTCGGCCGGCACCACCAGCTCGAAGCCCAGCTCGCCCGTGTAGCCGGTCCGACAGACGGTCAGTTTCACCCCGGCCAGGCTGGCGGCGGAGAAGCTCATGTAGCCGTGCTCGGTGGGCAGGCCGAGTGCGGCCAGCAGCTCGCCCGAGCGGGGGCCCTGCACGGCCAGCACCGCGTACGCCTCGTGCTCGTCGGTGACGGTGACCCGCTCCGGCGCGGCGGCGCGCAGCCGGCGCACCACCTCGGCGGTGTTGGCGGCGTTCGGGATGAGGAAGACGTGGTCGTCGGCGTACAGGTAGGCGATGATGTCGTCCACCACGCCGCCGGTGGCGTCGTCGCAGCAGAGCGTGTACTGCGCCCGCCCCGGCCCGATCCGGCCGAGGTCGTTGCTGAGGCAGGCGTTGACGAAGTCGGCCGCGCCAGGCCCCGTCACACGGGCCTTGCCCAGGTGCGACACGTCGAAGACCCCCACCGCGGTACGCACCGCGGTGTGCTCCTTGAGCACCCCGCCACCGGCGTACTCCAGTGGCATTTCCCAGCCCCCGAAGGGGGCGAACTTGGCGCCGGCGGCGGTGTGCCGCTCGTGCAGCGGGGATCGGCGCAGCCGGGTCACGGCGGCGGCGGAGGTCACGTCGGTCATGGGTGGCAACTTACCGGGGACAACACCGCTGGTTAGCATCGGCGGCGACCCCGTCGGCGTCATCGACGGGACAGCCCTGATGTCCGGCGGGTAGGTTCCGTCGGAGACCTTCACCGCCGGTACGCGACGCCGCGACCGGCCCGGCCCGCCCGGAGTAGCTTCAGTGACATCCCCCCGCACCACCATCCTGAGCCTGGTCGACACCGACCCGGCGGAGCTCGCCGTCGACGCGATCGTGATCGGCGTGCACAGCCAGACCGGAGAGCAGGGCGCCACCAGCGGCCTCGCCGGCACCCTGCTGCTCGCCAGCGGCGCGGAGAGCATCGCCGCCGCGTTCGACGGCAAGCTGACCGAGACGCTGGCGCTGCTCGGCGCGACCGGCGCCCCGGGCGAAGTGATCAAGCTGGCCACGCTCGGGACGGTCACCGCCCCGCTGGTCGCCGCCGTCGGGCTGGGTCCGGAGCCGTCGGGCGCCGCCCCGGCGCCGGAGGCGCTGCGCCGCGCGGCCGGCTCGGCGATCCGGGCCGTGGCGGGCGCGTCGAAGGTGGCGCTGGCCATGCCGCTGCCGGACGACGCGGACGCTCCGGCCGCGCTGCGCGCGGTCGCTGAGGGAGCGCTGCTCGGCGGGTACCGGTTCGCCGGTTACAAGACCCGGCCGCAGCCGACCCGGCGGGAGCCGGTGGCCGAGGCGCTGATCAGCGTGCCGGACGCCGCCGACGCGGGCGCCCAGGCGGAGATCACCCGGGCGCAGGCGGTGGCCGGCGCGGTTCGACTCAGCCGGGACTGGGTGAACACCGCCCCGAACGAGCTGCGTCCGCCGTCGTTCGCCGACGCCGTGGCCGGTGCCGCCCGTGACGCGGGCCTCGACGTCGAGGTGCTCGACGAGGCGGCGCTGGTCGCTGGCGGGTACGGCGGCATCGTCGCGGTCGGGCAGGGTTCGGAGGCTCCGCCGCGGCTGGTGAAGCTCACCTACACCCCGCAGGGCGGCGGCAACGGCAAGCGGGTCGCGCTGGTCGGCAAGGGCATCACCTTCGACACCGGTGGCATCTCGATCAAGCCCGCGCAGGGCATGTGGGAGATGAAGTCCGACATGGCGGGCGCCGCCGCGGTGGGTGCCGCCATGCTGGCGATCGCCGCGCTCAAGCCGGCGGTGGCGGTCAGCGCCTACCTGCCGATGGCGGAGAACATGCCCTCGGGCAGCAGCTACCGGCCGGGCGACGTGATCAGCATGTACAACGGCAAGAAGGTGGAGGTGCTCAACACCGACGCCGAGGGCCGGATGGTCCTGGCCGACGCCATCGCCCGCGCCTGCGAGGACGGCACGGACTACCTGTTCGAGACGTCCACGCTGACCGGCGGCCAGGTGATCGCGCTCGGCAAGAAGATGGCCGGCGTGATGGGCACCCCGGAGTTGTGTGAGCGGGTCCGGACGGTCGGCGACGCCGTCGGCGAGCCGGCCTGGCCGATGCCGCTGCCGGACGACGTGCGCAAGGGCATGGAGTCCGAGGTGGCGGACATCTCGCAGGTCAACGCCGGGATGGACCGCGCCGGGCACATGTTGCAGGGCGGCGTGTTCCTGCGGGAGTTCGTGGCCGACGGCGTGGCCTGGGCGCACATCGACATCGCCGGGCCGGGTTACCACTCGGGTGAGCCGACCGGCTACTGGACCAAGGGCGGCACGGGTGTCCCCGTCCGCACCCTGGTGCAGCTGGTGGAGGACGTCGCCGCCAACGGCTGACCGTCGCGCGGGTTTCCGGGGCGTCCCCACGTGGGGGCGCCCCGGTTCGCGTTCTCAGTACCGCTCGGGGCGGCGCTTGCGACGCTCGTTGAAGTCACGCATCCGCTGCGGGTAGCCCATCAGCCGGACGTCGTACACCGGGATGCCCATCCGGTACGCGAAGCGCCGCGCGCCGTCCGGGCCGTCGATGCGCCGGCGGGTCCACTCACCGTCGTCGGCGATCAGGATGACGGTGGTCTCGGTGACCGTCGTCCGCGGCTCGATGAACGCCTCGACGCCACGCCGGCTGCGGATGAAGGTTTCGAGGTGCTCCAGATCGCCACGATCGGCCGCGCGGTCGTGGCTCGGCACACGCTCCTGCTTGCGGCGTCGGAACAACCCCACCGATCATCTCCCCCAATGCCCCGTTGTCGACAACGGTGCCAAGGGTACGTGTCGATGACGTGTCGTTGGGCACCTCGGTACGCGCCCTGTGCCCAGTGGTGACAAGATGACCGAGGTGGGGTGTGTCCGTGTTACAACCCCGTGACCCCCGATGCAGCGACGCGACCTGGGAGTTGGACGTGAGCGAGCCGAACGAAGCGACCTTCGACATCGTCATTCTCGGAGGTGGCAGCGGCGGTTACGCGACCGCGCTGCGCGCCGTCCAGCTGGGCCTGAAGGTCGCGCTGGTCGAAAAGGGCAAGCTCGGCGGAACCTGCCTGCACAACGGCTGCATCCCGACCAAGGCCCTGCTGCACGCGGCGGAGATCGCCGATCAGGCCCGCGAGTCGGAGCAGTTCGGTGTGAAGGCCGAACTGATCGGCATCGACATGGCCGGCGTCAACGCGTACAAGGACGGCGTGATCGCCCGCCTGTACAAGGGCCTGCAGGGCCTGGTGGGCGGCTCGAAGAACATCACCTTCGTGGCGGGCGCCGGCAAGCTGGTCGGCAAGAACGTGGTCGAGGTGGACGGCAAGCGCTACACCGGCCGCAACATCGTGCTGGCCTCCGGCTCGTACGCGAAGAGCCTGCCCGGCCTGGAGGTCGACGGTGAGCGGATCATCACCAGCGACCACGCGCTCACCATGGACCGCGTGCCGTCGTCGGTGATCGTGCTGGGTGGCGGCGTCATCGGCGTCGAGTTCGCCAGCGTGTGGAAGTCCTTCGGTGTGGACGTCACGATCGTCGAGGCGCTGCCCCGGCTGGTGGCCGCCGAGGACGAGGAGTCGTCGAAGGCGCTGGAGCGGGCGTTCCGCAAGCGGAAGATCAACTTCAAGGTCGGCAAGCCCTTCGAGAAGGTCGAGAAGACCGAGAAGGGCGTCAAGCTCACCATCCAGGGCGGCGAGACCGTCGAGGCCGAGCTGCTGCTGGTCGCCGTCGGTCGCGGCCCGAACACCGCCAACCTCGGGTACGAGGAGCAGGGCGTCAAGATGGACCGCGGCTACGTGCTGACCGACGAGCGGCTGCGCACCAGCGTGCCGAACGTCTACGCGGTCGGCGACATCGTGCCCGGCCTCCAGCTCGCGCACCGGGGCTTCCAGCAGGGCATCTTCGTGGCCGAGGAGATCGCCGGGCAGACCCCGGCCGTGATCGACGAGGTCGGCATCCCGCGCGTCACCTACTGCGACCCGGAGCTGGCGTCGGTGGGCCTGACCGAGGCGAAGGCCAAGGAGCAGTACGGCGCCGACAAGGTCACGACGTACAACTACAACCTGGGTGGCAACGGCAAGAGCCAGATCCTCAAGACCACCGGCTTCGTGAAGCTGGTCCGGGTGGAGGACGGCCCGGTGGTCGGCGTTCACATGATCGGCGCCCGGGTCGGTGAGCTGATCGGTGAGGCTCAGCTCATCTACAACTGGGAGGCCTACCCGGCCGAGGTCGCCCAGCTCGTGCACGCCCACCCGACCCAGAACGAGGCCCTGGGCGAGGCGCACCTGGCCCTCGCCGGCAAGCCGCTGCACGCGCACGCCTGACAATCAACCGCGGCGTCCGGCGACGGGCGAAGATCCCACCAGGGGAATGAAGGAGTCTCAGAAAATGCCGGTATCGGTCACCATGCCCCGGCTCGGCGAGAGCGTCACCGAGGGCACCGTCACTCGCTGGCTCAAGCAGGAGGGCGACACGGTCGAGGTCGACGAGCCCCTGCTCGAGGTCTCCACCGACAAGGTCGACACCGAGATCCCGTCGCCCGCGGCGGGCGTGCTGAGCCGGATCGTGGTCGGCGAGGACGAGACCGCCGAGGTCGGCAGCGAACTCGCCGTCATCGCCGGTGAGGGCGAGTCGACCGGCGGCGGCGAGGCCGCCCCGCAGGAGCAGGCACCGGCCGAGGCGGTCGAGCCGGCCACCGAGCCGACGGCCGCCGCCGAGGGCACCGCCGACCAGGTCGCGCAGGACGAGGCCCCGGCCCAGGACGAGGCGCCGGCTGCGGCCGCCGCGCCGTCTGGCGAGGGCACCGCGGTGAAGATGCCGGCCCTGGGCGAGAGCGTCACCGAGGGTACGGTCACGCGCTGGCTCAAGCAGGTCGGCGACACCGTCGAGGTGGACGAGCCGCTGCTGGAGGTCTCCACCGACAAGGTGGACACCGAGATCCCGTCGCCGGTCGCCGGCACCGTTCTGGAGATCAAGGTCGCCGAGGACGAGACCGCCGGCGTCGGCGCCGAGCTGGTGATCATCGGTGCCGCCGGCGGGGCCCCCGCCCAGGCGAAGCCCGAGCCGAAGGCGCAGGCCGCGCCGAAGGCTGAGCCGAAGCCGGAGCCGAAGGTCGAGGAGCCGACCCCGGGCACGTCGTACAACGAGCCGGCCGCGGAGGCGGAGACCTCCCCGGAGCCGGCGAAGACCGAGCAGGCCGCGCAGCCGTCCGCGCCGACCGCCGCACCGCAGCGCCCGGCGCAGGGTGGCGGCGAGGAGGCCGCCGGGTACGTCACCCCGCTGGTGCGCAAGCTGGCCAGCGAGCACGGTGTCGACCTGGCCTCGCTCAACGGCACCGGCGTGGGTGGCCGGATCCGCAAGCAGGACGTCCTCGACGCGGCCGAGAAGGCCAAGGCCGCTCCCGCCGCCGCGCAGCCGACCGCCGCGCCGTCGGCGGCTCCGGCCAAGCCGGCCGCGAAGCCGCAGCCCAGCGGTAAGCGGGGCACCACCGAGAAGCTGCCGCGCATCCGCAAGGCCATCGCCACCCGGCTGCACGAGTCGCTGCACGAGATGGCGCAGCTCACCACTGTCGTCGAGGTGGACGTCACCCGGATCGCCAAGCTGCGGGCGCAGGCGAAGGACTCCTTCGTCCAGCGGCACGGCGTGAAGCTGTCCTTCCTGCCGTTCTTCGCGCTCGCGGCGATCGAGGCGCTGCAGACGTACCCGATCGTCAACGCCCGCATGGATCTCGAGGGCGGGACGATCACCTACCCGGAGGCCGAGCACCTCGGCATCGCCGTGGACACCGAGCGTGGGCTGTTGACGCCGGTCATCCACAACGCGGGCGACCTCAACCTGGGCGGCATCGCCAAGCGGGTCGCCGACCTGGCCGAGCGCACCCGGACCAACAAGATCAGCCCGGACGAGATCGCCGGGGCGACCTTCACGCTGACCAACACGGGCAGCCGGGGCGCGCTCTTCGACACCCCGATCGTGCCGTCGCCGCAGTCGGCGATGCTCGGCACGGGTGCCGTGGTGAAGCGGCCGGTCGTGGTCAACGACCCGGACCTGGGTGAGGTCATCGCGGTCCGGTCGATGGTCTACCTGGCCATGTCCTACGACCACCGGCTGATCGACGGCGCCGACGCGGCCCGTTTCCTGGCCGCGGTCAAGGAGCGGCTGGAGGCCGGCAACTTCGAGTCGGAGCTGGGCCTGGCCTGATCTCCGTAGCAACGCCGAGAGGCGCCCCGGTCGTTGACCGGGGCGCCTCTTCGTTCGGCTGGTGTCCGGGCCGCTCGCACCAGCCGGAGCCCGCGGTCGGGCTCTCAGCCCTTCAGGAGGGCCGTCGACGTCTGCCAGAGCCGCTCGGCGGCCTCCGGATCCAGCGCGTACCCGGCGACGCCGCGCCGCTCACCAGGCTGGGCCAGGCCGGCCTCCTGGCAGTCCTCGAAGTAGCGCCCACCGACCCCGTCGAGCAGCGGCGAGGTGGCGACCAGCACCGAGGTGGCGGCACCCTGTTCGACGGTCTTCCAGGCCGCCGCGTTGCCGGCGCGCATCCGGTTCAGCTCCTCCTCGGTGACGTACCGCTGGAGGTTGGTCTGGATCGCGCCGGGCATCAGCGAGTTGGCCAGGATGCCGTCGTCGGCCCAGCGGCGGCTCGCCTCCACCGCGAAGAGCACGTTGGCCGTCTTGGACTGCCCGTACGCCTCCCACGGCTCGTACGGCCGGCGCTCGTACTGGATGTCGTCGAAGACCACCGGGGAGCGCAGGTGGGCGGCGGAGCTGACCGAGACGATCCGGGCCCCGTCCGCCGCGGAGAGGGCAGGTCGCAGCCCGGTGGCGAGCGCGAAGTGCCCCAGGTGGTTGGTGGCGAACTGCATCTCCCAGCCCTGCGGGGTACGCGTCTCCGGTGCGGCCATAATGCCGGCGTTGTCGACCAGGATGCGCAGCGGGCCGTCCCAGTTGGCCACGAAGTCGGCGATCGAGCCCTGGTCGGCGAGGTCGAGCGGAGCGACCAGGACCTGGTCGTTGCCCGTGGTGGCGGTGATGTCGTCGGCGGCGCGCTGCCCGGCGTCGGTGTTGCGCACGGCCAGCGTGACCTGGGCGCCGACGCTGGCCAGGGCACGGGCGGTCTCCACGCCGATGCCGGACGACCCGCCGGTGACGATGGCCCGCCGCCCGCCGAGGTCCACGCCCTGGATCACGTCCATCGCGGTGGATTCATGGGTGAAAGGGGTGGTGATCGGGTTGCTCGTCGTCATTGTCCATCCTTGTCCGGGTGGGGCGGCCGTCGCAACCACGAGCGGCTGCTGGAGGCCGCGGTCCAGGCGTTTTCCCGCCCCGGGCCGGAGGTAACGCTCGACGCCGTCGCGCCGGAACGCGCGGCGCCGGCGCCGGCTGCCGGCTGACCCGTTCGGCCTCCGACCAGTCCGGACGCTGCCAGAGTGGGTTTGTGGGCGGCTTCCGACGACGTGGGCATCTGGGGCCTGCTGTCCCGATCGCCCCCGGCGCCCGGGTGGACAAGTTCGAGGTCTTCTTCGACCTGGTCTTCGTCTTCTCGTTCTTCATCATCACCCGGGCCACCGCCGCGAACATCTCCGGCCGGCAGCTGCTGCACGCCGGCCTGGTGCTCGCCGTGCTCTGGTGGTGCTGGGTGGTGCACAGCCTCGTCGCCACCCGGGTCCGGCTCGGCGAGGGCTACGTGCCGGTGCTGATGGTGGTCGCGATGGCCGCCCTGTTCTCGTTCGCGTTGGGGCTGCCGCAGGCGTTCAGCGACCCGAGGGGAGGCGCCGCCGGCCCGATGCTGGTGGCCGTCAGCTACGTCGTGGTCCGGGGCGTCCACATGATCTTGTATCAACATGTGGTGCGGGACAGCCCGCAGGAGCGCCGCCAGCTGCGCCGCTTCGCCCCGGAGCTGGTGGCGAGCATCGTGCTGCTGCTGGCCGCCGCGCTGATCCCGCCGCAGATCGCCGACACCGACCGGGCCGCGCTGGTTCGGGACGGGCTGTGGATCACCGTGGTGCTGTTCCAGTACGCCACCGGCTTCATCGTGGGCACCTGGGGCTGGGGTGTGACAAGCGCCGAACACTGGACCGAGCGGTACGACCTCATCCTGATCATCGCTCTGGGCGAGTCGGTGATCTCCACGGGCGTGGGCGGCAACCTGCTCGGTCAGCCGGTCACCTGGCCGGCGGTGACGGCCGCGACGCTCGGCATCGTGCTCACCGCCGCCCTGTGGTGGGCGCACTTCGACTTCATCGGGCCGGCCGCCCGGATCGCCCTGCACGCGGCCGAGGGCAGCCCCCGGGTGGCGATGGCCCGGGACGCGTACGCGTACCTCTACCTGCCGATGATCGCCGGGATCATCCTCTTCTCCATCGGCAGCGAGGAGATCCTGCACCAGGTCACCGACCCGGCCGGCGGGCCCGCCCAACAGATCCATGGACCCGCCGTGCCGATGCTCTTCGGTGGGTTGATCTGCTACTTCGCCGTCAACATGCTGTTCCAGCTCCGCACCCTGCACACCGTCACCTGGACCCGCGTCGGCGTGATCGTGGCGTTGGCGGTGGCCCTGCCGCTCGGCCAGTACCTGCCGGCGCTGGGCGCGCTCGCCCTCGCCACCGTGATCTGCGTCGGCCTGGTGGCCGTCGAGGTGCTGGTGATGTCGAGTTCCCGGCACGCGCTGCGGGCGGCCGTTTTCCAGGAGCGGACCACCCACGAGGCCAGCGATGCCGCCTGGCGGGCCCGCTGGCACGACGTCCACGAGCCGGACGAGCCCACCACCCCCTGACCAACCGACCGAGCGCTTCTCCCCTTGGCAGAACCGCTGGCCGTCCCGGTCCCGTGCCGGGCAGGCTGGGGCGCGTGATCACCTTCTCGGTGCAGGCAAGCCCGTCCGATGCCGCCGGCTGGTGCGACCTGGCCCGCCGGGCCGAGTCCGCCGGCTACGACGCGCTGCTGGTCGGCGACCATCCGGGCGGGGTGCCCGCGCCGTTCGTCGCGCTGGCCGCCGCCGCGTCGGTCACCTCGACCCTCGGGCTCGGCTCGTACGTCTCCAACGCCGGCGTCCGCGAACCGGCCCTGCTCGCCACCGACGTGGCCACCCTCGACCTGGTCTCCGGCGGCCGGGCCCGGCTCGGCATCGGAGCCGGCCACACCCCGGCCGAGTGGCGGGCCGTCGGACGGGAGCGCCCCGACGTCGCCGGCCGGGTACGCCGCTGCATCGCGGTGACCGAGGCGGTACGCGCGCTGCTGGCCGGCGACGAGGTCACCGTCGACTCCGCCGACCTGGTGATGCGTGCCGCCCGGCTGGACCGGCCCCACCCGGTGCGGCCCCACATCCCGCTGACCGTCGGCACGGCCAACACCGAGCTGCTGCGCTGGGCCGGGGCGTACGCCGACGTGGTCGGACTGACCGGCTTCGGCCGTACCCTCGCCGACGGCCACAGCCACGGCGTGCGCTGGCGGGCCGCGCAGCTCGACGCGCAGTTGGCCGCGGTCGCGGCCGGCGCGGCCGGCCGGGCCGAGCCACCGGCGTTGGAGGCGTTGGTGCAGCGGGTGGCCGTGGGCGACGGCGCGCGGGCCGCCGCGGAGCAGATGGCCGAGGAGACCGGCCTGCGGGTCGACGAGCTGCTGGCCAGCCCGTTCGTGCTGATCGGCAGCCCCGACGAGATCGTCGCGGCGGTGGCGGCTCACCGGCGGCGGTGGGGCGTCACCCGCTACGTGGTACGGGCCGACGCGCTCGATCCGCTGACCCCGCTGCTGCCCCGGCTGGCGGCCATCGGCTGACCCTTGACATGGAGCGCACTCCAGGTTGGAGGCTTGGCGCATGACGACGACACGGACGCTGGGATGCGGCGGCATCGAGGTCAGCGCGATCGGGATGGGTTGCTGGGCGATCGGCGGCCCGCTCTGGGGTGACGACGGGCAGCCGTTCGGGTGGGGTGAGGTGGACGACGACGAGTCGATCCGCACCATCCACCGGGCGCTGGACCTGGGGGTGACGCTGTTCGACACGGCCAGCAACTACGGCGCCGGGCACAGTGAGCTGGTCCTCGGTCGGGCCCTGGCCGGTCGTCGCGACGATGTGGTCATCGCCACCAAGTTCGGCAACGTCAGCGACGAGGCCACCCGGCGGGCGCTCGGCACCGACGCCAGCCCCGCGTTCGCCGTGCGCAGCCTGGAGGACTCGCTGCGCCGGCTCGGCACCGACCACGTGGACCTCTACCAACTGCACCTCAACGACCTGCCGGTGCCCGCCGCGCTCGACCTGGTCGGCACCCTGGAGGCCCTGGTCGACCAGGGCAAGATCCGGGGGTACGGCTGGAGCACCGACAACCCGGGCTCGGCGGAGGCGTTCGCGGCTGCCGGCCCGCACTGCGTCGCCATCCAGCACGACGAGTCGGTGCTGAGCGACAACGCGGCGGTGCTGGCGGTCTGCGACGAATACGACCTGGCCAGCCTCAACCGGGGGCCGCTGGCGATGGGGCTGCTCACCGGCTCGACCCGGGCGGTCGGCGCGGACGACGTACGCGGCCGGGCACCCGAGTGGTTGCGGTGGTTCACCGACGGCCGACCCACGCCCCGCTGGGCGGCACGGGTCGAGCAGGTCCGGGAGGCGCTCACCGCCGACGGGCGCACCCTGGCCCAGGGCGCGCTCGGCTGGCTGCTGGCGCGCAGCCCGCGTACGGTGCCGATCCCCGGCCTGCGCACGGTGGCCCAGGCGGAGGAGAACCTGGCCACCCTGGCGCTCGGCCCGCTGAGCCACGACGCGTACGCCGAGGTGGAGAAACTGCTAGCAGACCTACGCCCAACCCCTGCGGCCTGACGCGCTCCACCCACCTTCGTCGATCTTGCACTTGCTGCCCCGACAGAACGGACTTGCCTGGGCAGAACGGCGACACGAAGTGCAAGATCGGCGAGGGGTGGGGGCGGGGCGCGTCCGTGGACGGCGTTCTGGGCAAGGATGGGGGCATGCGGATCCTTCTGGCCGGCGCGTCCGGCTTCCTCGGCACCCGGTTGGCTGACCGACTCGCGGCCGACGGGCATCAGATCACCCGGCTGGTGCGTCGGCCGCCGCGCGATCCGCAGGAGCGACGGTGGGACCCAGCCGCCGGGCAACTCGACCCGGCCGTGGTCGCCGAGTCGGACGCGGTGGTCAACCTGGCCGGCGCGGGCGTCGCCGACAAGCGCTGGAACGACGACTACCGGCGGCTGATCCGCACGAGCCGGGTGGACACCAGCGGCACGCTGGCGACCACGATCGCTGGCCTGCCCGCCGCCGACCGTCCCCGGGCGCTGCTCAACTCGTCGGCCGTCGGCTGGTACGGCAACACCGGCGACCGGGTGGTCGAGGAGGACGCGCCGGCCGGCGAGGGCTTCCTGGCCGACGTCTGCCGGGTGTGGGAGGCCGCGACCCGACCGGCCGAGGACGCCGGGGTACGCGTGGTGCGGCTGCGGATCGGCCTGCCACTGCACCGTGACGGTGGGCTGCTCAAGCCACAGCTACTGCCGTTCCGGCTGGGCATCGCCGGCCGGCTGGGCAGCGGCCGGCAGTGGCTACCGTGGATCTCCATGGTCGACTGGCTGGACGCGACAGTCTTCCTGCTGGCCCACGACGAGATCGCCGGCCCGGTGAACGTGGTGGGGCCGAACCCGGTGACCAACGCCGAGTTCACCCGGGAACTGGCCCGCCAACTGCACCGGCCGGCGATCATCCCGATCCCCGCGCTGGCGCTCAAGGTGGCGCTCGGCGGCTTCTCCCACGAGGCCCTCACCAGCACGAGGGTCCTGCCCGGCGTCCTAACCCGCGCCGGCTACCAGTACCACCACCCAACCCTGCCCACAGCCCTAACCGCCGCCCTCACCCCCTGACCCCACCGACCCCCGCCCCCCACCGTTGATCATGAAGTTATTGCCCATCGCCTCGCGTGTCGCCGGCAATAACTTCATGATCAACGGTGGGGGTGGGGTGGGGTTTAGCAGCCGATTACCCAGTGGTTGGGGGCGGTTTGTTTGAGGGTGGTGGTGTAGAAGGTGTTGTAGAGGCCCATTCGCTGGTTGGAGCCGTTCGCGTAGGCGTAGCCGCCTGACTGGTACGCCCGGCCGGCCACCACGTGCGCGTAGTTGCTGGCCGTTACGCAGGTCGGCGGCACGGTCGGCGTCGGCGTGGGGCTGGCGGTCGGCCTGGGGCTGGCCGTGGGCGTGGCCGTGGGGGTCGGGGTCGGGGTGGTGCCGCCGCCGTTCAGGCCGAAGAAGAGCGCATCGCGGTACGTCGAGCAGATGGTGTCCAGGAAGTAGGCGGCAGCGGTGCCGCACTGGTCAGCCCCGGAACCCGGGTCGACGGGCGTGCCGTGGCCCATCCCGGAGACGCGGTAGAGCCGCACGTCGTCGTTGCCGTACACCTCCAGGCTGGTGTTGGCGGGCAGCGACGAGGTGCTGGTCGGGGTCTGTGAGACCCCCCGCACGTTGGTCCACTGGTCCCGGGACTCGGTGCCGTTGAGCGGGGTGACAGTGGTGTCCGAGGTGCCGTGCCAGATGGCCACCCGGGGTCGCGGGCCGGTGTAGCCGGGGTACGCGCCACGGACCAGGTCGCCCCAGGCGGCCGGGGTCTTGTCCGCGCCAGGGTTCATGCAGCTGAACGCGTTGACCATGCCGGTGGCGCAGCGGTACGGGATGCCGGCGACGATCGAACCGGCGGCGAAGACGTCCGGGTAGGTCGCGAGCATGACCGCGCTCATCGCCCCGCCGGCGGAGAGACCACTGACGTAGACCCGGGAGGAGTTGACCCCGAAGTTCGCCTTGGCGTGGTCGACCATCTGCTTGATCGACAGCGCCTCGCCCTGGCCCCGGGCGGTGTCCCCCAACTCGAAGAAGTTGAAGCAGGAGTTGGCGTTGTTGCCGGCGGGCTGCTGGGCGACGATCAGGGTGAACTTCCACTGGTCGGCGTACTTCTGCCAGCCGGAGTTGGCGAAGTAGCCGGAGGCGTTCTGGACGCATCCGTGCAGCAGCACCACGGCCGGGGCGTTGGCCGGCAGGTTGTCCGGCCGGTAGGCGTACATGGCGAGGTTGCCGGGGTTGGAGCCGAAGCTGGCGACCTGGGTGAGGGTGGCGGCCTGGGCGGGTGCGGCGACGGCGACCGCGCCGGCTGCGGCGAGGACGAGCCCGGCGACCGCACCGAGCAGCCGGGTGAGGGGGGACGAGGAGCGGCGCACGGCGGCCTCCTGAGAGGGGCAGACTGTGAACTGGGTCACGGTCGAATTGCCGAGACGTTACGACGATGTGTCGCCGCCATGACATGGGGCGCACGCACACATTCACCACCACCGCTGTGTACGCCACACCGTCGACGTGGTGAGAGGGGCCCCCTCCCCTACCTCAGGCGATAACACCGGTCCCCTCCTTGCACGTATGACCGGCCCGTCCAGGTCCGGTTGGTAACGTCCGCTGCGTGCCGTCCTCCCCGTCGCTGGCCACCGGCCCCGCACCCACGTCACCGCCGCGCGCCGTCCGGGACCGCCGGGCCGACCTGATCGTCGTGCTGGTGGCGCTCGCGCTCGCCGTCTGGGTGACCAGTGGCCTGTGGCGGGACCCGAACGGGCGCGCCATCACCGTCAACTCCAGCGACCAGGCGCTCTTCGAGTGGCTGCTGGCCTTCGGCGGGCACGCGGTCACCCACGGGGACAACCCGCTCTTCACGAACCTGATCAACGTTCCGGACGGCGTGAACCTCGCGGTCAACACCTCGATCACGGTGTACGCGGTGGTCTTCGCCCCACTCACGTACCTGATCGGGCCGCCGGCGACGTTCCTGGTGATCCTCACCCTGAACCTGCTCGCCACCGCGCTGGCCTGGTACTGGCTGCTCTCCCGGCACCTGGTGCGCAGCCGGCTGGCCGCCGGGGTCGGCGCCCTGTTCATCGCCTACTCCCCCGGCATGGTCTCGCACGCCAACGCCCACCTGAACTGGACCGCCGGCTGGCTGGTGCCGCTGCTGATCTGGCGGGTGTTCGCGTTGCGCCGGTCCGGGCGCTGGCTCCGCGACGGGGTGATCCTCGGCGTGCTCGTCGCGGTGGCCTTCTCGATCGCCGCCGAAGGGCTCTTCTTCACCGCGCTCGCGCTCGGGGTGTTCGTCGCCGTCTGGGCGTTGCACCCGGCCAACCGGGCCGAGGCACGCGCCGCGCTGCCCAATTTCCTGCGAGGGCTCGGGGTGACCGCCGTGGTCGCCGGCGTGCTGCTGTCGTACCCCCTGTGGCTGCACTTCGCCGGGCCGCAGCGGTTCCACGGCACCGGCTTCGACCCGGTGATCCACTCTGAGGACATCGCCGCGTTCGCCGCCTTCCCGCGCCGCTCGCTGGCCGGCGAGGTCGGGTTGGGCACCTCCCTGGCACCGAACCCGACCGAGGAGAACTCGTTCTTCGGCATACCCCTGCTGGTGCTCACCGTGGTCTGCTTCGTCGCGCTCTGGCGGCGGGCCGACTCCGGCCGTCGGGCCACCCTCTGGGCGCTGGGCGTCGTCGCGGTGATCTTCACGGTGCTCTCGTTCGGGCCGGTCGCGAAGATCGACGGACGGCGGACCGACCTGCCGATGCCGTTCGACCTGCTCGGCCAACTGCCGGTGGTGAACGCCGCGCTGCCCGCCCGGCTGGCGCTGGTGGTCGCACCGGTGATCGGGGTGCTGCTGGCGTACACCCTCGACCAGCTGCGCGCCGCGCCGCCCCGGCACCGCTCCGCGGAGCTGGCCTGGTCGGTCGGTTTCGTGGTGGCCCTGCTGCCGCTGCTGCCCACGCCGCTGCTGACCGACGAACGGGAGCCGATCCCGCAGTTCATCACGTCCGGCACCTGGCGGGAGTACGTCTCCCCCGGCGGGGTGCTGACCCCGGTGCCGCTGGCGGTGGACATCTATCCGGACGGCCAACGCTGGCAGGCGTACGCGCTGTCGCACCGGCAGGGTGAGTTCAGGATCCCGGGCGGATTCTTCCTCGGACCCGGCGGGCCGGACGGGCGCGGCCGGATCGGGCCCGTTCCCCGCCCGCTGAGCGCGCTGATGGACCAGGCCGGCCGCACCGGACTGGTGCCGATCATCACCGACGGCACGAGGCGGGACGTGGCGGACGACCTGCGGCACTGGCAGATCGAGGCGGTGATCCTGCCGGACGCGGTGCACGGCGCGAAGTTCGAGGTCGACGAGGAGGCGGTCCGGCGTACCGCCACCGAGCTGTTCGGCGAACCGCAACGGGTCGACGACGTCTGGGTCTGGCGCATCCCGCCGGCCTGACGCCGGGCCGAGGAGGGCACCTCGTGAGGCGGCTCACCAGCGATCATCGCCGCGCGCGGGACTACGCTGAAGGGCGTGACAACGACGATCTCCGGCCTGACGGCCGTCCGCGCCGGCCTGCTCGACTACCGGGCCGCCTGGGACGAGCAGCGTCGCCTGCACGAGTCGGTGGTGGCTGGCGAGCACGGTGACACCGTGCTGCTGCTGGAGCACCCGAGCGTCTACACCGCGGGCAAGCGCACCGAACCCTGGGACCGACCGATGGACGGCACGCCCGTCGTCGACGTGGACCGCGGCGGCAAGATCACCTGGCACGGGCCGGGGCAGCTCGTCGGCTACCCGATCCTGCGGCTGCCCGACCCGGTCGACGTGGTCGCCTACGTCCGCCGCACCGAGCAACTACTCATCGACGTGTGCGCCGAGTTCGGGCTGGCCGCCGGCCGGGTCGAGGGGCGCAGTGGCGTCTGGGTGCCCGAGGACGACCGGGGGCCGGCCCGCAAGGTGGCCGCCATCGGCATCCGGGTGGCCCGGGGTGTCACCCTGCACGGCTTCTCGATCAACTGCGACTGCGACCTGACGTTCTTCGACCGGATCGTGCCGTGCGGCATCCGCGACGCTGGCGTCACCTCGCTCACCGCCGAGCTGGGCCGCCCGATCACCGTGGCCGACGTGCTGCCGGTGGTCGAGCGTCGGCTCGCCACCCTCGTCGAGGTCTGAGCGGCGGCCCCCGGCGGCGACGCCGAGGGCCGCGACGCTCACGGCGTCAGGCGGTGCAGGTCGCGCGGGAACGCGGTGACCTCCCGGACGTTGGCCGCGCCGACCAGGCGGGCCACGAAGCGTTCCAGGCCGATGGCGAAGCCGCCGTGCGGCGGCATGCCGTGCCGGAACGCGTCCAGGTATTCGGCGACCGGCCCGACCGGCTCGCCGCGGGCCGCCAGCGCCGCCAGGTAGTCGGCGTGCCGGTGCAGCCGCTGCCCGCCGGTGACCAGCTCCAGACCACGAAAGAGCAGGTCAAAACCGTTCGAGTACGCCGGCCGCGCCGGGTCCGGGTGGGTGTAGAACGGTCGCTTCGCCATCGGGTAGCCGGTGACGAAGAGGAAGTCCGAGGCGTGTTCGCGGCGGGCCCACTCGCCCAGTGCCCGTTCGTGGGCGGGCGCGAGGTCCGGCTCGTCGGCGGGTGCGCCGGCGATTCGCAGCGCGTCGGTGAAGTGCACCGCCGGGATCTGCGCCGGCACGGCCGGCAGCTCGACGCCGAGCGTGGCGAGCGCACCGGCGGCCCGCTCCCCAACCGTTGCGAGCATCGTGGCCAGGACGTCGCGCAACACCCGCATCACGTCGTGGTGGTCGGCGACGAAGCCCATCTCGGCGTCGAGCGACGTGTACTGCGCGAGGTGCCGGACCGTGTCGTGCGGCTCGGCGCGGAAGACCGGCCCCACCTCGTAGACGCGTTCGAAGACGCCGACCATCAACTGCTTGTAGAACTGCGGCGACTGGGCCAGGTACGCGGATTGGCCGAACCAGTCCAGGGTGAACACGTTCGCGCCGCTCTCCGTGCAGGAGCTGACCACCTTCGGCGTGTGGATCTCCACGAAGTCGCGGATGTCGAGGGCGGCCCGGAACCCCGCAACCGCCGCCGCCGAGACGCGCAGCGCGGCCGACCTTCTCGGGTGGCGCAGCGCGGTCGGCGCGTTGTCGAGCTGGGTGGGCAGGCTCGCGGTGAGCGTCGGCCGGTACAGGTCGAACGGCGGTGGCACGGCGGGCGGGCCGAGGGGACGCACTGTCGGATCGGTCAGCTCGACCCCGGCGGGCGCTGCGGCGTTCGCGGTCACCGTCGCGGTGACCTCGACAATCGTCTCCTCGGTGAGTTTCTCCAGCTCGGCGCGGATAGCCGGGTCGGTGACGACCACCTGGGCCAGGCCGGCGGCGTCCCGCACGATGAGGAAGGCCACCGACTTGAGCATCCGTCGGCGGTGTACCCAGCCGGCGATCCGCACGGTCACGCCGAGATGGGCGGGCAGGTGGTGGGACAGGGTTCGTTGCACGGGCGGGCTGCTCCTCGATCGATCGCGACGCCGCCACCGGGGCGACGATGTCGCATCAGCCCCAGGGAGGTGTGGGCGAGCGGGAACCTCGCGGTGCCACCACACCTTCGCTCCCGCCGCGGCGGGAGCCTCGTTCGTCGCCTGGTGACCGGGGCCAGCCGGGCGGGCTCTACTGGGCGTTCCCGCCGTTCTGCCCGCAGCTCGGGAGGGTCTTCGCGCCCCGGCGTCAGACCGCCTCTCAGCACCGGCGGCTCTCTGCACTGGCGGGTCGGGGCGCTACTCGGCTCCGTCGTCGCTGTTGGCGGCGACCGTAGCACCCGCTCCCGCCGAGTGTGACGCCATTTTTCGGCACTCCGGTGTCGGGCGTCACAACATTCACGGCGTGACGGCGGTCGCCTGGCGCGCATAGACAGGTGCCGTCGGGCGTAGGCTCGTTTTCGTGACGATCGAGCACTCCGCGCCGACGACCGGCCAGGCAGCCCGCACCGCAACGGCGGCCCCCGAGGGGCGTCGACTGCTGCGGATCGAGGCGCGCAACGCCGAGACGCCGATCGAGCGCAAACCGCCATGGATCAAGGTCAAGGCCAAGATGGGGCCGGAGTACACCCAACTGCGCGGGCTCGTGTCGCGCGAAGGGCTGCACACCGTCTGCCAGGAGGCCGGCTGCCCCAACATCTACGAGTGCTGGGAAGACCGCGAGGCCACCTTCCTCATCGGTGGCGACCAGTGCACCCGGCGCTGTGACTTCTGCCAGATCGACACCGGAAAGCCGGCCGAGTTCGACGCCGACGAGCCGCGCCGGGTCGCCGAGTCGGTGGTCTCGATGGGGCTGCGCTACGCCACCATCACCGGCGTCGCCCGCGACGACCTGCCCGACGGTGGCGCCTGGCTGTACGCCGAGACCGTCCGGCAGATCCACGCGCTGCAGCCCGGCTGCGGCGTCGAGCTGCTGATTCCGGACTTCAACGCCGTCCCCGAGCAGCTGGCCGAGGTCTTCGGCTCCCGCCCCGAGGTGCTGGCGCACAACGTGGAGACGGTGCCGCGCATCTTCAAGCGGATCCGGCCGGCGTTCCGCTACGACCGCTCGCTGGACGTGATCCGGCAGGCTCGCGCCGACGGTCTGGTCACCAAGAGCAACCTCATCCTGGGCATGGGCGAGGAGCGGGCCGAGGTGTCCCAGGCCCTGCGCGACCTGCACGAGGCGGGCTGCGAGCTGATCACCATCACGCAGTACCTGCGCCCCTCCCCCCGGCACCACCCGGTGACCCGCTGGGTCAAGCCGGAGGAGTTCGTGGAGCTGCGCGAGGAGGCCGAGGAGATCGGCTTCGCCGGGGTGATGAGCGGGCCGCTGGTGCGCTCGTCGTACCGGGCCGGCCGGCTCTACCGGCAGGCGCTCGACGCCCGCGCCGCCACCCCGGTCGCCGCCGCCGGCTGACCCGCCGGCAGCAGGGAGCACAACCGTCCGGCACCCGGGTGTCATGATCGTGCGATGACCGCCGGGGTACGCCAGCAGCCGCGCGACGCGGGTCGACCGCGTCCGCGGCGCGCTGCGCGGCTCGGGCTGGTCGGCTGGCTCACCGGCCTGGCCCTGCTCACCGGGATCGGTTACCGGCTCTGGCTGCTGGCCCACGCCACACCGCCGACGAACAGCGACGAGGCCACCATGGGGTTGGCCGCGTTGCACATCGCCCGGGGCGAGGGTTTCCCGGTCTGGTTCTACGGCCAGCAGTACATGGGCGCCCTGGAGGCGTACCTCGCCGCCCCGGTGTTCGCGCTGGCCGGCGGGCCGTCCCTGCTCGGCCTGCGACTGCCCACCCTGGCGCTGTACGCGCTGTTCCTGCTGCTGGCCTGGCGGTTGACGCTGCGGCTGACCAGGGACCGCTGGTTCGGGCTGCTGGTGGTGGCGCTGCTTGCTCTCGGCTCCGACCGGGTGGTGAAGAACCAGCTGATAGCCGGCGGCGGCTACCCCGAGATGAACGTGGCCGGGGTGACGCTCGCCCTGCTCGCCGTGGACCTGGCCGCCGGCCGATCGCAGCGGCGCCTCGCGCGGTGGGCGGCCTGGGGGTTCCTGTCCGGCCTGATGCTCTGGGTCGACCCGCTGGTGCTGCCGTACGTCCTGGCGACCGGGGCGGTGCTGGTCGGTTTCCGCCACCGGGAGCTGCGCGGGCGGGCCGGCGCGCTGCTCGGGTCGGCCGCCGTGCTGGGGGCGGCCCCGCTGCTGGCGCACAGTCTGCTCACCGGCCGGAACCCGCTGCACGCGGTGCTCGCCGCGGGCGGCGCGGACGCCAGCGCGGGCTGGGCCGACCGGCTGCACGGCGGGCTGCTGCTCGGGCCGCCACTGGGCATGGGGTTCTGCGATCCCGGTTCGTGCGCCACGTGGCAGCTGTGGTGGGCGCTCGCGCTGCCGGTGCTGCTGGCCCTCGCCGCCGCCACGGCCTGGCGGGCGTTGCGCCGGCCGTCGAACGCTCCGGCCGACCCGGCACCCCGGGCGGCAGCCGCGATGCGGTTGGCCCTCGTGCTGGCCGCGGTGGCGACCCTCGCCGCGTACACCCTGAGCAGCGCCTCCGGGCTCACCCCGGTGGAGAGTTCGCGCTACCTGTCCTGCCTGCTCATCTCCCTGCCAGCCCTGCTCTGGCCGGTGTGGACGACGGCCCTGCGCGGCGCGGGCACTGCCGGCGCCCGTCGCGGTCTGGGGTGGACGGTGGCCCGGCCGGTCGCGCTGGTCGTGCTCGTCGCCACGCTGGGCACCGCCGCACACGCCACCTGGCGGGCCACGCAGACCGCCCCGGCGACCCGGGCCGCCGAGGCCCGGCACGCCGAACTGGTGAGCACGCTGCGTCAGCTCGGCGTACGACACGTCCGGGCCGGCTACTGGACCTGCAACCGGCTCACCTTCGCCAGCGCGGAGGACGTGGTCTGCGCCGTCGTCGACGACACGCTGCGTCCCGGCTTCGACCGCTACCCCGCGTACCGCCGGGAGGTCGAACGCGCGACGGTGCCGGCCTGGGTGGCGCCGACCGGGTCGCCGCTGGCGGCCCGACTCGACGAGCGACTCCGCGCGGCCCCCAACAGTCTGGGCGTGGTCACCACGGACGGCTGGCGGATCTATCTGCCCCGCGCCTGAGGACCCGCCGCCGCGCCGCGCTGGTCGGCGGCATGTCCCGCGCCCGGTCGGGTACGGCTCGTCAGCGGGGTTGCGACGGACTCGACAGGGCCCGTCAGCGGGGCACGGCGGGCTCGCCGAGCAGGCCCAGCCGGTGGGCCAGGGCGGCGGCCTCGACCCGGTTGGTCACGCCCAGCTTGGCGATGATCCGGGAGACGTGCACGCTTGCCGTCTTCGGGGAGATGAACAGCCGCCCGGCGATCTGACTGTTGCTGTGCCCCTCGGCGACCAGGAGCAGCACCTCCCGCTCCCGAGCGGTCAGCAGGTCGGTGCCGGGCCCGGCCGGGCCCGCCCCGCGCAGGCCGACCCGGCGCGCCAGGGTCGCGGCCGTCTCGGCCAGAGGTGCCGCAACCAGCCGCCGCGCGATCTCCGCGGCCTCGGTGACCGCGGCCGACACCTCGTCCCGCTCGCCCGCGGCGGCAGCCGCCTCGGCCAGCGCCAGCAAAGCCCGACCGAGCGGGTACGGCTGCCCGTCGGCGCGCCACGCGGCCACCGCCGCCCGCCACGCCGGCAGCCCCTGGTCGCCGGCGGCCAGCAGGGCGGTGACCTGGGCGGCGTGCGCCCGCGCGGCCGGGTGCCGGGCCGGCAGACCGGCGGCGAGGGCGGCGACGGCCGCGGCCAGCTCCCGGTCACCCACCCGGGCGGCGGTACGCGCGGCGGCGCTCAGCACCGGCCAGCCCTCGCGAGGCAGTTGCGGCAGACACTCGTCGGCCAGCGCGACGCGAGTCGCGCGGACCGCCTCGACCTTGTCGTCGGCGGCCAACGCCGCCTCGATCGCCAGCTCGTGCAGGGGCAGCCGGTGGTTTGGCCAGAGGTAGGGCCGGCCCAGGAAGGCCAGTGCCCGGCCGACCAGCTCGTCGGCGCCCGGGTGCCCACGGGCCAGCCGCAGCCCGGCGCCCAACTGGAGCCAGTGCAGCCCGGTTACGCCCGAAAGGTCGATCCGGGCGGCCTCCGCGCACACCGCCTCGGCCTCGTCCCACCGGCCGAGGGCGATGAGCGCCTCGGCCCGGTTGGACAGCAGGTACGCCCCGGTCGAGCGGCTGATCCCCACCCGACGCGCCTCGGCCACCCCGGCCTCGGCCGCCTCGGCGGATTCGACGTAGCGGCCCAGCTCGCACAGCACGTCCGACTGGAACACCTTGGCGAGCACGAGGGCCGACGTGTCCCCGGCCGCCCGGGCGACGGCCTCGGCCCGGTCCAGCTCGGCCAGCCCGCGCTCCCGCTCGACGTGGCAGAGCAGGGCGATCCGCGTCGGCAGCAGGGCCAGCTCCTCGCCGAGCGCCTCGGCATCCGTACCCGCCTCGGCGGCCACCCGCGTCGCCTGCTCAGGATCGATCTTGACGAGGTGGGCGGCGATGTCGGCGAGCAGCCGGACCCGCTCCACCCCGAACGGGCCGGCGGCGGCCAGCCGGTACGCCTCACCCAACTCCCGGCGGCCGTCGCTCTTGCCGAGCAACGCCAGCAGCCGGCCCCGCTGGTCCAGTAGGCGAGCGGCGCGCAGCGGTGTCGCATCGGCGTCCACTTCGGCCAGACCGGCCCGGGTCAACGTGATGGCCCGGCTGAAGTCACCGGCCGTGACAGCGGCGTCCAGAGTCTGCTCCAGCAGCGCCAGATGGTCCATGCCGAGCAGGTCGGCGGCGTCGGGCACCAACTCCCACAGCTCCAACGCCCGCTCCAGCAACCGGCGCTGCTCGGCGTACGCGTACCGGTCGGCGGCGGCGCAGGCCGCGACCCGCGCGGCGACCAGGGCGCGCGAGTGGTGGTGCGCGGCGTACCAGTGGTGGGCGATCTCGGCCGGGGCGCGCCCGGCGGCGACCAGGTGTGGCTGGGCCTCGATCGCGGCGGCGAAACGGGCGTGCAGCCGGGCATGTTCGCCGGGCAGCAGCTCGTCGTGTACGGCCTCGCGGACCAACGCGTGCCGGAACTCGTAGTCACCGTCCGGGTCGGCCACCACCAGCTGCGCGGCGACGGCGGCGCGCAACGCGTCCTCCAGCTCGCCCTCGGGCAGCTCCGCGACCTCGGCGAGCAGGTCGTGGGCGAACCGGGTGCCGCCCGCCGCGGCGATCCGCAGCACTCGCTGGGCCGGGTCGGGCAGCCGGTCCACCCGGGTCAGCAGCAGGTCGCGCAGCGTCTCGGGCAGCGCCGCGCAGCCGAGCGGGTCGCCGGCCACGGCCAGCTCCTCGATGAAGAAGGGGTTGCCGTGGGTGCGGTCGTGGATGTCGTCGACGGCACGGGCGGCCGGTTCGGCGCCGAGCAGGTCGGCGAGGATCGCGCGGGTGCCGTCGCGGTCCAGCCGGCCAAGCTCGACGCGCTCGACGCCGCGCGCCCGGTCCAGTTCGGCCAGGAACGGTCGCAGCGGATGGCCACGCTGCAACTCGTCCGTGCGGTAGGTGCAGACCAACAGCAGCCGGCCCGGCCGGGCCGCCCGAACCAGAAATCCGATCAGATCCCGGGTGGAGCGGTCCGCCCAGTGCAGATCCTCGATCACCAGCACCAGCGGACGGGCGTCGGCGAGCCGCTGGAACAGCTCGGCGACCAGGTCGAACAGGTATCCGCGCGGGGCGTCGGTCAGCAGTCGGGTGCTCGGCTCGGCCAGCGCGGACGAAGCACGGCCCAGCTCCGGCAGCAGCCGGGCGAAGTCCGCCTCGTAACCGGCGAAGACCTCGGCGCCGTCGGCACGCAGCACCGCGCGCAGGGCGGCGGCGAACGGGGCGAACGGCAGGCCCGCCTCGCCCAACTCCAGGCACTGGCCCACCAGCACCCGCGCTCCACCGCCGGTGGCCGAGTCGGCGAACTCCTCCAGCAGCCGGGTCTTGCCCACTCCCGCCTCGCCACCGACCAGCACCGTGGCCGGCTCGCCCGCGCGGGCGCGACCCAGCGCGGCCCGCAGCGCCGCGATCTCGCGCTGGCGCCCGACGAGAACGGAACTCGCGGCACGTACGGTCACAGGATCGAGCATGCCATGACCGGCCCGACCGCCGGCTTGGCCGATCAGCCGGTGCGCCGGGGTGGGTCGCGCCTGATCGGGCGGCGCGGGCCCGACGGTCGCGGTCACCGCCGCTCGTCGCCGGTGCGGCCAGCGTGCTGGCGGCGGCCCAGCCAGGTGCGGCCGGGGCGGGCCGGCACCGACCGGGCGAGCCGGTCCGCGGCGGCCTCGGCGCGCAGCTCAGCGGCATGGATACGGTGCAGGGAGAGCAGGAAATCCGCGTCGTTGCCGAACATGTCGGGCTCCTTCGTAGCGTCGTCGTCCTTCTGCTGACGACTCTTCGCGCGAAGGCCCCCGCCGGGCATGGGCACAGCGCCTCATCTTCCTCGGCAGCACCCTCCTTACCCGCCCGGTCCGGGTGGCTGAGGCGACGTAAGGTACTCAGCCGGACGCGGATCAACGAGGCCGACGGCGACCACTAGACTCGGCGGCATGGCAAAGCCCCAGGAGAAGGTCTCGTTCGGCCAGCGGCTGAAGCAGATCGGGATGGTGTTCAAGTTCACCGCCAAGCAGGATCGGTGGTTCGCGCCACTGGTCGCCGCCGCGGTGCTCATCCCCCTCGCCCTCACCGTGGTCGCGGTCATCCTCTGGAGCTGGATCTGGCTGCCGCTAGGCATCATGTTCATCCTGCTCGCGGTGCTGATCGTGCTGAACCTGCGGTCCAACAAGGCGATGATGAACGCCGCCGAGGGACAACCCGGCGCGGCGGCGCAGATCATGGAGAACATGCGCGGCGACTGGCGGGTGACCCCGGCCGTCAGTTCGACCACCCAGATGGACATGGTCCACCTGGTGATCGGCCGGGCCGGCGTGATCCTGCTGGCCGAGGGCAACCCGCAGCGGGTGCGCGGCCTGCTCGGGCAGGAGAAGCGGCGGCTGGCCAAGGTGATCGGCTCCGCCCCCCTGCACGACTACGTGATCGGGCAGGAAGAGGGCGAGCTGCCGATCCGCAAGCTGCGGACCACGCTGCTGCGGCTGCCCCGCGCGCTCAGCGGCAAGGACGTCAACGCGCTGGACAAGCGGCTCAAGGCGCTCACCGCGCGGCCACAGATGCCCAAGGGCGCGATCCCGAAGAACATGCGGCCTCCGGGCGGCTCGTTCCGCCAGTCGCGGCGCTGACACCCACGCCGTACGCCTCAAAGAGCCGGGCCCCGCACGGGCCCGGCTCTTGCGCGTTGCACCCGGGCACCCAAGCCCGCCCCGGCGGAGTCACGAACCTGCGTGCTCTCGTCGGCGGCACCGCCCTCGCGGGGTCAGGGGCGGGGCGCGTCGACGATGACCGAGTCGGTGAGCCGGTCGTGCAGGCCGCGACGGTGCTCGTCCATGATCAGCGCGGGAACGACCAGGGCCAGCAGCACTCCCCGGCCCAGCGCCCGGAGCAGCCCGATCCGGCCCCCGTTGAACCAGTTCACGCAACGGATCTTCGTGATGTACATGCCCGGCGTCTGCGCGAACAGGCCGAGGAAGATGGCGTACTCCAGCACCAGCACCAGCACCGGCGCCCAGCCGTCGCGCACCGGGTCGGCGAAGATGTTGGCCACCAGCAGGCAGAGCACCCAGTCGATGATCAGCGCCCCGAACCGTCGTCCCAGAGTCGGTGGGGTGAAGGTGGGGTCGTTGGCCGGCGCTGCCGGGGCGTGCGGATTGGTCACAGTGATCAAGGGTATCCGCGTCAGGAATCAGTCCTACGAGTGCCGCCACCACTGCGTGCCGAATCGGGCTATTGGCATCAGATGTCATTACACTGGCACAGCCGGTACCGTGAATCACGCGGACTGAGTGCGTGAACAGGAGTGTTGCTGACACTCAGGGAGTGACGTAACACGGCAGAAACACAGGAGACATGGCCGGGCAACCCCCCGGCCATAGCGTCGCCGAAAGCCTAGCCACCCCGTTGGACGTGCCAGGAGGATGTGTGTTCGCCAATCCCGAGGAACTGCTGCGATACCTCAAGAACGAGGACGTGAAGTTCGTCGACGTTCGTTTCTGTGACCTGCCCGGCGTGATGCAGCACTTCAACCTGCCGGTCGAGTCTGTCAACGACGACCTCTTCACCGACGGCCTCGCGTTCGACGGCTCGTCGATCCGCGGTTTCCAGGCGATCCACGAGTCGGACATGCTCCTGCTCCCGGATGTCGCCACCGCTTTCATCGATCCGTTCCGGGCGCAGAAGACCCTCGCCCTCAACTTCTTCATTCACGACCCGTTCACCCGTGAGGCCTACACCCGCGACCCGCGCAATGTCGCGAAGAAGGCCGAGGCGTACCTGGCGGCGAGCGGCATCGCCGACACCGCCTACTTCGGCGCCGAGGCGGAGTTCTACATCTTCGACTCGATCCGCCACGAGACGTCGGCGCACCAGTCGTTCTACTACATCGACTCGATCGAGGGCGCCTGGAACACCGGCCGCGAAGAGGCGGGCGGCAACCGCGGTTACAAGACCGCGTACAAGGGCGGCTACTTCCCGGTGCCGCCGGTCGACCACTACGCCGACCTGCGCGACTCGATCGTGCGCCGGCTCGTCGACGGCGGCTTCACCGTGGAGCGCTCGCACCACGAGGTGGGCACCGCCGGCCAGTCCGAGATCAACTACAGGTTCTCGACGCTGCTGCACGCCGCCGACCAGCTTCAGCTCTTCAAGTACATCGTGAAGAACGAGGCCTGGGCCAACGGCAAGACCGCCACCTTCATGCCCAAGCCGCTCTTCGGCGACAACGGCTCCGGCATGCACACCCACCAGAGCCTGTGGCTCAACGGTGAGCCGCTCTTCTACGACGAGACCGGCTACGCGGGCCTGTCCGACATGGCCCGCTGGTACATCGGTGGTCTGCTGCACCACGCGCCGTCGCTGCTGGCCTTCACCAACCCGACGGTCAACTCGTACCGTCGCCTGGTGCCGGGCTTCGAGGCGCCGGTCAACCTGGTCTACTCGCAGCGCAACCGCTCCGCCTGCACCCGCATCCCGGTGACCGGCAGCAACCCGAAGGCCAAGCGCGTCGAGTTCCGCGTGCCGGACCCGTCGGCCAACGTCTACCTCGCCTTCTCGGCGATGATGATGGCCGGCCTGGACGGCATCAAGAGCAAGATCGAGCCGCCGACGCCGATCGACAAGGACCTCTACGACCTCCCGCCGGAGGAGTGGGGCGACGTCAAGCAGGTGCCGGGCTCGTTGTCGGCCGTGCTCGACTCGCTGGAGGCCGACCACGACTACCTGCTCGACGGTGGCGTCTTCACCCCCGACCTGATCTCCACCTGGGTCGAGTGGAAGCGCGCCAACGAGGTCGACCCGGTGCGTCTGCGCCCGACCCCGCACGAGTTCGCCATGTACTACGACTGCTGAGCAGTCACTCGATTCACCGGCCGGGCCGGCTCCGCGACACGCGGAGCCGGCCCAGCCGTTTCCGCGCCCCTGCGCCCCTGCGCCCCTGCGCCCCTGCGCCCCTGCGCCCCTGCGCCCC
>NZ_JBEYTK010000006.1:305641-490206 GCF_040643015.1 Micromonospora sp. NPDC047527 | reverse complement strand
GGGGGTGCGACTGGGGCTATTTACTAGTGGCGCCCGGCCCCCAGCACATTGGCCGGCGGTGGGGGGGGGGGTGGGGGTCCGGGGCGGGGGGCGGCGGGCCGGGCCCGCCGCCGACGACCAGTTAGATCTTGGCGACCTGGTTGAAGTTGAGCTCCACCGGGGTCTCGCGACCGAAGATCGACACCAGCACCTTGAGCTTCTGCTGGTCAGCGTTGATCTCGCTGATCGTGGCCGGCAGCGACGCGAACGCGCCGTCGGTGACGGTGACGGAGTCGCCGACCTCGAAGTCGAGGACCTTGATCTCCGGCTTCGCCTTCTTCTGCTCGGTCTCGACGGCCGGCGCCAGCCACTTCAGCACCTCGTCGAGGGAGAGCGGCGCGGGGCGGTCAGCCCGGTCGGTCGCTCCGACGAAACCGGTCACACCGGGGGTGTTACGGACACACGAGTACGACTCGGCGGTCAGCTCCATCCGGACCAGGATGTAGCCCGGGAAGACCTTGGCCTGGATCTGGGAACGCTTACCGTTCTTGACCTCGATCTCTTCCCGGGTCGGCACCTCGACCTGGTAGATGAAGTCCTCCATGTCGAGGCTCGTGATCCGGGTCTCGAGGTTGGTCTTCACCTTGTTCTCGTAGCCGGCGTACGAGTGCACCACGTACCAGTCACCCGGCGCGTAGCGCAGCTTCTGCCTCAGCTCGGCTACCGGGTCGTACTCCTCGTCCGGCGCAGGCTCGGTGGTGGGGAACTCCGGCTCGCTGGCGGCCTCAACCGACTCGTCACCAGCCGCCGTCGCGACGGTGGACTGCTCGTCCACCGGTCCGGCGGTCTCGTCGTACTCAGGCACGCTCGCTCACTTCCGTCACTATCGGCTCTGGAGGCAGCCGGTCAGTCCGAGTTGCCGAAGACAAACAGCACGACCTTGGCGAACCCGTAATCCAGCAGGGCAACGATCGTCAGCATTACCGCGACGAACGTCACCACGACCCCGGTGTAGGTCAGCAACTCCTTGCGCGTCGGCCAGATGACCTTACGCAGTTCGGCAACGACCTCGCGGAAAAACCGGGCGATGCGACCGAACACGCCCACCCGAGACGTTTCCGAGCGGGTGGTCGGCCGGCTGTCGGCCGACTCGGCCCGGGCGCGGGACCGCGTAGCGGTGCCCCCCCGGGAGACAGGCTCGTCCGCGCTGGAGTCGTCGTCGTCGTCGGCAACCTCGTCGACGATCTCGTCGTCCAGACGATCGTCGCCGTCGTCGTCGCCGCGCCGCTTGTTGTCGGCCACTTCGCCCTCCGTCGCGGAATCTCGGGTCGCACGCCGGGTGGCGTACGCGGCGCTGGTCACGCCGGCCGGGCCAAACCGTCCCGCGACGGGCCGCGGCCGGTGGATCAACCGGAGGGCCCGAATGCCTCGGAGCCACCCCGCCGATGCCACCACCACGGGCCGGACGCCGCCATCTCGGCGGCGCGACCCACGGGAACGGTCAGGCCTGAGGCGCAGGGGTGACAGGACTTGAACCTGCAGCCTGCGGTTTTGGAGACCGCTGCTCTGCCAATTGAGCTACACCCCTGTGCGGCAACACTCGCCCCACGCGGTCACAGACGACCGAGCAGGGGTCACTTGCCCCACGGCGGACCAGTGTACGGGTAGCCGCCCGACTTTCCCAACCGGTCTGCCCGCCACGCGTGGCGGACCAGATTCAGCGTGTCGTCCGGATGGTCGCCCGCGCCTGCGAGAGCACCTTCTCCCCCAGGCAGGTGGCCGTCACGTCGAGTCGGGTGAGGCCGTCCTCGGTCACCTCGCGGACCACCGCGGTCACCTCGATCTCGGTCCCCTCGTCGTCGTCGGGGACCACCACCGGCCGGGTGAACCGCACCCCGTACTCGACCACCGCGTCGGGCGCGCCGGCCCACTCGGCGACCGCCCGGCCGACCAGCGCCATCGTGAACATGCCGTGCGCGATCACCCCGGGCAGCCCCACCTTCGTGGCGACCCGGTCGCTCCAGTGGATCGGGTTGAAGTCACCCGAGGCGCCCGCATAGCGGACCAGGTCCGCGCGGGTCACCCGGAACGTCTTGGCTGGCAGCTCCATCTCAGCCCTCCCCGCGTACGACGATCTTGGACCAGACGGCGACCACCGGCTCGCCGGCGACGGTGCTCACGTCGGTGCGGGTGGTCAGGAAGCCGTGCCCGCCCCGGGTGGTGACGTCCTCGACGGTGCTGACGCAGACCAGCTCGTCGCCGGCGACGACCGGCCGGGTGTACGCGAAACGCTGGTCACCGTGCACCACGCGGCTGTAGTCGACGCCCAGCGCCGGGTCCTCGACGATCTGCTGGCTCGCCGCCATCGTGATGAGCACCGGGAAGGTCGGCGGGGCGACCACGTCCGGGTGGCCCAGCGCCTGGGCCGCCGCCGGGTCATGGTGAGCCGGGTCGGTCGCGCCGATGGCGGTGGCGAACTCGCGGATCTTTTCTCGGCCCACCTGATAGGGGGCCGTCGGCGGATACGTCCGGCCGACGAAGGAAGGGTCCAGAGACATGCCGCGAACCTACACGCACAACACGATCGCCGACCTGGTCGGTCGACGACGGCAGAGCCGCGTCGTACCGGTCAGATCGGCGATCGGAAGAGCTTCGACGGTGGCCGGCGCGGAGCCGGCCACGGGTCAGCGGGTCTCGCGGTGAACGGTGTGCCGACCGTCGCGCGGGCAGAACTTCTTCAGCTCGATGCGGTCGGGGTCGTTCCGGCGGTTCTTGCGCGTGATGTAGTTGCGCTCCTTGCACTCCACACACGCCAAAGTGATCTTCGGCCGGACATCGGTAGCCTTCGCCACGGCGGAGTGCCTTCCTCGCTAACGGAAACAACTACGACGCGTCAGCCTAGACGCTGACAGCGCGGACATGCAAAGTGGGCGCCAGTGGCGCCCATCCCCACGACCACCGGGAACGAGCCCGGAAGACGAGAGTAGCGGTGGCCGGACTTGAACCGGCGACACAGCGATTATGAGCCGCTTGCTCTGCCATCTGAGCTACACCGCCGCGGTGGGTCCAGCTGAACCCTCGAGCCCCCTTACGGAATCGAACCGTAGACCTTCTCCTTACCATGGAGACGCTCTGCCGACTGAGCTAAGGGGGCCTGCGCGATATCCCCGTGGGGCGCGCAGAAGTAAGAGTACACGGCACCCGCCGGCAGGTGAAATCGGATCCCCGGTGGTCCTCTACGCCCAGCTCAGGGCACGACACGAAGGCGCGGAAGCTCCGTGCCGGAGATCGTTTCCGGGTCGGCCTGGGCGCCGAACCAGGCCGCCAGCCGCTCGTACGGCAGCGGTCGGCTGAACAGGAAACCCTGACCGATCTCACAGCCGATGTCCTGCAGAAGCTCCAGGGTCAGCTCGCTCTCCACGCCCTCGGCGACCACGGCCAGACCGAACTGCTGGGAGAGCGTCACCACCGCGTTGACGATCGCCAGGTCCCCCGGGTCGGTCGCCATGCCCTGCACGAAGGAACGGTCGACCTTCACCTCGTGCACCGGCAGCCGGCGCAGGTGGGCGAGCGACGAGTCACCGGTGCCGAAGTCGTCCACCGACAGCCGGACACCGAGATCGCGCAGCCGGTGCAGGGTCGGAATGGGCCGGTCGGTGCCGTCCAGCACCCCCGCCTCGGTGATCTCCAGTGTGAGGCGTTGCGCCGGCACCCCGTACTCGGTCAACAGCTCCTGCACCCGGTCCGGGAAGTGCTGGTCGGTGAGCGTACGGGCGGCGAGGTTGACCGCGATGTGCAGCGTCTGGTCGGCCTGGGCCCAGTCCCGGCTCCGCCGCAGCCCCTCGCGGAGCACCACCTCGGTGAGTCGGCTCAACTGGCCGGTGTGCTCGGCCACCGCGACAAAGTCCTCCGGAGCGACCGTGCCGTGCGTTGGATGCTCCCACCGGGCCAGGCACTCCACACCGACCAGTCGCCGGTCCCGCAAGGTCACCTTGGGCTGGAAGTAGACCTCCAGCTCGTCCTGGTCCAGTGCCCGGCGTAGGTCGCCGGCGAGGCCCAGCCGGCGCAACGACCGCGACTCCAGGGCAGGGTTGAACAGCTGCACGCTGCCCGGCACCGACTTGGCGGCGGTCGCCGCCAAATCGACCCGCAGCAACAGGGTCGCGGCATCGCTGCCATGATCCGGGTGTACGGCCACCCCGACGGCGGTGTTCACGTCGAGGGTGAGCGCGTCGAAGACCATTTCGTCGCGGATCTGGTCGCGCAGCTGGCCGGCCAGCTCCAACGCCGCCTCGGCGCTCTCCAGCCGCAGCGTCACCAGGAACTCGTCGCCGCCCACCCGACCGACCAGAGCCGACGACGGCGCGCTGGCCCGCAACCGGTTGGCGACCTCGACGAGGACCTTGTCACCGGCCGCGTGGCCGAGGGACTCGTTGACCTGGCGCAGCCCGTCGACGTCGAACAGTAGAAGCGCCACCACCTCGTCGGGCGCTCCGATCTTGACCGACTCGTCCAGCGCCCCGATGATCCGGCGCCGGTTGGGCAGCCGCGTCAGAGTGTCGTGGTACGCGTCGTGCCGCAGCCGGTCGACCAGCCGGGAATTCTCCAGCGCGACCGCCGCGTGCGCCGCCACCGTCTCGAAGATGGGGATGTCGCCGGGGGCGAAGTGCCCGATGTCGCTGAGCCGGTTCGCCACCTCCAGGGTGCCGATCACGGCCTGCCCGGAGCGCAGCGGCACCACGATCACGTCTTTGATCTCGCGGGCGCTGATCTCACGGCGTAGCGCGCTCTCGTCACCGAGCAGACGCCCCATCGACAACGTCTTCGCCAACTGCCGCGTCCGCTCCCGAAGGATCGCCGGGGTCGGAGCGACGTCCAGCAGCCCCGGCGTGTCGACCCGGGCCGTCAACAGCACCTCCGGATGCCGGCCCTGGGCGGGCAGCCAGAGGGTGGCCGACTCCGCCTGCATGAGGGCGCGTACCCGGTCGAGCAGAACGTCGGCCAGCGCCGCGTCGGCACCGCTGGTAGTGATCACTCGGGCCAGGTCGTACATCCCGGTCAGGGTGCGGTGCTGCCGGAAGAACTGGGCATAGGACCGGTAGACCAGGGCGAGGGCGGCGAACAGCGCCCCCAGCAGCAACACCGACCACCAGGTGTTATGCAGTGCGATCAGCACGAGGAGACCAACGGACGCGTTGATCGAGGTGGTGAGGAACACCGACGGCGTGGTCCGCAGGGCCTCCCGGCCGGCCTGCCAGCCCTGCAGCAGGACATGGACGCCGACGACCGAGATGAGGCTGACCAGGGTGATGGTGTTGACCGCGAGGAAGAGGCTGCCCCACGTGCCGGGGCCGACGTCCTGCAGCGGCGGCAGCCGCAGGAGCAGCAGGCTCGCCAGCGACGTGGCGGCGGCGGCCTTGGCGACGTTGAACCAGAACTTCGCCGGTGGGAAGCGCTGCGAGGCGCTCCAGATCAACGAGGCGAGCGTGTAGATCAGGACCACGGTCAGCGGCGGCAGGAAGAACAACCCCACCACCAGTGGGATCTCGGTGAGCGTCACGCCCACCGACTGCCGGCGGACCACGAAGTTCAGCACCGGAATGCTGATGCCCGCCATCGCCAGGAATATCAGGAACGCCAGACCCCAGTCACCGAACGGGTGGTCGGCGATGACGCTGATGGCGGTGCAGCAGAGGACGGCGATCAGAGCCAGCGGGCCAGTGATGAACCAAGCGTGGTCCGTGGACTTACGTCGTTGGTCACGCCTGGCCATACCGCTCCCTCGAAGAGACGCCGCCCGCTGGTGCTGCCCTCACGGGCGACGACCTCGCGAGTTACCGGGAAGCGTCGACGCCCCAGACGACGTCACCCTGGCTCGCGCCCCAGACGACGTCACCCTGGCTCGCGCCCCAGACGACGTCACCGTCCTGGCCCACGCCCCAGACGACGTCACCGTCCTGGCCCGCGCCCCAGACGACGTCAGCCAACTGAGCCTTACCGCCGGACAACGAACCGGCGCCGAGTCCACCGAGGACGGCGGCGAGCAAGAGGAGCGAGCCGAGCAGCCGGCCCAGCCTTCGACCAGACATGTTTGCTCCTGTCGGGGAAGTGTCACAGGGATGGTGGAGATTCCACGATCGTGCCACACCGTCGGTACACAGAAAAGCGGTGAGGGCTGGACCGGTCCGAGCGTTTGCGAGGTTGCGACCTTCGGCCCACTCCACCTCGACAAGCTGGGCCAGATCAGGGCCCCTTCCTGCGACATCAGGGCTTCGCAGAGCGCTTGATGCGACCTTCGGCACAATTCGCCCGCACCACTGAGACACCCGCCAGCCTGATCGGACCGGGTTACTCTCCGTAGCTGTCGTGGCGGACTGGAAGCGCCCCGACGCGAACCCAGACATCGACCACCATACCTTCTATCCGGCTCGGCACAAGAAGACGAGAGTCCCCGGTTCAACCAGGGACGTGGATCTTGACAGCGACAGTCGCGGTGGCCTCAGTGGCAGTGGTGCTCGCCGCTGGCGGGCCCCGTGACACCCAGGTCGTCATCACGACCGGCCGCGAGGCGCGACCACTGCGACGTGGGCCGGCCGTCGAGCCGGAACTGGTCGCCGTCGGTCCGGAAGGGCTGCGGCCAGCCCTCCGGCGAGTCTTCCCAGACCTCCTGGCGACCGTAGACGGTCATATCGAGCAGGCCGTACGACGGCGCCATCGCCTCGACGCCCCGCCCGGTCGTCCAGTAGGTCTCGAACACCCGGTCGCCCTGGCGCAGGTAGCACACGTTCATACCGAAGCCACGCCCGGCGACGAGGGAGTCGAGCGACGCCTCGGGCACCGAATACCACGGCGCCTGCCAGCCCATGAAGTCCCGGTAGCGCAACGTCTCGTCGAACGGCCCCTGGCAGAAGACCGCGAACGTGACGTCGCGCGAGTGCAGGTAGGACAGTTCGTGCACGTGACCGGTGAAGAACGTGCAGCCCTCGCACTGGTCGGCGGCCGACCTGCCCGCGTGCCACATGTGGTACGTCGCGAGCAGTTGGGTCCTCCCCTCGAAGACGTCGAGCAGGGGCACCGGACCGTCGGCACCGGTCAGAAGGGCGGTCGGATCGACCTCGACCATCGGCAGCCGTCGGCGGGCCGCGGCGATGGCATCGCCCTCGCGCGTGTGCGCCCTCTCGCGGAGCCCGAGCTCGTCGAGCTGCTTCTGCCAGGTTTCGCGGTCGGTGAGCGGGGGTGTCGCAGGCTCGGTCATAGGGCCCCTCCTCGCATTTAAGGCTATGAGCCTAATAGCGACTGCTAGCATCGAGCAAGCAGGAAAGGGAGATGTCCCATGCCAATCCAGCGGGGCTATCGGCAGGCCTGCGGCGTCGCGCGCGGCCTCGACATCGTGGGCGAACGGTGGTCGCTGCTCGTGGTGCGCGAGCTGCTGCTCGGGCCGAAACGGTTCACCGACCTCCAGCAGGCGCTACCGCACGCCAGCCCGAACGCACTGTCCGACCGGCTGCGCGAGTTGGCCGACGCGGGCGTCCTACGCCGCCGGCAGCTACCTCCGCCCGGCAACGCACGGGTCTACGAGCTGACCACCTGGGGTCGCGGTCTCGAGCCGATCGTGGTCGCGCTCGGCACCTGGGCACTGGCCGCTCCGCCCACCGCGGAACAGCTCTTCGTGAGCGCGGACAGCGCCATGCTGAGCATCCGCAGCTTTTATGTGCCAACGCCGGAGCAACCCGAGGTGACGCTCCGGATCGAACTTCGCGACCACGGTCCCGCCGGGGTGTTCGGCGTCCACCTCACATCGGCCGGCGCGGACATCACCGACGAGCCGCCCGACCAGCCGGGCGCCGCCCTGGCCACCACGACCGACGCACTCCTCGCCGCCTTCGGCAGCGACGACCTGGCCGGACTCGCCGCGGCCGGGGCCGTCATCAGCGGCGATCCCGAGGTCGTCCGCCGTCTCGTCGCGGGCATGCGTGTCCCGGCCCCGCAGAGACCGGCCGCCTGAGCGACTCCGCACAACTTGCCCCCTCGCCGAGGGAATGAGCTGTCCATCGTCGCCGTGATCCTGGGATGGCTCGTCCTCCGCGAAGCCCGCGCACCCGCGATCCTGGCCGGCGTCGTGCTGGTCCCGATCGGCGTCACACTCAGCCGAAGGAGACCGGTCTGGGCGGCCCGTGCACACGCGGGCCGGCCAGGCCGATTCCCTCCACCTGGTTGCCCCTCCTCCTACCAGGGGAGGTGACCCTCGGCGTCGAAGTAGCCACCGGTGGGGCCGTCGGGGCCCACCTGCGCGCGTGGGCGTCAAAGTCTGCTTGAGGTGGGCGACGGTCCCACTTCGCGGTGGGCGGGTAGATGGCGGACGGCATCTCTGCGAGCCGCTCAGTCCGAGCTTTCAAGATCGAAGTCCTTGGCTACATCCGGCGCCTTCCAATTCGTGTCATCGAGCATCGACAAGACGAGCGAGTTTCTCACGTCTCGCTCAAGGACTGACCGAATGAGCCGGCGCTCATCTTTGGCCGCTACCAAACCTAAGGCCAAAATCCGGAGTAAGACTGGGTCCGAAGTCCGATCGATTTTGTTGCGAATAATGTCTCGGCAGTCCACCGGCCGCTCTGCGGCTAGACGCTGGGCCGAGATTGCCACCTTTTGCACGTCGTCACTCTCTGCGAGCCAGTCCCTCATCATGTCAGTCATACGAGGACCCATCTTTCCGGCCGGCACTGAGAGAGCAAGTTGTGCGATAACCCAGTTGACCTTACCGAACTCCCGGTGAGCGAAGTCTACGACGAATTCTTGCAGAGGTTCCCATCGGGGAGATTCGACCAGGCCGGGCAACGCAAGGTGCTCAGAGCCCTTTTCCAGGTACCGACCCAGCGCGTCTGCGGCATGAGGGATCCGGTGTGCCACATTCATCCAGTCTTCCCAGCGTTCAAACTTGTGGCAGCGCACAAGAGAAGTCAGCAAAGCCCTCAATTTCGTACGCGGAACTACGCCAGGATCTTCGAGGCATTCGTCTTGCAGTTCAAGCAGATGCGTGGAGTCGCTAACGACCGCAAGGCCATCGTAACCACCCTCCACCACCTTGTCTGTCTGAATCTCCTTGAGGTCCTCATCCCGCACGAACCCAACCACGTGGTCTGCGTCCACGAGGCGACTCTTCGCGGCATTTAGAGTTAGGCCCAACTGTGCCGCCTTGTCCTGAAGATTCAGGTAGAGCCCGTAGAGAGCCTCTTCCGAGCCGATCGCTGTGATGTCATCCATCCACCGAACCACATGCAAGCCAGTTTGACTCGCAAGACGGAGCGCATCGTCTATCGGCTGAAAATATAAATGAGCAAGTGCCGCGGAAGAAAAGCTCCGCTGAGGTATCCCACTACGAGTTATCAGGGAGTCGTGTCGCCGAATAATGTCGGAAATAAGGCCAGCGGCAGCGGTCTTGCCAAGTTTGCCGTACACAATTTCGCTTAGTCGATCGACGTTGACAGAGGCAAAGCAGGATGCAATGTCGACGTGGAGGCCAGCAAGGCCGCGCACTTCTTTGTCGGCGAAGCTGTCGATGTAATTGCGCCATTCATCACGATTCTTGACGAAGGAATCGCCACCTCTTGTTCGCCAGCCAAAGGCCCAATCAGCTAGATCGCCGTGGAGTCGCTGGCCGTTGGACGCAACCGCCGTTGCATAGAGTAGGCGCGAAATGGAGTCCTGGACGACGGCCGGCCTGACCGCCAGGCGGTTTTTTGGAACCTCCATCAAGTGAAAGGCTGCTGGATTGGACAGAACGTAGCCCTCCCCCTTGTCCTTTCGAATGAACGGACTGATGTCCACCTTAGCCAGGTTCTTCCCGAACCACTGGAACTCAGGCCAGCCCCAGGGGTCGCGATACCAGTCTCCGTACATCTCATCAATGGCTACCTTGCAGCCGGCGGCCAGGTTGAGGCCTAGGTGCATGCGCCCTCCCTTAGTCTCGGTCCAGGTTAGGGTGTCGATGATAAGTTACGTCTGCCGACATTTCATCGCCCAGTCTGCTCGGCAGCACGCCGGCCCGCTGGGGCCGTCAAACGTCAATCAAAGAGACCAATAGGAACGGCCAGAGTAGCCCAAAGAGCATGTGGACCATCATCTGACCGTGGCTGAGCTGGAGGGGTGACGGATGAGTCGACCTGCAACATCCATGCCAACACCTGTCACGGCAACCGCCACGCCGAGGATGTCCGCAGCCGGCGGTCCTACTGGACGCGCGTCGGGTGGGGCATGCCTCCTTCGCTAAATGCGCACGGCTGAGGCAAAGCCCGAGGCTATGAGAGTTCGCGGAACATTCCCTCAATCTCCACGCGCTCGGCTGCCGAGACGAACGGTCGCGGGAAGCCATAGCCGCCACCAGAGGTTGGCCTGCTGTGGGGATATTCGTCCCCTGCGTAGCGGTGTTCTATTGATTCTCGGACGGATTCGATGTCCTTTCTAAGATCATCGTAGACTCCGGTCCTCGTCGCTGCCGTTTCGACCTCGTCGACCCATTGATGGTCGGAGTCCCGATCCTGCTCGTTGCCGGACAGATTTTCAAGCTCCTGTCGTAGCCCCGACTCGACGCTCTCGTAGAATTTGATGCTGGCGTCAAACAGCCGTTGAAGAAGTGGCCCATGTGTTCCATAGAATTCTTCGAACGCAGCTACGTCATCAATGGTATATAGGAGCTCGCCCCAGCTGTCGAAAGCCCACTTCAGCTCATCTCGAACCTGATCTGGATCTTCGACGTGCCGCGTCATCAACGCAAGGTTGAAAGCCCTCCAGTCGTCAGGATCCAGATAGCCGGAGGCCGGCCCCTTGAGGAGGGCGGTTATCACCGCGAATATCTCGTCGAACGAGTTCCTCATTAGGAGAAGCGCCGGATGCAGCAAGTCGAGGAGGGGCCTGACAGTACGTTGGTAGATCCTCGACGGTTTGCCCGAATCGGACGCGTAAGCCTCGTCCTCTGCGTTGACCAGCTGCATAATTTTTCGGACAATGACGGCTTCCTGGCTGGTCACAATGTCGGCACAGTTAGGGAACCGGAGCTTCTCGTCGACCTCGGACACCGCATATCCTAGGAGCATGCTCACCTGGGCAAGGTGCGTCGCGTCTCTAATAATCCCCAACAGGTAGTCCGGCTCCTCGTCGAGAAAGGCCAGAGTGAAATCTCGTACGCTTGGATTGGCGTACGAGACCATTGTGATCCCGGCATCCATTTTTTCCACGCGAATAAAGGTGCCCTCTAAGACGCGGAGTGCGCTCGTAAATTCTGTCGGCTTGGCCTCTTTTTGCACCAATGTCTTTAGGTCGTCAGAGCTAGCGCCGTTCAAAGAGAATGAAGCGAGCGTGAGCGTTATTCGTTGACCAAGATCAGACAGTCCATTATTGAAGATGATTCCCCAGAGATCCAACGGGCGATCAAGCGTGTGGTTCAGTGCGCGCGCGAGGCCATCCGCTGACGAGTGGTGGCGCTTTAAGACCAATTCAATGATCCGTGGAGAGAAGTTTTTGTGATTAACTACCTGCCAATAAGAGGAGCCCATGGCGTACTCTCGGACGACCTCGCGTGAAAGCGCGGAGAAGTAGAGGTGGTTATATAGCATTCGTGCGCGCTGAATTGACCCGTATTCTGCAATTTTGACAACGCATTCGACAACTCGAAAGTCGGCATGGGCGATCGGCTCACTGACCAGCCGGGTCTGTTGAAGAATTTGCGACCTCGTTGTCATTACGAGTCGCTTATCCGGATTGCGCGCGACACGATCCATGAAACGAACCACCCAGCTGTCCTTTGCCCGCCGTTCGCTGAGGTCCGTTTGTCCCAGGAAATCGTCGTACAGGAACACTTGCTTACGCTCCGACCTGTACGCGCCCCACGCATCATCGACGTCAGTCCCTACCGAGACGATCTGCCAACCTTCGTGCCAGTAACCTAGAGCGAGCATCTCGGCAAGCATACTCTTGCCCACTCCGGGCGAGCCCGTTAAAACCGCTATGTGCTTCTCGTCAAGTAGTTTGCGGGCCGTCTTAAAACTGCTGGTTGGGACATACAGTTTGACCCGGTCCCTAATATCTTCAAGCAGTGCCTCACTGCGCCCCCAAATACCGCTCTGGACAATTCGCTCCAAAATCGTTGTCGAGGCGAGCCACAGCTTGAAATGCTGCTGCTCTACCATCGGGTGGCGCGTGATTAGAGCATTGACGTCGAGCTGGGTCAATAGATCGGCGGTGTCGGAAAGCCACGGCTGGAGGTCGCCTGCAAGCGTGTCCTTCTGGGTCCGGTTGAGATCCTGGGACGTGACGAAGAGATAGCGATCAGGCTGCTCTTTGTCCATCTTCGGAACTTCCCGGCGGGCTGACGATCGGAGGTCCGAGAACGTCGATCCCAGGTAGTGTTTGCACTGGACGACCACCTTCCCCCCCGCTGTGACCGCCCGTAAGTCGATGCCTCCGTCGCGGCCGCGCCCGAACGCTTCCAACCGCCACCGATGCTCGGCTTCGAGAAGATCGCGGATCAGTATCTCGAAGTCGCTGGGTGAGAGAGTGCGGAAGTCGTAGTCGGCCAAGGTCCTTTAGCTCCAACAGAGTTAGTCAGCCGTCAGCTTGCCTCGTCGAGGTGGAAGCATCAACCGTACTGGCTTCCAGCCGGCGATCGCGCCAGCTGGTTGGTGCAGCTCGGTGAACTTCTCGGCCCTCAAAGCCTCTGCTAGGGCGACAGCGTGCTGGCTGGATAGCTGTCGACAGCAACGGTGTCAGCAACCGACCGGGCCAAGGACAGCCGTCAGCCGACGGAAATGAACAGCCGCCCGAGGTCGGCCGAGACGGGCGGACGCAGTCGGCCGACGCGCCTAGGCTCTGAAAACGAGAATTCTTCGTTCATTTTTGTCCAGATATCTCGTTGCACATGCCTCACGGTGCTGCCGATTTCCTCTGTTCTGGATCAAGACGCCGCGCTCCGCGCGGCGCAGGCGGTGAACCGGCCGGCGGCAAGCCGCCCCGGTCGCCTCCGGCACCGGGGCGGAGAGCCACCGACTACCGCCGGACCGCCGCCCCGAACTTCGATGATCTACGCCCAGTGCGAACACGGCGAGGCGGCACGGAAGCCGACAGGTCGATCTGATCGAGGGTCAGGGCTTCCGACTGCCGCGCCAGTCCAACCCCGGGACTGGCTTGCCCCCGGTCCTCTCCCGCAGCCGGCGACGCCTCACCGCGGCTCCCTCAGCCTCGCCACACGAACGGACTCCGCCAGGCGAAGACCCAGACACCAACCCCAGCGTTCGCAGCCTCAGAAGAGCCCTCAGCGGGCAAGATCGACCTGCCCACCATCTGCCCACAACCAGTCGTCACCGGCTGGACTGAGCCGGACTCGGTCAGACAAACGACGACGGCCCCTGATCAGCATCTCTGCTGGTCAGGGGCCGTGTCTGCACCTGGTGGCGGGTAGAGGATTCGAACCTCTGAAGCTTTCGCGACGGATTTACAGTCCGCTCCCATTGGCCGCTCGGGCAACCCGCCAGGGCACCCCACCGCGTCGCAACGCGGCGGCGGAAGCAAGGATAGCGGCTCACCCCGGCACCGGTGCAACCGGGTACGGTCAGAGGGTCGTGCCGCTGGTCGGTGGCCGACGGCAGGCCCAGACCGCCGGACAGCAGGAGCAGACGAATGGCAGCGAACCCGTCTTTCGACATCGTGAGCAAGGTTGACCGCCAGGAGGTCGACAACGCCCTCCGTCAGGCGGAGAAGGAGCTCGCGACGCGGTTCGACTTCCGCGGCACGGGCGCGGAGATCTCCTGGTCGGGTGAGGAGGCGATCGGCCTTCAGGCGGAGACTGAGGAGCGGGTCCTCGCAGCCTTGGACGTGTTCAAGGAGAAGCTGGTCAAGCGGAACATCTCGTTGAAGTCGCTGGACGCTGGCGAGGCTCGCCCTTCCGGCAAGGTTTTCAAGATCGACTGCAAGGTGATCCAGGGCATCGAGACGGACAAGGCCAAAGCGATCGGCAAGAAGATCCGCGACGAGGGCCCGAAGGGCGTCCAGGCCCAGATCCAGGGCGACCAACTGCGGGTCACCGGCAAGAAGCGGGACGATCTCCAGGCGGTCATCTCGCTGCTCAAGGGCGAGGACTTCGGCGTCGCCCTCCAGTTCACCAACTACCGCTAGGCAGGTCGGCCGCCGTTTGCGGGCGGCCGACCCCCACGGTTCGATTCCCGACCGGGGCGGACTACAGCATGGTTGGAGCGGCGAGAGCGTCGCCGCACGGGCGAGACCGCACGGCACGCCGGCTCAACAATCCAGCGCCAGCATGATCGACAGTCGGCCAGGCTCGCTCAGTGGACGACCCGGTACCAGTGGGCGGTCTCGCCCGGGATCGGCACCAGTCGCACCTGGCCGCCGTCACCCGGATTGTCGAACATGTGCACTCCACCCCCGAGCAGCACTGGAGCGAAGAACACCAGGATCTCGTCGAGCAGCCCGGCCCGAAGGCACTGCATGCCGATGTCCGCGCCGAGGACGTTCACGTACCTGTCGCCGGCGGCCTCCTTGGCCTGTGCGACGGCGCTGTGCAGGTCGCCGACGAACGTGACGCCTGCGGGCGGCTCGACTGGCGGCCGGTGGGTGAGCACGAACACCGGCCCGTGGTACTGGCCGCCGAACGCGCCCTCACTGTCGGTGCCACGGTTCGGGTCGTCGCCGCCGAAGGTGCGGTTGCCGGCGAGGATCGCGCCGACGTTCGCCAGCAGTCGCTCCGCGGTCGGGTTCTCGCCCGCGAGGTGTTCGGTCAGCCACGACATGTCTCCGCCGGGACCGGCAATGTAGCCGTCGAGCGACGCCGTCGCCGAGTACAGCAGCTTGGCCATGGTTCCCCCTTCGTCGGTGGCCAGTCTGGCGGACCGTCGACGGCCGGAGAAGTCAGAACAGGGGCGTCGGGCCCACCGGACACAGCGGCACCGGTACGAGGCTTGCATCCGGTACCCGGGTACGGGCTTACCGTCGGATGGTGACCGACGAACACCCAGCGGCTAACGACTCGTGGGTTCCCGAGTCCTGCCGCCTACCCACCGCTGAGCGGCCCGTTCGCGTCGCCGAGTTCGATCGGTTCTTCGCCACGGCCGTCCGGCGCGTCGACCGGCCGTCCGCACGGTGCCTGCGGCTATACCTGACCGGCACACCGGAGGTGGAACGCGTGGCGCGGGACCTGAGCGCCCGGGAGTCGGCGTGCTGCTCGTTCTTCACCTTCGAGATCACCCGGACCGCCCCGGACGCGGTGACCCTGGACGTACGGGTGCCGGCGTCGCACGCGAGCATCCTCGACGCCCTCGCCAAACGCGTGCGACCCAACCGCACGGTCGACCCCAACGGCACGGTCGCCCCCAACGGCACGGTCGCGGAAAACGGCACGGTCGCGGAAAACGGCAACATCGCGGAGAACGGCACGGTCGCGCCCAACAGCACGCGCCCGCCCGACAGCACAGACGCAGCGGACCGGTCCTGGTTGCGGAGCGGCCAACTGGCCGACGCCGCGGGGGTCAACCCACAGACGCTGCGCTACTACGAGCGCCGTGGCCTGCTCCGAGCGCCACGGCGGTCGCCGGGCGGGCACCGGCTGTACCCGTCGGAGTCGGTCACCCGGCTGCGGGTCATCAAGACGGCACAACGGCTCGGCTTCACCCTCGACGAGGTGACCGACCTGCTCGACGCGGGCCGGCGTCGCCGTTCGGGTGCCGGCCTGTCGGCCCGTGTCACGGCGAAACTGGCCGAGGTGGAGGGCAGGTTGGCCGATCTCACGGCCGTCCGGGACACGCTGCGGGAGGCCATCTCGGCCGGCTGCGACGACCTGGTCGCCTGCGCCGGCAGCCCCTGCTGTCCGCTGCCCTTCGCAGAGGCCCTGCCAGCGGCCCTCGGGGGCGAGCCCAGGCGCGGCTGAGGTCGACTCGGGTTCCTGGATGTCGGGGCATCCCCGCGACGGGGACACCCCGACATCACGGACGTCGAGTCGATCAAGAGGCGGTCAGACCGTGACCGGCTCCTCGGCGCGTACCGTCGAGGTTTCCGCGCGGGCGATCGGCCCGGCGGGCAGCGCGGCGACCGCGGCCGCGACGGCGACCGCCGCCCCGGCGAACACGAAGGCCCACGGCACGCCGCCGGCACCATCCACGATCAGGCCGGCCACCGCGCCGCCGGCGGCGCTCGCCGCCACGGCCACGGTGACCACCCAGGTGTACGCCTCGTTCAGCATGCCTGTCGGGGCGATCCGGCCGACCAGGGTGTTCTCCAGGGTCAGCGCGGGCGCGATGGTGGCCCCACCAACGACCAGCGCGACGCCCAGGGCCAGCGGCGTGGGCATCAGCGCGAACACCACGAACGAGCCAGCCACCGCGGCGAGCAGCAGCGCGAACTGTCGGGTCATGTTCGCCGCCGGCCGCCGGACGCCGAACCAGAACCCACCGACCGCGCTGCCGACCCCCCAGACCGCCAGCAGGATCCCGGCGAGGCTCTCCGGGTCGTCGGCGGTGGAGTTGCCGGCGTACGCCGGGACGGTCACCCCGGCGGCGCCGAACGCGATGCCGAGGCCTGCCACGCAGAACAGCAGGGCCGGGAATCCGGCGACCCGCAGCGGGCCGAGCCCTCGGGCGTGGTGCTCGCGCGGGTGCGGGCGCCAGCCGCGCATGACCCGGCCCAGGGCCACGGCGGTGGTGCCCACCAGGGTGACCACTGCTGCCCCGATCAGCGCGGCGGCGGCGTCGGCGAAGATGACAAAACCGGCCACGAGCAGCGGGCCGAGCACGAAGACGATCTCGAACAGCGAGGTCTCGGCGGCCAGTGCGGTGTTGCGCAGGGCGTACCGGCCGGAGTTGACGCTGGTCAGCTCGTTCCAGGCGCCGCGGATGGCGGCGCTGAGCGGCGGGTACGTCGCACCGGCGATGCCAGCCGCCAGGTAGATGGCCGGTAGGGCGTCCTCGCCCGACCGGCTGGCCAGCAGCAGCCCGGTGAGCGCCAGCGGGTGGGCGACGGCGGTGACCAGCAGGACGGGGGTCGGGCCGACCCGGTCGGCGACCCGCCCGGCCACCGGGCTGAGCACGGCGCCGGCAATGGCGTAGGTCCCGCCCGCCACGGCGGCGAGGGCGTACCGCCCGGTCACCTGCTCGACCACCAGCAGCAGCGCCAGCGGCGTCATGCCGATCCCGAGCCGCCCGATGATGCCGGCGAGCAGCAGCATCGGCGCTCCGGGGATCCGCCAGACACCCAGGTACTGACGCAGCGCGGCCACCATGAACCTCCGAGGATGTAATGAGCGTAAGCCGTCATGACCCTAACGCCGCCGGTCGGCGGGCAGGAACCGGATATCGCCCGGGACACAGCACTCCGCCCGCGACCGGTGCGACCGGTCGCGGGCGGAGTACGGGAATCAGCGGGTCAGCGCTGGAACTGCACCGGCCCCGAGTTGGCGGCCATCTGCTCCAGCCGGGCGACCCGGTCCTCCATCTTCGGGTGGGTGGCGAAGAGCGCGGACATGCCACCACCCCGGAACGGGTTGGCGATCATGAGGTGCGCGGTGCTGGTGAGCTGGCCCTGGGCCGGCAACGGCCGACGTCGGGCCACCGCATCGATCTTGCGCAGGGCGCTGGCCAGGGCCAGCGGGTCACGGGTCAGCGCCGCACCCGAGGCGTCCGCCTGGAACTCGCGGCTCCGGCTGATCGCCAACTGGATGATGCTGGCCGCGATCGGGCCCAGGATCAGGGTGAGCAGCAACACAGCCGGGTTGGGCCGGTCCTCGTCGTCCCCGCCGCCCAGCGGAATGAAGAACGCGAGGTTCGCCAGCAGGGTGATGATGCTGGCCAGGCCGGCCGCCACGCTGGAGATCAGGATGTCCCGGTTGTAGACGTGTGACAGCTCGTGCCCGATCACACCACGCAGTTCGCGGTAGTCGAGGATCTCGGTGATGCCCTGGGTCACGCAGACCGCCGCGTTCTGCGGGTTACGGCCCGTGGCGAACGCGTTGGGCTGCGCGGTCGGGCTGACGTACAGGCGCGGCATCGGCTGCTGCGCGTCGGCCGCCAGCTCCCGCACCATCCGGTACAGCTCGGGGAACTGCGCCTCGCTGACCGGTTGCGCCTTCATCGAGCGCAGTGCGAGCTTGTCGGAGTAGAAGTAAGAAACGCCGTTCATGGCCAAGGAAATGACGACAGCGATGACCAGGCCGCCACTGCCGCCGAACCAGTAGCCCACCACGAGGATCAGCGAGGTGAGCAGGCCGAGCAGCGCGGCGGTCTTCAGACGGTTGTGGTGCACGATCTCTCCTTCGGTGCACGGATCACCGGGATCCGCTGACCGGTTCAACAACCCGGTACCCACCAACCATCCATCTCAACGCTGAGAGTTCACTGAGACTGGATCCGCAGGTCACGTCACCTGCCGGCCAGGTCGAGCACCAGTTGCGGTGCGACGCCGAGCACCACGGCGGCCACCGTCGTCACCGCCAGCACCACTGCCACCACACCCACCACCGGTACGGCCGCCGCGCCGCCACCGCTTGTCGGTGTGGCGAGGGGCGGCGGCGCCCAGAGCGCGGCGGTCACCCGCAGGTAGTAGGCCAACCCGATCACCGCGTTCAGCGCCACCACCAGCGCCAGCCAGGCAGCCCCGCCGTCCAGCAGCGACCGGACAACTGTCACCTTCGCGAACAGCCCGGCCAGGCCCGGCGGCAGGCCGGCCAGGCCCACCAGCGCGAGACCGAGCGCCGCCCCCCGCCACGGGTGCCGGCGAGCCGCCCCGCGCAGGTCCTCCAGCGTGCCGCCGTCCGCCCCCACCGGGCGCAGCGCGGTCACCGCGGCGAACGCCGCCAGCTCCAACACCACGAAGAAGACGGCGTACGCCATCGCGGCGGCGTACGCGGCGGACCGTGCCTCGTCCGTGCGGCCGGCGGCCAGCGCCAGCGCGCCCAGCGGGGCGAGGATGTAGCCGGCCTGGGCCACCGACGACCAGGCGAGCAGCCGGACCGTACGCCTCTGGCGCAGCGCGACCAGGTTGCCGACGGTCATCGTGAGCACCGCCAGCAGGGCGAGCACCGGGCCGGTCTGGTCCGCCGGCAGCGCCCGCTGCACCACGGCCAGCAGCGCCACCAGGCCACCCAGCTTCGACGCCGTGGACAGGTACGCGGCCACCGGCAGCGGCGCCCCGTCGTAGGTGGCCGGGGCCCAGGCGTGGAACGGCACCGCCGCCACCTTGAACGCCAGCCCGAGCAGCAGCAACGCCACGGCGGCGGTGGTCAGCGGCAGCTCCCGCAGCTCCGACCGCTCGGCGAGCAGCGTGCCGAGCCGGTCCAGGTGCAGCCCGCCGGTCACCGCGTACAGCAGCGCCGCACCGAGCAGGGTCAGCGTGGTGGCCACCACACTGACCACGAAGAACGTCACCGCCGCCTCGGCACTGGCCAGGCTGCCCCGGCGCAGGCCGACCAGCACGTACAGCGGCAGGGTCAACGTCTCCAGGGCCACGATCAGGGTGATCAGGTCACCGGCCGCGCCGAGCACCACGCCACCGGTCATCGAGCAGGCGAGCAGGAAGCAGTACTCCCCCACCGGCGACCGCCCGGCCCGCAGCGCCGGCACCGACAACCCGAGCACACCGAGCGTGAGCAGCGCCACCGCCACGCCGACCAGGGCTGCCCGCCCACCGAAGATCCAGGAACAGTCGGCGCCGACACAGAACGTCTGCCGCTGCGCTCCCGCGCCGACCAGGGCCGAGCCGACGGCGGTGCCGACCGCGCCGAGCGCGGCCACCACGATCGTCGCCGCCGGCCGGGCCAGCAGCAGGTCGATGACCAGCACGAGTACGGCGGTGCCAGCCGCCAGGTACGCCGGCAGCAGCGCCACGCTGTCCACGCTCTGCACGGCGTTCACTGAGCCACCTTCATTTGCGACTGCGGGGCTCGCAAACCCGGCTCACTCCTCGCGCTCACGGGGAAACCACCGCGATCAGGGCGTCGACCGGCGCCTCGGCGACGCCCAGGACCAGCGCCGGGACCAGCCCGATGGCCAGCGCGAGCAGCACCAGCGGCGCCCACGCGGTCACCTCCGCGCCGGCCAGGCCGGGACCGACCCGGCCCACCGCCGGACTCGGCCGGCCGTGGGTAACCTGACGCAACAACCGCAGGAAGTACGCGGCCGTGAGCGCGCCGCCGACCGCCGCCAGCACCCCGAGGGTGGTCCACAGCGGGCCGCCCACCTGCACCGCCGCGACCACCGCGAACGCCTCCCCCCAGAAGCCGGCCAGCCCCGGCAGGCCGAGCGAGGCGACCGCCGCGAACGCGAGCAGACCAGCCAGCCGAGGTGCGGTCTCCCGCAGCCCGGACAACTCGGCGAGAGTGCCCGTGCCGGTACGGTCCTTCACCGCACCGGCCAGGAAGAACAGCAGGCCGGTGATCACCCCGTGCGCGATGTTGCCGATCAATGCGGCCTGGATGCCGGTGGCGGTCAACGTGGCGACGCCCAGCAGCACGAAACCCATGTGCCCCACGCTGGAGTACGCGATGAGCCGCTTTACCTCCGTCTGCGCCAGACAGACGAGCGAACCGACCAGGATGGCGGCGACGGCCAGCACGCCCAGCACCGGCGCCGCCCAGCGGGCACCCTCCGGCGCCACCCCCACCGCCACCCGGATCAGGCCGTAGGTGCCCATCTTCAGCAGCACCCCCGCCAGCACCACACTGCCCACGGTCGGGGCCTGCGTGTGCGCGTCGGGCAGCCACGAGTGCAACGGCCAGAGCGGGCTCTTCACCGCGAACGCCAGAGCGAGCAGCGTGAACGCCGCGAGCTGGGTGCCCCGGGACAGCCCGCCGCCACCGGTCAGCGCCACCACGTCGGCGGTGCCGGCGGCGGCGACCACGACGTACACGCCGACCAGCAGCAACACCGACCCGAACAGGGTGTAGAGCGCGAACTTGCGGGCCGCCCGACGCCGGTCCGCGCCACCCCAGCCGGCGATGATCGCGTACATCGGCAGCAGGACGACCTCGAAGAAGAGGAAGAACAGCACCAGGTCCAGAGCGAGGAAGGTGCCCAGGATGCCCACCTCGACCACCAGCAGCAACGCCACCAGCGCCCGGCCGCTGCCGCCGTCGGGCACCCGCCACATCGTGTACGCGCAGCACAGCAGGGTGAGCAGCGCCGTCAACACCACCAGCGGCCAGGAGATGCCATCGACGCCGAGGTGGAAGCGCAACTCCAGGCCGGGCACCCACGGCAGGTCCACCTGATGCCACGGGCGCACCGCGGGCGCACCCGCCGACCAGGCGAACCACCCCCGCCCCCCGAAGACCAACGGCACCGCCGCCAGCAGGGTCAGCGCCGCCGCGACCGTGCCGACCAGCCGGGCCGCCCGGTCCCGGGGCGTCGCCGCCACCGCGACCGCGCCGAGCGCCGGCACCACCAGAACGGCGACCAGCAACACCTGCCCGAACGTCATCGGGTGACTCCAATCAGGGTCGCCGCCAGGCCGATCAGCAGCGCACCGGCCAGAACCCCGGCGGCGGCGCGGGGCAGCGCCGCGCGGTGCAGGGCGGCCAACCCGGCGCCCAGCCCGGACGCGACCCGCCCGCTGCCCTCGACCGCCCCGTCCACCACCGACTCGTCGCCGGTGCGCGCGGCGCGGGCGAGCGCCCGGATGGGGCGTACGACAAGGGTGTGTTGGACGTCGTCGAGCCGGAACGCGCGGGCGAAGACCGGCCGCAGCGGGCCCAGCGCCGCCGCCGGGTCGGCGGCGGTGTCCCGCCGCCAGCCCAGCCAGACCAGCCCCGCTCCGACCAGCAGCAACACCAGCGGCAACAGCAGACCCGGCCCGATGTGGACCAGGCCGTCCTCGGCGCCCGCCACCGGCACGGTGGCGAAGCGCAGCCGGTTGGCGAACGCCCCGACGAACCCGGCCAGGCCGAGGAGCGCGGCCGGCACGGCCAGCAGCAGCACCGGCCACCGCATGACCGCCGGCGGGTCGTGTGGCCGAACCAGCGGCAGCCGCGGCTCGCCGAAGAAGGCCCGCAGCAGCAGCCGGCCGGCGTACCAGGCGGTGATCGCCACGCCGACCAGACCGGCCACCCAGACCAGCCAGCCCACCCACGACGGTGCCGGCCCGGTGCCCTCCCGGGCGGCCGACTCGGCGACCGCCAGCACGCCCTCCTTGCTCCAGAAGCCGGCCAGCGGAGGCACTCCGACCAGCGCGCCCAGGCCCACCACCGTGCACCAGAACGTCACCGGCATGCTGCGGCGCAGCCCGCCCATCTCCGACATCAGCGTGCTGCCCACCGCGTGGATCACCGCGCCGGCGGCGAGGAACAGCAGCGCCTTGAACGCCGCGTGGGTGAGCAGATGGAACAGCGCCGCCGACGGCGAGCCGACCGCCAGCGCTCCGGTCATGTAGCCGAGTTGGGAGACGGTCGACCAGGCCAGCACACGCTTGAGGTCGTCCTGCGCGGTGGCGGCGAGCGCGCCGAGCAGCAGGGTGATCGAGCCGATCACCCCCAGCACGGTCAGCGTCACCGGCGCCGCCGTGAACAGCGGGTAGAGCCGGGTCACCGCGTACACCCCGGCGGCGACCATCGTCGCGGCGTGGATCAACGCGGAGATCGGCGTCGGGCCGGCCATCGCGTCCGGCAGCCAGGTGTGCAGCGGGAACTGGGCGCTCTTGCCGGCAACCCCGGCGAGCAGCAGCAGACCGGCGGCGGTCAGGGTCGCGCCGCTGTGGTCGTGCGCGAGCACGTCGGCGATCCGGAAACTGCCCGCCGACACCCCGAGCAGCGCGATGCCGAGCAGGAAACCGACGTCACCGACCCGGGTCACGAGGAACGCCTTCATCGCGGCGGCCGGCGCGCCGGGCAGTCGGCGGTCGTGGGCGATCAGCAGGTACGAGCAGAGGCCCATCACCTCCCAGCCGACCAGCAGCATCACCAGGTCGCCCGCGACCACCACCAGCAGCATGGCGGCGGTGAACAGGCTGATCTGCGCGGCGTACGGCGGGTAGCGGTGGTCGACGTCGATGTCGTCGTGTGGGCCTCGCCGCAGGTAGCCGATCGAGTAGACCTGCACGGCCAGGGCGACCGCGGTGACAGCGACGGCGACGAGCGCGGCGGCGCCGTCCAGCCGTACGCCGAGGGTCACCGTCAGCCCACCGAGGTCGATCCAGGTCGTCGACGTCTCCGTCGGGCGGTCCACCGTGACGAGCAGCGCGACGGCCAGTGCCAGCGCGCCGGCAGCGCCGGTCACGCCGAGCGCGACGGCCAACCTCCGGGCGCGGTCGCCGCTCTCCGCACCACCGGGATGACGCGGGGCCGGTGGCAGCAGCAGACCGACCAGACCGGCGACCAGCGGCACGGCGGGCAGCAGCGCCCCGAGCAGCCCTCTCACCGGCCCACCTCCGCGTCCCGGCCGGCGGTTGCCGGCTCCCGCCCAGCGACCGCCTGCGGCGGGTCGGCGGGCTCGGACAGCGGCACCTCGTCCACCGCCACGGTCGTCCGCATCCGGTAGAGCTGTAGGACGATCGCCAACCCCACCCCGATCTCGGCGGCGGCGAGAACGATGACGAACAGCGCGAAGACCTGACCGGAGTGCGGCAGCACCGCGCGGGCCGTGGTGTCCGCGGTGACGAGGATGAGGTTCACCGCGTTGAGCATCAGCTCGACAGCCATCAGCACCAGCACGGCGTTGCGACGGCGCAGCACGCCGTACACGCCGAGACCGAACAGCAGCGCGGCGGTGACGTACGGGATGACCGGCCTCACCGGCGCCCCCCGGAGTCCACGTCGGCCGCCGTGCCGGTCGGCGCTGCCGTGCCATCGCGTTGCGGGCCCGGTCGGCCGATGTCCGGCCGGGACAGCACCACCGCACCGACCAGGGCGGACAGCAGCAGCACGGAGAGCACCTCGAACGGCAGCACCCAGGCCCCGAAGATCTGCTCCCCGAGCCGTTCGGCAGTGCCCGCGTCGGGCAGCGTGACAGTGCTCCAGCGGTACGCGTCGACCAACAGGACGGTCAGCCCCAGCCCGGCGCCACCACCGATCAACGCGGCCGGCCAGCCGGGCCGGTCCAGGTCGTCGGACGCGCCGATCGGAGCCCGGGTCAGCATCACCGCGAACAGCAGCAGCACCACCACCGCGCCCACGTAGATCAGCACCTGCACCCAGGCGACCAACTCGGCGCTGAGCACCAGGTAGTCGCCGGCCAACGCGCCCAGGCAGACCACCAGGTACAACCCGGCCCGGACGAGGTGCTTCGTGGTCACCACCAGCACACCGGCACCGACCGCGACGGCGCCCAGGGCGAGCAGCAGCAGATCCGCGCCGGTCACCGAGCCGCCCTCCCGGCGCGATCCACCTTCTGCGGTGTCACGACGCGGAGCCGGGCTCGGGGCGTACCGCCGGGGCGGTCGGACGCGCGGCGGCCTTGCGCGCGGCGGCGGTCTCCTCCTTGGCCGGCTCGCCGTTGGGGTCGTGCGCGGGCGGCGGCGGAACGGTGGCCATCCACTGGCCGAGGTGGTCCTTGTCGTGCAGCAGGTCCTTGATGTCGTACTCGGCGTACTCGAACTCGGGGGACCAGTAGAGCGCGTCGAACGGGCAGACCTCGATGCAGATGCCGCAGTACATGCAGAGGGAGAAGTCGATGTCGAACTTGTCGAGCACGTTGCGCTGGCGGGGGCGGGCGGCGCCGGGCACCGCCACCTCCTCCTTGTGCGAGTCGATGTAGATGCACCAGTCCGGACACTCGCGGGCGCAGAGCATGCAGACGGTGCAGTTCTCCTCCGACAACGCGATCACGCCGCGCGAACGGGGTGGCAACTCGGGGACGACATCGGGGTACTGCTGGGTGGTCGAGCGGCTGGTCATCGTCTTGAGGGTGACCGCCAGCCCCTTTACCAGGCCAGAGCCGGGCAGGCCGCGCTCGCGGGCGTCACCGGCCGGGTCGCCGTGCTCGCTGGGGTCGGTCATGTCGACCATCCTGCCCTGTGGCCCCCGTGCGCGCGACCACCCCCCGCAGGTTGCGGCGGTACCGTGGTCGGTGGGGAGAACGAACGCGCTGGATCAGGCCCCGGGTCCGCTGACGACGGTCGGTGGGAGCATCTCGACGCCGAGCTGCTGGAGCAGCTGGAACAGCTCGTTGCAGCTCCACACCTCGACGATCCGGCCCGCCGTGTCGAAGCGCAGGAACGTCGCCCCGGAGTAGCTGACCACCTGCCCGGTCGGAGGCACCGGCCCGAACTGCCCCGCGTGGGTGCCGGCCGCCCGCCAGTGCACGGCCACCCGCTCACCCGCCGCCACCACGTCCACGATCTTGTAGCGCAGGTCCGGGAAGGCCGCCCGCCGCTCGCGGTGCCAGGCCAGGGTGGCCTCCGGGCCGGTGCCGCCCAGCCCCGGGCACTCGTCGGCGATCAACTCGTACGCCGACTCCTCCCGGCGGGCGTTCCACACATCGGCGATGAAGCGGCGCGCCGCCGCCTCCACATCCGTCATGACGGCAGGGTAGCCGGACTCAACGCATCAGCAGGTTGGAGATCAGCAAGGATGGGAACAGACACTGACTGACCAGGAGGGTGACGTGGGCGAGGAAGCAGGCGGCAAATACGTCGAGCCGGGCGGCGAGTTCACCCGGGACCAGCGGTACATCGCCACCCGGATCACCATGGACGGGCGGGACGGCTACCCGGTCGAGCCGGGCCGGTACCGGCTGGCCGTCAGCCGGGCCTGCCCGTGGGCCAACCGTCTGATCATCGTGCGGCGGCTGCTCGGCCTGGAGGACGCCATCTCGATGGCGGTGGCCGGCCCGACCCACGACGCCCGGAGCTGGACCTTCGACCTCGACCCGGGCGGGCGCGACCCGGTGCTCGGCATCGAGCGCATCCAGGAGGCTTACTTCAATCGTTTCCCCGGGTACGAGCGCGGCATCACGGTGCCGGCGATCGTGGACGTGCCGACCGGGCAGGTGGTGACAAACGACTACGCGCAGATGAGCCTCGACCTGTCCACGCAGTGGACCGCGTACCACCGCGACGGCGCCCCGCAGCTCTACCCCGAGCACCTGCGGGCACAGATCGACGAGGTCAACGGCGTGGTGTTCGCCGACGTCAACAACGGCGTCTACCGGTGCGGCTTCGCCGGCAGCCAGGAGGCGTACGACAAGGCGTACCACCGGCTCTTCGACCGGCTGGACTGGTTGACCGCGCGGCTGACCGACCAGCGCTACCTGGTCGGCGACACCATCACCGAGGCCGACGTGCGGCTGTTCACCACCCTGGTCCGGTTCGACCCGGTCTACCACGGCCACTTCAAGTGCAACCGGCAGAAGCTGAACGAGATGCCGGTGCTGTGGGCGTACGCCCGGGACCTGTTCCAGACCCCCGGGTTCGGCGACACCATCGACTTCGACCACATCAAGCGGCACTACTACGAGGTGCACCGGGACATCAACCCGACCGGGATCGTCCCGCTCGGCCCCGACCTGTCCAACTGGCTCACCCCGCACGGTCGGGAAGCCCTCGGTGGCCGCCCCTTCGGTGACGGCACCCCGCCACCACCGCCGGCCGAGCCGGTCGACCCGGCGCACACCCCGCTGCGCTGAGCGGCAGGCGCACCCCGGCACCCCGAGCCCTCCCGCGATCTTGCACTTTGTGACGCCGATATGCCCTGTTGACCACATTCGTCGAGGCAGAAAGTGCAAGATCGACGCGGTGGGGGGTGGGTGGTGTGGGGCACGGGGCGCAGCGCGATCACCGGGCTCTACAGGGCGACGCGGACCGCCGCCGTGAGGACCAGCTGGGCGAGGGACGCCGGCACCAGCACCAGCCAGCAGAGCCGCTGGAGCTGGTCCTCACGCAGCCGGGGGTAGGACACCCGGAGCCAGATGATCACGAACGCCACGGCGAAGACCTTCAGCAGGGTCCAGAGCCAACCCAACTGATCGTCGGCGAACGGGCCGTGCCAGCCGCCGAGGAACAGCACGGTGGTCAACGCGGCGATCACCACGATGCCCACGTACTCGGCGAGCAGGAAGAACGCGAAGCGCAGACCCGTGTACTCGGTCATATACCCGAAGACCAGCTCCGAGTCGGCCACCGGCATGTCGAACGGCGGCCGACGGATCTCGGCCAGCCCGGCGACGAAGAAAATGATCATCGCGGGTGCCTGCCAGATGAGCCACCACGGCTGCCACGCCTCGACGATGCCGGACAGGCTGAGCGTGCCCGCCGCCATCGCCACCGACGCGGCGGCCAACACCAGCGGCAGCTCGTAGCCGAGCAACTGGGCGGCACCGCGCAGCCCACCGAGCAGGCTGTACTTGTTGGCCGACGCCCACGCCGACATGAGCACCGCCACCACACCGACGCCGACCACGGCCAGCACGAAGAACAGGCCGATGTCCAACGGTTGCCCGACCAGGTCGTTCGGGCCGAGCGGGATGACCAGCAGCACCAGCAGGTAGGGCACCAGCGCCACCGCCGGCGCCAGCCGGAACACCGCCCGGTCCGCCTCGCGCGGGGTGATGTCCTCCTTCTGCACGAACTTGACGCCGTCGGCCACGAGCTGCGCCCAGCCGTGGAAGCCGCCCGCGTACATCGGACCGAGCCGGCCCTGCATGTGCGCCATCACCTTGTGCTCGGCCTGGCCGACCAGCAGCGGCAGGGTGAGGAACGCGACCACCACGCCGCCGATCCGGAGCACCAACTCCACCCAGAGCGGCATCAGGCCGTACCCCCGTCGTGGTCGGTCCGGTCGTCGCGTCCCGCCGGGTCGGCGACAGGCTCGACGCCCGGCGCGGGCTTCTCGCCCGCGACCGCGTCGGGCGCGGGCTTGCCGGCCGGGCCGGCCTCGGGCGCGGGCTTGTCAGGTGCGGCCGCGTCGGGGGCGGGCTTGCCGGCCGGGCCGGCGTCGGGGGCGGGCTTGCCGGCCGGGGCCGGGCCGTCGGCGGTGCCGGCGGCCCGGGGAGTACGCGCCGGACGGGCCCCCGGCGACGGCCGCGCGGGTCGCTCACCGGCGGGTCGGGCCGGGGTGCCGCCGCGCGGACCCTCCCCCACGCCGCCCGCGCCGGCAGGGGTGGGGACGGTCCCCCACTCGCCCGGAGCGGGCACGCCCGGCGGGCGGATCGGTCGACGGCCACCGCCGGCCTCCGACTCGCCCGGTTCCTTCGCACCCGGCCAGGGCTTGGCCACCCGGGAGGCGAGCACGAACTCCTTGCGCAGCGGATGACCTTCGAACTCCGGCGGCAGCAGCAGCGGTCGCAGCTCACCGTGGCCGTCGAAGCCGATGCCGAACATCTCGTGGGTCTCCCGCTCGTGCCACGCGGCACCCGGGTAGACGTCGACCACCGAGGCCACGGTCGGCGCGCCGCGCGGCAACCGGGTGCGCAGCAGCACGCCGTGCCGCAGCCGGGTCGACCAGAGGTGCGCCACCACGTCGAAGCCCTCGGCCAGTTCGTCCACCGCCGACAGCCAGTCGAAGAAGTCGCAGGCCAGCTCGGTGTCGTCGCGTGCCGCGCGCACCGCGGCCGACCAGCTCGCCGGGGGTACGTCGACGGTGGCCCGGGCGTACCGCTGCCCGCCGGAGACCGACGGGGTCGCCTCGACCGGCGCGAGCAGCGCGACCAGCCGAGCGCCGACCTCTTCGGGAGTCATGCCGCTGATCCTAGTGCGGGCTCGACCCACGCCGGTTGGTCGCCGATGCCCGACGATCTGCCGGCTTTGGGCGCGGCACAGCCCTCGGGCGGGAAGGATGGGGGCGTGCGCGCTGTGACTGTGAAACCCGGGGTCGCCAACTCGCTGCGCCTCGTCGAGGATCAGCCGGAGCCGGCTGCCGAGGAGGGCTCGGTCCTGGTCGAGGCGCTGGCGGTGGGGATCTGCGGCACCGACCACGAGATCATCTCCGGCGGGTACGGCGAGGCGCCGCCCGGCGCGGACCTCCTGGTCATCGGGCACGAGTCGCTGGGACGGGTGATCGAGGACCCGAGCGGCACCCTGCAAGCCGGTGACCTGGTGGCCGGAGTCGTCCGACACCCCGATCCGGTGCCCTGCCCGAACTGCGCAATCGGCGAGTGGGACATGTGCCGCAACGGGCAGTTCACCGAGCACGGCATCAAGGCGCTGCCCGGTTTCGCCCGCGACCGCTGGCGGATCGAACCCCGGTTCGCGGTCCGGCTCGACCCGGCGCTGGCCCAGGTCGGCGTGCTGCTGGAGCCGACAAGCGTGGTGGCCAAGGCGTGGGACCACATCGAGCGGATCGGGCACCGGGCCGAGTGGCAGCCGCAAACGGTCCTGGTGACCGGCGCCGGGCCGATCGGGCTGCTGGCCGCGCTGCTCGGCACGCAGCGCGGGCTCTCCGTCCACGTGTTGGACCGGGCGACGTCGGGGCCAAAGCCGCAGTTGGTCGCCGCGCTCGGCGCCACGTACCACACGGTGCCGGTCAACGATCTGCCCTTCGAGCCGGACGTCGTGGTCGAGTGCACCGGCGCGCCCACGGTGGTCCTCGACGTGATGTGCAAGGCGGCCCCGACAGGCATCGTCTGCCTGGCCGGGGTGTCCAGTGGTGGCCGGAAAATCGACTTCGACGCCGGGGCGCTCAATCGGGAGTTGGTGCTGGAGAACAACGTGGTGTTCGGCTCGGTGAACGCCAACCGGCGGCACTGGGACCTCGCCGCGCAGGCGCTCGCCCGAGCCGACCAGGTCTGGCTCAGCTCACTGATCACCCGTCGGGTGACCGTGGACAGGTACGCCGACGCGTACACCGCCGGGCCGGACGACATCAAGGTGGTGCTGGACTTCGCCTCCTGAACGGGCGGCCCGTCGGTCAGATGCCGGGCAGCCGCCCGTTGCGGAACAGGTCCACGAAGAGCTGGTGGTCCTGCCGGGCGCGCACCCCGTACGCGTGCGCGAAGTCCACCAGGTGGGTGACGAAGCCCGACTCGTCGGAGTCCACCGCGGCCACGATCGCCTCCTCGGTGGAGTAGTCCACCAGGTCGTGACTGGACTCGTCGTCGGCGACCGAGTGCATCCGGGCCACCGCCCGGCCCAGGTCGGCCAGGATTCCGGTCAGCTCCTCGGGCTCGTTGACGTCGGCCCAGTCCAGGTCGGCGGCGTACGGGGAGACCTCCGCGACGAGTTGGCCGGCCCCGTCCAACTCGGTGAAGCCCAGCCACGGGTCGGCGTGCGCCTGCAACGCCCGCTGCGACTCGGCGGTCCGGTGACCCTGGTGCCGGAAGTAGCCCCGCACCGACTCGTCGGTGCTGTACCGGGCCACCGCCGGCACCTGCGCCTGCTTCATGTAGATCACGACGTCGTTCTCCAGCGCCTGGGTGTGCCCCTCCAGCAGCAGGTTGTACGACGGCAGCCCGGCCGACCCGATGCCCACCCCCTTGCGCAGCACCACGTCCTTGATCCGCGCCGCCAGCGGGCGGGGCCGGCCCGAGGTGGCGGGCAGGGTGCCCAGATATTCCTCGAAGGCAGCGAGAACCTTGCTCCGGGTGTCACCGTCGACCTCGAAGACCCCGTCGCCGATCGAGAACCGGCGCTCGTAGTTGTCCACGGTGGTCTGCTCGGCGAGCAGGTCGACCCGCGTGTTGAGCCGGGCCTGCTGGAGCACCCGACGCAGCACCCCGTCGGCGTTGTCCAGGGTGATCGAGCCGATCGCGTCGTCCCCACCGGCGGCGATCGCCCGCAGCTCGGTCAGGTACGACCGGGCGAAGCCGGCCACCAGCTCACCGATCACCGTGTCGGAGAGCGCCTTGCTGTAGCCGAGCAACGCCACGCTGGCCGCGAACCGCCGCAGGTCCCAGGTGAACGGCCCGACGTACGCCTCGTCGAAGTCGTTGACGTTGAACACGAGCTGCCCGGAGGCGTTCATGTAGGTGCCGAAGTTCTCCGCGTGCAGGTCACCGTGGATCCACACCCGGCCGGTCCGCTCGTCAAGGAACCGGTCGTCGGCGAAGTCGCCGCGCTGGTCGGCGTAGAAGAGCGCGGCGCTGCCCCGGTAGAAGGCGAACGGCGACGCCGCCATCTTGCGGAACTTGCGGCGGAAGGCGGCCGGGTCCACCGCCATCGACGCCCCGAACTCCTCGGTGAGCACGTCGATGATGTGGGCGGACCGCTGGTCCACGGAGTTGCTCATGCTGCGCAGGCTAACCCCGCCCCGCCAGCCCGGGCGTCAACTCGCGGTGGGTGGGCGTACCGGCGGGGCGGTGAGCGAGTCGACGGAGCGCGGCGCGGCGGCTTCGCGGGGTGCGGTGTCCAGCGGCGCGGCGAGCACGTCGGGGCGGGCCACGCCACCGATGCCGGCCTGCTCCGCGGCGATCTTCTCCTGGAGGCGCAGGATGCCGTGCAGCAGCGCCTCCGGCCGGGGCGGGCAGCCGGGCACGTACACGTCGACCGGAATGAGCTGGTCGACGCCCTTGGTCACCGAGTACGAGTCCCAGTAGGGGCCACCGCAGTTGGAGCAGGCGCCGAAGGAGATGACGTACTTCGGCTCGGGCATCTGGTCGTAGAGCCGCTTGATCGCCGGGGCCATCTTGTCGGTGACCGTGCCGGAGACCACCATCAGGTCGGCCTGCCGGGGCCCGTGGGCGAACGGGATCACACCGAGCCGCATGAAGTCGTGCCGACCCATGCTGGTGGCGATGAACTCGATCGCGCAGCAGGCGAGACCAAAGTTGAACACCCAGAGCGAGTAGCGGCGCCCCCAGTTCAGCACGAACCGGATCGGCTCGCCGAGCACTGCCGGTAGCTGCACGACCGCCTCCCTCCTGTCCCCACCGACAGTCAACCACAGCCCCTCGGGCGCGACCCGGTGCCGGTGGGGACACGGACGTAAGCGGCGGAACAGTCGGATTCGCGGCAGGTCGGTGCGCAACCAGACCCGCTGCTGTGGAGTGTTACCGGCGCCCAGGGGCACCGGCCCGGGGGCGACGGGGAGGGGCAGTGACAGCAACGATGGGAGCCCGTGCCAACGAACCACCTGCGGCGCTGACCGCCAGGGGTCTGAACGCGGTGACGATCACCTTCGACGAGTTCTACCACGCGCACTTCCGGAGTATCACCGCCCAACTGTGCGCGTACACGGGGGATCTGGGTGGCGCTCAGGACCTGGCCCAGGAGGCGTTCTGTCGGGCGTTGGCCCGCTGGGACCGCCTCGTGCGGTACGACGATCCGGTGGCCTGGGTGCGGCGGGTCGCCTGGAACCTGGCCCGCAGCCGCTGGCGCCGGCTGCGTACCGCTCGCAACCACCTCATCCGGCAGCGACGGACCGAGGCAGAGGTGGACGGCCCCACACCGGACCGGGTGGCCATCGACGCGGCGCTCGCGAAGCTGCCCGCCAACCACCGTCGGGCCGTGATCCTGCACTACCTGGCCGACCTGTCGGTCCACCAGATCGCACTTCAGGAAGGCGTGGCCGAGGGCACCGTCAAGTCCTGGCTGCACCGTGGTCGGACCGCCCTGGCCGGACTGCTCGACGAGAACACCGAGGGGGTTTCCGATGTCTGATCTCGATCCTCGGCTGCGCGAGCGGTTCACCGTCTACCGCACCGATGTCACCACCCGCGTCGTCGGTCCCGGTCCCGACCAGGCCCGGCGCACCCTGCGCCGTCGTCGGCGGACGACGGCGGTGGCCGTTGCCGCGGCGGCCGTCGTCCTGGCGCTGGCACCGGTCGTCGCGAACGCCGCGCTCAACAGCGAGCGGAGGGCGCCGGTCCCGGCGGAGTCGGTCGACCCGACGGCCCCGCCGACGACGGAGCCGCTGCCGACGACGTCCCCCACCGAGTCACCGAGCTCGACACCCTCGACCGCTCCCAGCGCCCCGGACGGCCGGATCAGTCGGGCGCAACTGCTCGCCGCCCGCCTCGACCTGCCGGCCTGGCCGTCGGTCGCGCCGGACAGCTGCACCACCTCGAGGGTGCGACTGGCGACCAGTTCGAACAAGGACTACGTGCCGCTGCTCACCGACCTACCCGTGGGCCACGCCGACCTGGACGGTGACGGCGCGGACGAGACAGTCGCCGTCGTCGCCTGCCGCTACGGCGAGGCGTTGGCGAAGCAGGTCGTCGCCTTCGACCGAAACGACAGTGGGCAGATCGTGACACTCGGTCGCGTCGTCCGGACCACCGACGGGGTCGAGGACATCCGCGGCCTGAAGGTGAGCACCGCCGGTTCGATCGAGGTGCGGGTGGCCGATCTCCAACCGTGCTGTGACACCCCGGCGTACTGGGCCCAGGAACAGCTGCGCACGTACCGGTGGGAGGGTGACCGGTTCACCCAGACCGACGGTCCGACGAAGTTCGGAAAGGACCCCCGGCTCACCGACCTGCGATTGTCCATGACATACAAGCTGGGTGCGTTCGTCGAGTCCGACGCTCGGCAATATCTCACCACCGTCCTGACCGTCAAGAACGCCGGCTCCCACGACGCGGAGCGGATCATGCTCAGAGGATTGGGCCTGGGCGAGCCGACCGGCGGCGACTGGTCGACGTGTGGGAAGCCGCCGGCGTCGGACCCTGAGGGCTCCGGGTGCATGCTTCCCGGAGTACCTGCCGGTGAGAGTCGCCGGTACACGTTCCAGCAGTTGATTCCCGGAGGGGCGCGGCAGAGGGACATGGCGCCGCAGGTGATCGCCGTCTCGCACTGGGACCGGCAGGACCGCAGGTGGCGCGACCTCGCACAGAACGACAACGGGGTGACCCTCGATCTCGGTTGAGAGCTGCTGGTGCCCCGCCCGTGAGGGCGGGGCACCGGCGGTTCGCGCGCCGGCCTACCAGGTGGGGCGTTGCAGCAACCCGACGAACTCCACAAGCAGCCGTTCGCGCAGCGCGGGCGCAGCGGCGTCGAGCAGGGTGTTCACCACAGCCATCCGGGCCGGCGTCGGCGCGTCCCCGGCACCGAGCCCGAGCCCGGCCGCGAGCCCGGCGACCACCTCGAGCGTGAGCGCGTCCGGTGTCAGCGACGTCGCAAGGGCCGTCAGTTCGGGCGGGAGCACGACCGGGCCCGCCGCACGGGCCGCGGCCACCGCGTCGGCCAGGTCCGGGCCGAACTCGGCCACCCGGGGGGCGACCGCGGCCGTCACCGTGAGGTGCACACTGGCCGGAAGGCCGGCGTACGACATCTGGGGCTGGGTGTGCCAGCCACGCGCGGTCAGCTCGTCGACCAGCACGAACAGGTCGGGGCCGCCCTCGGTCGCGGTGAAGCAGACCACGGTGGACTCCGGCTCGGCCATCAGCCGCAGGCCGTCGACGGCGCGGACGGCGTCGGCCAGGCCGGCGACCGCGTCCCGGGTGGCGGCGGTCAGTCGCAGGTAGCCGTCGTCGCCGAGGTGTCGCAGGGTGGCGTACGCGGCGGCGATCGGCCCGCCTGAGCGGGTGGACGCGATCACCGGGTTGATCATGGTGTAGCCGGGCCAGTCGGCGTACGCGAAGTACTGCGGGGCGCGTAGCGCGGCGTCGCGGTGCAGCAGCACCGACACGCCCTTCGGCGCGTACGCGTACTTGTGCAGGTCCACCGAGATGGAGGTGACCCCGGGTACCGCGAAGTCGAACGCCGGCACCGGCTCACCGAGGCGGCGCAGGTACGGCAGGGTCCAGCCGCCGAAGCAGGCGTCGACGTGGCAGCGCACCCCGGCGTCGGCCGCCGCCGCCGCGATCTCCGCGACCGGGTCCACCACCCCGTGCGCGTACGACGGCGCGGAGCAGGCCACCAGCACCGTCTCCGGGCGGATCGCGGCGGCCATCGCGGCCGGGTCGGGGCGCAGCGTGTCCGGCGAGACGGGCACCACGTCCAGCGCCACCCGCAGGTAGTGCGCCGCCTTGGCGAACGCGGCGTGCCCGCTCGCCGGAACCACGATCCGGGGTGCGGTGATCTCCGGGTGGGCGTCCCGGGCTGTCTTGACGGCGAGGATCAGCGACTCGGTGCCGCCGCTGGTGACGCTGCCGACCATGTCCGGCGCGCTCGTTCCCGGCCCGCCGCCGAGCACCCGCCCGGCAGCGCCGACCAGCGCGTTCTCCATGGCGAGCAGGGACGGGAACGCGGTCGGATCGAGCCCGTTGACGTGCGCGCTCTCCCGGTGCGCAGCCGCGGCGAGGTCGTCCAGCCCAGGCACCGCCGGGTCGTAGACGTACGCGAACAACCGCCCCCCGTGCGTCGGCGCATCACCGGCCCGCAGTCCCCGAACCTCAGCAAGAGCAACCTCCGCAGCAACCCCGCCGGCGAACAAAGCCCCAGCCCCAACCCTGCTCTCGTCGATCATGGAGTCGTGGTGCCCTTCTTGTGATGGTCAGCGGCTTTCGTCCCCCACCACAACTCCTTGATCGACGCGGCGGTGGTTCGTGGCGGCGGCCAGGACGGCGGGGGTGAGGGTGTAGTGGCGTAGGAACAGGAGCGGCGGCGCTATCAGGAGGGCGGGCAGGATCGTGAAGCCGAGCAGGACGCCCAGCCTGGCCGTGTCGGACTGGGCCGCCGCCGTGCCGGTGTCGGAGGAGACATAGCCGGAGAGTTGGAGCACCAGCCCGTAGATGCCGGGGCCGAGGGCCAGGCCGAAGGTCTCCCCGGCGGTCCAGAGGCCGGTGAAGACACCGGCCTGCCGCCGGCCGGTGCGCGCCGTGTCGTACGCGATGCAGTCCGGCAGCATGGCAAGCGCGAACACCTGCTGACCGGCGTACCCGACGCCGATCACCGCGACCACCAGGTAGACGGCGACCGCTGGCAGCACCGGGGCGGCGACCAGGGCGAGCGCCCCGGCGGCGAGGATCAGCGCGGCGGCGATCAGCGCGGCCCGCTTGCCCAGCCGGGCGCCGACCCGGGACCAGAGCGGCATCACCAGCAGTGCCGGCCCGACGAAGCAGACGAACAGCAGGGTCGGGCCGCTCCGCTCGTCGCGCAGGATCTGCCCGGCGAAATAGTTGACCCCGGCGAGGATGGTCGCCACCCCGGCGGACTGCACCACGAAGCAGATCAGCAACGCCCGGAACGGCCGGTTGGCACTGGCCACGGCGAGTTGGGCGCGCAGTGTCGGCTCGCTGGCACCCACCACGCCGCCCGGCGCGGAGCGGGTGCCGAAGAACGACCCGACGGCGCCGATGGCGATGAGCGCCGCCACGAACAGGCCCATCCACCGGTGCCCGGCCACCCCGTCCCCGCCGGCGGTCACCACCAGCGGGGCCACCGCGCCGGAGACCAGGATGGCCAGCGCCAGTACGGCGATCCGCCAGGTCATCAGCCGGGTGCGCTCGGTGTAGTCGTCGGTCATCTCGGCCGGCATCGCCACGTACGGCACCTGGAAGAAGGCGAACGCGGTGGCGGTCGCCAGGAAGGCGAACGCCACGTACGCGGCGGCAGCCGGGCCGTTGCCGAACGGCGCGGCGAAGATGGCCGCGAAGAGCACGGCGAGCGCGAGGCCCGCGACGAGCAGGTACGGCCGGCGGGCACCCCAGCGCGACCGGGTGCGGTCGGAGATCCGCCCGGCAACCGGGTTGACCAGCACGTCCCATGCCTTCGGCAGCAGCACCAGCAGGGCGGCCAGCCCGGCGGCCACGCCCAGCGTGTCGGTCAGGTAGGGCAACAGCAGCAGGCCGGGCACGGTGCCGAACGCACCGGTGGCCAGTGATCCGAGCGCGTAGCCGGCGTGCACCGGGCGGGGCAGCGGGCCACCGACCGGCGGGTCGACGGCTGGCGAGCCGGCAGCTTGCGGACCGACGGCGGGCGGGTCGACAGCACCCGGCGGCTGGTTCATGGGGCCGAATGTTACTCACGTTATGACGGTGGTCACATCCCCTCATCCGGCGACCAGCCCGCCGCCCGGATGTCCACGCCCTCGCCGCGCAACGGTGCTCCCTCGGCCCGCAGCCGCGCCCGCGCCTCCCGCTCGTGCCCCGGCGGCAGCCGGCCGGACGCGTTGACCACCCGGTGCCAGGGCACCGAGCCACCGTGCCGGGCCATGATGCTGCCCACCAGCCGGGGCGAGGTGCGTCCGGAGCGCTCGGCCAGGGCGTCGGCGACCCCGCCATACGACATCACCCGCCCCTGCGGGATCCGCTCAACCAGGTCGAGCACCGCCTCGACGTACTCGTCAGGTGTCACAATCGGCCACCATATGGGAAGGCCTCCGGGCGACGCGGCCGTGACCACGCAGAATGGTCGGGTGCGCGACGCAGTCACGACGGCCCGGCGGGTCGTCGTCAAGATCGGATCCTCCTCGTTGACCACCGCCACCGGCGGGCTGGCCGACGAGCGCGTCGACGCGTTGGTCGACACCCTCGGCCGACTCACCGCCGAGGGGCGCGAGGTGGTGCTCGTGTCCTCCGGCGCGATCGCCGCCGGGCTCACCCCGCTCGGGCTGACCCGACGCCCGCGCGACCTGGCCACCCAGCAGGCCGCCGCCAGCGTCGGGCAGGGCCTGTTGATCGGCCGGTACGCCGCCAGCTTCGCCCGGCACGGCCGCACGGTCGGGCAGGTGCTGCTCACCGTCGACGACGTGACCCGGCGGGCGCACTACCGCAACGCGTACCGGACGCTACGCAAGCTGCTCGACCTGCACGCGGTGCCGATCGTCAACGAGAACGACACGGTCGCCACCGACGAGATCCGGTTCGGCGACAACGACCGGCTGGCCGCCCTGGTGGCCGCGCTGGTGCACGCCGACCTGCTGCTGCTCCTCTCCGACGTGGACGCGCTCTGGACCGGCGACCCGACCCGCCCGCAGTCGACCCGGATCACGGAGGTCCGCAGCGACGCGGACCTCGCCGGGGTCACCATCGGCGGCAGCGGCCGGTCCGGCGTCGGCACCGGTGGCATGGTGACCAAGGTCGAGGCGGCCCGGATCGCCACCGGCTTCGGCATCCCGGTGGTGCTCACCGCCGCCGACCTGGCCGCACCGGCGCTGGCCGGCGAACCGGTCGGCACCCTGTTCCACCCGCAGCGGCAGCGCCCGACGGCCCGGCTGTTCTGGCTGGCCCACGCCACCTCGCCACGGGGACGGCTGCACCTCGACCCGGGTGCGGTGGCCGCCGTCGTCGGTCGACGCAAGTCGCTGCTGCCCGCCGGCATCACCGCCGTGGACGGCACGTTCACCGCCGGCGACCCGGTGGACCTGGTCGACACCGCCGGCGCTCCGGTCGCCCGCGGGCTGGTCAACTACGACGCGGTGGAGCTGCCCGGGCTGCTCGGTCGCTCCACCTCCGAACTCGCCGCGGCGCTCGGCCCGGCGTACGAACGGGAGGTCGTCCACCGCGACGATCTCGTACTGCTGTAAGCAACGGCACACGTGAGGAGCGCAGGATGAGCGTCGTCGAGCAGGCGCGGCGAGCACGGGAAGCCGCCGCGACACTGGCCGTGTCCACCCGTACGGTCAAGGACGCCGCACTTGTCGCGATGGCCGACGCGCTTGTCACGCGTACCCCGGAGATCCTGACCGCGAACGAGTCGGACCTGGCGGCCGGTCGGGAGGCCGGGCTGAGCGCGGCCGTGTTGGACCGGCTCGCCCTCGACGCGGGCCGCGTGGCCGGCATCGCGGACGCGCTGCGCCAGATGGCCGCGCTGCCCGACCCGGTCGGCGAGGTGGTCCGGGGCTCGACCCTGCCCAACGGCCTGGAGCTGCGCCAGATCCGGGTGCCGTTCGGGGTGGTCGGCATCATCTACGAGGCACGCCCCAACGTGACAGTGGACGCCGCCGGGATCTGCCTGAAGTCCGGCAACGCGGCTCTGCTGCGCGGGTCGTCCTCGGCCGCGCACTCCAACGCCGCGCTGGTCGCGGTGCTGCGGGACGCGGTCGCCGGGGCCGGGCTGCCTGCCGACGCGGTGCAACTGCTCGACGCCAGCTCCCGCGAGTCGGTCAAGGAACTGATGCGCGCCCGAGGGCTGGTCGACGTGTTGATCCCGCGGGGCGGCGCGTCGCTGATCCGCACGGTGGTCGAGGAGTCCACCGTGCCGGTGATCGAGACCGGGGTCGGCAACTGCCACGTCTACGTGGATGCCGCCGCCGACGTGGCGAAGGCCGTGGCGGTGACGCTGAACGCCAAGACCCAGCGGCTGTCCACCTGCAACACGGCCGAGTCGCTGCTGGTGCACGCCGGTGTCGCCGACGCGTTCCTGCCGCCGATGCTGGCCGCGTTCGCCGAGGCCGGGGTGACCGTGCACGGCTCCCCCGAGGTGGCCGCGTACTCCGCCGCAGTGGTGCCGGCCACCGACGAGGACTACGCCACCGAATACCTGTCCGCCGACATCTCCGTCGCGGTGGTCGACTCGCTGGACGCGGCGGTCGCACACATCCGGCGGTACGGCACCGGGCACACCGAGGCGATCCTCACCGACTCGGCGACCGCGGCCCGCGACTTCGTGGCCCGGGTGGACGCGGCGGCGGTGATGGTGAACGCCTCCACCCGGTTCACCGACGGGGGCGAGTTCGGGTTCGGCGCGGAGATCGGCATCTCCACACAGAAGCTGCACGCCCGTGGCCCGATGGGCCTGCCCGAGCTGACCAGCACCAAGTACGTCGTCACCGGGGACGGTCACCTGCGCTAGCCGCAGCGGCGCACGTGCGGCCGGCTGCTCAGCCGGGCTCGGCGGCGGCGGCTCAGCCGGCGGTCTCGGCCAGCCCTGGCGGGTGCACGGCCTGGCGGGCGGGTGGCCCGGCGGCCTGACGGGCGGCTGGCCTGGCCGCCTGGCGGGGCAACTTCTGGCCGGGCACCGTCGCCGGGCGGCAGGCCCGGATCGCGGCCAGCGTGGAGTGCACGTCGAACTGGTGCCCGTCCGCGCTCTCCCAACCGCCGTCGCTGCGCTGGGTCTCGGTCAGTCGCCGCAGGGCCCGCACCATGATCCAGTCCTGGAGGTCGATGCCGACCCGGCGCAGCGTCGCCGCCAGCCAGGCGACGTCGCCCGATGACATCGTCGGCATGCGTTCGGCGAGCACCACCTGGATCCGCGCCGACTCCTGGAACATGTCCTGGCGGTGCAGGACGGCAGCGCTCAGCCAGCCGGCGGCGAGGAACGACGGCCAACTGCCGTCCGGTCGCAGCCGCGCGGCGATCGAGTGGGCCGCCGCCTGCACCACTCCGGCGTACGCCCCGCCGACGCGGTGATCGAGTGGACCCGAGGAGCGGGCGTCCAGGCCGGCGACCGTGAGCCAGAAGCCAGCGTTGCCGGTGAGGAAGAGCTTGGCCTCCGGGTCGCCGGGGCGGGCCCACTCGGGAGCCGAGCCGACCAGCGAGGCATCCTCGTCCCAGCCGCCGTCGGCCTGCTGCCGGGAGGCCAACCAGTCCAGTGCGCGGCGCGCGGCGGGACGGGCCAGCCCGCCCAGATCGTCCAACTCGGCGAGCCGGAAGCACGTGGCGTCGACCGAGGCGACCTCCCCGCCCCACGTCGCGGGCCAACCGCCGTCGGGCGCCTGGCCGACCTCAGCCGTCTCCAACACCTCCGGGGGCGGCGGCATGCCGTTGCGCAGCCAGGAGAGGCGGGCGCGTTCCACCGCATCCCCATGCGCCACGACGAACCCGATCGCGGCATTCAAGTCGACCACGGCAGTGACGCTACCTGCGCAGACGTCATACCGCCTCGGTGAATCGGCCAGCCCGGTATGGCTGCGACGCTTCGGTCACAGGGCTGCTCGGAGCCCTTCCGCGCCGATTTGCCGCGTTGTCGACGGTCCTGCCACGGCGACGCAGGCCGCCCGGTCGGTTTCGCCGTACCCGGGACCGCTCGGGGCGGTGGACACCACCGCCCCGAGCCGACCGGTCAGTACGCGGGCAGCGCCGGGTCGATCTGCTTGATCCAGGAGAGCACGCCGCCCTGCACGTGCACGGCGTCGCGGAACCCGGCGGCCTTGAGCGCGGCGAGCGCCTCCGCCGAGCGGACACCGGACTTGCAGTGCAGCACGATCTGCCGGTCCTGCGGCAGCTTCGCCAGGGCCTCACCCGAGATGATGTCGCCCTTGGGGATCAGGGTGGCACCGGGGATCCGGACGATCTCGTACTCGGCCGGCTCGCGCACGTCGACGAGGAAGATGTCCTTGCCGGCGTCCTGCCACTCCTTGAGCTCCAGGGCGGTGATGGTCGAGTCGATCGCCGCCTCCTGGGCCTCCTCGGAGACCGCGCCGCAGAAGTCCTCGTAGTCTTCCAGCAGGTCGGTGACCGTGGGGTTCTCGCCGCAGAGCGCGCAGTTCGGGTCCTTGCGGACCTTGATCTTGCGGTACTCCATCTCCAGGGCGTCGTAGACCATCAGGCGGCCGACCAGCGGTTCGCCGATGCCGGTGAGCAGCTTGATCGCCTCGTTCACCTGGATCGACCCGATCGACGCGCAGAGCACACCGAGCACGCCGCCCTCGGCGCAGGAGGGGACCATGCCCGGCGGCGGCGGCTCCGGGTAGAGGCACCGGTAGCAGGGGCCGTGCTCGGCCCAGAACACCGACGCCTGGCCGTCGAAGCGGTAGATCGAGCCCCAGACGTACGGCTTGCCGAGCAGCACCGCGGCGTCGTTGACCATGTACCGGGTGGCGAAGTTGTCGGTGCCGTCCACGATCAGGTCGTACTGGGCGAAGATCTCCCGGACGTTCTCCCGGTCCAGCGAGGTGTTGTGGATCTCCACGTTGACCAGCGGGTTGATCTCGCGGATCGACGCGGCGGCGGACTCGGCCTTGGACCGGCCGATGTCGGACACACCGTGGATGACCTGGCGCTGCAGGTTCGACTCGTCGACGGTGTCGAAGTCGATGATGCCGAGGGTGCCGACACCGGCTGCGGCGAGGTACAGCAGGGCGGGCGAGCCGAGGCCGCCAGCGCCGACACAGAGCACCCGGGCGTTCTTCAGCCGCTTCTGCCCGGCCACCCCGACGTCGGGGATGATCAGGTGGCGGGAGTAGCGGCGGATCTCGTCAACGGTCAGCTCGGCGGCGGGTTCGACGAGCGGGGGCAACGACACGGTGGACTCCCCGGAATCGGCGGCGTGAACCGCGCCATTGTTGCTCGCCGGACCCCCTCTCGGCCATGAGGGAGGACACGTGGCCCGCGATGCGGGAGCGGGAATAACCCAACCAGGTCGATCAGGGGACGATGTCGCCCCCATAGCGACGGCCGTCCACGTACGGCCAGGCGTTCGCCACGCAGCCCCGCAGCCCGTACGTCTGCTGCTGCATCACCGGGGCCGGCTCCCCCGGGCCCGGGCAGGCCTCGTGCTCCTCGCCGAACTCGTGGCCCACCTCGTGGTTGATCACATAGGTGCGGTACGTCTCCAGCGGGGCACCGTAGTCGGGCACTGCCTCCTGCCAGCGGGCGAGGTTGATGATGACCTGGCCCGGCAGCCGGCAGGACGTGTAGCGCTCGGTGGTCAACCCGCCCTCGGCGCACATCTGCTCGGAGGTGACCGGCGTGGCCAGGTAGATGGTGAAGTCGGCGGCGCCGGCGTCGGCCACCCGCTGCACCCGCAGCTCACCGGAGGCGATCCAGCTGCGCGGGTCGCCCAGCACCTCGTCGACCCTGGTGGCGAACGCGGCGGCGTCCTGGCCGGCGCCGCGTTCGACGACGACCCGGTAGCGGCGCAACGGCCCGTCCTCGCCGTGCACGGGCGTCTCGCCGTCGGCCGCGGTGAACCGGCCCGCGCCCACCGACGGGTAACCGGTGGGTGCCGGATGGGCGCCCACCCCGCCGCCGTGGCCCATCCCGCCCTGGGTCTCCGCCGGCACCTCGGCCGGTGGTTCGCCGCCTCGGCCCAGTGTCACGCCGACTGCGGTGGCGAGCACGAGCACGCCGAGCAGCAGACTGCGGCGGCGTCGCCGACGCATACGGACGAGCGTGGGACGCACACTCCCGTACGCCGGTCGGCCCGATGGGTCGGGCGGCTCCGGTGGGCCGTAAGGGGACGACGGCGTCATGATGTCCAGCGTGCCAGATTATTCGGGCATTTCTCCGCTTTTACCGCTATTAACGCAAGACACCTGATGGAGGGCGATTTGCTAGCGGTTCAGAGTGGAGGGCCGGCATAGCGCCGACCGTCGAGGTACGGCCACGGGTTGACCCGGCACCCCTTGAGGAAGAGCGTCTGCTGCATCATCACCGGCGCCGGTCGGCCCGCACCCGGGCAGCGCTCGTGCCGGTGGCCCAACTGGTGACCCACCTCGTGGTTGACCACGTACGTCCGATAGACCGAGAGCGGCACGCCCTCCGAGACGAAGTGCGGCACGGACAGCCGCCACCGATCCAGGTTGATGATCACCTGACCGGGCGCACGGCAGGACGTGTACGGCCGTCCGCCGACGGAGATGTTCACCCCACCGGCGGCACACATCCGGCCCGCCGTGCGGGCGGTCGCCAGATAGACCGTGAAGTCCCTGGCCGCAGCCCCCGGCACCTGCCGCAACCGCAGCCGGCCGCTGTCGACCCAACTGCCCGGGCCGGTCAGCGCCGTCTCGACCGCCTGCCCGAACGCGGCGACGTCCTCGTTGCTGCCCGCCTCGACCGCCACCCGATAGGTGCGCAGCCCACCCGCACGACCCAGCACCGGACCGGTGCGGTCGTCGTAACCGAACCGACCCGTCCCCGCGGTCGGCACCGCACCGGGCATCCGCAGCACCGGCGGCGGGCTCGACGGGGCCACGGCTGTCGCCGACGGTGACGGCTCCGCCGACGGTGACGGTGACGGCGGCAGCGGCCCGGCCACCAGCGGCGGCGGGCCGACCTCCTCGGCGGCCAGCCGATCGGGCTTCCTGCCCGGCCCCTCGGCGACCACGGTCACCGCAGCGACGACAGCCACCACCACCGCCACCAACTGGGCGATCAGCGCGAAGCGTCGGTGACGGCGAGCGGAACTGGGCATCCCGCTCAGCCTGCCAGATCAGGCCGCCGGCCGGCCTCCTCCGTTTCGGCGAGCAGACCGACCACCGCGCGGGCGACCAGCCGGGGCACCTCCAACTGCGCCACGTGGCCGACGCCGTTCAGCATCAGCAGCCGACTGTCCGGGATGACCCGGGCGGTCTGCGGCGCGACCCGCACGTCGACCAGGCGATCCTGCCGGCCACCCACCACCAGCGTCGGCGCGCGTACCGCCCCGGCGAGCCGCCACAGCGAGCCCGGCCCCGGCAGGTACGCCCGCAGGAAGCTGGAGACCAGCCCACGGAACGTCCGGACGTACGCGGCCGCGTAGTGCGCCGCCTGGTAGCGAACCCGGATCTCCTCCAACGCCTCGGCCCGGCGCTGGGCACAGATGCGGCTCAGGTCGGCGACGCACGCCTCCAACACCTGCTGGGCCATCACCTCGGGTGCGAGCTGGGTGAGGTGCCGCGCGACCAACCGCTCACCACCGGGAATGACCAGCACCGGCAGCATCCGACCCTGCAACGAACGCCGGAAGTCCAGAAACGGCAGCGCCGGAGAGATCAGTGTGAGCGTACGGACCAGGTCGGGCCGGAGCCCGGCCACCTGCACCGAGACAGCGCCGCCCAGCGAGTTGCCGAACAGGTGGACCGGCCCCCGACCGGAGTGCTCGATCCACCGGATGACCAGATCGGCGAAGGCCGGGATCGTGTAGCGGCGACCCGGCCCGCTACGACCGAACCCCGGCAGGTCGATGGCCTGACCGTCCAGACGGTCAGCGAGCAGGCCGGCCAGGTCCGTCCAGTTCTGTGAAGAACCGCCCAGCCCGTGCACGTACAGCGCCGGCTCCGCGCCGACGGTCGTGGCGGGCGTGTCCCGCACGTACGTGACCACGCCGTCGAGGCGGACCTCCCGACCCGGCCACGGCGGCGGGACGGCGGCCTCGGGGAGGAGATGGTCCGGCCAGAGCGTCGCGCGCTTCATACCTCTAGTTTGCCCCGGACCACTCAGGACAGCAGCGCCTCCAGCCGACGGTTGACCGCCGCCAGCGTCGCCCGAACCACCGCCTGTCGCGGGTCGCCGGCGACCAGGGCCGAGCCGGCGAGCTGCTCGACCCAGCCCTCACAGACCAGCAGCACCACCACGGTGGCGACCTCGCAGTTGCCGAACGGCACCACCGCCGCGTGCTCGACGAAGCAGCGCCCGCGCTCGGCGTTCTCAGCGCTGCTGAGCAACTCGTCCACCGCTGCGGCGGCTGCTACCGCGCAGAGCCGCAGCACGTAGCCGTCCACCGCCGGCCCGGTCGCGTACCCGGCGGCGCTGTCGGCGCCGGCCAGCAGCCGGACCTCCACGTTGGCGTCCAGGCCAAAGGTGCTGACCTGCACATGGTCGATGACCACCCGCGGCCCCGGCGCGCCGCCGGTGTCCAGCGGGCGGGAGGGCGCCGACTCCGTCGTGGTCACCTGACCACCGGAGTACGACGTACCCGCCGTCGCCGGGCTGCCGGTGGCCGCACCGGCGGGCGCGGCCGAGACCGAGCCGGGCTCCTCCACTGTCGCCCGGCCCCGGTGCGGAGTGCCCGCCCGGCGTCGACGCGCGGCGTCCGACCCGGCCCACCGCTCCGGATCAACCGGCGCGGCCTCGACCCGACCCCCCACCGGCCGACCGGCCGCCGACCCCTCGGTGGCCGGTCGCGCCTGCGCGGCGATGTCGCGAGGGTCGACGCCCGTGGGCACCGCGGCAGGCCGCTCGACGGAGCGGGGCTCGGCCGCGCGGCGACGGATCGGTGGGGGCGGGGTGGTCGGCAGGCCGGGCACGTTCTGCGGGGCGGCGGCAAGCCCCATCCGCTCCTGGAGCAACCGCGCGACCTGCCGACTCACCTCGGCCGGGTCGGCCCCGTCGGCCAGGTCCAGTCGGAGGCTGTGCGCGCCGGCCGGGGTACGCCGTAGCGCGGCGTCGCGCACACCGGCCACCTCCCGTACGGCGTCCAGGATGGCGTTGACGTCGAACCCTTCGGGGCGCTCCCGCAGCGGTGCGGGTTCGTCGTCACGTCGCAGGTGGGTGGCGATGCGAGCGAGTTCGGGGGTTTCGGCGGGTGGCTCCACGGCTGGCGGCTCCGGCACGACGGGCACGTCCGGTTCCGCGGGGACGCGCTGCGGCAGCACCGCCGTCGTGTCCTGCCGTGGGCCGCCGTCGCTGGGGTCGGCCGGCGACGCCGGGCCGGGGGCGGACCGGCGAGCAGCGTAGGCGGGGGCGGACGCGGATGAGGGCCGGTCGTGACGCCCGGGCCCGCCGATGGCGGGAGCTGGGGCGGCACCGGCCAAGGGCGGCTGAGAGCCGGTGGGCAACGGACCGGTCGCCGAGGAGGCGGTGCGGGGCGGCTCGGCGAGGGGCGGACCGGGTGGCTCGGGAGTCGCCGGCCGGAGCCGGAACGGTGCGGCGGCCGGGCGCGCCTCCGGCCGGAGCGGGCCGGGCGACTCGCCGGCGTCGCTCGCGCGGGGGTCTGGCGGCCGGACAGCCGGCCAGGACGGCCGCTCGGTCGAGGTGGCGGGAATGCGCCCTTCAGACCAGTCGGGCCGCTCGACACCCGAACTCGCCGGGGTCGTCGGCGATCCGCCTGCCCAGGAGGGCCGCTCCGCCGCTCGGACCGGCGGCGACGCGACCGGCGGCACGACCGGCGTCGGTGGCGCGTCGGTAAGCGTCGGGGGTGGGCCGGCGGGCGCCGGCGGCGGGTCGGTCGGCGCTGGCCTGTCGTCCGGCGCCGGGCCGGCCCAGGACGGCCGCATACCGGGAGGCGGGCTGATGGGCGTCGGGTCACCGGCCCAGGACGGCCGGGACGGCGGACCACTGATCGGCGCGGAGTCCGCACCCCCAGCCCACGACGGCCGAGACGGCGGGCCACTGGTCGGCGCCGAATCCGCGCCCCCAGCCCAGGAAGGTCGGGACGGCGGGCCACTGATCGGCGCCGAATCCGCACCCCCAGCCCAGGACGGCCGGTCGGCGGGTGGGCCGCTGGTGGGCGCGCGGCCGTCGGCCCAGGTGGGGCGCTCGGCGGCCGGCGACGGGCTGCGCGGCGACACGGGCGGGCCACTGGTCGGAGTGGGATCCGCGCCCTCTGCGCGGGGCGGCCGGTCGACCGGCGCGCTCGTCGGAGCCGGGGCGGCCCAGGACGGTCGCTCCCCGGGCGGCGCGCTGGTCCGTTCGGGTGCCGCCCCGCCGGCCCACGAGCGCCGCTCGACAGGCTCGGGTCGGGACGCTTGGGCAGGCGTGGTGGTCGCGGAGCCTTCGCCGGCCCAGGGCTGCCGCGCGGGCGCGCCGGGCTCGGTCGCCGGGTCGTCCCGGGCCATGTCGTACGCCCGGTGCGGATCCACCCGCACCGGCTCGTACGGCACGTTGGGCTCGGCGACCCAGTCGGGCGTGGGCGCGTCCCGCGCCTGACGATCGGCCGGCTCACCATCCTGGCGAGACCAGGGCGGCGCCCATCCACTGCCCCGGCTCGGTTGGTTCCAGCTCGGCCCGGACCAGTCCGGTTCGATGGTCGCCGACTCCCCGGCCCGGTGCACGTCCCCGGCGGGGCGGTCGGGCACGGAGTCGTCGGCGTGCCCGGCTGACCGGTCCGGCTCGGCCGAAGCCTCGGGTGCCAGCGGCTCACGCCAGGCGCGCGGGGCGTCGGCGGCCGACCGCTCGCCGGTGGGCGCGCGGAGACCCGGCGGGACCTCGAAGCCCGAGGCGGCGGTGCCGACGGGCGGCACCTGGACGGCCGGCGGCGTCGAGGTGGGCAGCCCGGGATCGGCCCAGCGGGTGTTGCGCGGGCCGGCCGGATCGGCCGCGGAGTGCCGCGTCTGGTCGGTGTCGTCGGGTGCCTGCTCCGGCGGCGGTGCGGGCCGCTGGGCCGGCACCACCAGTCGGTCACCGGCCGCGTCGGGCCGGGCCTCGGCGGTCAGCCCGGGCGGCGCGCTCACCGGCGCGGGGCGGCCCGACGAAAGGTCGGCACCGGGATGGCGTACCCCATGGGTGTCGGCGTTGGCCTGCCCCACCCCGTTGGCCTCGGCGTCCGCGTGGACGCCGTTGGTGTGGTGGCCGTTGACACGCGCCGGGGGCTCGGACTCGGCAGCGGACAAACCGCCCAGCGGGGCCGGCAGGTCGCCGTGCCTCGCGGAGGCGGCGCGCCAACCGGACGCGGGGTCGGGCTGCCAGCGCGGCGCCTGCTCCCGGGCGTCCTCGCGCTCGGCGGCCCGGGACCACCCGCCCGCCGGGGGCGCCCACCCGCCGCCGGAACGACCCGGGTCGTCGTGCTGACCCGTTCCGTCACCGTGCTCTCCCGGGATGGCGGCTCCGGGTTGCCCTGTTTCACTCACCGCGCGCTCCTTGGTCGCCCTCGCTGAGGCTACCGTGTGGGGAGAGTGGCGATAAGTTACAGCGGCGGGCCATTTCCACGACGCGGTCGCGGGCCGTCTCGGTCTGGGGGGAAAATGCCGGCTCGTACGGAGAACTCGGAGGATCCCATGACCGCAGTGGGGAACGGTGCACAAACCGCCGGCAGGCCCACCCGCCTGCCCCGCTCGGCGCGGCGTAAGCAGCTGCTCGCGGCCGCGCAGGAGGTGTTTGTCGCACAGGGCTACCACGCCGCGGCAATGGACGACATCGCCGAGCGGGCCGGGGTTTCCAAGCCGGTGCTCTACCAACACTTCCCGGGAAAGATGGAGCTCTACCTCGCCCTGCTGGACACGCACTGTGACGCGATCGTCGCCAAAGTGCAGGACGCGATGCACGGCACCAGCGACAACAAGGAGCGGGTCAGCGCCTCGGTTCGGGCGTACTTCGACTTCGTCGACCACGAGAGCGAGGCGTTCCGCCTCGTCTTCGAATCGGACCTGCGCAACGACCCGGCCGTGCGGCAGCGGGTCGAGCGGGTCGAGCAGGGCTGCATCGCGGCGATCACCGACACCATCATCTCGGACACCGGTGTGAGCCGGTCGCACGCCGAGCTGCTCGCCTCCGGCCTGGTGGGCGCGGCGGAGACGGCCGCGCAGTTCTGGCTGGCCCGGGGCCGGCAGGTGCCGAAGGCCGAGGCCGAGGCGTTGGTGGCGGCGTTGTCGTGGCGGGGCATCGCCAGCTTCCCGCTGCAAGGTGAGTCAGCCTGACCACTGCCCCGTTGATCGGATAGCCTTCGCAGGGCGGTTCTTTCGCCCCAGTTGAGGAGGCACAGTGGAGGTCAAGATCGGCGTGCAGTACGCGCCGCGCGAGCTGGTTCTGGACAGCGCGCAGTCGCCGGCCGAGATCGAGCAGATCGTGACCGACGCCTTCGCCGGCAATGGCGGCACGCTCTCCCTGACCGACGAGAAGGGCCGGCGGGTCATCGTTCCGGTCGAGAAGGTCGCCTACGTCGAGATCGCCGAGGCGTCGCCCCGATCGGTCGGTTTCACCGTCCGCTGACTGGTCCGGCCATCGCGGCAGGTCGGCGTCGCCCACCTGCCGCGGGCCGGGACCGCAGTGGTCAGTTGTTCAGCCCGGCGTTCGCCATCCGTGCGGTGTGCGCGGCGGTGAGTCTCCCGAAGAGCCCCGGCACGTCGACCCGGTCGCCGTGCGCGATCAGCGCGGTGAGTGCGGGCCGCTCGGCAGCGACGCGGCCAGCCTGGGACAACGCCTCACCGACCAGCCGCCGCGCCCACATGGAGAGCCGACCGGCCACCCGGGGGTCGGCGACTACGGCCGCCCTGATCTCCGTGGCGGCGAACTCCGCATAGCGTGAGCCGTGCAGCACATCCAGCACCAGCGCCCGGTCGGGCTCGTCGAGGGCGTCAGCGATCTCCCGGATGAAGTCGTCGGTGATCGCGTCGCCGACGTACGCCTTGGTGACCGCCTCCGCCCAGTCCCGTGGCTCGGTCGAGTCGTGGTACGCCTGCAACGGCTCCACGTAGGGCGCCATCGCGTCCTGCGGTCGTACGCCGAGCGTGGTGAGCCGGTCGGCGAGCCGGCGGTAGTTGGCGATCTCGGCGGCTGCCATCTCGCTCAGCCCGGCACGGCGGTGCAGGTCAGGGGCCAGTCGGGCGTCGCCGGCCATCCGTTCGAAGGCGAGCAGTTCACCGAAGGCGACCAGGCCCAGCAGGTCGGCGACGGCGGGACCGGGGGTGGTCGGCGCGGACACGAGCGCAGGCTACCGTGCGGGCGCGGCCGGGTGGCCCGTGCGGGGCACGGAACGGCGTCGCAGAATGTGTGGCACAGGTCACAATTGTTGCCCCCGCGTGGCGGCTGGCCGCCCGGGAATCGGGACGTGAGGTTGCCTGTTCAGGTAGCATAGAGCAGTTGCCGTGGGCGCCGATCTGATCGAAGCTCAGCCCGCGGCGCGCGTGCGGCCCGGTCCGGCTCGGCAGTCTGCCCCCGACCGTGTGGCCCGCGTCATACCGAACGCGCCCTGAGGACATGACGGGGCGCACCCACGAGAGGGCACCCCCACATCCACATGAGCGAGCTGATTCAAGATCTGATGGACGGCCAGGAACTGGCACCCACCGCCCCGGTTCGGCCGGAGGCACCCACCTTCGCCGCACTCGGCGCCCGCGACGAGACCGTCGAGGCGCTGGCCGCGGCCGGCATCACCCGCGCGTTCGCCATCCAGGAGTACGCGATTCCGATCGCGCTGCGCGGCGTCGACCTCATCGGCCAGGCCCCCACCGGCACCGGCAAGACCCTCGGTTTCGGCGTCCCGCTGCTGGAGCGGGTCTTCGCGCCGAGCGAGGGCAGCGACGGCGTCCCCCAGGCGCTGGTCGTCGTTCCCACCCGTGAGCTGGGCATCCAGGTCGCCAAGGACCTGGCCGCCGCCGGCCGCACGCGCGGCGTCCGGGTGCTGCCGATCTACGGCGGCGTGGCGTACGAGCCGCAGATCGACGCGCTGCGCAAGGGCGTCGAGATCCTGGTCGGCACCCCCGGTCGACTGATGGACCTGCAGAAGCAGAAGCACCTCCGACTGGACCGGGTGCGCGCACTCGTCCTCGACGAGGCCGACCGGATGCTCGACCTGGGCTTCCTCGACGACGTCGAGAAGATCCTCGCGATGCTTCCGGAAGACCGGCAGACCATGCTCTTCTCGGCCACCATGCCGGACCCGATCGTCACCCTGTCCCGGCGCTTCCTGCGCCAGCCGATGACGATCCACGCCGGGCACACCGCCGAGACCGGCCCGTCGCCGCAGACCCAGCAGCTGGTCTACCGCACCCACTCGATGAACAAGGTCGAGGTGGTGGCGCGCATCCTCCAGGCGGAGGGGCGCGGGCTGACCATGATCTTCACGCGTACCAAGCGGGCCGCCGACCGGGTCGCCGAGGACCTCGACTTCCGCGGGTTCGCGGTCGCCGCGGTGCACGGCGACCTGGGCCAGGGCGCGCGGGAGCGGGCGCTGCGGGCCTTCCGGGCCGGCAAGATCGACATTCTGGTCGCCACCGACGTGGCAGCCCGAGGTCTGGACGTCACGGGCGTCACCCACGTGATCAACTACGACTGCCCGGAAGACCAGGACACCTACACCCACCGGATCGGCCGGACCGGCCGGGCCGGAGCGACGGGCGTCGCGGTGACCTTCGTCGACTGGGACGACATGCCCCGCTGGCGGATCATCGACAAGACCCTCGGTCTGGACATGCCCGAGCCGCCGGAGACGTACCACACGTCGCCGCACCTCTACACCGACCTGCACATCTCCACCGAGGTCAGCGGCACGCTGCCCACCGCCGAGCGCACCCGGGCCGGGCTGTCCGCCGAGATCGAGGAAGACCTGGGTGGGACGACCCGCTCCCGCCGGGGCGACAGCGGTGGTCGGGGGTCCCGACGCGGTGAGAGCCGGGGCGAGGGTCGGAGCGAGGGTCGGAGCGAGGGCCGAGGCGAGCGCCGTGGCCGGGGCGACGGCCGCCGCGACCGCACCGACGCCGGCACGCCGGCCGCCGAGGCACCCGTGGACACCGCCGGTGACGAAGCCACCCGTACCCCGCGCCGTCGGCGTCGCCGCCGGGCCGGCGAGCCGGTCGCAGGCGAGGCGACTGCGGTGATCTCCGCCGACACGGCACCGGCCGAGCCGGCGGCAGCCGCAGACGGCGAGCCGTCGAAGCCGCGTCGCCGCCGGCGCCGTCGTGCTGGCGGTTCCGGCGCGGGTACGCCGGCCGAGGCGACCGCAGACTGACACTCACCGATCCACTCGACATCCCCCGCACCGCCTGCGCGCGGTACGGGGGATGTTCCCTTCCCGCCCCACCTGCCGAAGATGGAACGATGCCGGAACCACTGGACGCCGCCCTGACCGAGGTCCGCACGCTGCTGCTCAACCCCACGCTGACCCGGGCAGTCGCCGCCGGGCGTCGACGGGGTCGCCGTCCCACGGTGATCCGGGCCGAGTTGCGGCCGGTGACGCTCAAGGCCGGGCCCCGGCTCCAGATCGCCACCACCGACGGCGCACGCCCGTACACCCGCAATGTCGCCCTCGGTCCGGAGTCGGCCGCGGCGGTCGACGAACTGCTGGCCGAGCCGTTCGGTAACTGGCACGTCGAGACGACCGACGCGACGCTCCAACTGCGAGTGACCAAGTCCGGCGAGGCGCAGGTGCACCGCGCGGCGACGGCCCGACCGGCGGAGACGCCGGGCGGGCACGACCGGGCGAAGGAGTACCTGCTGGACCCGGGCGATGCGATCTTCGCCGAGATCGGCGGCTCGGCGGCCAAGCGCCGCCAGGTGGACGCGTTCCTGCGGGCCCTGGCCGCGACCCTGCCCGACGAGCTGACCGGCCCGCTGCGGGTGGTGGACCTGGGCTGCGGCAACGCCTACCTGACCTTCGCCGCGTACCGCTACCTGTCCGGGCGAGGGCTCGACGTCGAGCTGATCGGTGTGGACGTCCGGGAGGACCAGCGACGGCGCAACACCGAACTGGCACAGCGACTGGGCTGGGCCGACAAGGTCAGCTTCGTGGCCGGGTCGATCGCCGACGCGGTCGTCGACCCCGCGCCGGATCTGGTGCTGGCGCTGCACGCCTGCGACACCGCCACCGACGAGGCGCTGGCCCGCGCGGTGCGCTGGGAGGCCCGCTGGGTGCTGGCCGCGCCGTGCTGCCATCACGACCTGGCGAAGCAGCTACGCGCCCAGCCCGCCCCGACGCCGTACGAGCTGCTGACCCGACAGGGCATCCTGCGCGAGCGCTTCGCCGACGTGCTCACCGACGCGCTGCGCGCCGGGCTGCTGCGGGTGCACGGCTACCGGGCCGAGGTGGTGGAGTTCGTGGACTCCCAGCACACCCCGCGCAACCTGCTGATCCGCGCCCGCCGCACCGGCACCGGCGCCACCGACCCCCAGCGTGCGGAGTACCGCGAGCTGGTCGACCAGTGGCGTGTCACACCCCGCCTGGAATCCCTGCTCGCTGCCGACGAGCCGCCCGTCGCCTAGCAGGTCCCGCGCACGACGGCTCAGCGTCGCCGGTCGCCGTTGCTGCTGCGACCGCCGGGGCCACGATCGAAGACCGACATTCGGTCCCCGGACCGCTGGCTGGCCCGGTCGTTCTCGGCCGGGATGGTCGGGAAGGGCACCACCTTGCCCGCGCTCTCGGCATTGCCAGCCGCAGCGAAGGCGTTCCACGAGATGTCGACGAGCAGCTTCTTCATCTCGGCGTGCCGGATGGCGGCGTTGTGCTGCAACGCCATCCGAGCGCCCAGCACCACTGCGACAAGCGTCGTGGTGATGGCGCCGGTGGCGGCCAGCACGTGTGCACCGGTCGCCGCGTCGGTGCGGAGCACCAGCAGCAGCAACCAGATCCAGAACCCGGCGGCGAAGACGCCGGCCTTGGCGACGAAGAAGAGACTCACCGCACCGGGTTGGTACGGCTGCGGGCGGCTCGGTTCAGCCATGGTGCTCCTCGGGCGGTGGTCCGATCGGAGGCGACAGGCGAACAAGCGCCCTGCCGGGACGGGCCCCGAGCCTAGTGGAGAACGACGATGATCGCTCGGTGCTGGCATCAGTACGGCGGGGCGACAGAGTCTCACCCATGGGACAGTTTGTGCGGTCAGTCAGTGGTTTCCGGCCGCGGGCGTATTACTCTCGTGAGGCACCATCCCAGTGCCCAGCCGGGAGGGAACAAACACACACGGATGGGATCCGCAGACGTCACACCGCAGATGGCCTTCGCCCGCTTCGTCCGTCGCGCTATCGATGACGCCCGCGACGAGCGCGGCTGGACCGTGACCGACCTCGCCTCGCACACGGGCGTGGGCCGATCGACCGTGTTCCGTTGGCTGGCCGGCGACTGGCAGGATTACCCCGAGCTGGCCAAGGTGCGCGGCTTCTGCGCCGCACTGGATCTGCCGGTGGCAGCCGCGTTCCGGGCGCTCGGGCTCCCCGACGCCGGGCCGGTGCCCCGACGACGCACCGACGACGGCCCGGTCGAGGCGGACGTCCGCGCCATCCTGGACCGGCTGGCCGACCCCACCGTCCCGGCCGAGGAGAAGCACCACATCCGCGACCTGCTCCGCTACCTAGCCCGCCGCCCCATCCGCCGCGCCGGCTAACCCCCCCCACCCCACCCCGCCTCACCCACCCTCACCGCGTCGATCATGAAGTTAGCGGCGGCGGTGTCGGCGAGTCGCGTCGCTAACTTCATGATCGACGCGGCGGGGGGCCCGGGAAGGCCTGGGGGTCAGGGGACTGTGAGGGTGAACTCTGCTGTGTGGACTTTGTTGGCTACCTGGAAGTCGAGGTAGAGGCGGTAGCGGCCGGGCCCGGGGGTGGTCAGCCAGAACTTCACCTGCCCGTCCACGAGTTCCGTTTCCGGGTGCACGTGCAGATAGCCGAGGTCACCCTCACGCAGCGCCACCAGGTGCCCGTACGCCCCGAGGTAGCGCTCCAGCGCCGCGACGCCGCCCGCACCCTCGATCCGGAAGGTGACCGGCACCGTCGCCCCGACCTGCGGGCTGCCCTGGTAGCCGACGGTGAACCCGTCCACCGTCGTCGAGGTGGCCGGCTCCGGCAGCGGACGCGGCTGGTAGCCGCCGGGCGCGACCAGATCCACGCCGAGGGTCACCGCAGCCTGGCCACCGTTGTCCGCGACCACGGTGAAATCGGCGTACGCCCGCCAGACGCCGGGCTGGGCGAGGGTCAACGGCACCGACCAGGTGCCGTCGGGCGCCATGGTCGGGTGCAGGTGCTGGTAGCCGGTGAGATCCCGGCGGACCACGATGAGGTGCATCGGCTTGTCGTGCACCACGGCGAAGCGGGTGACCGCTCGGCCCTGCGCATCCCGCACCTGGAAGCGCAGCCGCCCCTGCTGGCCGGCCGGGAACTCGCTGGCCAGCGGCGCGAACGTGTACCCGGCCGAGCTGATCGACAGGCCGGCGGGCTCGGTGCCCGCGCCCTGGTCGCTGCCCGTCACGGCACCGTGATCGTGGATGCCGGTGCCCGGCGGGTGGGTGTGGTCGGCGGTCGATGACATTCCGCCGGTGGCGACGGGGCTGTTGGTGTTCAGGCGACCGAGGCCGAAGCCGAGCAGCACGGCGAGCACCAGACCGCCGACCACCAGCGCCAGCCGGATCGTGCTCCGGTCCGGCGCGGCGGAGATCGAGTCAGGCACCGCCGTCGTCCAACACGCTGCCCGTCATGCCGGTGACGGCGTACGAGCGGGTGACGGAGTGCGGATCGGTCATGTCGCCCACGGTACCGCCGCTGCTGGCCAGCCCCGGTCGACGCCGCGACGGCGTGGCGACCGTCGCAATCCGCCCGCCCCGGGAACTTTTCCAGGATAGGGCTGCGACCCGTTCAGCCGGCCACCGCGAGGGCGAGGGGCAGCACGCCCGGCGCGCCGACCCGGCGCAGTGCCCGGCCCACCAGCGTCATCGTCCAGCCCGAGTCGACGAGGTCGTCGACGAGCAGCACCGGGCCGTCCAGCCCGGCCAGCGCGTCGGCCAGGTCGGCCGGCACGGTGAAGGTGTCGTGCAGCGCGCGTACCCGCTGGGCGCTGTTGCCGCGCGGCCCACCGGGGCCGCCCGGAGCAGCCGAGGCGACCTCGCCGAGCAGCGGCAGCCGACCCACGGCGGCGATCCGCTCGGCCAGCGAGCCGACCAGTTGGGGCCGTCGCCGGGATCCGACCGCGACCACCGCCACCGGACGGCGCGGCCACGGGTCGTCGCCGTGCGCCCACGCCTTGAGCACCTCCACCACGGCGCCGGCCACGTCGTCGGGCACCGGCGCGTCGGGCGCCTCCGGGCCGACCAGCTCGCGCAGCCGGCCACCCCAGCCCAGGTCGGAGAGACGCCCGACCGCGCGGCCCGGCAGTGCCTGCTCCGCCGGGGCGATCCGGCCCTTCAGGGGTACGCCCACCGCCTCCAAACCGGTCGGCCAGAGCTTCTTCGGCGCGATCTCCACGCCGGGGCGGCCCAGGAACGCCTGCGCGGCGGTGAGCGCGGCCGTCGACACGTCTGCGGAGAACAGCGGGTCGGCGCACCTGTCGCACCGGCCGCAGTCGGTCGCCCCGGTGTCGTCGAGGCGCTCCCGTAGATACCGCATCCGGCAGTCGGGCGTCGACGCGTACTCCCGCATGGCCTGTTGCTCGACGGTGCGCGCCTCGGCGACGCGGCGCAACCGGGCCTCGTCGTAGACCCAGGGCTCGCCGGTGGCGAGCCAGCCACCGCGCACCCGGCGGACCGCGCCGTCCACGTCGAGCACCTTGAGCATCAGCTCCAACCGGGCTCGGCGCAGGTCGACCAGGGGTTCGAGGGCCTGGGTGGAGAGCGGGCGGTCGGTGTGCAGGGCGGCCAGCACGGCCCGGACCTGCTGCTCGGGTGGGAACGCCAGCGAGGCGAAGTAGCGCCAGATCGCGGCGTCCTCGACGCCGGGCAGCAGCAGCACCTCGGCGTGCTCGACGGCGCGGCCGGCGCGGCCGACCTGCTGGTAGTACGCGATCGGGGACGGCGGCGCGCCGAGGTGGACGACGAAGCCCAGGTCGGGCTTGTCGAAGCCCATGCCCAGCGCGCTGGTGGCCACCAACGCCTTGATCTTGTTGTCGAGCAGGTCCTGCTCGGCGGCCCGCCGGTCGGCGTCGTCGGCCTGCCCGGTGTACGAGGCCACCGGGTAGCCCCGGGACCGCAGGAACTCGGTCGTCTCCCCCGCTGCCGCCACGGTCAGCGTGTAGACGATGCCCGAGCCGGGCAGCTCGTCCAGGTGGTCGGCGAGCCACGCCAGCCGGTGCGCCGGGGTGGGCAGGTCGAGGACACCGAGGCGCAGCGACTCGCGGTCCAGGGTGCCGCGCAGGACGAGGGCGTCGCCCAGCTGCTCGGCCACGTCCTGGGTGACCCGGGAGTTCGCGGTGGCGGTGGTGGCCAGCACCGGGGTGCGCTCCGGCAGCTCGGCGAGGAACGTGCGCAGCCGCCGGTAGTCCGGCCGGAAGTCATGCCCCCAGTCGGAGACGCAGTGCGCCTCGTCGACCACCAGCAGCCCGGTGGTCGCGGCCAGCTTCGGCAACACGCCGTCGCGGAAGTCCGGATTGTTGAGCCGCTCGGGGCTGATCAACAGCACGTCCACCGCGCCGGTCTGGATCTCGGCGGTGATGGCGTCCCACTCGTCGAGGTTCGCCGAGTTGATCGTGCGAGCGCGGATGCCGGCCCGCGCGGCCGCCTCCACCTGGTTACGCATCAGCGCCAGCAGCGGCGACACGATGACGGTCGGGCCGTGCTCGCCGCCGTGCTCGCTGTCGCGCAGCAGCGCGGTGGCCACGAAGTAGACCGCCGACTTGCCCCAACCGGTGCGCTGCACGCAGAGCACCCGCCGCCGGTCGACGACCAGCGCCTCGATGGCCCGCCACTGGTCCTCACGCAGCCGGGCGTGCTCACCGGCCAGCCGGCGCAGCACCGCCTCGGCCCGTTCCCGTACCGCCGCCCGCTCGTCGCCCATCCGGCATTTCTACCAGCGCCGTGCGTCAGAACCCCGGCCCGCACGGGAAGTGGCGGTCACGATCCGGTCGCTCGCGCCTCGTCGGCCAGCACGGCCGGGGGAAGGAAGAGCAGCAGGTCGCGCAGGGGTTCGGTGGCCGTGGGCGGCAGCAGGCAACGCGCGGCGAGTTCTTCCATCGAGGTGTACGGGCCGCGCAGCCACCGGTCCACCACGATCTGCCGGCACTGCTCGGGCGTCAGGCCGGGCAGGCCGGTGAGCACCTGCTCCGGAACCGCGTTGACGTCGACCAGGCCGCCGTCGTCGAAGGCCCGGGGAATGTCGGGCCGTCCGAGGCGCAGCTCACCGCGGGCCGCCGGGTGGTGGTAGAGCAGGTAGCGGGCGTGCTCACGACGGATGCGCCGCTCCTCCTCGGCGCGCTGCTTCGCGCTGCCGCCCAGGCTGCCGGTGATCGCCGCCCACAGCCCTCGGCTGAGCAGGATCACATGCACCGCGCCGAAGATCCAGGTGACGACGGCCAGCCCGAGGAACGTCACCGCCTCCAGGTCGGGCACCTCGGCGTCCGGGTGCTCGATGTCGAGCAGGGCCACCTCGATCACGAGAATCACCAGGTAGCCGATGCCGGCGACGGCGAGGCGCCAGCTACGCCGCCAGACCGCGTAGGCCAGGATCACCAGCCAGGTCAGGCAACCGAAGGAGAGCAGGACGAGCACCGTACCGGCGAGGGTGGCGATCCTGCTCGCCCAGCGCGGCGACTGCGGCCTCGGAGGCCGACCGTTGGCCACCGGCGGCGGGAGCAGGGCCGGCGGCGGATAGGTGACGCCGCTCGGGATGTGGCCCGACCCGGTCGGCGCTCCCCAGGCGACAGCGTTCGGAAACTGCGCCAACACGGTGTGCGGCCACACCGGCCCCGCCGCGGAGGGGGCGAACCCGCTGGCCGACGGGGCAGGCGACGTCGGCGGTTCCGAGGGCGGCTGCCGATCGTCCGACGACTTCGCCGGTGCCGTGAGCGTCGGATCGGAGCGGAGAATGCGCCGGTGCAGGTCCTGGAGGGCCTCGCCCGGCTCGATGCCGTACTCGTCCCGGAGCAGGCCGCCGAACTCCCGGTAGGCGGCGAGCGCCTCCGCCTGCCGGCCGCTGCGGTAAAGAGCGAGCATGAGCTGGCGCCGCAGCCGTTCCCGGACGGGGAATTCGGCCACCAACTCCCGCAGTTCCCCGATCATCTCGTGGTGCCGGCCGAGGTCCAGCGTCAGCTCGGCCCGGGTCTCCAGCGCCACGGCCCGCAACTCCACCAGCCGCTGCCGGGCGGCTTCGAAGGTCGGGCCGGTGAACCCGACGAACGGCTCCCCCTGCCACAGCTCCAGCGCTGCGGCCAACTCGCTCAGCGCCTCGACGGCACGCCCCTCGGCGCGCCACTGCCGGGCCCGGTGGATGCCCCGCTCGAAGCGGACGGCATCGAGCGCCTCCGGGCCGACCCGCAGCAGGTACCCGGCGTCGGTCAGGCTGAGCACCTGCCCCGGCGTACGCGGTGACCGGTCCGGCTCCAGCACCCTGCGCAACCCGGCGACGTACTTCTGCACCACGTTGGGGCCGTTCGCGGGTGGATCGTCCGGCCAGACCGCCTCGACGATCTGCCCCGTGGGCACCGGCCGGCCGGCGGAGAGCAGCAGCACGGCCAGCACCGCACGCTGCTTGCCGGGGCCGAGGTCGATCTCCCGGTCGGCGTACCAGGCCCGCTGAGGCCCGAGGATCTCGAAACGCAGCGTTCCTGACATGCGAGTTTCCGCTCCTGACACCCCCGTGAGCACCAGACGGCAGTGCCCGGCAGCCGGACGGCAGCATATCGGCAGCCGGGCCGCCGTGCCGGCGGGCAGCATCGGCGCCGGCAGAAGCCACGCATCGAGAAAGAGAAGTGTGATGACACAGGCAACGGGCACCGCCGGCACCATCCGACGGACGTTCGGCACGGTCGCCGCCGTGCTGGCCACGACCACCCTGCTCGCGGGTTGCGGGGCGAAGAGCGAGCCCGCAGCGGCGCCGCAGGACACCCCGGCCGCCAGCCCGAGTGCCAGCCCCAAGGAGGCGCTCCTGGAGGCCGTCCCCGACGGCACCGAAGGGACGTTCCGGTTCAGCGGCAAGGACGCGTCCAGCACGCTCACCGGTTTGATCGACCACGAGTCGAAGGCGTTCGAACTCAACACCACGCTGCCGCCGGACTCCGACGGTATCGCCGTGAAGATGTCGTTCCTCGTGATCGGGGACGAGACCTGGATGAAGGCGAAGTTCACCGGCCGTCCGGGCCTGCCGAAGCTCCCGGACAAGTGGATGAAGTTGGACCCCGCGAAGCTGACCGACGCCGCCTCCATCCCCACCTACGACGGCGCGGACCAGGGCAACGCCGGCCCGCTCATCCAGGCGGCCACGTCGGTGGAGGAGCAGAGCCCGGGACGGTACGTCGGGTTCATCGACGTGAGCGGCGGAGAGGCGGCGAAGGCGCTGGAGGACGATGCGGCGGCGGCGCTCGGCGAGGCGGCCAGGAAGGTGCCGTTCACCGCCGTGGTCGGCGCGGACAAGCACCTGGCCTCGCTGACGCTGAAGATCCCGGCCGCCGGCAAGGCGAAGGCGTACGACTACGTCGTCAACTACACCGACTACGGCAGCGCGCCGAAGATCAGCGTGCCGACCGGCGCCGCCACCACCAAGGCACCGGCCCTGGCGTACGAGTTGTTGAACGGCTGACCCACGACACAGGAGGGCGGCGGCCACACGGGGGGCCGCCGTCCCTGCGTCGTGTCTGGCGGGCTCAGCGGCCGAGGACCGAGCCCCCGTTGACGCCGAGGACCTGCCCGGTGACGTATCCGGCAGCCGGACTCGCCAGGTAGCGAACGGCCTCCGCGACATCGTCCGGCACTCCGGCCCGCCCGACCAGCGTCGCCGCCACCCGCTTCGCGTGCCCCTCGGCGGTCATCCGATCACCGAAGAACTCGGTCTCGGCGACGTACCCGGGGCTCACGACGTTGACCGTGATCTGCTCCGGGCCGAGCTGCGCCGCCAGGTCGTACGCCCAGCCGTGCAGTGCCGCCTTCGCCGCCGAGTACGGCCCACCACCGCCACGCTGGGCGGAGATCGAGCTGACCAGGATCACCCGGCCACCGGGTCGACGAAGGGCCGGCCGCAGCGCCTCGGTGAGCAGCACGGCGGTGAGGACGTTGGCGTCCAGGTTGGCCCTCCAGTACGCGGCGGTTCCGGCGAGCGTGCCGGTGTCCCCGGCGAGGTAGCCGCCGGCGTTGTTGACCACCACGTCGACCGGTCGGTCGCTGATCGCCGCGAGAACCCGACCGAGTTGGTCCGGGTCGGTCAGATCGGCGGTGACAGCGGAAACGGCGTCGGTACGACCACAGTCGACGGAGATCCGCGCAGCGGTATCCGTCAACACGTCCGCTCGCCGCCCGACGATCAGAACGTCGTACCCATCCCCCGCGAGCGCCCCCGCAACAGCCGCGCCAATCCCCGTCCCGCCCCCACTGACAACCGCAAGCCGCCCGCCCATCGCCCGCCCTCCCCATTGCCCGAAAACCCCATCGATCATGAAGTTATCGCCGTCGACGTCGGCGTGTCGCGGCTATAACTTCATGATCAACGGGGTTGGGGTGGGGGGCCTAGGGGCGGGGGGTTTGGCGGAGGGCGCGGGTTAGGTGGGTTAGGCGGGGGGTCAGGCTTGTCAGGCCGCCGGGGAAGAAGTAGACCGCCAGGATGAAGACCGTGCCGAGGACGAACAGCGGCTGGCTCAGCGGGCGGCTGAGGAAGGCCGGCAGGTTGTCCACCGCGTCGCTCGTGCCGAACGCGGTGAGCCGGTGGTCCAGGTACATGTAGAGGACGCCGCCGAGCACCGGCCCCCACCTGGTGCCCGGCCCGCCGAGCACCACCATGACCAGCAGCGACAGGGTCAGCTCGGAGGACGTGATGTGCGGCGACGCGCCGCCGACGATCAGGACGTAGACCACCCCGCCCGCCGACGCCAACCCGCCGGCCAGGGTGAACGCCACCAGCTTGTAGCGGTACGGGTCCAGCCCGAGCACCCCGATCCGCCGCTCGTCGTCACGCAGCCCGGCGAGCACCCTGCCGGTGGGTGAACCGCTCACCCTGTGCACCACGAAGACCGCCAGGGTCAGGTACGCGAGCGCCAGCCAGTACAGGTTGACCGTGTTGGTCACTCCCACCAGCCCGGCGGGCAGCCCGGACACGTCCAGTGGCAGGCCCTCCTCGCCGCCGGTGAGCCCGCCGAAGTCCCGCGCCACCAGGATCGCCCCGACCTGGGCGAAGGCCAGCGTCACCATGGCGAACGCGATGCCGACGGTACGCAGCGCCACCGCGCCGAGCAGCGCGGCGAGGATGGTGCCGCCGGTGACGGTCAGCAGCGCCGCCTGCCACAGCGGCAGGCCGGCCCGGGTGATGAGGATGTCGGTGCCGTACACACCGGCGGCGAAATAGAGCGCGTGCCCGAAGGAGAGCATCCCGGTCCGGCCGAAGAGCAGGTCGTACCCGGCGGCCAGCCCACCGAAGATCAGGCAGATGGCGAGGATCTGCAGGGTGCCGGGTGAGTTGACCGGCCCCTCGAAGATCCCCGGAAGGGAGATCGTCGAGTACGGCAGGATCGCCAGCACGACCAGCGCGACCAGCGGCAGGAACGGGCGGACCCGGTGCACACGGCTTGGTTTCGGCGCGGTGGGTGCCGGTGCCGGGGTTACGTCGAGGAGCGTCATGCCGTTGCCACCTTTCCGGCGATGCCCTGCGGGCGCAGCAGCAGCACCACGGCCAGCAGACCGACCACACAGATGTCGCCCAGCCCGGACGTGCCGTAGTAGTTGACGAACTGCTGCACCAGCCCGACGACGACCGCCGCGTACGCGGAGCCGACCACCGAGCCCATCCCGCCGATCACCACCACGATGAACGCGAAGATCAGCAACGAGCCGCCCTGCCCGGGCGAGACCGTGCCGAAGTAGACCCCGCCCAACGCACCGGCGAGCGCGGCAGCCGCCCCACCGATCGCGAAGACCAGGGTGAACGCCTTGCGGACGTCGATGCCCAGCGCGGTCACCATCTCCCGGTTCTCCACACCGGCCCGGATCACCAGGCCGTACCGGGTCCAGCGCAGGAACGCCAGGATCGCGCCGAGCACCAGCACCGCCGCGATGATCAGCAGCAGGCCGCCGTTGGGCACCTGCGCGCCGAGGATCCCGGTCACCTCCCGGGTCCAGTCCGGACGGGGGAACGGCCGGGCGTCCGCGCCCCAGGTGGCCTGCAACAGCGCCACCCCGGCCAGCGACAGGCCGACGGTGACCAGCACCTGTTCGATGGTGCGGGAGTAGAGCGGGCGGATCAGCACCAACTCGACCAGGATCGCCACCAGCGTGCCGGCGGCCACCCCGAAGGCGACCGCGAGCACGAAGCCGAACCCGTCGCCACCGGCACCCGGCAGATTGCCCGCCGCCCACCAGGTGCCGTACGCGCCCACACCGAGGAACAGCCCGTGCGCGAAGTTGAGCACGTCGGCCAGGCCGAAGACCAGGGACAACCCGGAGGCGACCAGGAAGTACAGCGCCGCCAGGCCGAGCCCGGTCAACGCCAACAGGATCACGGTCCCCATCAGCGTGCGTCCTTCCCGGCCACCGGGGCCCGGTCCGGCCCGGTCGGGCGGTGCGCCTCGCCGGTGCCCACCCCGAGCAGCGACTTCGTCAGCGCCGTCTCGAGCAGCAACTCACGGGCGTCGCCGGTCCAGGCCACCTTGCCGGCGGCCAACACGACCGCGTCGCGGGCCAGCCGGCGTACCACTGCCAGGTTCTGCTCCACGAGCAGCACCGGCACCGACTCCGCGACCCGTTCCAGGACCTCGGCCACCTCGGTCACCACCTTCGGCGCCAACCCCTTGGTCGGCTCGTCGACCAGCAGCAGCCGGTTGTCGTTGAGCAGCACCCGACCGATCGCGAGCATCTGCTGCTGCCCGCCGGAGAGCGAACCGGCCCGTTGCCGTCCGCGCCGGTCCAGCTCCGGAAAGAGCGCGAAAACCTTGTCGTACGCCGGGCTGGTGCCGCGCCGCTCGGCGAGCCGCAGGTTCTCGGCGACGGTGAGCCCGGCGAACACGCACCGGTCCTCGGGCACGTAGCCCAGCCCACCGCGGACCAGCCGGTGGGTGGGGCGGGACAGCAGGCTCTGCGCGCCCATCCGGATGACGCCGCGCACCTCCCCGGCGGGCGGGGTGAGGCCGACTATCGCGCGCAGCGTGGTGGTCTTGCCGACGCCGTTGCGGCCGAGCAGGACTGTCACGCCGGTCGGGGCGACCGTGAAGGACAGCCCCTGGAGGATGTGCAGCCCGGAGATCCGGACCGACAGGTCCTCCACACTGAGGATGGGTTCACTCACAGCGACTCCCCGAGATACGCCTCTTGGACCGTGGGGTTGGCCATCACCGTCTCCGGGGTGTCGCAGGCCAGCAGCGCGCCGTGGTGCATGACGGCGATCCGGTCAGCCAACTCCAGGATGACGTCCATGTGGTGTTCGACCATCAACACCGCCCGGCCGCTGTCCCCGGTCAACGACTTGATCACCGCGACCAGCTCGGGGACGTCCTCGGCACTGACACCGGCCATCGGCTCGTCCAGCAGCATCACCCGTGGTTCACCGGCGAGCAGCAGGGCGATCTCCAGCTTGCGTTTCTCGCCGTGGGCCAGGGTGCCGGCGAGCGCCGTACCCCGGTGGGCGAGGCCGACCCGGTCGAGCGCCGCGTCGGCGGCGGCGGCCACCTCCCGGTCGGCCGCCGCCCGCCGCCACAGTGCCATCGAGCCCCCGCGGTGCGCCTGCACGGCGAGCCGGACGTTCTCCCGCACGCTGAGCGAACCGAAGACCGAGGACGCCTGGAAGGTACGGCCCAGGCCGAGGCGCGCCCGCCGGTGCGGCGGGAGCGCCCCGATGTCCTGCCCGTCCAGGGTGATCCGGCCCTCCGTGGCCCGGCGCAGGCCAGTGATCAGGTTGAACAGTGAGGTCTTGCCGGCGCCGTTCGGCCCGATCACGCCCAGGAACTCCCCGGGCGCCAGGTCGAGGTAGACGCTGTCGACGATGGCGACCTCACCGATCCGCCAGGTCAGACCGCGGGTGGCGAGCATGGGTCAGCCCTTCATGGCCACGGCCGGCGGTGCCGACTCGTCACCGGTGAGGCTCTTCTGCGCGGTGGCCGTGAAGGCGGTGCCGCTGCCGGTCAGCTTGGCCTGGTACATCGGCTGGAGCAGTGCGTGGTCCGCCGCCCGGATGGTCATCTTGCCCTTGACCCCGTCGAAGCTCCAGCCCTCCAGAGCGGTCACCATCTTGTCGGCGTCGTCCCCGCCCTCCTGCACGGCGCGGACCACCATCTGGGCGGCGGCGAAGCCGTCCGGGTGGAACAGGTCGACGGTGCCGACCTTGGCCTTCAGCGCCTTGCTCGCCTCGGTGTCGCTGGCACCGTCGAAGTAGTGCGACAGGAAGGAGATCTTCGCGCCGGCCGCGCCGAACGTCGGCCAGGAGGCCCGGATGTCGAGGCCGGTGACGACCGTCGTGGACGAGAGCACGCCCTGCTGGTCGAGGGTCTGCCACATGGCCGGGGCGGTCGTGCCGGCCCAGGCGACGAAGAGCAGGTCCGGCTTCGCGGTCTTGATCTGGCTGGCGAACGGCGTGAACTCGGTGGCACTGGCCGGCGCCCGGACGCTGCTGACGGTGGCGCCCGCGCCGCCGATGACCGCCTTGACGGCCGCCTCGTTGGCGTCGCCGAACGCGCCGTCCTGGGCGAAGACCACGACCTTCTTGCCGGTGGGGTCGCCGATGAACGACTTGGCGGTCACCACGTCCTGGTAGGACTGCCGGCCGGAGCGGAAGGTGTACTTGTTGGCGCCGGTCACCGCGTCGGTGGCGGCCGGCCCGGAGATGAACAGGACCTTGTTCTGCGCCGCGATCGGGGCGACCTGGAGCGCCACGCCGGAGGCGGTGGAACCGGCGATGATCTTCGTGCCCTTGCCGATCAGGTCCTTCGCGGCGGACACCGCCTTGGCGGGATCACCCGCGTCGTCGACCTCGGTCACCTCGATCGTGCGGTCACCGACCTTGCCGGTGCCCTGGGTGGCGAAGTCGAGCCCCGCCTTGAACCCTTCGATGTACTGCTTTCCGTAGCTGGCCAGCGCACCCGACTGGGAGTACACCAGGCCGACCTTGACCGGCGCGGCACTGTCGCCGCCGCCGGTGGCGGTGTCCTGCGGGCTGCCACAGGCCGTGGCGGCGAGCGCCGCGGCCATCATCGTGGCGGCGGAGAGGAACACCCGCCGCGTCGTCCGGACCGTCATTGCGACTCCACATGAGGACTCGGAGGGAGAGAACTTCTTCGTGACGGCTCACGCTAGAAGTGACGTCACCCACGAGCTATGTGGCGGAAACACACAAGTAACAGGAGGGGGGTGGCCGGCCCTGACAACACGGGCGCTGGGCACCGTGCCGCAGGGGGCCGCGATGGCCGCCACCTCCATGCTGGCGCGAATGCCGTGTCGCGTTCCGCCATCGCGTGCTCGATCGTGGATGTAGTGGCCTCGGGCGCACCCCGACACCGCTGTTTCCAGGATCGAGCGCGATCTTGAACCCGCCCGCGGACATGTCGCCGGCCCGGCGGACACCGGAATGAGCGTTCCTGCTCTCGACGGGGTGCGGAAAAGGAAGATTGTCTGGTGCGCCGGTTCTTCCGCAACCCCGTGCGGCTGGTGCCGTTCGCCTTCCTGGTGCCGATCCTGCTCGGCACCGGGCTGCTGACGGCGCGCTGGGCGACCGTCGACCACCAGCGACCGCCCCTGGTCACCGCGCTGTTCACCGCAACGTCGGCGGTGTCGGTCACCGGCATGGCGGTCACCGACACCCCCAACTACTGGTCCGGCTGGGGACTGCTGGTGATCACACTGCTCACCCAGCTCGGCGGTCTCGGCATCCTCACCGCAGCGGCGCTTGTCATCCTGGTGGTCTCCCGCCAGCTCGGGCTGCGCAACCGGCTGCTGGTGCAGGCCGAGACGGCGGAGTTCGGCATCGGTGACGTGGGCCGGTTGCTGCGCCGGATCGCGGTGACCGTCTTCGCCTGCGAGGCAGTGATGACCGCGGTGGTGGCCGGCCGGCTCTGGCTGGCCTACGACTACTCACCCGGGCGTGCCCTCTGGTCGGGCGTCTTCCATGCCGTCCAGGCGTTCAACAACGGGGGCTTCGCGCTCTACTCCGACGGCCTGCTGGCCTTCAGCCGCGACCCGTGGGTGTCGCTGCCGCTGGCGTTCGGCGCGATCGTCGGCGGGCTCGGGTTCCCGGCCCTGTTCGAGGCGGTCCGCGAGTGGCGTCAGCCGGCCCGCTGGGCGGTGGCGACCAAGCTGACCATCTGGGGCAGTGCCGTGCTGCTGCTGCTCGGCTTCGCCGGTCTGCTCGCCGCCGAGTGGACAAACGCCGAAACGATCGGCTCGTACGACGCCGGGGGCAAGGCGCTCGCGTCGTTCACCCAGATCGCGCTGAGCCGCACCGGCGGTTTCAGCGTGCTGGACATCAGCGCGTTGCAGGAGGAGAGCTACCCGCTGCTGATCGTGTTGATGTTCATCGGTGGTGGCAGCGCCAGCACGGCCGGCGGGATCAAGGTCTCCACCTTCTTCCTGCTCGGGTTCACCATCTGGGCGGAGCTGCGCGGCGAGCCCGACGTGACGGTCGGGCACCGCCGGGTGGCCACCGCCAGTCAGCGGCAGGCCATCACCGTGGCACTGCTCAGCGTCGCGCTGGTCACGGCCGGGACGATGGCGCTGCTGCTGCTCACCGAGGGCGTCCCCTTCGTCTCGGCCCTGTTCGAGATCACGTCCGCGTTCAGCACCACCGGTCTGACCGTCGGGCTGGCCGGCACGCTGCCGGCCAGCGGCCAACTGGCTCTGACCGTGCTGATGTTCATCGGTCGGGTCGGGCCGCTCACCCTCGGCTCGGCGATCGCCCTGAACACCCGGCATCGGCTCTACCGCTACCCCCAGGAGCAACCCGTTGTCGGCTAGCGATGAGGAGGGAACGAGGTGTCGGCTAGGCGTGCGGACGACGGCGGCGTCGTGGTGATCGGGCTGGGTCGGTTCGGCTCCCACCTGGCCGGGTCGCTGACCCGGATGAACCACGAGGTGCTGGCCATCGACCGGAGCCCGGAGCTGGTGCAGCGCTGGTCGGCGCAGCTCGACCGGGTGGTCCAGGCCGACGCGACCGAGCAGGGGGCGCTGGGGCAACTCGGCGTCGCCGGCTTCGGACGGGCCGTGGTGGCCATCGGGGCGTCGATGGAGGCCAGCGTGCTCACCGTGCTGGCGCTGGTCGAGCTGGGCGTGCCACAGGTCTGGGCGCGGGCCACCTCACAGAAGCACGCGAAGATCCTGTCATCGGTGGGCGCGCATCATGTGATCTTTCCGGAGGCGGAGACCGGCGAGCGGGTGGCGCACCTGATCGTCAGCCGGCTGCTCGACTTCGTCGAACTCGACGACGACTTCGCGATCGCCGCCGTCCGGGTGCCGGAGTCCCTGGTCGGTCGCACCCTGCTCGACCTGCGCCCGAACGACCGCTACGGCGTACGGGTGATCGGCGCCAAGATGCCGGGCGAGCGCTTCCAGTACGCGTCGGACAGCACCGCTCTCCCCCGGGACGGGGTGCTCGTCGTGGAGGGCGGGATCGACCAGGTGCAGCGGTTCGCGGGGCTCCGCTGAGGCTGCTCACTTCTTCCCGCCGCCCGGCCCCTTCCGTTCACCCTTTGTCACTTTTCCGCTTTTCCCGGGCCACCACCCGGCCCCTTCCCCTTGCCGGGCTTCTCGGGCTTCGGCGCGGCCTTCGGCGGCGCCTTGGGTGCGGTCTTCGTCGCGGCCTTCGCCGGAGTCTTCGCCTTGGGCGGCGACGTCTTGCTCGGCGGGGCGGTGGACGGTGCACTGCCGGCCACCCCGGAGACGCGTACCCCGCAGGTCGCGTCGCCGAGCCGGAACTCCACCGGCAGCGGGTTCGCCCCGCTGTACTTCCCCGTCAGGGTGAGCTTCTCGGCCGCACCCGGCGCCAGGGTGGCGCGCTGGGCCACGGGCCGGATCAGGACCGTGCTCCCCTGCTGGTCCACCGTGGTCGGCTCCGCCTTCGTCACCGTCTGCTGGCCCGGGAAGGTGAATTTCATCGTCCAGTCGCGCAGGTCGCGGTCGCCGGTGTTGGTCAGGGTCAGCTCGGCGGTGAAGTCCTTGCCGGAGTCCGTGCGCAGCGCGTACGCCACCTCGCACGGCGCGGCCTCCGGCAGGCCCATGCGAGCTTGGGTCGTGGGCCGCTCCTGCCCGTTGGCCGGGCTGCGCGAGGTGAGCCCCCACATCGCCCCGGTGACCGCGATCAGCCCGACGGCGGCCACCCCGGCCTCCACCCGCCGGCGCCGGCTCACCTGCCGGCCCCGGTTGCGGGTACGCGACAGCGGCAGCGCGTCCGTCTCCGCCGACCAGGGCAGGATCGTGGTGCCCGCGCTGGCCAGCGCGGCCGGATCCAGTGGGCCGGCCGGCGACACCGGCAGGGCCGCCAACATTCCGGCCGCCTCGGCCAGGGTCCGGGCCAGCTCGCCGGTGGCAGGCCGGTCGCCGGGCTGCTTGGCGAGGCAGCGGCGCACCAGGTCGGTCACCTCGTCGGGCAGCCCCGGCACCGTCGGCATCGGATCCGGGTCGCTGTACATGTGCGCCCGCAGCATCTGCGTGGTGGTGTTGGCCTCCCACGGCAGCCGGCCCGTGAGCATCCGGTAGAGCAGCAGCCCCACGGCGTACACGTCGGTGGCCGGGGAGACCTGGCCGTTGTCCAGCCGCTCCGGCGCCAGGTAGGCGGGCGTGCCCAGCAGTGTGCCGTCCGGCCCCTTCTCGCTCTCCCCCACCAGCGCGGAGATGCCGAAGTCGACCACCTTGACGCCGGTAGGGGTGAGCATGACGTTGCCCGGTGTGACGTCGCGGTGCACGACGCCACGGCTGTGCGCGGTGGCCAGCGCCGAGCTGACCTCGGCACCGATGGTCACCGCCTCGCGCCACGGCAGCTGCCCCTCCCGGCCCAGCCGAGCGGCCAGCGAACCGCCGTCGACCAGCTCCATCACCACGTACGGCACGGTCAGCCCGACCTGCTGGGACTCGCCGTAGTCGTACACGTTGGTGATGTTCGGGTGGCAGAGCCGCGCGGCGGCCTGCGCCTCGATCCGGATCCGGTGCCGGAAGGCCCGGTCGCTGGCCAGCCGGGAGGCCAGCACCTTCACCGCGACCTGGCGGCCGAGCACCTCGTCGTAGCCGCGCCAGACCACCGACATGCCGCCCGCGCCGAGCTGCTCGACCAGCCGGTACCGCTCATCGAGGAGTTGCGCACCGTTCCGATCCCCACCACCCATGGTGGCCGTTGTTGCCCGTACGCACCCGGACTACACCTGAAGGATCGGAATCGGTCACGAAGTTCACTCGTTCAGGCGGTCGCCAGCAGTTGGTCCACCGGGGCGTAGTCGTCGGTCAGCACGATCGCATCGCCGACGAAGTTCGTCAGCTCCGCGCCGGAGAGCAGGCTGACTGTCGGGTCAACCTGGTCCAGCCGGGCGCGGACGGCGGCCAGCGGCAGCGGCGCGTCGGAGCCGACGATGAGGAAATTGCTGCCCCGCTCCTCGGCGAGCGCCTCCGGTGGGGCGATCAACGCGACGTGCGTGAACTCGGCGGCGACCGTGGCCAGTTCGGCGCGGATGAACCGCAGCGGCGGGTAGTCGATGACGTTCTGCACGTACACCCCGCCGGGGCGGGCCACCCGCCGGACCTCGGCGGCCATCTCCCGGGTGGCCAGGTGCCAGGGCACCACGAGGTGCCCGAACGCGTCGCCGACGACCAGGTCCCGGCTGTCCGACGGCTCGCCGGCCACCAGCATCCGGGCGTCACCCACCACCGCCCGCAGGTCCGGCCCCGGGCGTACGCCCAGTTCCCGCTCGCCCAGCTCGACGAGCCCGCCGTCGATCTCGAAGACGACGTTCTCGGTGCCCGGCCGGGTGGCGGTCAGGTAGGTCGGCACGGTGAACCCGCCGCCGCCCAGGTGCAGCGCGTCCAGCCGCTGCCCGGCCGGCGCGACCACGTCGGCGACCGCGCCGATCCACTTCGTGTACGCGTACTGCAGGTGTTTCGGGTCGGCCAGGTCCACGTACGAGTGCTGGGCCGAGTTGAGCAGCAGCGTCCGTCCGCTGGGCCGGTCCGGGTCCGCGGTCACCCGGGCGCAGTGGTACGCCGTCTCGATGTCGCACGGGTTCGGCGCGACGGTGCTCAGCCCCGCCCCGATCAGGCCGAGCACGGCCAGCGCGGCCCGGGTGCGGGCCGGGCCGGGCAGCTCGGTGGGCTCCTGCCGGCGCAGGTACCAGCCGAGGCCGAGGCCGACCAGCCCGAGCGCGATCGCCAGTGCCAGCAGGATGACCGTGCTGCGCAGTGCGGCGACCAGCACGAAGCCGGTGAGCAGGGTGGCGGTGATGCCGCCCAGGGTGCCGATGCCGGACAGCCGGCCGACCACCTGGCCGGTGCGGCGCAGGTCGGCGAGCTGGAGCTTCACGACCAGCGGGGTGACCGCGGCCAGCAGCGCCGCCGGCACGAACACGGCGAGCGCCACCAGGATCAGGATGCCGCTGGCCGCGCCGCCGCGCAGCACCTCACCGGCGTAGCGGACGACGGGCAGGGTGACCGCAGTGGCGATGCCGGCCAGCACCAGCGCCGGCGCCAGCAGACCACGTGGGTTGCGCCGGTCGGCCAGCCAACCACCGGACCACGCCCCGTACGCGATCGCGGCCAGCGCGATGCCGATGACCGAGCTGGTCACCTGGAGGGTCACCCCGACATAGGGGCCGACCAGGCGGAGCGCGACGGTTTCCAGCACCAGCACGGCGCCGCTGGAGAAGAAGACGAGGAACGCGGCCAGGCCGTTGGGCAGTGCCCGGCCGATGACCGGCGCGGACGGGGACGAGGGGGCCGGCGGGGCCGCTACGTCGGACGGTGGGGAGCTCATCGTCGCGATGGTACGCAGCGAAGCTGATGCTCCGGGTCAGTACATCGAGAGATGAACATGGTTCGTGTGGGACGCGGCGGGACTGCCGCTGCCACTGTAGGCACGCCACCCCGTGCCGGGATGCCAGATCTGCCTGTACCAGATCACGTAGAGCACGCCGAGCCGGTCGGCGTTGCGCACGTGCCAGGCGGCCAGGCTGTCCCCGTACGCCTTGTCGCCGCCTGTCGCGTTGCGATCCTCGAAGCCGTTCGTGGCTGCCGCGAAGTCGCAGGCCCGACCCTTCGGGTGCTCACCGCCGCCACCGCTGCGCTTGCAGGAGACGTGCCGCTTGTAGCCGGCCGCCTGGGTCTGCTTGAGCGCGTTGAGGGTGCGCGGGGTGATGCAGCCGGAGGTGGTCGGGTCCTTCACCGAGCAGGACTCCGACGGCCAGGATCCGTCGGAGTTGCGGGGCGCCGGCTTCGCCGAGGCGGAGCTGCCGCCGCTGAAACCGTTGCTGCTGCCCGAGCTGACCTCGGCGAGCGCCGCCTCGGCCTCCTTCTTCTTCTTCGCCATCACGGCGAGCTGTTTCTGCTGCTCGCGGACCTCGGTGTCGATGGCGACCTTGGCCTGCTGCGCCTGCTGCCGGGCGTCAACGAGATCACGCAGCCGCTTGCTGTCCCGCTGGGCCATCAGGTCGAGGTCGCTCGCGCGTTCCAGGAACGCCTGCGGCGTGGCGGTGTTGAGCAGCATCGACGCCGGGGTCAGCCGGCCGACACGGTACGACTGCGCGGCCACCTCGCCAACCTGGGCGGTGAGCCCGACCAGCCGAGCCTCGATCGTCGTCAGCTCACCGGTGAGCGCCGTCTGCCGGCGCTTGGAGTTGTCCAGTTTCGCCTTGGCCTCGATGTGCCCCTTGGCGGTCGACTCCAACGCGTCCCGCAGCTTCTTACTGCCGCCCTCGTCGGGCTCCGCGTACGCGGGCACGGCGGTGCCGCCGAGCACCAGCGCGACGGCGGCGAGCATAGCGAGCAGGGCGCGGCGACCGAGCCGCGGGCTGAGCCTGGTCCTGGGCACCAAAGCGTCCTTCCGTCGACCGCCGGCCCCCGGTGAACCACTGTGCGGCGGCGTCCCCGCCGGCGCCGGTCGGCGGCCTGCTGGCGGAGACCGTCGGTCACGATACCGGACTGTAGGCCGGTGACCAGCCCCCGGAACTCCGGGCCGCACCGATGTCGACGGAGCGTCCCAACGCCGTCGCGCAGTGCGCGGATCAGGAGCCGAGAAGGGCTTCGTGGACCTCGGCCCAGACCTGCTCGTTCGCCGCGACGAGCAGACCCCGGCCGTCGTCGGCGGGGTGGTAGTCGACGCCGTCGAACCGGCGGGCGACGCCACCGGCCGCGCGGACCAGCAGGGTGCCCGGGGCATGGTCCCACGGCAGGGTGCGCCAGAAGAGGGCGAACTGCTGCTCACCGGTGAGGATGTCCAGATACTCCCGGCCGGCGCAGTGCTGGCCGGGCAGCAGCTCACCGAGCCGCCGGCCGCCGGCGCGGACCCGGTCCCGGGTCTCCGGCGGCAGGAACCGGGTCATCGCCGCGCCCCGCAGGTCGCCCACTTGTGGCACCGATGCGGCGGTGCCCACCGGCCGACCGTTGAGCAGGGTGCCGTCCTCGGCCCGGCCGGCGGCCAGCGTCTCGGCCAGCGGATCGAGGATCCAGCCGGCGGTCGGACGGCCGTCGGTCAGCAACGACACCATCAGGGCGAACGGGCGCCGACCGGCGGCGAAGTTGGCGGTGCCGTCGACCGGGTCGACCAGCCACACGTCCCCGCCGTCGCGCAGGTGCCGCAGCAACCCCGGGTCGTCGGCGACGCCCTCCTCGCCGACGACCTTCGAGCCCGGCCGCAGCTGGCGCAGGCCGGCCGAGAGCAGTTCCTCGGCCCGGCGGTCGGCGACGGTGACGATCTCACCGGGCGCCTTCTCCGACACGTCAGACTCGTCAAGTTTGCGGAACAGCGGCAGCACGACCTGGTCGGCGGCCTCCAGGAGCAGGTCTCCGACGTCGTCGAGCAGGGTGTCAGCCACGCGGCGGCAACTTGACCACGCTGACGAAGAACTCGTCGATCTGGCGGACCACGGAGATGAAGCGTTCGAAATCCACCGGCTTGGTCACGTAGGCGTTGGCGTGCAGCTGGTAGCTGCGCAGGATGTCCTCGTCGGCCTGCGAGGTGGTGAGCACGACCACCGGGATCCGGCGCAGCTCCTCGTCCTTCTTGATCTCTTCGAGCACCTCCCGGCCGTCCCGGCGGGGCAGGTTGAGGTCGAGCAGGATCAGGTCGGGCGCCACCGCGTCGGCGTACTGACCCTCCTGCCGCAGGTAGGCGAGCGCCTCGGCGCCGTCGGAGACGACGGTCAGCCGGTTGCGCAGCTTGTGCTCCTCGAACGCCTCCTGGGTCATCAACACGTCACCCGGATCGTCCTCCACGAGCAGGACCTCGATCGGGCTCTTGCCGTCCGCCGGCGCGGTCATCCCACCGTCTCCCTCATGTCACCCGTTCTACCGCTTTCCGGAGACCCGTCGGCCCGGTCCGGCCGGTCCGGCCCGGCGGACTGCTCCGGCGGGGCGGCCGGCGACTCGTCCGAGGGGGTCGTCTCCGCCGCGGCGATCGCCTCCGGCTGGTCCGCCGGGTCGGCGGCAACGGCCGCCTCCACGTCCTCGGGCCGCGCCGGCAGGGTGAACCGGATCGCCGTCCCCTCCGGCACATCGGTGTCCACCCACACCCGGCCACCGTGATATTCCACGATCTTCTTGACGATCGCCAACCCGATGCCGGTGCCCGGGTACGCGTCCTTCGAGTGCAGCCGCTGGAAGATCACGAAGATCTTGTCGGCGAACTCCGGCTCGATACCGATGCCGTTGTCCTGGCAGCTGACCTCCCACTCGCCGTCGACGAGGCGAGCCGAGATGTGCACCTTCGGCGGCACGTCCGGACGGCGGAACTTGATCGAGTTGCTGACCAGGTTCGCCAGCAGGTTGGTGAGCAGCGGCTCCTCACCCCGGATCACCGGCATCTCGGTCCAGGTCAGCTCGGCGTCGGCGTACTGCCGGGCAGCCTCGGTCTGACCGGCCACGTCACCCATCACCTTGTTCAGGTCGACGTCGACGAAGCCGGTGGTGAGCCGGCCGATCCGGGAGAACGCGAGCAGGTCGTTGATCAGGCGCTGCATCCGCTGCGCGCCGTCCACCGCGAAGGCGATGTACTGGTCGGCCCGCTCGTCGAGTTGCCCCGAGTAGCGGCGCTGGAGCAGTTGGCAGAAGCTGGCGACCTTTCGCAGCGGCTCCTGAAGGTCGTGCGAGGCCACGTACGCGAACTGCTCCAGGTCGCGGTTGGACCGGGTCAACTCCTCGGCCTGCTTCTGGAGCTGGCTGTTGACCCACTCGATGCGCTCGCGGGCCTCCCGCACCTCGGCCAGGTCGGAGGCGATCTTCTGGCGCATCGCGTCCACGTCCCTGCTGAGCTGGATGAACTCCGGCGGGCCGACGGCGGCGATGCGGTGCTGGTAGTCGCCCTCGGCGACCTCCCGGACCTGGCTGGCGAGCCCGATCAACGGCCGGATCACCATCCGGTCCAGGGACAGCAGCAGAATCGAGCCGGCGATGACCACCACCAGCGCGGCGACGATCAACAGCACGACCAGCAGGTTGCTGCTGCGGCGCACGTCTCCGGCGGACTGCTCCCGGGCGGTCAGGATCTCCTCCTGGAGATCGCCGACCGCGGACCGCAACTCGTCGAACTGCTGCCGGGCCTCGTCGGTGACCAACGCCTGGCCGGCGCTGGTGCCCCGCTCCTCGGTGGCGGTGATCACCGGCTCCGCCACCGACTGCCGCCACCGCTCGGTACGCTCCTCGACCACCCGCAGCTCCTGCCCGATCTGCGGGTAGTCGTCGAGCAGCGTCCGCATCGAGGCGATGGTGTCCCGCTCCTGGTCGAGCCCTTCCTGGTACGGGCCCAGGTCGGCCGGGTCACCGCTCACCGCGTACCCGCGGACTGCGGTCTCCTGGTCGAGCAGCGCGTTGAGCAGTTCCTGCGACTGCACCCGCAGCGGGGCGGTCTTGTTCAGGATCGCGTCGATCTGGGTGCGGTTGCGGGCGGCCACCGCCGCCTCCGCGCCGGCCAGGCCGATCAGCAGCAGGCCCACGACGACGAGCATGGTCATGACCCGGCGGCGCAGACTCCAGCCGCCGACCATCGGCTTCACCGGCCATCACCCCGGCTGACCAGCAGCATGGCCACGTCGTCGGCGAGCGGACCACCGTTGAGCTGCTCGGCCCGGCCCACCAGCCAGGCCGGCAGCTCGGGCAGCGGCACCTGGCGGTTGGCCGGCTCGTCGAGCAGCCCGCCCAGACCCGGCACGTCGAGCCGCTCGTCGCTCGCGCCCACCCGCCCCTCGATCAGGCCGTCGGTATACATCAACAGGGACCAGTCATCGGTGTCGAACTCCAGGTCGTAGGCGATCGGCCGGCGGGGGCGTACCCCCAGCAGCAGGCCACCGGGCGCGGGCACCGGGGTGACCCGGCCACCGGAGAGCAGCAGCGGCGGCGGGTGCCCGGCGAGCCGGACGGTGGCCCGGTTGGCGTCCAGGTCGAGCCGGGTGGTGGCCACCGTCGCGAAGATCTCCTGAAGCCGGCGCTCACTCATCAGCACCTGCTCCAGCGCGGGCAGCACCTCGTCGTCGGGCACCCCGGCGAGCACCAGGGCGCGCCAGGCAACCCGCAGCTCCACGCCGAGCGCGGCCTCGTCCACCCCGTGCCCGCAGACGTCCCCGACGATCAGGTCGAGACGGTCGGGATGGGTCTGCACCACATCGAAGAAGTCCCCACCGATCAGCGCGGCATGCCGGCCGGGTCGATAGAAGGTGTGCACGGCCACCTGGTCGGTCGTCATCAGCGGCTGGGGCAGCAGGCCACGTTCGAGTCGGGCCGACTCGGCCTGGCGCAGCTCGACCTCACGCAGCCGGCGGGCGTTGACGTCGGCGCGCTTGCGCTCCACCGCGTAGCGCAGCGCCCGGGTCAGCAGCACGCCGTCCACCTGACCCTTGACCAGGTAGTCCTGTGCGCCCTCGGCGACCGCCACGATGCCGAGATGTTCGTCGGAACGGCCGGTCAGGACGCAGACCGCCGCGCCGCTGGACATCTCCAGCACCTGGCGCAGCCCGTCCAGCCCCTGCGCGTCGGGCAGGCCCAGATCCAGCAGGACGCAGTCGACGTTCGTGATCTGCTGCCGCGCCTCGCTGAGGCTGGTGGCGACCAACAGGTCGATCATCGAGTTCGTCTCGGCGAGCAGCTCACCGACGAGGAAGGCGTCGCCCTCGTCGTCCTCCACCAGCAGCACCCGCAACCGCTCACCGGGCGGCAGGTTGGCGTGTCGCCCCAGGCCACCGTGCGGGTACGGCACGACGGGGGAACCGGCCAGGCCGGCTCCCCGCTGCGGCCGGGTCACCGCCGCGAGACGCGGGAGTTCGCTGGTGATGTCGGGCTCCTTCCGAGTGCCCCGCTGATCCTGTATTAGACAACGGTCGCACACAACACGACGGGCGCGGCACGGGCGGGGATGGGCCGGGTCACTGCTCGCCGACGGGCCGGCGATCGATGGACGTCCGGGTGTGCCGTCCCATGGTGGCGGAGGGCAGGATGGTGCCACCCCAGGCACCACCACCATCGAGGAGTTCCCGTGGGCGCACCCCCCACCCCTGCCACGGCGGGCACACCGGTCCGTCCGGGTCCGGGCGTACCCGCTGCCGATCGTGCGCTGGCCCGACCGCGCCGGCGGCTCGTGGCCGCCGCTGCGGCGCTGGTCGCGCTGGTCGCCGTCGGCGCCGGCAGCCTGCTCGACCTGCGCACCCCGGCCCCGGCGCCGGCCGACGCGCCGGCGGGTGAGTTCAGCGCCAGCCGGGCGTACGAGGACGTGCAGGTGATCGCCGCCCGGCCGCACGTCGCCGGCAGCCCGGCCAACGACCAGGTCCGCGCGCATCTTGAGCAGCGGCTACGCGGGCTGGGCCTGGAGACCGAGGTGCAGGACACCGTGGCACCGGAGGCGGGCCAGCTCAGCGGGGCGGCGGGCGGTGCGACCCTGGCCCGCGTCCGCAACGTGGTGGCCCGGCTGCCCGGCACCGACCCGACTGGCCGGGTCTTCCTGGTCTCGCACTACGACTCGGTGCAGACCGGGCCGGGTGGCAACGACGACGCGGCCGGCACCTCGACCATCCTGGAGGTGGCCCGCGCGCTGACCACCGGCCCCCGGCCCCGCAACGACATCGTCTTCGTGCTGACCGACGCCGAGGAGGCGTGCCTCTGCGGCGCGGCGGCGTTCGCCGCCAGCCATCCGCTCGCCGCCGACGGCGGGGTGGTGCTCAACCTGGAGGCGCGCGGGTCCACCGGGCCAGTGATCATGTTCGAGACGTCCCGGAACAACGCGAAGCTGGTGGACGTCTTCGGCCGGGCCGCCCCGCACCCGGTCGGCACCTCGTTCGCGGTGGAGATCTACCGGGCGCTGCCCAACGACACCGACTTCACCGCGTTCCTGGACCAGAAGTTCGTCGGGTTGAACTCGGCGTACATCGACGGCGGCGCGATCTACCACACGCCGCTGGACACCCCGGCGTCGATCGACCAGGGCAGCCTCCAGCAGCACGGGGACAACGCGCTGGGTCTGGCCCGGGAGTTCGGCCGCACCGACCTGACCGACCTGCGCTCCGGCCAGGACGCCACCTACTTCCCGGTCCCCGGCGGGCTGGTCCGCTATCCCGGCTGGCTCACCCTGCCGCTGGCCCTGCTGGCGGTGCTCGCGGTGGCCGCGCTGGGCTGGCTGACCCGCCGGAGTGGCCGGGCCAGCACCGGCCGGCTGGCCGCCGGGTTCGGGCTGGCCCTGGTGCCGATTGTGGCCGCGCCGGTCGCCGCGCAGCTGCTCTGGCTGGCGATCACCACGATCCGTCCGGGGTACGCCGAGCTGCTCGACCCGTACCGACCGATCTGGTATCGGTTGGCCGTGCTGGCGCTCGCCGCCGCCATCCTGTTCACCTGGTACGCGCTGACCCGCCGCCGGATCGGCCCGGCCGCGCTCGCGGTCGGCGGGCTGGCCTGGCTCGCCCTGCTCGGGGTGCTGCTCGCCGTGGCGGTGCCCGGCGGGGCGTACCTCACCACCCTGCCGGCCCTGGCCGGCGCCCTCGGCGGGCTGGTCGCGCTGCGGACCCGGCAGACCGGGCCGTGGCCCGTGGTGGCGGTGACCGCCGCCGCCGCAGTCGGTGTGGTCATCCTGCTGCCCACCGTGGTGCTGCTCTTCCCCGCGCTCGGCATGGCGATGGGCGGGGTCGCCGCGCTGGTCGCGGTGCTGCTCGGCCTGACCGCCCTGCCGGTGGTCGACCTGCTGCACCCGCAGGCCGGCGGCCAACGTGGGATGCGGGCGCTGCGGGCCCGGCGGCTCGCCGTGCTGCCGGCCGGTGCCGCCGCCCTGGCGGCGGTGGTGCTCGCCGGGGTCGGGCTGGTCGTGGACCGCTTCGACGCCGAGCACCCCGCGCCAACCCACCTGATGTACGCCATGGACGCCGGCACCGGCCAGGCCCGCTGGCTCAGCCACGAGAGCGGTCCGCAGCCGTGGACCGCCGGCTACGTGGACGGGTTGACAAGCGTCGAGGACGACTTCCCCGGGCTCGGCGACGGTGAGCTGCGGGCCGGGCCGGCGGCGGCGGCGAACCTGCCGGCGCCGAAGCTGGAGGTACTGGCCGACAGCACCTCCGGTGCCGAGCGCACGTTGCGGCTGCGGCTCACCCCGCAGCGGGCGGTCCGGCTCGCCACCCTGCACGTCGACGCGTCGACCGCCACGGTGCTGCGGGCCGAGGTCGCCGGCCGTTCGGTGCCGGTGGAGCCCCGGGAGGGGAAGTGGGGCTTCGGGCTGGTGTTCCACGCCCCACCGACAGAGGGCTTCGAGGTCACCCTGACCGTGCGCCCGAACGGCGGGCAGGTGGCGCTGCGGGCCATGGACGCGAGCGACGGGCTGGACGCGCTGCCCGGGTTCCGCCCCCGGCCGCCGGACGTCGGCGTCGTCGGGTCGCACAGCTCCGAGATGCTGGCCGTCGCCCGCACCTACCCCATCTGACGGACGGGCCGATGGTCCGGCGGGGGTTGCTCCCCGCCGGACCTGGTCAGTGCGGCGCGGCCGGGCCCAGGTCACTCGGGTCGGTGTTGCCACCGCAGATGATCACCGCCACCCGCTCCCCCGCCTGCGGCACGTACGCGCCACCGACCAACGCGGCCAGCGCGGTGGCACCGCCCAGCTCGGCGGCGACCCGCAGCTCCGACCAGAGCAGCCGGCGGGCCCGCACCAGATCCTCGTCGCGCACCAGGACCGACTCCACCGCGGTACGGCGAGCGGTGTCGAAGGCGATCTCGCCGATCCGCCGGGCACCCAACGAGTCCGTGGCGATGCCGCCCACCTCGATGTCGACCGGTCCGCCCGCCTTCAGAGCGGAGTGCAGCGTGGGGATCTGCTCGGGCTCGACGGCGACGACGCGTACCGACCCGTCGAACCAACTGGCGATGCCGGACACCAGACCGCCGCCGCCAACCGCCACCAGCACGGTGTCGATCCCGTCCACCTGCCGTTCCAGCTCCCGGCCGACGGTGCCCTGACCGGCCACCACCTCCGGCTGGTCGTACGCGTGCACGACCAACGCGCCGGTCTCGTCAGCCCGCTGGGTGCTCGCCGCCAACGCCTCGGCGTAGTGCTGACCCACCTGCCGCACCTGGGCACCCAGCCCAGCCAACCGCTGCACCTTGACCGGCGAGGAGGTCACCGGCACGAAGACCTCCGCCGGTACGCCCAGCGCGCGGGCCGCGTACGCGACCGCGAGGCCATGGTTGCCCCCAGAGGCGGCGATCACCCCCGCCGACGGCAGCGGCCCCTGGAGCATCCGGTTGAACGCGCCACGCGGCTTGAACGAGCCGGTGTGCTGGTGCAGCTCCAGCTTGAGGCTGAGCTGCCCGGGCACGCCCAGGTCGACGCCGTCGACGGCGATGACCGGGGTTTCCCGAACCCGCCCCTGCACCAGCGCGGCAGCCGCCTCGACGTCGCTTCTGTTCACCATGGGAAACGCCCTTCATTACGACCGTCCTCGGTGATCATCCTAGGGAGCGGCGAGGATGGCACCCTGGTCGGCGGCACGCCGCAACCGGCGGTGCTCGGCGGTCACCACCCCCAGCAGGGCCAGGTCGATCGCGACCACGGCGACCGCACTGAACTGGTTGACCGTGAAGTTGAAGATCTGCCCGAACAGCAGGTCGACGAGCAGTGCGAGCTTGAACAGTCGGAACGCGTCGAGCCGGCTCCGGCGCAGCAGCCACGCCGCCCGCAGACTGAGCACCGCTGTGACCAGCGCGGTGGCGGTGACACCGAGCACCGCGCCCCACTCGCGCTCCTGGTCCAGCTCTCCGGTCACACCGTCCAGCAGCACCCCCACCACGATCAGCACCGGCTCCACCACCAGGTAGACCACCACCAGCCAGACCAGCCAGCGCTGCCGGGTCGCCCAGGCGGCGAGACGCCGGGCCCGGTCCGCCGCCCGCTGCCAGAACCGGACCGGGGGCGGCTCGCGTCGGGGCACCGCGTCCAGCAAATGCTCCACGGCCGCCTCGGCGGCAGGCCCGGTGCCCCGCACGAGACGCCGCACGTCCGCCCGGCGCCGGTCGGTCAGCCCGGCGGGCAGACCGCTGAGCACCACGTCCAGCGCGTTGGCCGTACGCTCGGCCGGGGTCAACTGCGATCGGCCGGTACGCCCGCGTACCGCCTGGGTGAGCAGGACGAGCAGCGCGAACGCGACGTAGATGATGGCGGCCGCCGGGGCGTAGAAGTAGTCGGTGCCGGTGGTGACGAACTTGCCCACCTCGTCGATGAACAGGCCAAAACCGACGCCGCCGACGATCGCCCCGGCGGTGCGTGGCCCTTCGCCCAGGAAGACCAGCGGGATCCCCAGGCCGACCGCGAGCAGCAGGCCACCCCAGAGCACGTGCGCGATGTGCAGCCCGCCGCCGCCGAGCTGCGGATAGTCGGCAGCCTCCAGGTACGCCCGCACGGCCAGCACCGTGACCACGCCGGAGAGCACGAACGCCTGGAGGTGGGACGCCGCCTCGACCGCCCGGGTCGGCAGCCGACGCACCAGCCAACCGACGCCGGGGCGGTGGCGCGAAGGTCCAGGAGACATGCTCCGAAACCTAGTAGCCACCCACTCCTCGCGGACGTGGTCCCGGTCGACCCGGCGACGCCAGCGCATCACGCCGAGGGCTGACGCTGCTCGCGCGATGTCGGATACTTCGGCCATGACGCTGTCAGCGCCACTCCCCGCCCTCGCCGAGACGGGCAGGGCCGACCCCGGCACCGCGTTCCTGGTGCTGGCCGGTCTCACGATGCTCACGGTGCTGGTGTCCCGCACCCGGATCCGCTCGTCGACCCTGGTGGGAACGCTGAGCGCGGTGCTGCCACTGGCCGTGTGCGACGTCCTCGCCGCGAGCCTCTGACCCCATCGGGTGGATGCTGGCCGTCAGCGCGATCAGGTAGCCACCTGACCACTGGCGGCGGAGAACGTCGCGCCCATCGCAACGTTCGCCAGCTCCGCGGGCAGACGAACGTCGACCCTCGGAAGCTAGATCGACTCTTACTTCGATCCGGTCTACGGAGATGGAAGATGGTGTCGCCGTCATGAACGCATTGCGCCTCCGGGGCTGGCTGTGGCCTACCCGGTGGCTAGCCGCCATGCCGCATAGGCAACCCCGATGAGCAGCGCGGCTGCTAACGCGAGCCGGAACAACGAAAGAGTTCCCGTCAACTCGCTATTCAGCGACTCCACCGTGCCGGGGAGCTCCGGTATCGAGGAAGGTCGGAATACCAACGCACCGACACGCCCCTCAGGCACCGGGAAGGAGTTCCGGACTCGTCGCCCCGAATTCCCGTTGCGACGCGGCACCCAAGCCACGACGTTAACGGCGCCGGCTGGAACTGCGACGTCGTACGGATCCCACCCAGGCAACCGATACTCGACGTCCTCCACTGCGACGATCGGCGCGACGTCGTCGGATAAGGCGTCGTCGTCGAGCCACCACTGCGGCTTGACCGGAATGACCCGCAGCACGCCTTGCCCCGATGCGATCGGAACCGTGACAGGAGCAGCCTCCTTCGCAGTCAGGTCGCGCACCACGTCCGGGCTGAGCGCCTTGTTGCGCACGAAGAACAACTTCGCGGCCAGGCTCGGCCCCAACACGGCCGTGAGAAGGAGCAGCGTGACGAGCAGCGCACCGCCGAACGCGAGATAGAACCCGATCATGGCCAACAGTCGGCCGACAAGCCAGCTATCGCGAAAGTGCTCGGCAAGCACCAAGAGGCCGATCGCCCACCCATCGAAGACGACGACAACGACCAGCATGTGGACGGCAGTGCTGGCGAGAGCCTTCGGATAGCGCCGGACGGCTTCCACGCCCTCGACCCTAACGACAGTCGACAACGCGCCCCGCGACCAGCAGCACAGTCGACCGCGGGCAGTAGGAGGCCAGGTCGAGCGAGTAGGGCACGAACTAATGCGCCGAGGTGTAGCTACTGTGCGCCTCCGGTGTTCTTCTTCTGCGCGGCCAGCAGCTCGCGGGCCTCGGCCAGCAGTTCGCGCAGCTCGTCGCGGTCGCGTCGGCTCCGCATGCGGCTGCGGTCCTGCGGGCTGGCGCGTCCCAGACCGAGAGCGTCGGCGGTCTCCTGAGACACACGCGTGCGGACCAGATTGCCGACGTGGTACCGGGTGGAGGTCTGGGTGGTCTTCCGCTCGTCGGGGCTGTAGCCAGCCTGGGCGTACAGCTCGCGTACGGCGTACCGGTACAACCCGGTGCGCCCGGTCCAGTCAGGGTCTCCGGACGTGGTCAGGTAGTGCTCGCGCAGGTCGACCATCTGCTCGGCGAGGTCGCGCAGCAGGATCGTGCGGCGCTCACCTGTGGTTTGACGCGCAGCACGGAGGATGCGCAGGATTTCGCGCTCGATCTGCTGCTTAGAGGCGGCCATATCGCTAGAATACGCGCGCGCGTGAGTGCAAAAGGCAACCGACAGCAGCGTAAACAGCCCCTGACCGCCTGCTGTCCCGGGGGTCACGTGGCAATGCGGGGCTGCTGCTGGACTCTCTGGTACTCCGCGAGGGTGCCGTCAGCGAGGGCCGCGCCGGCAATCCGCGGCTGTCATGGCCGGACACAGATCCGGCACAACCGAGCGCGAGTAGCGGCGCAATATGCCGGACGCTGACTCCGCTCGTGCGATGGCGGATACTTCCGCCATGACGCTGTCGCCCCCACGGTGGCCCGGCCTCGTTCGCATGGCCGACCCGCGCATCTCGTTCCTGGTTCTGATCGGCTGGTACGCGGCCGTCGTCGTGGCGTTCGGCCTGTTTCTCGGCACCCTTTCCGGGGCCGTCCCGGCGGACTGCGGCGAGGTGTGCGACTCGGAACGATCCCGGATGCTGCTCATCGGGCTCTACGTCGCCCTACCGGCGATGTTCCTCGCGTTGTTGGTCAGCCTGGCGTCGCTCGCGGTGCTCGCCTCCCGCACCCGGATCGGCTCGGCGGTCCTCGTGGGGACCCTGTCCGCAGTGGTGCCGCTGGCCGTGTGCGGACTCCTCACTTTCAGCCTCTGACCCGCCCGAGGTTCACGTCCGGTCGACAGGGCGTCGCTCCGTGGAGAGCGAGGTGGTGGGCCGCCTCGCGTCCTCCCCTCGGCGGTGCGCCTCCAAGTGCTCCCGTAACGCCGCCTGCCAGGCCTTACTCCCGGCCTCGTCGATCGGCCCGCCGCACCATCGGTGCGACCAGTCGGAGTAGTGCATGCCCTCATCGCCCGGGTGGATGCTGCCCATCAGCGCGTCCACGCCACGAACCGCTCGTACAACTCGGCCGGCGCCACCTCGGACAACTCCACAACGACGATGAAGAGCAGGCCACCGACGTACATGGAAAGGCCGATGCGGTCACGCGCGTACGCCTCGGCCAGGCGTACCCGCGCGGGGTGGCACGGCCAGGGCGGGTCAGCCGCACACGTCTGACAGTGCCACTGCGGCCGGCGCGGCAGGTGCTCCCCGTTCATCCGGCGATCCAGCGCTGACACCAACCGCTCAGCCTGGCTCGCACGTGCCATCTGGGGCACGCCGGCCATCACAGAGCTGCCCGCCCACCGGGACTGCCGTCCCGCGTCGTGATCCGACGCGCGCCGGACCTTTGCGGGTAGCAGGTCGCTGCTCCGGTTCGGTCCAACTGGACCAGATGCCGTCTGCGCCACCAGCGCTTGAATCGCTCCCGCATTGCCACCACGCCTCCCACCGATCACTGCGCGTGCTCGTCCCGTACACCGTGCGGCGGTACGCTCACATCGGTCGACGGGTTGCGCGTTGCCAGCCAGCGCCGGCAACCCGGCAACTCCGGCGGGAGGCGCGAGACATGCCAACATTCGGCGTCCGGATGCGGACAGCGCGGGAGGCGCGTGGGCTCAGCCTGGCCGCTCTTGCCGAGTTGCTGCCCGCCGACAAGGGGCACCTCTCCCGGCTTGAGAACGGCCGTCGCCGGCCCGGCGAGGATCTGGCCCGTCGGATCGACGACGTCCTCGCCGCTCGCGGGGAGCTGATCGCCTGCGCCGCCCTGGATGTCGCCGCCGCTACCGACACCAGGCCGTCGGAGACCGTCGAGCTGCTACATCGGATGCACGCCAGCGACACCGCCCCCGCCACCATCGAGACGTTGCAGGCGACCGTGACCGAGTTGTGCTGCCAGTACGGATGGCGCGACGCGAGGGAACTCCGCGCCGAAGGTCAGAGTTGGCTGCGTGAGGTCGCCCGGCTGCTGCAACGACCGACCGGCTTACGACAGCACCGCGAATTGCTGGTGTGCGCCGGCTGGTTGGCACTGTTGATCGGCTGTGTTGAATACGATCTCGGGATGCGCGCCAGCGCCGAGGCCACCCGTACTGCTGCCCGTCAACTCGGCGACGAAGCCGCTCACGCCGGCATCACCGGCTGGGCGTGGGAGATGACGGCCTGGTTCGCACTCACCCAGTCCCGCCACGAGGCGGCGTTGACCGCGGCCCGGGCCGGGCAGGAGGTTGCTGGGCGGCAGAGGGTGGCCGTGCAACTGGTCGCGCAGGAAGCCAAGGCGCTCGCACGGCTCGGCGATCTCCACGGTGCGCGGACGGCACTCGATTGTGGTCGGCGGCTCCTCGACGAACTCGGTGCACCAGAACGACCCGACAACCACTTCGAAGTCGATCCGGGCAAATGGTTGTTCTACGCGATGGACGCCTACCGGCTCGCTGAACACGACACTCTCGCCGAGCACTACGCCAACGAGGTCCTGCGTCTCGGCACCGGGCCGGACGGCATCGATCGGTCACCCATGCGGATGGCCGAAGCGAGGCTCACTCTCGCCGCCACAGCCCTGCGCGCTGGCGACCTGGACCGGGCCGTCGAGCAGGGGGTGACAGCGTTCGCCGCGTCTCGCCGGTCCCTGCCCTCGCTGCTGCTCGTCGCCGGCGAAGTGGACGTCGAACTCCACCGCCGTTACCCCCACGAGCAAGCCACCGCCGACTTCCACGACGCACTGAATGCTGTTCGATAGCCATTCGCTGATTCCACATCCGCCCGTTATGGTCCACGACATGCGGTTGGAGAAAGTCACGCCGAAAAACTACGAGGCGGCTCTCGAACTGTCGGTGCGCCCCGATCAGGAGGACCTCGTCGCGCCGGTGGTCAAGTCGCTCGCCGAGGCGTACGTCTTCGCATCGAACGCCTGGCCGAGGCTGATCTGTGACGGTGATCAGGTGGTCGGCTTTCTGATGGCCTTCCTGGACATCCAATGGAGCCACAATCCGGATGACCTGCGCTCCGGCCTCTGGCGGCTGAATATCGCGGCGGACGCCCAGGGAAAGGGTTACGGCCGATTCGCCGCCGAGGCCGTTTGCGCGGAGATCCGCGCGCGAGGCGGCACCCGCGCCTATGTCACCTGGGCTCCCCGGCCAGGAGGACCAGAGGAGTTCTACCTGAAACTGGGTTTCCGGCCGACCGGCGAGCAGAGCGGTGGTCAGACCGTCGGCGTGCTCGATCTATGACCTAAGCGGCAGTCCCGAGCCTGCGAACCGCAGCCCGACAGGGACCGCGGGACGTGGCGCGGCCGGGCAGAATGCCAGCCATGCGCCGCCTCGCAACCGTTCTCTGCCTGCTGACCGCCGCGGTGCCCACGGTGGCTGCCTGCGCGGAGCCACAGACCCGGCCCGGAGACGCCGCCCCGAGCGCGTCCGCCGTGTGGGGCACCTACGAGGCCGAGGTGAGCGGCGTGACGCCCGGTCCAGGTGCCCGGGAGGTGACCGTGCAGGTCAAGGCGCTCGCTGGTAACGATGGTTGCTCCCGCAACGTACGGGTCGGCTACCACACAGAAGAGAACGGCGTCATCTTCGCCAACATCGTGCAGGATTCGGCCGAGTCCGCCACCGTTGGCGCCTGCCCGACCTTCGAGCCCGCCGAGGTAACCCTCACGTCGGAGGAGCCGATCGGCAACCGCCCGCTCTCGCTCAACCAGAAGACGTGGGCGCTGAAGAACGGCGCCTACACCCGCTGTGACGAGAACCTGGGCTGCAACCCACCGAAGGACCGTTGCGATCCGACCTGGACGCGTGCGGCCGTACGGGGGATGGACGTGTCCCGCCACTCGCAGGGCCACGTCGAAGCCTGTGACGGAAACTGGTTGATCATGACCGTGCCCGACGACCCGACCGCGTGCGGCGCCGAGCCTCGCCCGGGGTGTGAGGCCAACACCGCCGTCCGGCGCTACTTCCTGCGCAACGAGCCGGCCGGATGGTCGACTGTCGCCCGGACCACGTCGGGTGGGTGCGACGCGGTCGTGAAAGCCGCACCCGCCTTCCCCCGGAAGCTCTGCGCCAACCTGGAACCGACGGCCCGGCTCGTCACCGTGGCACCGCCGCTGCCGTCAGGTCAGCCCGGCGGCTGAGTCCCTGATCGACACCGTCTCGCCGAGGCAGCCGCATCCGCGGCGCGACCGGTGGCACTCGTTGATCGGGTGGTTCATCAACCGATCAACGCGAGAGTGGTCGCCACCCCCGCCGCCGGGAGAGCTACTTCCAGCGGTATTGATCTAGGGCGGGGGCGTAGTCGATCAAACCGGACGACTGCACCTCTGGCCTGCTGCTATACCCGGCATGGATGGTCAGCGATGGTCACTGCTGGCTCTCGTTCGACGGCCTGGAAACGGCATGATCTTGGTCCCTCATCCCCACCGGGCCGGTCGGCCTCGCCGGACATTGGGCCAGCATCGAACTCCACCGCCCTGCGGAGTGACACCGCAACAGCCCGTCGTTACCGTGTGGCCATGGCAGCAGATGAACCGCCGTGGGACGCTAATGTGGCTCGCCTGAACGCGCTTGGGCCACTGGTGAAGGGGTTAGTTTCTAGCCTTCTCGAATCTGTAGACATCCGTCCGCATTCAATTGACTACAGAGTCAAGGAGAAATCAAGCGCTCTTCGCAAGTTCCAGAACAAGAGTGGCCGTTACGGCTCCCTGATGGATTTGACGGATCTTTTGGGCGTCCGAGTGATCACATACTTCGAAGACGAGGTCGACAAGGTTGCCAGTCTGATTGAGAACGACTTCGAGATCGACTGGGAAAACTCGATAGACAAGCGGAAGACCCTTGCCCCGGACAGATTCGGATACCTTTCGCTACATTACATTGTTCGGCTACACGACAAGCGAAGCCACCTTGTCGAATATCGCCGGTTCGCAGATGTACGGTTTGAAATTCAAATCAGGTCCGTCCTTCAACACGCTTGGGCAGAAGTGGAACATGACCTCGGCTACAAGCCTGGCGGCGTGGTGCCGGATCAGGCAAAGCGACGCTTCTCCCAACTCGCCAGCCTACTTGAGCTGGCCGACAGCGAGTTCACGAAGTTGAGGTCGGAACTTACCCAGCACCGCGACACTGTGCAGGTGGCAGTGAGCGAGCAACGCTTGGATAATGTTCCACTGGACGATGAGTCCCTCGCCGCCTACATCTCAACCTCTTTGGTTTCTGACCTTGACAAGAAAGTTGCTCGGTCTATTGAGAAGCAACTGCGGCCTTCCATTGACCTCGGCTACGCGGCGGCGCGAGCGGAGGAGTTGCAGCATTTAGGTATCTCTGACATTTCGGAAGTGGATCGACTCATGAAGGCGCACTCTGACCTACTCTGGCGCTTCGCGTCGGATTGGTTGAAGCGACCGAGCGCCGATGACGATTCGGTGTCTACCACCCGCATACCTCGTGGCATTTCTATCTTTTATCTGATTCTGATGTTCCTTGTCGAGGACTACATGAAGGCGGGTATCACGCCCGGCGCGGCTCTGGGTCTTGGACATCTGGACTTCGACGGACTGCGGAATTCGTATATGCGAGCGAAGGCAGCTGCCCGATGAACATTTTCGTTGGGGTGGCGCTTGCGCGCTGGTAGTCCGCTCTCGTCGTTCCGGCTCGCCATCAGCCATCCCGTCGGCCTTCGTCCGCACTTCGTGGAGCGGGTGGGGCCTGCCCGGTCAAGGTGGAGCACACCACCGTCTGAACGACCTTGACCGGGCAGGCCCCACCTGCTCGGCTCCGCCCGGACGGAGGTTGTCGGGATGGCGCCAACCATCCTGGAGCGCCCGAGCGCCCCGCCAGAGGCACTGTTCTTGCACCTGACCAAACCCAAGCCCCGGATCTGCCACCACTCATGGCGGCCCGGGGCTTCTTCGTATGTCGCGCCGCCGGCGGGGCTGCAACCGTTCGGGGTGCGCCCGTGCGCTTGCGCTAAGGGCGCGGGGTCCCCGATCGGCGACCGAGCTTGGTCGGCCCCTGGTCGGCGGCGCGAGCGGCCTGCGAAGCGGGCCGCCTTGATCCCGTACAGAAAGTTCTCACACCCTCCCGTCCTGGTGCCCGTCCTGGTGCCCCGTCCCGTCCCGTCCTGGTGCGTCCTGGTGCAGATCGCCATCGTGGAGCCTCGCTAGCGTGACGTGCCGAACACTTGCGCCTCACTGGATACTGGATCGATGGACGATCTATACGTAGTGCGATTCGGGTCGCCTGGATCGCCGATCGCGGTATCCGACGACGTCAACCAAACTGGCGAGGAGGATGAAGATCCCGACGAAAAGACGACGTTTGCACACTTCGGCCTTGCCTTCTACCGAGCGGCGGTACTCGAACATGAACTAGTCAATATCCTTGCCGCCACTCGGCTCTTGGCCGCACGACAAGATGCTCAGCGTCTGCTCTCAGACCCCTGGGACGACAATTTCAAGTCCACCATGGGCGCCCTCGTCAAGAAGCTGGGTCCGAAAGTGCAGGACGATCCCCAGCTAGCGGCGGATCTCACGAGAGCGCTGAGGCTGCGAAACCACCTTGCGCACGCCTTCTGGCGTGATCGGGCGGAAGATTTCTGCAGCGACGAAGGCCGAGCACGGATGATCTCCTTCCTCATCGACGCACGTAGGCTTTTTCAGGACGTGGATGAACGATTGTCTTCAACCATCGGCGCTGCCGCCATTACTGATTGGGGAGTAACGCCCGAGGTGGTAGAGGCCTGGTACCAGGATAAACTGCAAAGAATTGGGCGCGGAGAACTACATCTACCACTTGAGCAAGTCCAGGCGGCCCGACAAGCGTTGCTTGAACGCATTAGCCCCACCGGTCCAACTCAACCCACTGGACAATAGTGTCGAATCCAGCGCACTTCCGGTCCCAGGATCTGGCGTGGAGCGGTCGGCCCGCCTACGATCGTCACGTGGAGAGCATCCGAGAGCAGGCGTCGCGGACTGCGGAGCGACACCTAGCGGGCGACCTTCCGCGTCGTTGGTGCCACGTGAGAGGGGTAGGGGCGAAGGCGGAGCACCTGAGTCGAGTGGCTGGGTCCGACGCCGACCTGCTTGTAGCAGCTGCTTGGCTTCACGACATCGGTTACGCGCCTGAGATCGTTGATTCGGGTTTCCATTCGTTGGACGGTGCGCGATGGCTCGTCCGGAACGGGTGGGATATACGCCTTGCTAGCCTGGTCGCTCACCACTCATGCGCTTCCTATGAGGCGGACGAACGTGGTCTCGGTCAAGCACTTTCCTCCGAGTTCCCGGACGAGGCGTCAGCGGTATCAGATGCCCTCTCATACTCTGACATGACAACCGGACCCGACGGCCAAGATTTGACTGTGCAGGAGCGACTGGCCGAGATTCGTGAGCGGTACGGTCCTGACCATCTCGTGACGCGTTTCTGGCGGAAGGCAGAAAGGCCCCTACTAGAAGCGGTGCGACGGACTGAGTCGCGGATGGCAGCTCAACCGATGTAGGGCTGGCTTTGCCTTTCAAAGCCGTGCTGAATGCGGAGCCGCATTGACGGGTGGATTTCGAGATCGTCTAGCTCACCTTGTGCGATCCACCGGACGGCGGATGACTCGTCGCTGGTCATCGGGTTGCCACTGACGTAACGCCCGCGAAAGCAGATGGAGAACTGCTGCCGCACTTCGCCGTCGCTGTACTCCACGACGTGGTTCGGGTTTGTGTAGATGCCGATGACCCCAATTACCTCGATCTGCACGCCAGACTCCTCACGCGTCTCACGCACGGCTGTCTCGGCGATGTACTCCCCAAAGTCTTGGGCGCCACCGGGCAGCGCCCACAGGCCGTTGTCGGTGCGCTGGATCAGCAGCACGCGCCCTTGCTCGTCCTGAACGAAGACGGTCACTGCCACGACGATCGTGTTCGCCTTGGGTGCCTCGGGGTTGTTGAAGTGTTCGGTCCGGGCCATGTCATCAGCCTCTCACCATCGGCGGGCTAGTGCTCGGGCCAGACAGCCCGCTTCACGCCGAGTACCTGGTTGAAGCTCGCGAGGTAGCTGTCGAAGAGTTCTCCACCACCGAGGCGACGCAGGTGCACGACCGGCGCGTAGGCCGCTGGCGTGCCGTAGAGGTGGGTGTTGACCAGCATCTCGTCGTCGAACCGGTAGATGGAGTTGTAGAGAATCGTGTCGTGATAGTAGATCCCTACGTTCTGCAAGTCGCGTAGTTCCTTGTAGAACGCCAAAGAGTTGAGGATCTTGCTGGACATCGCCGAACCTATGCCCTCGTCGTTTCCCCGCTCGGCGATGTGCTTGCCCTCCGGATCACCGAACAACAACTCGACCTGCGCCCCGGCCATCGCCTTCTCACGCAGCGTCGGCACCCATCGGTGGTTGAACTCGGGCAGGAACAGCCCGCCGTAGACCAGGACGCCGACCTGTCGAGTCGCCTGGTCCAACAGCCGTTGCCAGAGGTCGGTTGGCACGGCTCCGCGGCGAGGGTAAATGTGGACCACCTCCGACTGGCTGACCTGCACTGCCCGCTGCGTCGGCAGCGCGTCCGGCCAGAGGTACGACTCGCTTTCCTCCAGCAGCTCCGCGATGGAGTGGCGGTAGCGCGGATAGGGATTCCGATTCTGGGTTACCCAACGCTCGACCGTCTTCGGATCGACGCTGAGCCTCTCGGCAAGGGCGGTGGGCGTCAGGCCCTTCTTGAACATCCCGTCGCGTAGGCGGTCGTTCGGCATCTCGACTCCTTGGCGCGTGGGGTGACGACTTACAGGGACGACTTACCTTACCAAAGACGTCCCTAGTCGTCCATGTCTCGTGGTGAACTCGTCACTACCGATCGAAGCATTCTGATTCCAGAAGAGCTGGCGTCCAGGAAGGACGCGACTGGCCCGACGGTAGGGGCCCTGCTCACGAGCAAAAGGAGTCAGTCATGGGACGTCTGCTGCTGGACACCTCGCGGGTGTCGTACGAGGTCGCGGTGAACCCGGTTCCGAAGCTGGACCAGTCGGGTCAGCAGAAGTTCGACCGGGAGACGAAGGCCCCGATGTGGGCGGTGCAGCTCTACGCCCTCGCCGACGGTAGCGCCGAGGTCATCAACGTGACCGTGGTCAGCCCGGTGATGCCGGCCGTCACGGTTCGTCAGCCGGTCGTGCCGGTGAACCTGGAGGCGCTGCCCTGGGTCAACGACCGGGACGGAAAGGTCCGCTCGGGTGTCGCGTTCCGGGCCTCGGCCCTGACCGCGCTGGACACCGCCGCCGCCTAGCGGCGGACGTGCGAGATCGGCTCCACAGAAGCGAAGAGGTGGACACGGGGTCGCCGTTGATTGGCGTCGTCTGCGACCCCGCGTCCTGTCCAACAAGGTCCCTACTAGGGAGGACTTGTCGTGTCCAAGTCTAGCCAGAGGTCCCCGTTCGGCTGGTCGAACCGTGGGGGTCACGTCACTGTCATCGAAGCGCCGATCGCCCGCTCGTATCGTCGTCGGGCCATCATCGCGTTCTGGGTCACCCTCGGCGTGGTCGGCCTCCTGGCCGCCACCGTGGCCTCGCACTACACGCACCCCATCGTGGGTGGACTGCTCGGCGTCGTCCTCGGCGCGGTGCTCGGCGCGGTGGTGTTCGCGCTGATCGTGGCGTGGCCGGTGCTGCGCGTCTTCTGGCACTGGCTGCCCGAGATCCTGCTCGGCCTGGCCGCCGTCTACGGCTGGACCACGGTGATGCAGTCGACCCCGCTGTGGGGCTCGCTGCTCGTCGTCGCCCTGGTCGTCGGCGTCCCCGCCGCCATCAGCCCGATCCGTCGTCGGGTCATGGCCTGGATCTGGTGCCTGACCGTGCGGCATCGGCTGCGGATGTGCTTCGCGGCGTTCATCGCCACCAACCGGCACGGCTCACTCCCGCTGATCCTGCCCGCCAAGCCAACCCCGGCCGGCGAGCGGGTCTGGGTGTGGCTGCGCCCCGGCCTGTCTCTGCGCGATCTGGAGCAGGACGGCCAGATGCAGAAACTCGCTGTGGCGTGCTGGGCCAACGAGGTCCGCGTCATGCGCGCCGGCCGCAAGTACGCCGCACTGATCCGCATCGACATCACCCGCCGCGAACCCCTCGCGGGCAAGGTCGTGTCGCCGCTGCCGGACTACGTCCCCACCGACATCCCGGCCAACGCCCCCACCTCACCGGGCATGCCGCCTGTCGGCCTGGACCTGCCCGACGTGCCCGACCAGCCGGCCACCGCACCGGCCGACACTCCCCGCCAGCGCAAGCCGCGCAACAACCCCACCACCAACACCACGAACCCGAGCGGGTTCGACCCCTCTGACTACGCCTAACCAACCTCCGGGACGGCGCGGACCAAGCACCCGACGACGGGTCGAGCGTCCGCGCCCTTCCCACCCCCTCACCCGCTTTGACACGTACGTGTCAACCGACCCCGGGAGCCCTGCCATGGACCTCACGGACACCATCGAACTGCCCCCGCAACCGGATGCGCCACAGACGGTGCCGGTCGGCGCGGGCCTGTCCATCTTCGACCCGGTCTTCCTCGGCATCGACGAGTTCGGCCACCCGGCCTACCTGCCGATGATCTACCGCAACATCCTCATCGGCGGTGAACCCGGCGCGGGCAAATCCAGCCTGTTGAACACCATCGTCGGGCACGCCGCCCTGTGCCCGGACGTCAGGTTGTGCCTGCTCGACGGCAAGCAGGTCGAGCTGGGTTTGTGGAAGGACGCCGCCGACGTGTTCGTCGGCCCCGACATCGACCACGCCATCCGCACCCTGCGCCGCGTCCAGACGGTGATGGACAACCGGTACGCGTTCCTGCTGTCGCACCGCCGCCGCAAGATCGGACCCAACGACCTGTTCGGTCAGATCCTCGTGGCCTGCGACGAGATCGCCTACTTCTCCGCCACCGCCGGAGACAAGAAAGACCAGGACCTGTTCGCCGCCCTGCTACGCGACATCGTCGCCCGGGGCCGCGCCGTCGGCATCATCGTCGCCGCCGCCACCCAGCGACCCTCGTCGGACATCATCCCGCCGTCACTGCGGGACCTGTTCGCGTGGCGGTTCGCCGGCCGCTGCACCAACGACGTGTCCTCCGACATCGTCCTCGGCCACGGCTGGTACGCCCGCGGCTTCTCCTCCAACAGCATCGACCCGAACAACCAGGGCGAGGGCTACCTCATCGCCGAAGGCGGCACCCCCAACCGCGTCAAAGCCGCCTACATGACCGACGCCGACATCATCCGCGTCGCCGACTACGCCACCTGGACCCGCCGCCGCTCTGGGCTCGTCGCCCCTGCTGACCTGCGGACAGCGGCATGAAGACCACGACCGCTACCCCGACTCGCGTCCTGGACCTGGTGCTCGTCGGGACCGGCGAGGACATCGCCGCCCTGACCGCTATCGCCCGACACGCGGGCGCCCTGGTCTTTCGCTCCGCACCCGCTCTTGTCAGTGACGGCAGGCAGCGGGTGATTCTCCGGCTCCACCTGCACCACCGATAGAAGCGGTCGACGGCCCGGACCAAGCCCTGGAAAGCGAACCCGGACCGCCGACCCAACCACCGCCCACGAAAGGACGTGGCCGCCATGAACCCTACCCAAAAACCGATCCACACCCCCGGCGCGCTGGCCGACCTGACCCCGGCCGACACCCTGCGCTGCGCCGCCCGCTACCTGGAGATCCGAGGCTGGACTCAGGGCGATCCGTACGAGTTGGGCGAGCACGATTCGTTCCCGCCGGCCTGCACCCTCGGTGCCATCGCCATGGCCGTCTACGGCCGTCCCATCGCGATCGAGGACCGGCACTGCGGCGACGGTGTCGCCGCCGACCTCTGGGACACCACCGTCACCTGCCTGGCGGACTTCCTCCGGCACGACGGCCGCACGCCCAACTTCGACGACAACACGCCCTCGACCTCGGCAACGGAGACCGTCGCCGACTGGAACGACGACGCAACCCAAACCCTGCCCGGCATTCTCGACGTCCTGCGCGACTGCGCCGAGGACTACGACTGGACCCACGCCACCGAAGACCAGCTCGAAACCTACGCCGACCACGAGTACAGCCAAGAGCGGCTGCCCACCCGCGCCGGGTTCCTCGTCTGGCGGGCTACCCGATGAGCACCGTTGCCGCGTTGCCGACCGGCAACGTTCACGCCGTCCTCGACCGCGCCGCCCTCTACCTGGGCCGCTACGGCTGGACTCCGACCGGCCTCTACGACGCCCACGACGCCTGCCCGGCTAAGTGCGCCTGTCACCGCATCGGCACCTACCCGGCGTCGATCCTCGGCGCGATCCGCGCCGCCGTGTTCGGCCGCCCCCGCTGGTACCTGACCGGCATTACCGACGCCGACCAGCGCACCTACTCGGCCGCCGTCGAGTGGTTCAACACCTACCTCATCGCGGTCGGCCACGCCGGCCTTCACGCCCCGGTCTTCGCCTGGGAGAGCACCCCTGGCCGCACGCCGGCCGACGTCATCGAGGCGCTGTGCGCCGCCGCCACCGCCTACCGCCGACACACCATCCGGAGGGCCGCATGAGCACCGCCGCCCACACCCCCGACCTGACACGTACGTGTCAAGACTCCGTCTCCACCGCCGCACTCGTCGGCGCACTGGAAGCCGCCTGGTCTGCGATCCGCGACCAGCACGCCGACGTCCCGGCCGCCGTCCTTGTGGTGGGCTCCGGCTCCCCTACCAAGCCCAGTCAGGGCATGAAGTGGGGCCATTTCGCCGCCCTGCGCTGGCAAGCCGGCGAGCAGCAACTGCCCGAGATCCTCATCTCCGGTGAGGGCCTGTCCCGCGAACCGGAAGCCGTGTTCACCACGCTCCTGCACGAAGCCACCCACGCCCTCGCCGACGTGCGAGGCATCCAGGACACGTCCCGGCAGGGCCGCTGGCACAACAAGAAGTTCGCCACCCTCGCCGCTGAACTCGGCCTGTCCACGACCAAGGACGACAAGCTCGGCTACTCGCCCTGCACCCTGACCGACCTCACCCGCGCCCGCTACAAGGCCGCCATCGCAGGGCTGTCCGTGGCGCTGCGCTTCTACCGCCACCCGGAACCGACCGGGGAAGGCAAAGCCCGCACGAACAACAACAACGGCGTCTCGTGTGAGTGCGAGTGCCCGCGCAAGCTGCGCATCTCCAAGGCCGCCTTCGAGGAAGGGCCGATTGTCTGCGCCCTGTGTTCGGCGGCGTTCCTGCCCGAGGACATCGACCGCGACACCTACGAACATCCCACCTTCACCACCGGCACCCCTGCCGGCGGTGACGACGACCAGGACCAGGACGACGCCGACGCGGAGGACCCGATGGTGTTCTACGACCCGACCGGCGAGCGCTACGGCCTGCCGACCTACCCGTTCAAGTTCGCCCCCGACGGGCTGCTGACCCGCCGGCAACTGCGCACGCGCAACCTGCGCCCCGGCGGCCAGGAACCCGCCGCGCAGATCCTCTGGCGGCGCGGTAAGCGCGTCGCCTACCTGTTCCGCCTTGACCTCGCTCTTCCGAAGCGGACCGCGACCCCCGCCCAACAGGCGGCCATCGCCAAGGCGCTCACCGCCCGGCGCACCTGCCCCGACTGCCGGCAGGTCAAGCCCTACTACATCCCCCGCCGCACCGGCTCCTGCCTCGACTGCACCCCTGAGGTGACCCCATGACCACGACGAACCTTCGTCCCACCCGCTGGGCCTACCTCGGCCTTGTCCTCGGCGGACTCGTGTCCGTCGCCGCGAACATCGCCCACTCCTTCGTCCCGCCCAAGGGCGCACCGCAGGACTGGAGTCCTGAGCCCGGCGCGGTTGTCTCCGCGATCGTCTGGCCGCTGTTCCTGTTCATCGCCATCGAGATCCTTGCCCGCACCCCGTGGCCTTCGGGCTGGGGCTGGGACGTCCTGCGCTGGGTCGGAATGCCGCCCGTCGCCCTGGTCGCCGCGTTCGTGTCCTACCAACACCTGTCCGGACTCCTGCGTCACTACGACGAAGGAACCCTCGTCATCTGGTTCGGTCCCATCGCCGTCGATGGCCTGATGCTCATGGCCACCGCCGCCCTGCTCGCCGCCAAACACGCCAACACCCGGCCCACCGAACTCGTCCCGGCACCTGCGCCGGCCACCCTCGCCGAGGCGTCGTCACCCGACATCCCCGCCTCGCCGACGGTCCGCCCGGCCGCCGCGACCCCGGCCACCAACCCCACAACCGAGATCACAACGCCTGTCCACGAACCCATCGCCCTGCCCACCTCTGGCGAGGACACCGACACCCCGACGACGGTCGAGCCCACCCCGGACACCACCGAGAAGGACCCGATCCCGGCACCAGCAGCACCCGCGACGGTCACCACCGGCCCTCCGCCGGCAGTGCTGTCCAACGCCCGCATCGTCGCCACGGCTCACGAGAAAGCCCACGGTGAACCGATCACCCCCGGCCAACTCGCTGTGCGGCTGCGCGTCCCCACCGCCACGGCCGCCGACATCCTGACGGCCCTCAACACCCAACCGACCATCAACGACAAGACCCACAACGGCACCGCTGTGGGAGCCACCGCGTGACGTCCTCGACGTTGCCTCTCGCGCCCGAAACCACCACGGTTTCGGGCACGGGAGCCTCCGCTGAGTCCGCCGGCTACTGGCCCTGGGCAACCCCCACCCGCACCACCCGCGACCTGACCGCCGACGGGTGGGTACGCGGCCACGACCCCCGCACCGTCGCGTCCGGCCGTGCCCGCGCCCAAGACCCCGACTACCCGGAATGGCTCGGGCACGTCCGCGCGGCCTCGGCGTGCAAGCACCCGATCCGGCTCGCTGGGCAGATCCACGTCAACGACGCTGACGGCAACCGGATGGCCACCGTCGACACCGAGGACATGCCCGATGGGGCGATCTACACGCCGTGCGGCAACCGTCGCGCTGCGGTCTGCCCGTCGTGCGCTGAGCTGTACCGCCGCGACACCTACCACCTGATCAAGGCGGGCTTGCAGGGCGACCGGTGGGGATTGCCGCCGCTCAACGAGCACATCGCCATCTTCCTGACCGCCACCGCCCCATCGTTCGGGCCGGTGCACCACCGGGTGGTAAAGGTCCACGCAGCGGACTGCCGCAAGAAGGACGGCTGCACCTGCCGGGCCTCGGTGTGCCACCCCTTTGGCCGGACTTGCCCGCATGGCGTCGAGCTGCGCTGCGGCGCTCGGCACAAGGCCGCCGACGCCCACCTCGGGCAGCCGTTGTGCCTGGACTGCTACGACCACGCCGGACAGGTCGTCTGGAACCACGAGGCACCCGAGCTGTGGCGCCGCACCATCCAACAAGCCGACCGGGAGCTACGCCGCCTCGGCCGCAGTCTCGGCGTGGACCTGCGCCGCCGCTACATCAAGGTCTACGAATTCCAGGTACGCGGCGTCATCCACTACCACGCCCTCATCCGCCTCGACGGCTACAACCCCGACTGCCCTGAGGCGATCGTGCCGCCGCCCCGGGTCATCACCCGGGACATGTTCGAGCACGCCGTCCGGACCGCATTCGTCAAGACCGCCTACACCTCCGCTGGCCACCCGGCCATCGGCGGGCAGGGCTGGCACATCGCCTGGGGTGACAAGGGCCTGGACCTCAAGCACGTCAACGCCCCCGGCCATGAAGTCAACCTCGCCCAGATCACCGGCTACATCGCCAAGTACGTCACCAAGAGCACCGAGGTAACCGGCCTGAGCCTGCGCCGCGTCGACGACCTCTCCGTCGAAATCCACGGCGACCCGACCACCCACCTCGGACGGCTCATCCGCGCCTGCTGGGACCTCGGCGAGCACCCCGACTACGCCCGGCTTCGCCGGTGGGCGCACCAGTTCGGCTACGGCGGACACATCGCCACCAAGAGCCGCGCCTTCTCCGTCACCCTCGGCTTCCTGCGCCTCCAGCGCACCATCTGGCGGCGCACCGAGGGCCACCCCCACACCTGGGACGACGAGCAGACCGAACGGGTCATCTACGAACTCGGCTACCAAGCCACCGGCTGGATCACCACCGGAGACGCCCTACTCGCCAACACCGCCGCCGCCATGGCCCGCGCACAACACCAAGCGGGCATCGACGCCCTGACCGACGAACTCACCGCCGCCCGCGCGGCCCAACCCCTGGCCGCTTGACACGTACGTGTCAACGCCCGTGAAGCCGTTCCTTGACAACTCCACAGCGCAAGCAACATCACCACCCCACAGCCCTCGGAAGGAGAGCCATGCCCACACGCCCCCGCCCTCTGGTCGCGGTCCGACTCATCGGGCCGACCGCCACCGTCACCGCCCACGCCGCGACCATCGCGGCTCAGCTCACCGCCTACTACGGCCGCGAGCGGGTCACCTGTCGCACCAGCACCCGCCCCGCCGGCTACAGCGGCGAAAGCCGCACCTACATCACCATCAGTCGGAAGGAGCCCCGATGACCGCACCGCCTACGCCCGAACCGCTCTGGGAAGTTGAGGATGTCTCCGCTTACCTGCGGGTCCCGGTGCAGACGCTGTACCAGTGGCGCAAACGCAAGTACGGCCCACCCGCTGCCAGGGTCGGCCGCCATCTGCGCTACGACCCGGCTTCGGTGCGGGCCTGGTTCATCGACCAGTCGACGGCGGCCTGACATGGCGCACATCGTTGACCGCTGGTACAAGACGGTTGTCGGTCCGGATGGGAAGTCCCGGCAGGAACCAAAGCCAGAGTGCGGGCAGGGAATGCGCTACCGCGTTCGGTACCTCTCCCCGGACGGGAAAGAGAAATCGCAGTCGTTCCCCGACAAGAAGAAGCGCGAGGCACAGGCGTTCCTCACCAACGTCCAGGCCGACATCCTCAAGGGCACCTACGTTGATCCCGACGCCGGGCGCATGACCTTCAAGCAGTACGCCGACGAATGGCTCGCTGCCGCGACCACCGACGTACTCACCCGGGACCGGATCGAGTACGAACTTCGGCTGCACGTGTACCCGATCATCGGGCACAGGCCGATCGCATCTATCCAGCCGACGACGATTCGGGAGTGGGCGCGGAAGATCCAGGAGAAAGGGCTGTCGGTGGGGTACCGCCGGGTCCTCTTCACTGACGTGTCGATGATTTTCAACGCGGCGGTGGACGACAAGATGATCGTTAGCAACCCGTTCGCGGTCAAGAGCATTCGCCGGCCGAAACCCGCTCCGACCAAGGTCGTGCCGTGGCCGGTCACCCGGTTGACAGCGTTCAGGGAGAACGTGCGCCCCCGGTATCGGATCGCAGTGGATCTGGGCGCGGGATGCGGCCTACGGCAAGGAGAGATCTTCGCGGTCAGCCCCGGGGACCTCGACCCGAACCGCCCGGTCCTGCACATCACTCGGCAGATCAAGCTCGTTCGTGGCTCGCTGATCTTCGCACCGCCGAAGGGCGGCAAGTCCCGTGAGGTTCCGTTACCGGACTCGGTCGCGGGCAGGCTGAGACAACACGCGCGGGATTGCCCGCCGGTGGCGGTGACCCTGCCGTGGGAGACATTGACTGGCGAGCCGCGAACCGTCGAGCTGTACCTGACGACACCCGTCGGTCTGGCGCTGTCCCGCTCGATGTTCAACTCCGGTGTCTGGAAGCCCGCGATCCGGGCGACCGGCATCCCCGATGACCGACACAACGGGATGCACGTTCTGCGCCACACCTACGCCTCGGTCCTCCTGGACGCCGGGGAGAGCATCAAGGCTCTGTCGGCCTACCTGGGCCACGCGGACCCGGGCTTCACCCTCCGGACCTACACCCACCTACTGCCGGCCAGCGAGGATCGCACCCGCCGGGCCATCGACAAGGCACTCGGTGGAGACCAGGCCGACGCAGACGCTCCGCGAGCCCTTGACGGCCTGGACACGGCATGATCATGGTTCGACGGCCTTGGCAGAGCCTTGAGACGCAGGTCAGCGGCCGTGTGCTCGCTACTTCCAGCGGAAGTGGACGAAGAGGCGGCCGAAGTTCTTCGAATCCTTCTCCACCCGGTGGTAGAGCTGCTTGACGTCCTTCTGGTCGAGGAACCGCAGCACCCGCTTCTTGAGCTGGCCGGACCCCTTGCCAGGGATGATCTCGACGAGGGTGGCCTTCTTCGCCACCGCCTCGTCCATGATCCCGCGCAGCGCGCGGTCGATGTCCTGGCCCTTGTTGAAGATCTCGTGCAGGTCCAGCTTGAGCTTCATGCCGCAGCCCCCGGCCGGTCAGGTCCCATGCCCGCCATCCTAGGCATGCCCGGCGGGTGGCCCGCCGTACGACGAAGGGCGGCCCCGCAGGACCGCCCTTGTCGTCACCGTTTCACGCTCAGCGCGTGCCGCCCACGCGGGTCGACACCCGCTCCAGCGCGACCCGGTAGTCGTCGTTGGCCGCGTGCATCGCGGCGGCGATCCGCAGGTGCCGCAGCGCGTCCGAGTGCCGGTTCAGCCGCTCCAGCGTCCGGCCCAGCACGTGGTGCGCGTAGTGGTCGCTCGGGTCCCGGTCGACCAGCTCCCGGAGGTGCTCCTCGGCCCGGTTGAGCTGGGCCGATTGGAAGTACGCCCGGGCCAGCAGCTGCCGGACCGCCGCGTTGCCGGGTTCGGCGTCCACGATCGGCTCCAACAGTCGGGCCGCTCCGCTCGGGTCACCGGTCTCGAAGAACATGGTCGCCCGCCGGTAGTCCGCCAGAAGATCCATCTGCCCGCCTCCTCGGTCGCGCCGTCACCTTGTCCCGACGCTGGCACAACACCGGAGGTTTGGCGACTGTTCCCGGGGTCGAGATCCAGGCCACTTTGGCTCAGGTGCGGGCGTTGCGGCGGCCGGCGGACAGCTCCCAGGCACGGACGCCGCCGACGATCCCGGCGGTGTTCGGCACCACCACCACGTCATCACCCATCCGGGTCAACTGCTCGGGCCGGATCAGCCGCGAGTTGCCCCCGCCCAGATAGAGCCGGTCCCAGCGGAACACCGGGCGGAGCCCGTCCACCACCTGCCGGATGCGGCGGGACCAGAAGGCGTCGCCGAGCCGCCGGCGCTCCGGCTCACCCACGTACGTGTCGTAGGTGGTGCCCCACCGCACCGGCGCGTGGGACAGCTCCAGGTGCGGCGCGAGCAATCCTCCGTCGAAGAGGGCGCTGCCCAGCCCTGTCCCCAGGGTCAGCACCAGTTCGCAGCCGGTGCCGGCGACCACCCCGGCGCCGTGCACCTCGGCGTCGTTGAGCACCAGCGCCGGCACCCCGAACGCGTCGGCCAGCGCCCCTCGCGCGTCCCAGCCGGACCACTCGGCCAACAGGTCGGGGTCGACGCGGGTGCGAGGCCCGTTCCTGGTGACGTAGTGCGGGGTGGCCACCACCACTCCGTGCCGGATCATGCCGGGCATGCCGACGGTCAGGCGGTCCGCCGTCGGTAGCTGCCCGCCCAGGTCCAGCAGCGTCTGGACGAACAGCGCGGGCGGCAGCGGGTACGGGGTCGGCACCCGCAGCGGCCGTGCGCGCATCGTGCCGGCCTCGTCGAGTACGGACGCCTTGATGCCGCCGCCACCGCAGTCGATCGCCAGAGTGGTCACCACGCCGTTGAGTGTGCCCGCTGCCGTCGGTCCTCATGCGGGCAGCCGGATAGGCTGCCGTCCTGATGAGCGCCACGATGATCGTCAAGGACCTGGCCGCCGGGCACGGCGACCGCCCACTCTTCGCCGGACTGGACCTGGTGGTCGCCCCCGGCGACGTGGTCGGCCTGGTCGGGCCGAACGGCGCTGGCAAGTCGACGCTGCTGCGTACCCTCGCCGGGTTGTTGCCGGTGGAGGCCGGCAGCGTCCGACTCAGCCCGCCCACCGCGAGCGTCGGGCACCTGCCGCAGGAGCCGGAACGGCGACCGGGCGAGACGGTACGCGACTTCCTGGCCCGGCGGACCGGGGTGACCGCCGCGCAGGCCGCGTTGGACGCGGCGACCGAGGCGCTGACCGCCGGAGCCGCAGGTGCCGATGACGCGTACGCCGATGCCTTGGAGCGCTGGCTCGCCCTCGGCGGCGCGGATCTGGACGAACGCGCCGAGCAGGTCAGCGCCGACCTGGGGCTCGCGGTGGACCTGGACCACCCGACGACCGGGCTCTCCGGCGGTCAGGCCGCCCGCGCCGGGCTCGCGTCGCTGCTGCTCAGCCGCTACGACGTGTTCCTGCTCGACGAGCCGACCAACGACCTGGACCTGGCCGGGCTGGAACGGCTGGAGGAGTTCGTCACCGGGTTGCGCGCCGGCACGGTGCTGGTCAGCCACGACCGGGAGTTCCTGACCCGCACGGTGACCCGCGTGCTGGAGCTGGACCTGCCCCAGCAGCAGATCAACCAGTACGGCGGCGGCTACGCGGCCTACCTGGAGGAGCGCGAGGTGGCGCGCCGGCACGCCCGCGCGGACTTCGAGGAGTACGCCGACACCAAGGCCGGTCTGGAGGCGCGGGCCCGCACCCAGCGTGGCTGGATGGAGAAGGGCGTGAAGAACGCCCGGCGCAAGGCCACCGACAACGACAAGATCGGCCGCAAGTTCCGCAGCGAGGCCACCGAGAAGCAGGCCTCCAAGGCGAAGCAGACCGAGCGGCTGATCGAACGGCTCGACGTGGTCGAGGAGCCCCGCAAGGAGTGGGAGCTGCGCATGGAGATCGCCGCCGCGCCCCGCGCCGGCGCCGTCGTGGCCACGCTGCGAGGTGCGGTGGTACGTCGTGGCGGGTTCACCCTCGGCCCGATCGACCTCCAGATCGACTGGGCCGACCGGGTGGCGGTGACCGGGGCGAACGGCTCGGGCAAGTCCACCCTGCTGGCCGCGCTGCTGGGCCGGCTGCCGCTGGACGCGGGCACCGCCTCGCTCGGGCCGGGTGTGGTGGTCGGCGAGGTGGACCAGGCCCGAGGCCTGTTCCTCGGCGACGCGCCACTGATCGACGCGTTCCACGCGGCCGTACCCCACATGTCGCCGGCGGACGCGCGGACCCTGCTGGCCAAGTTCGGGCTGCGGGCGGCGCACGTGCCGCGCCCGGCGGCCACCCTCTCCCCCGGCGAGCGGACCCGGGCGGCGCTGGCCCTGCTCCAGGGCCGTGGGGTGAACCTGCTGGTGCTCGACGAGCCCACCAACCACCTGGACCTGCCCGCCATCGAGCAGCTCGAATCGGCGCTGGCCAGCTACCCCGGCACGCTGCTGTTGGTCACCCACGACCGGCGGATGCTGGCCGCCATCGAGACGAACCGCCGCCTGCGGGTCGACGCCGGGCGGATCGCCGAGGATTGATCCGTGCCCGCGGGCCAGCCCGGGGTGAGAATGACGCCATGCTCAAGTGGGAGTACGCGCTGCTGGTCCGCCGCCGTCAGGCCGCGACCACCGACCTCGGTTGGGAGGTCGTCTTCGTCTGGTACGGCCCGGACGGCTCGATGGTCGACGTGACGCCCTACGGCGACACCTCGCTGGCCCACCTGAACCGGGCCGGCGACCAGGGATGGGAACTGGTCGCCATGAGCGAGGACCCGTCCCTGCCCGGCAACCACGAACTGCACCGCTACCACCTCAAGCGGCCGAAGCCGGCCGACCCGCCGCCCCGGCAGCGAATGCGCGCCGGGGGCCGATCGGGCCGCCGCACCCTCTCCGGCTGACCTGCCGCACACCGTTCCGGCCGCCCGCCGAGCGCCCTGCCGCCCCGGCTCGATCCGCCGCACCCGGACGCGACTCACGGCTCACGGTTTGCGGCTCGTGGTTCACGGCTCGCGCCCAGGGCTCGGGGGTCGGGGGTCGGGGGTCGGGGGTCGGGGGTCGGGGGTCGGGGGTCGGGGGTCGGGGGTCATCGTCGGGCGTGATGTCTCTGAGACATTTTGATTACTCTCAGACATCACGCTCGCCGCAGTGTCCCCTCGGCCCTGCGACACGCCGACAGACCGGCACGCCGGCGCCGCGCACGAGTGGGGCATACCGGGCGCGGATGCGGGTAACGCGCGGCGGGAGGTGGCCCCAATGGTTGCATTGGCACAGACTCCGCCCTCGGCCGACCGGCTGCGGGCGATCGACGAGTTCCTCGCACAGGCGTGGGCGGACCAGGTCCGGAACGACGACCGGCTGCGCCCTCTGGCGGTCGAGGTGCGGTTCGACCGGGGGGTGGCCCACCTCAGTGGTGAGGTGGCCAAGCCCGACGACCTACGGCTGGTGCGGGATCTGGTGGGCCGGCTGGCCGGCGTCTACGGCGTCTGGTGTCGGGTCGGCGTCGGCGGGCGGGAGCCGGTGGTGGTGGACCTCGGCTGCGGGCCGACGAAGCAGTGGCAGGGCAACCTGGGGCTGGACATCTTCCCGGCGCCGGGCGTGGACGCGGTGGCGGACCTGTCCGGCTCTCTGCCGCTGGCCGACAACTCGGTGGACGTCCTCTTCGCCGTGCACATCCTGGAGCACCTGATCGACTTCCTGCCCCTCGTGGACGAGTGCCACCGGGTGCTTCGTCCGGGCGGCGTACTGCATGTGATGAGCCCGTGGTGGGGGCACGTCAACGCGGTGGCGGACCCGACCCACGTCCGGCTGATGGACGTGCAGACGTTCAAGGGGATCTGCCAGTTGAGGCCTCCGGGCACCCCGCGCTGGTATCCGCTGCACGCCGGCTGCGACGGCGCCTCCATCTTCGCCGACCTGACCCCGCTACCCCCCGACAAGGACCCGGCACCCCAGTCCCACCTGGCCCGCTTCTTCGACTAACCGCCGGCAGCGCGGTGGGTGGATTCGCGGATCTCCAGGCGGTACGGGGCTGACAGCTCCCGGGCGGGGGCGGCTCGGTCGCCGTCGAGGCGGTTGGCGAGCAGTTCGACGGCGAGACGCGCGATCCGCTCCTTGTCCGGCGCGATGGTGCTCAGCGTCGGAATCGAGAACCGGCCGTCCTCGATGTCGTCGAAGCCGACCACCGCCACGTCCCCGGGCACCCGCAGACCGGCCTCGTGCAGGGCGCGCAGGGCCCCCAGGGCGAGCGTGTCGTTGAAGCAGAACACGGCGTCGGGGCGTACCCCCGAGGTGAGCAGGCCGCGCATAGCGGCGGCGCCGTCCGCGCGGTGCCAGGCCGACGCGGGCGCCACCAGGGCTTCGTCGAAGTCGAGGCCGGCGGCGCGCAGCGCGTCGGCGTAGCCGGCGAGGCGCAGCCGGGCGCTGGCGCCCTCGTCGGTGCGCTGCGAGCCGATGGCCGCGATCCGGCGGTGGCCGAGCTGGATCAGGTGGTTGGTGATCTCCCGAGCGGCGGCCACGTTGTCGATGACCACGCGATCGGCCGGGCCGTGGTCGACCCGCTCGCCGAGCAGCACCATCGGGGCGCCGTCCAGGCCGGTCAGGTCCTCTGCGGTGAGCGCCAGCGGGCTGAAGATGAGCCCGTCGATGAGGTGGTCGGTGATGCCGGAGGCGACCACCCGTTCCTGCTCGCGCCGGCCGCCGGTCTGGTCGATCAGCACCGTCCAGCCGTAGTCGGCGGCGGCGGTGACGACGTGGCGGGCCAGTTCGGCGAAGTACGGAATGTCCAGCTCCGGCACGGCCAGGGCGATGACACCCGTGCGCCCCTTGCGCAGGTGGCGAGCGGAGAGGTTCGGCCGGTAGTTGAGTTCGGCGACGGCCTGCTCGACCCTGGCCCGCGTGTCGGGCCGCACGTGGACATAGCCGTTCACCACGTTCGAGACGGTCTTCACCGACACGCCAGCCCGCTCGGCCACGTCCTTGAGCCTGTGTCGCACTCCGCAACCTCCCCACTGTGACCCAGCGCACCATACCTGGTCACCAACCTCTTACAACGTTGCCTACAACGTTGAAAGACGCTTGCGCGGGCACCTTTCCTGACCGTCGGGATCGGCTGTCGACGGCTGGCTCCCAAGAACCTCTTGCGCCGGCAACCCGGAGTGTGAAAATTTCCTACCAGAGGCAAATAGGCAACGGCGAATTTTGCCGGACCTGTCGCCCAGAACACCGGGAGCCCCAACGAAGGGACACACCGCATGAAGGCACCTCGACTCGGAGCCGCCGGGCTGGTCGCGGCTCTGCTCGGCACGCTCGTCGCCGCCACCCCCGCCAGCGCCGCCACCCCCGCCAGCGCCGAGACCTCCACCGCCTGCGTCACCAACCCGGCCACGCCGAAACGGCAGTTCCGGGCGATGTGGATCTCGTCGGTCGTCAACATCGACTGGCCCAGCAAGGCATCTCAGAGCAGCCCGGACCGGATCGCCGCCCAGCAGACCGAGTACCGGGAACTGCTCGACCTCGCCGAGCGACTGCACCACAACGCCGTCGTGGTCCAGGTCCGGCCCACCGCGGACGCCCTCTGGCCCTCACCCCACGAGCCCTGGTCGGAGTACCTGACCGGCGTACGCGGACAGGACCCGGGCTGGGACCCGCTGGCCTTCCTCGTCGCCGAGGCACACCGCCGCAACCTGGAGTTCCACGCCTGGTTCAACCCGTACCGCGTCTCCATGCCGGCCCCCGGCGGTGCCGGCGCGGACCTCGCCCAACTCGCCCCGGGCCACCCGGCCCGACAGCATCCGGACTGGACCTTCGCGTACCCGCCGGCCGGCGTCGCCGGCAGCCGCCTCTACTACAACCCCGGCATTCCCGAGGTACGCGAGTTCGTCCAGACCGCGATGATGGACGCGGTCAAGCGGTACGACATCGACGGCGTGCACTTCGACGACTACTTCTACCCCTACCCCAGCGGCACTCACCAGGTGCCGGACGATGCCACGTTCGCCGCGTACAACCGGGGGTTCACCGACCGGGCGGACTGGCGGCGGGACAACATCAACCTGCTGATTCAGGAGATGAACGGCAAGATCAAGGCGGCGAAGCCGTGGGTGAAGTTCGGGGTCAGCCCGTTCGGCATCTGGCGCAACCAGACCGCCGACCCGCTCGGTTCGGACACCACCGGCAGCCAGTCGTACGACATCATCTCCGCCGACACCCGTAAGTGGATCAAGCAGGAGTGGATCGACTACGTGGTGCCGCAGCTCTACTGGTACATCGGCCAGTACCCGGCCGCCGACTACGCGCGACTGGTCCCGTGGTGGGCCGAGACGGTGCGCGGCACCCGCGTGCAGCTCTACATCGGCCAGGCCGACTACAAGAGCGGCGACCCGGCGTACGGGCCGTTCTGGCAGAACCCACGCGAGCTGTCCGACCATCTGACGCTCAACCGGTCGTACCCCGAGGTGCAGGGCAACGTGCACTTCTCCGCCGTGCAGGTACGCGCCAACCGGCTCGGCGCCACCGACATCTACGCCGCCGAGCACTACTCCCGGCCGGCGCTGGTGCCGACCATGCCGCACCTGCCGGCCCGGCCACTGCTCTTCCCGGTGGTGACCAAGGCCGCCCGGGAGGCTGACGGCGTACGGCTGACCTGGCGCCAGCCCGCCGACGGCGCCGGCCCGCTGGGCACGGCCACCTCGTACGCGATCTACCGGTTCGACGGCACCACGCTGGCGGGCCGGTGCGGCATCGCCGACGCCGCGCACCTGATCGACACCGTTCGGGCCACGCCCGGGGCGCAGTCCTGGGTGGACACCTCGGCGGAGCCGGGCCGGCGCTACACCTACCAGGTGACCGCGCTGGACCGGTCCGCCAACGAGAGCCCGGCCAGCCCGCCGGCCTTCGTTCTGCGCTGACCGTTCCGATCCTCGCCGGACTGCCCCGGGTGCCACGGCACCCGGGGCATTCGTCTGTTTCAACGCATGTCACCAATAGTTGGCGGGACGCATACCGACCAGTTGATCAGTTGATCGAAACTTATCGACACCCGGTAACCCGCCGGTAACTTCCCCGCTCACCCCCGCGGAGGTAACCCGTGCCCCGACGTCTCACCACCATGCTCGCCTCGGGCGCGCTCGCACTGCTCGCCACCATCGCCGTCGCCTCCCCCGCCGCCGCAGCCGTCACCCCCCAGCAGAAGCTGTCGGTGCTCTCCAGCTGGACGCAGACCAGCGCGTCCAGCTACAACTCGTGGAACAGCGCCCGGGTCAACCGGGCACCGTGGGCCGAGTACAACTTCAACTGGTCCACCGACTACTGCTCGTCCAGCCCGGACAACCCGCTCGGGTTCACCTTCAACCTGAGCTGCTACCGACACGACTTCGGCTACCGCAACTACAAGGCGGTCAGCCAGTTCCCGGCCAACAAGTCCCGCCTGGACAGCGCCTTCTACGAGGACCTGAAGCGGGTCTGCGCCACCTACAACGCGGTCGTCCGCCCGGCCTGCAACAGCCTGGCCTGGACCTACTACCAAGCGGTCAACATCTTCGGATCGGTGGCTGCCGTGCAGCAGGCCGACATCGACCGTGCCGCCCGGATGAAGGCCAAGGCCGAAGCCGCAGCCCGCGCCTAACCCCAACCCACCCCCAACCCCACCCCCCTTCGTCCGTTGATCATGAAGTTATTGCCCGTCCGCCCGGCGTGTCGCAGCAATAACTTCATGGTCAACGACGGCGGGTGGGATGGGCCGGGTGGGGATGGGCCGGGTTGGGGTGGGTTTGTTAGGCGCGCTCGGTTCTGGTGGCGGGGTGGCGGTCGGGGTCGGCAGGGCGGCGCGGTGTGGGCTGGGACAGACCGGTGCTGAACCGGGTCGAATCCGCCGCCAGGTCCGGGTGTTCCACGTCGAGCGCCAGCGTGACCGCCTCGTCCAACCCCAACTCGGCACCCTCGCCGTACGCGTCGTCGAACGCCGCGTCACCCAACACCCCACGCAGCTCCGCCTGCTGGTCAGCCCAGTATTCGCCGTAGACTCCCGGCGTCCCCCGCATGCTCGACCGGGTCGCCTGCGCCGCCCCGAACAACCGGGCGGCGGTCGACCGTTCCCCGCTCAACGCACAGCGCACCGCGATCGCGTTCAACGTGTCGCAGGCTCGACCGTGGTAACCGTGGTACATACGGGAACGCAACGCCACCAGCAGGTGCTCATGCGCGGCGATCACGTCGCCCCGGGCCAACGCGACCATCCCCAGCAGCATGTCCACCGAACGCCGGCCCCGCTCCACCGGCCGCGCCGCCTCCACCGGGCGCGCCGCCCCCAGCAACTCGGCGGCCTCCTCCAGCGCGCCGCGCCGCCACAGCAGCTGCGCCAAGCCGAACACCGCGAACAGCGCCTCGCCGACCACGTCCTGCTCGTGGGCCCAGTCGATGACCTCCCGGCACACCCGCTCGGCCTCGACGAACTGGCCCATGTCGACCAGCGGCGCCGCCCGGCCAGCGAGCACCCTCGCCAGCAGCCCGGCGTCACCAGCCTGCCGGGCCGCCGCCTCCGCCCGCTGTGAGTAGCGCAGTTCCTCGGCGAACTCCCCGTCGGCGCCCGCGTGCAGCGAATGCATGTGGTACGCCGCCGCCAGCTCCGACTCCGGAATCCACTCGCCCGTCTCGGCGATCCGCCCGTACAGCCGGAACAGCCAGAGCCGACCCTCCCGGGCCAGCCCACGCTCGCGCCACCACTGGTCCAGGCCCCCGGCCAGCCGGAGACCGTCACGGGCGCTGCCACCGGTGGCGCACCACCGCAGCGCGGCCCGCAGCTCGTCGGCCAGCGGGTCGAGGGTGTACAGCGACAGCGTCACCGGCCGACCGTCCGGCCCGAGGTGCGCGCGTTCCACCGCGTGCGCCGACCAGGCCACGTGCCGGTCCCGGGCAGCCTGTTCCTCACCCGCCTCGACCAGCCGCCGCGCGGCGTACGCCCGGATCGGATCGAGCATCCGGTACGAGCTGCCGGCGGCGCGCGGCTCGGCCAACACCATCGACTTGTCCACCAGCACCGACAGCGGATCCAGCGGGTCGTCGCCCAGCAGCCACTCCACCGTCGGCAAATCCACCGGCCCGGCGAACACCGCCAGCCACCGCAGCAGCCGCGCGGCCCGAGGGCCCAACGTCCGGTACGACCAGGTGACGGTGGCCTGCATGGTCAGGTGCCGTTCGGTGGCGGAGCGGTGCACCGCCCTGCTCGCCGGGGTGGGCGGTGGAGTCCCGATCGCCGCGGCCACCAGATCCACGGTGTCCTGCTGGTTACCCGACCAACCCCGCTCCACCGGCGGCGGCTCCGGGTCCGCACGGCCCGCGTCCAACGTTCCGAGCACGTCGTCCAGCCGCTCGGCGAGCTGACCCACGGAGAGCACCCGCAGCCGGGCCGCCGCCAACTCGATGGCGAGCGGCAACCCGTCCAACCGCTGCACCACCCGACGCAGATCGGCCGACTCGGACGCCTCCGGCTGCCGGCCGCCACGCGCCGCCGCCGTACGGTCCAGCAACAACGCCACCGCGTCGCTCTCCGCGCCGTCCGCCCGCGGGTCGACCGAGAGCGGCGGGATCCGCCACACGACCTCGCCGGGCAGGCTGAACGACTCGCGGCTGGTCGCCAGCACCCGCACGCCGCTCCCGCCGGAGAGCAACCGCGAGATGACCTCGGCGCAGGCGGACGGCTGCGTGTCGCAGGTGTCCAGCACGACGAGCATCCGGCGACCGGCCGCGTACTCGACCAGGGTGTCCAGCATGGGCCGGCCCGGCTCGGGCCGCAGGCCGAGCACCGCGGCGACGGCGAACGCCACCAACCCCGGGTCGGTCACCGCGGCGATGTCGACGAACCAGACCCCGTCCGGGTACGCCTCGACCACCCCACCAGCGACCTCCACGGCGAGCCGGGTCTTGCCCGCGCCGCCCGCACCCAGCACGGTGACCAGGCGGTGCTGCTCCACCAGCCGACCCAGCTCGGCCCGTTCGACCCTCCGGCCAACAAACGACGTCACCTGGGTCGGCAGGTTGTGCGCCACCGCGTCGGCGGTGCGAGGACGGGGGAACTGCCGCTCCAAGCCGGGCGCGACGAGCTGGAACAGCCGTTCCCGGTCGTCGAAGCCGCGCAGCCGGTGCAGGCCCAGGTCGAGCAGGGTGGCACCGGGCGGCAGCGGGTCGGCCCGGCGGGCGGTCGACGCCGAGCAGAGCACCTGCCCACCGTGCGCGGCTGCGGCCACCCGGGCAGCCCGGTGCACCTCGGGGCTGGCGTACTCACCGTCGCGCGGCTCGGCATAACCGGTGTGCAGGCCCATCCGCACCCGGGGGGCGGCCTCCTCGGTGGGCCAGTCGTGACTCGCCAACGCTCGCTGGGCGGTCAGGCACGCGGTCAGCGCCGCCGCCGCGTCGTCGAAGGCCAGGAAGAACGAGTCGCCCTCGGTCAGCAGCTCCGCGCCACCGGTGGCGGCCAGTGTGCGGCGCAGCAGCCGGCGGTGCTCGGCAAGCACCGGGCGGTAATCCGCGCCAAGCAGCTGGGCCAGTCGGGTCGAGCCCTCGATGTCGGTGAACACGAAGGTCACCCAACCGCTCGGGAGCTGGATCCGTGGCGACATGCGTGGAACCTCCGCCCGTGACGTCGGGTTCATGCTGCCTGAGTCCGAGCGGTCACGCATCGTGAGAACGGCCGGGCACGTGCCGCCTCAAGGTGCCACTCGGGCCCAATCCCGGCAAGGACAGGCCCACCTGTCGGCCGCGATCGGGGGAGATCAGCAGCCGCAGGCGCCGCCGCAGCAGCCACCACCGGCTGAAGCCGGTGCACCACCGGCGGGACCGCCGGCACCGCGGCCGGTGACCGAGACAGCAGAGAGCAGTTTGACCGTGTCGGCGTGACCCTGTGGGCAGGTCGCCGGCGCGCTGGCCGCCGCCATCGGGCGGTTGACCTCGAAAGTGTCGCCGCAGGCGCGGCAGCGGAACTCGTACCGGGGCATGACAACCAGGGTACGTGGACCTGACGCCCACCGGTGACATGAGTGATACTCGACGGGTGGTGGACGGCGAGGACAAGACGCGTGTGCAACCGCTGCGACCCGCCGCGCCGCTGGACGGACCGCTCCACGGTTCGGGAGCCGCACCGGATCCGGCAACCCGAAAGCTGCCCCGGCCTCGCCGACCCTGGTTGAGCGACAGCAGAAAGGACGCGGCGGCCGGCCCGACCAGCGGGGCCGCCCCGACCGACGCCAGCGCGGCCGGTTCCCCGACGGCCGACGTCCCTGCCGACGCCCCGAAGGCCGACCCGCCCGACAGCGGATCGGACGCCGCGACCCCGCCAACCGATCCGAGCACCGAGACGTCAACCGACACGAAGGCCAGTGACGCCAAGACGGCCGATACCAAGGCCGCCGACACCAAGGCCGCCGACACGAAGGCCAGTGACGCCAAGACGGCCGATACCAAGGCCGCCGACACCAAGGCCGCCGATACCAAGGCCGCCGACGCCAAGGCCGCCGACGCCGAGAACGGAGACGCGAAGGCCGCCGACGCCGAGACCGACGACGGGGCCGGCGAGGCGCGGGCTGTGCCTGCGGCGGGTGCCGCCGTGGCGGACCCTGCGGTGACCAAGGTGGACGGCGTCGCCGTCCCGGCAGCGCCCGCAGGCGGCCGGCGGCGGCGGGTGCCGTTCGCGCACGCGGTTCGCCTGCCACCGCCGCGTCAGGCAGCGGCGACCGCCGTCCGGGCGACCCGCGACTGGTCCCGCCGACCCAGCGGCCGGCTCACCCTCCCCGGGCTCTTCCTGCTGGCCCTGGTAGCGGCGACCGCCGCGGCGGGTGCGCTACTCGTCCCGGCGACCATCCGCGCGCCCCGGCCCGTGGCGGCCGACGCCTCCGTCACGCCGACCGCACCCGTACCGCCGGCGATGCCGTCCGCGCTGCCCACCGGCCCACTGCCGACGGGGCCACTGCCGACCGCCCCGCTCCCCACCGGCCCGCTGCCAGGCGGCGGGCTGCCCACCGGTCCGGGCGCCGGGCTGCCGGGCGGCGGTCGCCCCTCGGACGCCCTGGCCGGCTGGGCTCAGCAGGTCGGCGCCAAGGTCGGCATCCCCCCGGCCGCCATGCAGGCGTACGGGTACGCCGAGTGGGTGCTCGCCCAGACCAACCGCAGCTGCGCGCTGAGTTGGACCACGCTCGCCGCGATCGGCCAGGTCGAATCCGGGCACGGCTCGGCCAACGGCGCGCGGCTGGGACAGGACGGCAAGGCGCTGCCCGAAATCATCGGTCTACCGCTGGACGGCAACGGCGGCCGGATGCGGATCATCGACACCGACCGCGGGTCCCTCGACAAGGACACCACCTACGACCGGGCGATCGGCCCGATGCAGTTCATTCCGACCACCTGGCAGGAAATCGGCGCGGACGCGGACAACGACGGCATCAAGGACCCGCACGACCTGGACGACGCCGCGCTGGCGGCCGGCAACTACCTGTGCAAGGGCGGCCGGAATCTCAGCATCCCGGGCGACTGGTGGAACGCGATCCTGTCGTACAACGACGTGCGCCGGTACGCCCAGGCCGTCTACGACACAGCGAACCGATACGGACAGGCAAGCCGTACGTGAAGTGATCGTCCGCATACATTGGAGGTCTGGACACTTCCCCCCGGCAGCTGTTAGCGGCAAGCTAGACGAGTGATGGTGCGCGAGTGGGACCCTAGGACGGCGTCGTCCGCCGAGATCGCGTCGCTGCTGTCCACGCTGAACGCGGTTCTGGCGGCCGATCTTCCGCAGGACCCGCCGTGGCGGGAGACCTCCCTGAGGGAATACCTCGCCGAGGTGATGCCCGGTGAGCGGCGGATCTCCTGGATCGCCCAGGCCGAGCCGACCGACCCGGACGATCCGGGCGCGGTCCTCGGGCAGGTCCACGTGCTGCTCCTGGGTGACATCGGCGTGATCGAAGTGCTGGTGCACCCGTCCGTGCGGCGCAGCGGTCTCGGCCGTGACCTGGTGTTGCGCGCCGCCCGCCGGGTCTACCAGGAGGGCTTCCAGTCGATCGGCGTCGAGGTGGTCGGTGACACGCCGGCGGTGGGCTTCTACGAGTCGCTCGGCTTCACCCGGGAGTACGTGGAGACGCGCAGCGTGCTCGACCTGGCTGCGGTCGACTGGGCCGAGTTGACCGAGATGGCCACCGGGATCGGGTCGGGCTACCAGCTGGAGTTCTTCCCCGGCGGGCCGCCGGACGACCTGATCGAGTCGTACGCGCGGGCCAAGGCCGAGGTGCGCGACGTGGACGACGGCGAGCTGCGCCCCAGTTCCTACGACCCCGAGCGGCTGCGGGACAGCCTGAACACCCTGCACCGCCGCGGCATGAAGCCGTACATCGTCCTGGCCCAGCACGAGCAGAGCGGCGAGGTGGCGGGCCTGACCGAGGTGGTGGTGCCGGCACAGCACCCGACCCGCGCCGACCAGTACGACACGATCGTCGTGCAGAGCCACCGGGGCTACGGCATCGACCGGGCGATCAAGGCCCGGATGCTGCTGGAGCTGCGCTCCGCCGAGCCGGAGCTGGCCGAGGTGCAGACCTGGAACGCGCAGGCCAACGAGGCCATGCTCAAGGTCAACGCGGAGCTGGGCTACCGGCCCGACCGAGACTGGTGTGAATACAGCGTCGACGTCGCGGAGCTGGTGCATCGGCTCGACCCGCCGCGCTGAGGAATTCACGAAACTGTCCAATGAGGGATGGACGGTGGACAGCCGCGCACCTTAACGTGCGTTGACTCCCATCCACCCATCGTGGAGGCCCTATGCGCCCGCGCCGCACCATAGCCGTGCTCGCGACCGCCACCGCCGCTGTGACCGTTTCGGCTCTCGGCGTCGCACCCACCGCGGCCAGCGCCGCGCCCACCGACCTTTTCATCTCCGAGTACGTCGAAGGCTCGTCGAACAACAAGGCGATCGAGCTGTTCAACGGCACCGGAGCCGCCGTCGACCTCACCGCTGGTGGCTACCAGCTCCAGCTCTACTTCAACGGCTCCACCACGGCCACGACCATCGCGTTGACCGGCAGCGTGGCCGCCGGGGACGCGTTCGTGTTCGCCAGCGCCTCGGCCGGCGCCGCCATCCTCGCCCAGGCCGACCAGACCACCGGGGCGAGCCTGTTCAACGGTGACGACGCGATCGTGCTGCGGCGGGGCTCCACCGTGCTCGACTCGATCGGTCAGGTGGGCGTCGACCCGGGCACCGAATGGGGTGCCGGCGTCACCAGCACGGCCGACAACACCCTGCGCCGGCTGCCGACGGTGACCGCTGGTGACACCGACCCGTCGGACGCGTTCGACCCGGCCGCGCAGTGGGCCGGCTTCCCGGTCGACACGTTCGACGGGCTCGGCACGCACACCGTGGACGGCGGTGGGCCGGTCGACGTGCCCGCCACGCTGACCTGCGGCGGGCCGCTGGTGACCGCTGCGGGGACGGCCGCGACCCGCGAGATCACCGCCACCGACCCCGACGACACGATCGTCGACCTGGCGGTGACCGCGGTCAGCCCGACCCCGGCCACCGGCTCGATCACCCGTACCGCGGTCACCCCGGCCGACGGGGTGGGCGGCACCGCCCGCGCCACGGTCGGCGCGAGCGCCGACCTCGCCGCCGGGGCGTACACCGTCACCGTCACCGCGACCGACGCGGGCGGCGGCAGCGCGAGCTGCGCGCTGGCCGTGCAGGTGACCCGGGAGTTGACCGTCGGCGAGGTGCAGGGCCCGACCACCGACGCCGAGTCCGGGCCGGCCGACCGGTCACCGCTCGCGCCGGCGAGCGGCAACGGCACGAGCAGCACCATGTACGACGTACGCGGCGTGGTCACCCAGTTGACCCTGGCGCGCACGTCGGCTGGGGCGGAGCAACACGGGTTCTTCCTGCAGAGCCGCACCGGTGACACCGACGGCGACCCGACCAGCTCCGACGGCATCTTCGTGTTCATGGGCACGTTCACGTCGTTGATCGGCGGCTACGTGCCGACGGTCGGCGACGAGGTGGTGCTGCGGGCCCGGGTGTCGGAGTATTTCAACTTCACCCAGCTCTCCGGGGCCTCGCTGGTCCGCCGGGTCGCCACCGGCCTGGACGTGGACTCCACGGTCGCGGTGACCGACGCGGTGCCGCCGGTCGAGCTGGCCGACGCGCAGCGCTTCTGGGAGCGGCACGAGGGCTCCCGGATGCGCGTACGCGCGGGCAGCGGCGCGGTGAGCGGCCGGGACGTCTTCTCGTCCACCGCCGACGCGGAGCTGTGGGTCGTCGACCGGGACGACCCGCTGCTGGACCGCACCGACCCGTACGCCCGGCGGGTCTTCCGGGACTCCCACCCGCTGGACAATGACCCGACCCGCCGCTTCGACGACGGCAACGGCCAGCGCGTGCTGTTGGGCAGCATGGGCGTGAAGGCCACCACCGGGGACAGCACCGCGCTGCTCCCGCCGGCGCACACCTTCGACACGCTGCGCGCCGACGTGGTGGGCGGCGTCTACTACTCGTTCGAGAAGTACGGGGTGCAGGTCGAGCGGGCGGACTTCGCCGCCGGGGCCGACCCGTCGAAGAACAACCCTCCGAAGCCGGCCGACCGGTCGCAGGAGGTGGCGGTCGCCACCTACAACGTGGAGAACCTGTACGACTACCGCGACGACCCGTTCGACGGCTGCGACTTCGCCGGTAACGCCGGCTGCACCGGGGTCAGCCCGCCGTTCGACTACGTGCCGGGCAGCGAGGCGGACTACCGGCAGCAGCTCGCCGCGCTCGCCGACCAGATCGTGAAGGACCTGCACGCACCGGACCTGATCCTTGTGCAGGAGGCCGAGGACCAGGACATCTGCACGGTGTCCGGGGCCGCGCTGGCCTGCGGTGACACCAACAACGCCGACGGTGCGCCGGACAGCATCCAGGAGTTGGCGCTCGCGGTGGCTGCGGCCGGCGGACCGGCGTACGCCGCCGCCTATGACCGGACCGGCGCGGACGCCCGCGGTATCACCGCCGCGTTCCTGTACCGCACCGACAGGCTCTCGCTTGCGGCCGCGACGGCGGGCGACCCGCTGCTGGGGTCGGCGCCGACCGTCCAGTACCGCAGTGCGGGGCTGCCGGCCAACGCCGACGTGCAGAACCCGAAGGCGCTCAACGCGGTGCTCCCCTCCGACGCGGACACCTCGACCGGCAAGGACGGCAACAACGTCTTCACCCGCGCTCCCCAGTTGGGCAAGTTCAGCGTGGCGGCGACGCCCGGCTCGACCGAGCGGTTCACCCTCTACGCGCTGAGCAACCACTACTCATCCGGCCCGGACAGCCGGATCGGGCAGCGTCGGGAGCAGGCGGCGTACGGTGCGGCGATCGTCACCGCCATCGAGGCGGCCGACGCGCACGCGCGGGTGGTGTACGGCGGGGACCTGAACGTCTTCCCCCGTCCGGATGATCCGATCGCCACCGGTAGCCAGCCCACCCCGTCGGACCAACTCGCCCCGCTTTACGAGGCGGGTCTGCACAACCTGTGGGACAACCTCGTCGCTGACGTGCCGTCGTCCGCGTACTCGTACAGCTTCGAGGGGCAGGCGCAGACACTCGACCACCTGTTCGTGAACGACGCGCTCTACGGCGATCTGGTGCAGGTGCGGGCGGCGCACATCAACGCCGACTGGCCGGCGGAGTTCACCGGCGACGGGTCGCGCGGTTCCAGTGACCACGACCCGCAGGTGGCCCGGTTCCGGTCCCGAGCGTCGTTGACCGTTGCCGACGCGACGGTGGTCGAGGGCAACCAGGGCACCCGGCAGCTCAATTTCACCGCCACCGTGTCCCGGCCGCTGTCCCAGCCGGTGCTGCTGTGCGCCGCCACCGTCGGCCTCACGGCGCAGATCGGCTCGGACTTCGACCCGTACGCCGGTTGCCGGACCCTGGCCGCCGGGCAGACCTCGCTGACGTTCCCGGTGACCGTGCGCGGTGACCGGAAGCGGGAGTCGGACGAGAAGCTGACGCTGCTGGTGGCGGGTGTGCCCGGGTTGCGCCTGGCCGATCCGCTGGCGGTCGGCACCATCACCAACGACGACTGACCCTCAGGCGCCGTGTCAGCGGCCCGTCGTCCAGGTTGACGCCTGCACGACGGGCCGCTCGCATGTGCCAGGTGAACCATGTCGGTCAGTAGTAGTCATGGACTATCGGCGGAGGTGGTGCGCTGCGGTGCTGCGCCACCCGCACCTCCCACTGGCTGCGACGGCGGCGCGCCTCGCGATCCGCCGAGCTGCGGTGGTAGGTCTCCGGAGGTCGGGCCAGCCCGTAGATGTCCCCCCACCACTCCCCCGGCTCGGGGTCGAGGATGGTGTCGAGGTGCGAGGGATAACGGCGACCCGCGCCATCATGAACGTCCTCACGGTCGGCCATTGGTTGGATGATCCGGCCTTCCTGGTCCACGACGACCAGGTAGAGCCCGGCCGCGCCGAGGAGGCGCTCCAGCACGGCCAGGCTCGGCGTCAGGCTGCCCGCTTCGACCCGGCCCACCGTCGAGGGCGAGACCTTGGCGAAACGAGCCATCTGATGCTGACTCAGCCCCACGATTCGACGTGACCGGCGAACCAGACCGGCGATGGGAGACCGGCCGACGGTGGGACCGGGGGACGGAGGAGGATCGAGCGCCGACGCCATCCGCCCACCATGCCCGCGACGCCACCCGGGCTCAATCCCTGTGGATAAACCTGTGGACAACGTCCATGGGGTGCCGCGCCGGCCCGGGGCCGGTGCCACAGTTGGCGTCCTTTGCTCTGCTTCAACGGACGCAACAGTCCGATCCCAAAAGTGTTGCGTCCGTTGAAGCAGAGCAAAGGGGGCGCAACAGGGTACCGGGGTCTAGCGGGGTCTAGCGGGGTGGCCACTCGTGAGCGGCAGTCCGGGCCGAACCGTGCGGCCCTCTACCGGCTGCTCAGTAGCGCTGGCGGAGCAGACCGGCGGCCTCGACCGCCCAGTACGTGAGGGTGATCTGTGCGCCGGCCCGCTTGATCGAGGTGAGCGTCTCCAGCATCACCCGCTCCCGGTCGATCCAGCCGTTCGCGGCGGCTGCCTCGACCATCGCGTACTCCCCGGAGACCTGGTAGGCGGCGACCGGGACGTCCACCGCGGCCCGCACCGCCGACACCACGTCGAGGTACGGCAGCGCCGGCTTGACCATCACCAGGTCGGCGCCCTCGGCGACGTCCAGCGCCACCTCGCGCAGCGACTCGCGCAGGTTGGCCGGGTCCTGCTGGTAGGTGCGCCGGTCGCCCTCCAGCGCCGACTCCACCGCCTCACGGAACGGGCCGTAGAAGGCCGAGGCGTACTTCGCGGCGTACGCCAGGACTGCCACGTCCTGGTGGCCGGCCGCGTCGAGCGCCCGGCGTACCACGCCGACCTGGCCGTCCATCATCCCGGACGGCCCGACCATGCCGACCCCGGCGGCGGCCTGGGCCACCGCCATCTCGGCGTACGCGGCCAGGGTGGCGTCGTTGTCCACCTCACCGCCGGGGGTGAGCAGGCCGCAGTGCCCGTGCGAGGTGAACTCGTCCAGACACAGGTCGCTCATCACCACCGTGGCGTCGCCCACCTCGGCCACCACGTCGCGGATGGCGACGTTCAGGATGCCGTTCGGGTCGATGCCGCCGGAGCCGGTCGGGTCACGCCGCTCGGGCACCCCGAAGAGCATGATCCCGCCGACACCGGCCTGGACCGCCTCGGTCGCCGCCTTGCGCAGCGAGTCCCGGGAGTGCTGGAGCACCCCCGGGAGCGATGCGATGGCCCGGGGCTCGGTCAGCCCCTCCTTGACGAACATCGGCACGACCAGCTCGGCCGGGTCGACCCGGGTCTCGGAGACCAGCCGGCGGATCGCCGGGGTGCGGCGCAGCCGGCGCGGCCGGATCTCGGGGTACGACATGGGAGGCCTCCTCGGACGGCTACCGGAAGCGCAGGGCGGTAGGCCCCTGCACCTTCGAGCCACGGCGCTGCTTGGCCGGCATGGCGGCCAGCTTCTCGCGCAACTCGACGGCGTAGGCGGCGAGCGCCTCCACCAGGTCGGGCACCGAGGCGTGCGGCGGCTGGACGTCGACCCGCAGGCCGAACTCCGTCGCGGTCTCCGCCGTCTTGGGCCCAATCACGGCAACAACGGTCCGCGCATGCGGCTTCCCGGCGATGCCGACCAGGTTCCGCACGGTGGAGGATGACGTGAACAGCACCGCGTCGAACCCGCCCGACTTGATGGCGTCCCGGATCTCGGCGGGCGGCGGCGCGGCCCGCACCGTCCGGTAGGCGGTCACGTCGTCGACCTCCCAGCCGCGCTCGGTGAGCCCGGCCGCGAGCGTCTCGGTGGCGATGTCGGCGCGCGGCAGCAGCACCCGGCCCACCGGGTCGAGGATCTCGTCGTGCGGCGAGAACTCGGCCAGCAGCCCCTCGGAGGACTGCTCCCCGGCGGGGATCAGCTCCGGTTGGATGCCGAACGCGCGGACCGCGTCCGCCGTGGCCTCACCGATGCAGGCGATCTTGACGCCACCGAAGTGCCGAGCGTCCAGCCCGTGCTCGGCGAACTTCTCCCAGACCGCGCGGACCGCGTTGACCGAGGTGAAGATCACCCAGGCGTACCGGCCGTCGACCAGACCCTTGACGGCCCGCTCCATCTGCGCCGGGGTGCGCGGCGGCTCGACCGCGATGGTCGGCACCTCACACGGGATCGCCCCGTACGCCCGCAGCCGGGCGCTCATCGCGCCAGCCTGCTCCTTGGTCCGCGGTACGAGCACCTTCCAGCCGTACAGCGGGCGGTTCTCCCACCAGCTCAGCTTGTCGCGCTGGCCCACGCCCACGCCCACGGTGAGCACGACCCGACCGGTGAAGCCGAGCGCGGCGGCCACGAAGCTGTCCACGGTCGACGTGGTCGTGTACTGGGTCTCGCCGGTGCCGTCGCCGGTCACCCCGACGCCCGTGGTGCCGTCGACCCCGGCGGCCAGCAGACCGTCCCGGACGGCGGCAAGGTCACCGGCGTCCACCGCGAGCGCGAGCGAGCCCCGGCCGACGGCTGCGGCCAGCGCCTCGAAGTCCAGCGCGGAGACGTCCTCGACGTCGGCGGCGGTACGCACGCCCGGCAGCGGAACACCCGCGTAGGTGGCCACGCCCTCGGCCTGGCCGACGCCGGGCACCACCTCGAAGTGGGCGGCGGTGCGGGCCACGGCCTGCACCTCCTTGACCACCGAGTCGTGGCCGAACGGGTCGCCGGCGACCAGGTGCACCGCGTTCAGCCCGGACCGGGCGGCGGAGATCAGCACCTTCGCCACGTCGCCCGGCGCGCCTTCGGCCGGCGTGAACTGGGCGTCCTCCCTGGCCTCGGCGCGGACGACGGCGAGCAGGGAATCGGGGACTCCCCGGTCGTAGATGACCTGGTCGGCGTCGACCAGGGCGTCGTGCGCCCGACGGGTCAGCAGGCCCGGGTCACCGGGGCCCGCCCCGACGAATGCGATACGGCCGACGGGCTTACGGGTGCGGGTCATTCTGTGCTCCCAAATTGCTGGGTCCCCGGGCCGGTGTGTCCTTCGTGGCCGAGGATCGAGTCGGCGCCGAGTTCGAGGAGTTCGGCGGCGAGTGCCTTACCGATCTCCGCCGCGTCGGCGGGCGTTCCGGTGCGGGACAGCCGAAGGTCACGAGTGCCATCCGGACTGATCACCGCCCCGCGCAGGTAAATCTCATCGCCGGCGTCACCTTCGGCGAGTTCCGCATAGGCGGCGACGGGTGCGCTGCACCCGGCCTCCAGCGTTGCCAGCAACGCGCGCTCCGCGATGACCGCGGCGTGCGACGGTGCGTGGTCGAGCAGCGCGAGCAACTCGACCAGGTCTTGATCGTCGACCCGGCACTCCACGGCCAGCGCGCCCTGGGCGGGTGCGGGCAGCATGAGCATCGGGTCCAACGTCTCGGTGATCACGTCGGCCCGGTCGAGGCGGGCCAGCCCGGCCCGCGCCAGTACGACGGCGTCGAGGTCGGCTTCGGGGCCGAGCACCCGGGCCAGGCGGGTGTCCACGTTGCCGCGGATCGGGGTGACCTCCAGCTGCAGGCCGAGGGCGTGCAGTTGGGCGACGCGGCGCAGCGCGCCGGTGCCCACGGTGGCCCCGGGGGGCAACTCCGCGAGCGTCCGTCCGTCCCGGGCGATAAGCGCGTCGCGCGGATCCTGCCGGGCCGGCACCGCCGCGACGAGGAGCCCGCCGGGGACCGCGGTGGGCAGGTCCTTGTAGGAGTGCACCGCGAAGTCGATGGTCCGGGCGGTGAGCGCGTCGCGCAGCGCGGAGACGAACACCCCGACGCCGAGCCGGTGCACCGGCGCGTTGGACCGGTCGCCGGCGGTGATCACCTCGACCAGCTCGACCGGGCGGCCGGTGGCGGCGGTCAACGCCTCGGCGACCTGGCCGGACTGGGCCATCGCCAGGGCGCTGCCCCGGGTGCCGAGTCGCAGGGGGGCGGTCATCGGGCACCTCCGGTGGGCGGGGTGGGGTCGTCGGCGTCCACGCCGGCCGCCGGGTCGGCGTTGGCGAACGTCACACCGAGGTCGGGGGTCATCACGTCGGGGACGGTGTCCACCGGTGAGGTCTGTGGCACCTGGAGGTCGAACAGCTCACGCAGCAGGGCCGCGTACTGGTCGCCGCCGGGCTCGGCGGCGAGCTGGCGGACCTTGACGGTGGGCTGGTGCAGCAGCCGCTGCACCACCCGGTGCACCGTGCGGGCCACCTCGGCTCGCAGGTCGTCGCCGAGGTCGGGGCGGCGCTGGGCCAGCCGGCGCAGCTCGGCGGTGACGACGTCGTCGGCCCTGCCGCGCAGCGCGGCCACGGTGGGTGCCACGTCGGCGCCGCGCAGCCAGGTGAGGAAGCTCTCCACCTCGCCGAGCACGATCCGCTCGACGGCGGCGGCGTCGGCCGCGGCGGGACCGTCGGCGAGCAGCGCCGCCATCCGGTCGATGTCGATCACCTCGACGCCGGGCAGCTCGGCGACGCCCTCCCCGACGTCACGCGGGACGGCCAGGTCGAGCAGGACCAGCGGGCCCCGGGCCGGGTCCCGCTCGGCCAGTGCGGCGCTGACCACCGCGCGGGTGAGGACCGGTTCGGTGGACGCGGTGGCGGCCACTACGATGTCCACTGTGGAGAGGGTGTCGGTCAGCTCGGCCATCGGCGCGGCGCCCGCCCCGTACGACTCGGCGAGCCGGACGGCCCGGTCGGCACCCCGGTTGGTGACCGTGAGCGGCCCGGCGCCCAGTCGCGACAGGGTGGCCACACCGAGCGATCCCATCGCGCCGGCACCGATCACCAGTGCGGGGCGGCCGGCGAGGTCGCCGTCGAAGTGCCCGGCGGCCAACTCCAGCGCGGCGGTGACCACGCTCTGGCCGGCCCGGTCGATGCCGGTCTCGGAGTGGGCCCGCTTGCCGACGCGCAGCGCCTGCTGCATCAGCTCGTGCAGCAGCCGGCCGGCCGAGTCGGCGCCGCTGGCCCAGTGGTACGCGTCACGCAACTGGCCGAGGATCTGCGCCTCGCCCACGACCATCGAGTCGAGCCCGCTGGCGACCCGGAAGACGTGGTCCACGGCGGCGGTGTCGTAGTGCACGTAGAGGTGGCTGGCGAGCGCCGACGGCGCGCTGCCGGCCTGCTCGGCCAGGACGGCGCAGATGTCGCCGAGCCCACCGTGGAAACCGGACACGGCGGCGTAGACCTCCACCCGGTTGCAGGTGGAGACGAGCACCGCCTCGCTCACGTACGGCTGGGCGACCAGGCGGTCGAGGGTTCGGGTGAGGTCGGCGGGGGGCACGGCCAGCTGCTCCAGCGTGGCGACCGGGGCGGTCCGGTAGGACGCGCCGACGACGAGCAGTTTCACGTGCCGATCGCCTCCTGGGTGTCGGTGGTCGCGAGCCCGCCCGGCAGGGCGGTGAGAGCGGACCCGCCGGTGGCGGGCAGCGCGGTCAGCGACGCCTTGCGGTGCTCGTGGAAAGACAAAATCTGCAGCTCGATGGCGAGGTCGACCTTGCGCACGTCGACCCCCTCCGGCACCGAGAGTACGCACGGCGCGAAGTTGAGGATGCTCGTCACGCCGACCGCGACCAGCTGGTCGGCGACGCTCTGTGCGGCGGCGGCGGGGGTGGCGATCACGCCGATCGCGACGGATTCCGCGGCGGCGACCGCCGGCAACTCGTCGACATGTCGGACAATCAGCCCGTTGATCTCTTCGCCGACGCGGGAGGGGTCGGCGTCGAGCAGCGCGACGATCCGGAAACCCCGGCCCGCGAAGCCGTCGTAGCCGGCCAGAGCGTGACCGAGATTACCCACGCCGACCAGGGCGACGGCACGACGTTGGGTGAGCCCGAGCACATACTCGATCTGCTCGATCAGCAGCGCGACGTCGTAGCCGACGCCCCGGGTGCCGTACGAGCCGAGGTGTGAGAGGTCCTTGCGGAGCTTGGCGGAGTTGACCCCGGCGGCGGCGGAGAGGCCCTCGCTGGAGACCGTCTCGTGGCCGGCGTCGGCGAGGTTGTGCAGCGCGCGTAGGTACTCCGGGAGCCGAGCGACGGTCGCCTCGGGGAGGTCCGGGAGCGTCGGTACGGCACCGGCGCGGCCGGACGCGCCTGGGTGACGGTGCTGACTCATGAGACTCCGTGCGGTGCGATCCTCGGCCAACGTCGCTGGTCGGCCGTTTGTGGACTCCCGCTGGCGACCGAGATTGCCGGCTGTGCTAGCAGGGCGCGTCGGAACTACAGAGTAGGCGCTTGTGAAGACGTGCACAAATCGCGATCTTGTCGCTCCGTGGCGCGACCCCACCAGCACCTCCTTTTCACAAGATCGATTCAGCAGCCGTCCGACCCTCGGCCGCCCGGGGCGATTATTGCTCAATCCCGACTTCTCTGACCAATCGCGCGCCGCGCGTCGCCAACCCGCTCGGACGCGTCGATCTTGCAGTTGCCGCCCCCGCATCATTCCCATACCGGGCGATTCGGCGACCACAAATGCAAGATCGACGCGTTGCGGGGGGTTGGGGTAGGGGCAGCACTACGGGAGAGAGGCGGGGTTTCGGGATGGGTGGGAGAACCCCAGATGCCTAGCCTTTTGGCATGACCACCGTTACTGCCACCAATGATCAACAAATGCTGGCGCCCAGCATCCCCCGGCAGCTGTTCGTCGACTCCCGGTACGTGCTGCTCGGTCTCCCCCTGGCCCTGGCCAGCTTCGTCGTCCTCGTCGTCGGCCTCGCGGTCGGCGTCGGCCTGGTGGTCACCGTGATCGGCCTGCCGATCCTCGCCGGCACCCTGTACGCCGCCCGCGGTCTGGCCGACATCGAGCGAATGCGGCTGTCCGCGGTGCTCCGGCAGCCCCGGATCCGGCCGCACTACCGGCAGCCCGAGGCGGGAGCGAACGCCTGGCGGCGGATCTTCGTACCGATCCGGGACGCCCAGTCCTGGCTCGACCTGGCACACGGCATCCTGCGCCTGATCGCGGCGTTGGGCACCTTCGTGGTGACCGTGGTCTGGTGGGCCGGAGCAATCGCCGGCTCGCTCTACTGGGCCTACGACTGGGCACTGCCCCGGGCGGACGCCGATGGCGACCAGGACCTGGCACAACTACTCGGCCTGGGCGACTCGACCACCGCCCGGATCGGGCTGCACACCGCGCTCGGGGTGTTCTTCCTGATCACTTTGCCGATCGTGGTCCGGGGCTGCGCGCTGCTCCAGGCCAGCTTCGCCAAGGCCATGCTGACCGGGGTGGCCGAGATGCGCGACCGGATCACCGTGTTGGAGGAGCAGAAGCGGGCCGCCGTGTCCGCCGAGGCGTCCGCGCTGCGCCGGCTGGAACGTGACATCCACGACGGCCCCCAGCAGCGCCTGGTCCGGCTGGCGATGGACCTCAGCCGGGCTCGGATGCAGCTCGCCTCCGACCCGGAGGCCGCCGGCCGGACCATAGACGAGGCGGTCACCCAGACCCGGGACACCCTCGCCGAGCTGCGGGCGTTGTCCCGGGGCATCGCCCCGCCGATCCTGGTCGACCGTGGTCTGCCCAGCGCCCTGGCCGCGCTCGCCGGCCGCGGGCTGATCCCCATCGAGCTGGAGGTGGACCCGCAGCTCGGCACGGCGGGCGGGCGGCTCGACCCGGCGGTGGAGAACACCGCGTACTTCGTGGTGGCCGAGGCGCTGACCAACATCGCCAAGCACAGCCGGGCCACCGAGGCCGTGGTCGCCGTGACCCGGCAGGGCAGCCACCTCCAGGTGCGGGTGGGTGACGACGGACAGGGTGGCGCGCACCTGGCCAAGGGGCACGGGCTGGCCGGAATCGCCGACCGGGTGCGGGCTGCCGGCGGTGAGCTGGCCGTGGTCAGCCCGACCGGGGGGCCCACCGAGATCCGCGCGGAGCTGCCGCTGTGAGCGTGCCCGCACCGAGCCTGCGCGACAGGCCGGACATGGTAGACAGCACAACCATGCGCATTGTGATCGCCGACGACGCCGTCCTCCTCCGGGAAGGGCTGGTGCGGCTGCTGACTGAGAGCGGGCATCAGGTGGTGGCCGCCGTCGGGGATGGCGAGGCGCTGGTCGAGGCGGTGGTGGAGCACCGGCCGGACGTGTCGATCGTCGACGTCCGAATGCCGCCGACCCACACCGACGAGGGGCTGCGGGCGGCGGTGGAGGCCCGTCGGCTGGTGCCGCGTACGCCGATCCTGGTGCTCTCCCAGTACGTCGAGGTGTCGTACGCCGACGACCTGCTGGACACCACCGGCGGGTCCGGCGGCGGGATCGGCTACCTGCTCAAGGACCGGGTGGCCGCGATCGACGAGTTCCTGGACGCGCTGCGGCGGGTGGCGGCGGGCGGCACGGTGCTCGACCCGGAGGTGGTCGGCCAGCTCTTCGCCCGACGGCGCCGGGACGACCCGCTGCGCGAGCTGACCCCGCGCGAGCGGGAGGTGCTCTCCCTGATGGCCGAGGGGCGTTCGAACACGGCCATCGCCCGTGCCCTGGTGGTGAGCGACGGCGCGGTGGAGAAGCACGTGCGCAACATCTTCACCAAGCTCACGCTCCCACCGGACACCGAGCAGCACCGGCGGGTGCTGGCCGTCCTCACCTACCTGCGGAACTGACCTTCCCGGCGGCCAGGGCCACCGCGTCGGTGAGGGTGTCGGCGACCGGGTGGCCGGAGGCGCGCAGCCGCGCCGGGTCGGTGAAGCCGCCGGTGTAGAGCACCGCCCGGCCGCCGACCGCGAGGGCCGCGTCCGCGTCGTCGATGGAGTCGCCGATCAGCACCACCGATGCGCCGTCGACGCCCAGCTCGGTCAGGTGCCGCTGGAGCGACTCGGCCTTGGGTCCGCCGCCGACCGTGGCCCGCAGCCCGTCCACCCGGGTGAAGTGCCCGGTCAGCCCGTAGGTGTGCACGGTGGGCACCAACTCCTCGTGGAACCACATGGACAGCAGGCTCTGGCTGCCCTCCCAGGTGGCCATCGCGGTCTGCGCGTCGGCGGCCAGCTCGCAGGTGGTCAGACCGTTGCGGTACGCGTCGTGGAAGATCCGGTCCAGCCGGCCGAACGCCTCGTCGTCCACGGCCTTGCCGAGCACGTCGGCGTAGTAGTCGGCGATCGGGCGGCGGAACCGCGTCCGGTGCTCCTCGGGGGTGACCGTCGGCCCGCCCACGCTGGCGAACGCGGCGTTGGTGGCGGCCACCACCAGGCTGAGGTCGTTGAGCAGGGTGCCGTTCCAGTCCCACACCAGGTGGGGGTGCGCAGGGCTCATCCGAGCACCATAGGCACCATTCAGAGCTGAGGGGTGGTCAGGTCCCGCAGCAGCCGGTCCTCCTCCACCCGCCAGTAGCCGTGCTCCTTGCCGTCGAGCATCACCACCGGCAGCCGGTCGCCGTACTCCCGTTCCAGCTCCTGGTCGTCACTCACGTCCCACTCGACCCACTTGTCCCCGGTGACCGCCACCACCCGGTCGAGCGCCGCCTTGGCGTCGTCGCACAGGTGGCAGCCGGGCCGGGTGATCAGGGCGAGCCGGGCGTCAGTGGCCATCGGTTACCTCCGTGCGGGTGTCGGCGGATGCGGACGGGCCGGCTGGTGTCGCCGGCCGGAGCTGGGTCTTGCGTACCTTGCCGATCGCCGAGTGTGGCAGGGCATCGACGAACTCGACGGTGGTCGGGCACTTGAACCGGGCCAGGTTCCGTGCGCAGTGGGCGAGCAACTCCTCGCTTGTCACCGGTCGCCCCCGTGCCGGCACCACGTACGCCCGCACAGTCTCGCCGGTCCGCGGGTGCGGCACACCCAGTACCGCCGACTCGGCCACCCCGGGGTGCCCGGTGAGCACCAACTCGACCTCGTGCGGATAGACGTTGAACCCGTTGACCAGGATCAGCTCGCCGAGCCGGTCGACCAGGAAGAGGTCTCCGTCCTCGTCGGCGTACGCGATGTCGCCGGTGCTCCACCAGCCGTCGGCGTCCGGGCCACCCCGACCGTCGGGCCAGTAGCCGGCGAAGAGGTTGGCGCCGCCCACGACGATCTGCCCCGGGTCGGTGCCCGGCGCGACGTCGGAGATGTCCAGCTCATCCGGGTCGTCGTCGAGGACGGCCTGGCCGTCGCGCCACAGGTCCACCCCGTCCGGGCCGACCAGGCGCAGCCGCACGCCGGGCAGCGGCCGTCCGATCGAGCCGGCCTTGGCCTGCCCGCCGACCAGGGTCGAGGTGAGCACCGGCGCGGTCTCGGTGAGGCCGTACCCGATGTGCACCGGATGGCCGGTGGCCTCGGCGAAGCGCGCCGCGACCGCGGGCTCCAGCGGCGCCGCGCCGCACACCGCCACCCGCACCGACGAGGTCGCCGCGCGGACCGTCGGCGCGTCGGCCCAGGTCAGAAACATCGACGGTACGCCCACCAGCACGCTGACTCGGTGTCGCGCGATCTCGTCCAGCCCCGCCTCCGGCCCCGGCTCGTCGAGCAGCACACCTGTCGCGCCATGGTGGACGACCGCGCCGAGCCCCGCGTTGAGCCCGTACGCGTGGAACAGCGGCAGGGCCAGCAGCACGGTGTCCGTGGAGCCGACGACCGGCGGGTCGATCCGGTCGACCTGTTCGTGGTTGGCCACCAGCGCGCCGTGGGAGAGCATCGCCCCCTTCGGGTGGCCCTCCGTGCCGGAGGTGTAGAGCAGTACGGCCAGGTCGTCGCCGCCTCGGTGTGGGCGCGACGGCGGTGCGGTCGCGTCTGCGGTGGGCGGTGTGCCGTACACGGCGGTGAGCGCGGGCAGTTCGGTGGCCACCTCGGCGACCAGGCTCCGGACCCGGTCGGTGCCGATCAGCACCGACGCGCCGGAGTCGGCCAGCACGTGGAGCAACTCCGGGGCGGTGAGGCCGGGGTTGACCGGGACGGCGACCAGCCCGGCCCGCAGGGCACCGAGCCAGCCGATCACGAAGTCGGGGGTGTTGGGCAGCGCGATCGCGACGCGGGGAGGTGTGTCGCCCAGCTCGGTGTGCGGCGCGACGGCGGCCAGGCCGTGCGCGGCGGCGGTCACGGCGGCGTCCAGTTCGGACCAACTGATGCTCCGGTCCCGCCAGTGCAGCGCGGGCCGGTCACCGTGGTCGTGGGCCGCCCGGTGGAGCCGGTCGGCGAGGTTCGGCGCGGAGTCTGGGGCTGCGTCCTGCACGGTGGTCGAGTCTGGCACAGCGGGCGGTGTCAGGCCACGCCCCGACAGGTGGGGCGAAGGGCTGTCGCGAGTGCCGCTCAGGTCCCGCCAGCGGGACCACCCACTGTGCCGCCGGCGATGCGATCAAGTCCCCCTGATGGGACGATCGTCGACTCCGCCCGACGATTCGGCCACGCCCTCGCCACCGCCAGGCGCGGAGGGTCAGGCGATCGGCCAATGTGCCCTCGAGCAGGGGATCATCGTGGAACACCGGCCCGACGGAAAGTCAACCGCACACGACGGACAACTGGTCCGCCGCCGGTGCGACACCGGCGGAAATACTTCCGCCCTGTGTAACGGACTTGCCACGCGCGGGTGACGTTGGCCCTATTATCACTCGGGTCGGCTCACCCCATTTGCCGTGAGTCGACACCCCTCAGCCCGAGGAGGCCCCCGTGCCTGTGAGCGCATTGGACCAGCACCTCAAGGGGAACTGCCGCCTGTCGGCACACCCCGGAACCGTCCTGCCCGACCGGATGCCCGGTCGGTCCACACTGATGGCCCGCAGACCGGCCCGTCCGGCGACCAACGGGACGGGGGCTGTGCGATGACCGCCTTCGGTTACGCGGAACGCCCGGTCGGCCTGACCGGTCAGACGACCCGCGCCCAGGTCAACGAACGTCCGGCGGCCCGCACGCCGCCGGACGACCAGCACAGCGCGGCCCAGCGGACCCGCAATCGTCCACACACCAACGAGCCGCCACCGAGACCGGCGGTTCCCGGCGGCAACGCGATGCCGACCGGTGGCCGGGTCGCCGCGCCGGCCCGCCCGACCATGCCGGCCCAGGGCCGTCGCGTCGGTGACACACCGGCGGTGACAAGCGATCCGGCGGCGGGCGAGACCGCGGTGATCCCCGCCGTCCAGGCCACCACCACGACCACCCCGACCACACCGACCGGCTTTCCCAGCCGACCGGACCCGTCCGACCCGGCCACCGAGGTCTGGACGCTGATCGAGCGGGCCCAGGCCGGCGAGTCCGAGGCGTTCGGCCTCATCTACGACCGGTACGTGGACACCGTGTTCCGGTTCGTCTACTTCCGGGTCGGCAACCGCCAACTCGCCGAGGACCTCACCTCGGACACCTTCCTGCGCGCTCTCAAGCGGATCGGCAGCTTCACCTGGCAGGGCCGCGACCTCGGTGCCTGGCTGGTGACCATCGCCCGCAACCTGGTCGCGGACCACTTCAAGTCCGGCCGGTACCGGCTGGAGGTCACCACCGGCGACGTCCTCGACGCCGACCGGGAGGACCGGGGTCCGGAGGGCAGCCCGGAGGCGGCGGTGGTCGAACACATCACCAACGTCGCGCTGCTCACCGCCGTGAAGCAGCTCAACCCGGAGCAGCAGGAGTGCATCGTGCTGCGGTTCCTCCAGGGCTTCTCGGTCGCCGAGACGGCACGTGCCATGGGCAAGAACGAGGGCGCCATCAAGGCACTCCAGTACCGGGCCGTACGGGCGCTGGCGCGGCTCCTGCCGGACGGCTTCCAGCCATAGGTTGTTCGGCGGGGCGGTCGGCACTGATCGGCGTTTGCGCAGCTCAGGGCCGGTCTCGTCCGGTGACGGCGATCACTTTCCGTGATTTCCGCCCCGCCCGGCCCGTAACCCGTGCCCGGTCCGCCGCGTTTCTCCGGGTGCGACCGGTGGTTGTCCCGGCAAGCCCGGGTCACCGAGGTCCGACCGGCACACCGGGCGGCACCTCACCTCCGTGGTGTCACACTGCCGCCCGGTCGCTGGCAACGACGGCGGCCGACCGGCCGTGACCAGCGAGAGGAGGTGCCAGCGGTGGACAACATCCTCTTCTCCCGCCGGCGCGCCGAGCGCTTCGCGCAGCTTCTCGACGAGGCCAACGGCGGCCGGCGGCACCACGTACGGTCCCGGGTGGACGGCCAACTGGCACCGCTCGTCGCGGTGGGCCAGCGGCTGAGCGTCGATCCGCCCACGACCGAGGTGGACCCTGACTTCCGCACCGGCCTGCGAGCGATGCTGCTCGCCACCGCCGAGCGCGAGGCGATGGCCACCGCCCCGGCGACCGCCGAGCCGGCCGCCAAGCGTCCCGCCGCCACGACCCGCGGGTCGCTGCTGCCGGCGGTCACCGCCCGACGCGCCCGCGCCCGGGGCGCGATCCTGATCGGCATCGCCGCTGGCGCCGTCGCCGTCTCCGGGATCTCCGCCGCCAGCGAGAACGCGGTGCCCGGCGACGCGCTCTACGGCATGAAGCGCTCGACCGAGCGAGCCCAGCTGGCCCTGGCCAGCTCGGACATCAGCCGGGGTCAGCTCTTCCTGGACTTCGCCCGGACCAGGCTCGGCGAGGCCGCCGAGCTGCGTGGCGACCCGATCGGCTACAGCGCCGTTCTCGACGACATGGACGCCGACACCCGGCAGGGCATCCGCCTGCTCACCACCGCCGCCGTGCAGCGCGCCGAGCCGAGCAGCCTGGACACCGTCAACGCCTTCGTCGCCAGCCAGCGCCGCGCGGTGAGCAACCTCCTCGACGGCGCTACCCGGGCAGACCGGGTCCGGACCCGGCGGTCGTTGGAGCTGCTGGACACCGCCCGGGAGCGCTCGGACGCGCTGCGCGCCGCGATCGCCTGCGGCCTGCCGGCGCCGACCGGCAGCGACACACTCGGGCCCGCGCCGACGACCTGCCCCGGCGCCCGCTGATCCGCCGGAGCCCTCTACCGCACGTCCGACCGACCACGCCACAGTTCCCCGTGTGCGTGGTCGATCATCCGTGCCCGCCGGATACCCTCGCTGGAGGCATCCGTTGCACCTGGTCAGGAGGGGAGTCGCGTGGCGCGCAGCCGCAAGGTGACGGTCAGCACCGACGCCCAGGGTCACACCGCGGGTTGGGCGGAGACCGAACTGGCGCCGGTGACCCCACCCGCTCCGGACCCGACCGCCGCCGCCTTCTTCGACGTCGACAACACGATGATGCAGGGCGCGTCGATCTACTGGTTCGCTCGTGGGCTCGCCGCCCGGGACTACTTCACCACCGCCGACCTGGCGCGCTTCGCCTGGCAGCAGCTCCGGTTCCGGGTGCTCGCCCGGGAACACGCCGGTGACATGTCCCAGGCCAAGGAGGCCGCGCTGGCCTTCGTCGAGGGCTGGCGGGTCGACGACGTCGAACGGCTGTCGGAGGAGATCTTCGACGAGCTGATGGCACCTCGGATCTGGACCGGCACCCACCAGCTCGCCCAGCGCCACCTGGACGCTGGTCAGCGCGTCTGGCTGGTCAGCGCCGCCCCGGTGGAGATCGGCCGGGTGATCGCCACCCGGCTCGGCCTGACCGGTGCGATCGGCACGGTGGCCGAGGTGCGGGACGGGGCGTACACCGGGCGGTTGGTGGGCGACCTCATGCATGGGCCGGCGAAGGCCGAGGCGGTCACCCAGCTCGCCGCCGTTGAGGGGCTGGACCTGGCCCGCTGCGCGGCCTACAGCGACTCCGCGAACGACCTGCCCCTGCTCTCCGCGGTGGGCCGGGCGGTGGCGGTCAACCCGGACGGCACCCTGCTGCGGCAGGCCCGGCAGCACGGCTGGGAGGTACGGGACTTCCGCACCGGCCGCCGAGCCGTCAAGATCGCCGTGCCGTCGACGGCGGCAGCCGGCCTGGTCGCCGGGGCGGTGACCGCCGGCCTGGCGCTACAGCGCCGCCGTCGCGCCGGCTGAGGCGTCGGTTCAGGGGCCGAACGGGTCGGGCCGCCGCTCCAACAGCGAGTGCAGCGTCTGCTGGATGGTCTCCCGCACCTGGTCGGCGAGGTTGAAGACCACCAGCGGGTCGTCCGCCGAGTCGGTCAGGTGCGCGGTCGGGATCGGCGGGCAGAACTCGATCAGCCACTTGCTGGGCAGCGGCACCATGCCCAGCGGCCCGAGCCACGGGAAGGTCGGCGTGACCGGGAAGTAGGGCAGCTTCAGCAGCCGCGCGAGGGGCTTGATGTCGGCGAGCATCGGATAGATCTCCTCGCCGCCGACGATGGCGACCGGCACGATCGGGGTGCCCGTCCGCAGCGCCGCCGAGACGAAACCGCCCCGACCGAACCGTTGCAGCTTGTACCGGTCGGCGTAGAGCTTGCCGATGCCCTTGAACCCCTCGGGGAACACGCCGACCAGGTCGCCGCCGCCGAGCAGCCGCTCGGCGTCCGGGTTGCAGGCCACCGTGCCGCCGGTCTTGCGGGCGATCTCCGACACCACCGGCATCCGGAAGACCAGGTCGGCGCCGAGCAGACGCAGGTAGCGGTGCGCCGGGTGCTTGTCGTGCAGCGCCGCAGAGAGGATCAACGCGTCCAGCGCCACGGTGCCCGAATGGTTGCCGACCACCAGGCCCGGCCCGTCGACCGGCACGTGCTCCACACCGCTGACCTCGGTGCGGAACCAGTCCCGGTAGAGCAGCCGCAGCAGCGGGTGGAAGACCGCGTCGGTCAGCTCCGGGTCGAAGCCGAACTCGTCGACCTCGTACTCCCCGGACAGCCGGCGGCGCAGGAACGCCAGGCCGTTCGCGACCCGGCGGTCCCACGGGTCGCCCGGCCGGTCCGGCACCGCCGGACCGGTGCCCGGCGCGCCACCGGCGGTCGTGCCGCTCTCGACCGAGGGCTCGTCGGTGGCCGCGGTGTCGACCTCGTCGGCCGGCGTCGAGGCCGGCGCGAGCTGTGCCGCCGGTCGGTGCCCGTTGCGCCGCGCCGGCTCCACGTCCGGCACCAACCCCGGGGGTACGTCGAAACGCCCGTTGCCCGCCGGCTCGCGGCCCGTCTCCGGCCCGGTCACGACGAGCGCTCCCGCACGGCGGCACGGACCTGCCGAATGCCGTCCAGGACGAACTGCTCGGCGGCGGCCAACTGATTCCGGCTGAGCACCACCCCGCCGTGGTGGGCGCGGATGAAGTCGTCGAACGCGGCGGCCGTGGAGCGGGGCGTGAAGCCGTACTCCTGCTCAAGCCGGGTGGTGTCGACGACCCGGCCGTGCACGAAGAGATCGACCTGGTCCAGGCCGTAGCCGCCGAAGCCCATGTTGCGGGCCAGCGCGGCGGCGCCGGATAGGCCCGGCTCCAGCACCGGCACGGCCACCCGGCCGGCCCGCCGGATCGCCTGGGACAGCGACAGCACACCCGGACCGGCGACGTTGTAGGTGCCCGGATGGTCCTCGACGATCGACCGGTGCAGCACCTCCAACGCGTCGTCGAAGTGCAGGAACTGCAACCGGGGGTCGCGGCCGAAGACGGTGGGCACGAACGGCTGCGAGAAGTAGCGGGTCAGCGTCGTGTCGGCGGTCGAGCCGATGAACGGGGCGAAGCGCAGCACCGTCGCCGTGACGTCGGGCCGGCGGCGCCGGAAGCCCCGGACGTACCCCTCAAGGTCGAGGATGTCGCGGCCGAAACCGCCGCGCGGCACCTCGCGCGGTTCGGTCTCCTCGGTGAAGACGGCCGGGTCCCGGAACGACACCCCGTACGCGGCGGTCGACGACCGGACCACGAGCTTGCGCAGCCGGGGCGCTCGCTGGCAGGCGGCGAGCAGTTGCATGGTGCCGATGACGTTCTGGTCCTTCATGGCCGACCGGCCACCGTGCTGCGGGTCCGGGGAACTGACCAGCGCGAGGTGCACCACCGCGTCGACGTCCAGGTCGGCGAGGAGCCCGCCGAGTGAGCCGGGATCGACGCGAACCCGTTCGACCCGGTCCAGCAGGTCGGTGAGTTCGGCGCCGGGCTCCGGCACGTCCACCCCGATGACCCGCTCGATACGCGGGTCGGCCGCCAGTCGCGCCGCCACGTGGGCGCCCAGGTACCGGCCGACGCCGGTGACGACGACAACCCCCGGAGCACCTGGGGTGCTACCGGGGGTCATCTGACGCACCTACGCCGGCAGGGGGGATCGAGCCGGGACGACCACGGCCTGATCACCTGAGCCTCCGGAAGTCGACAGTTAGGCAAGAGACGCCGAACGCCGGGCCGTGAGCCCGGCGGCGATCACTTGCCGAGACGGCGACGCTGGACGCGGGTCTTGCGCAGCAGCTTGCGGTGCTTCTTCTTAGCCATGCGCTTACGGCGCTTCTTGACCACCGAGCCCATACGACAGCCTTTCGATACAACGTGCGGGGCGGGCCGGATGACACCACGCAGGTGGCGACGGCGACCGCATGCGGACAACGGACCGGACCAGTCAGGGCGGCGGGGCGCACCGGTGGGTCTCGGTCGGGCTCCAGGGTAGCGGGAGAGCGTCAGCAGGACCAACGCGCCCCCGTCGACGCCCGTTACGTCGCACTCGATCAGGGAGCCGGTGGCTCAGGCGGTTTCCTGAAACGCGCCCCGGAGATATTCGTGCACGGCGTGCTCGGGCACCCGGAAGGACCGGCCGACCCGGACAGCGGTGAGCTCACCGCTGTGCACCAGGCGATAGACCGTCATCTTCGACACCCGCATGACCGTCGCGACCTCTGCGACGGTCAGGAACTTGACCTCCGACAGCCGTCCGTCGGACTGTGACCCGGCCATGGCTCACCGACCAATCCCATGCCCGGCGCGTGCCAACCCGACGGATGCTCCGGGCCGGGCGGCGACGCGCGTGTTATCAGTACGGTAGCGGGGCGGCTGTGACCGGCGCGATCCCTTCTTACAACTGATCATGTTTGGTTCGCCGGTTCACCCGATCCGTGCTCCCGGATTCTCCCCGCCTGGGTCCGTCGTCCGGTTGCGCCCGGGAGAGTCGTCCAAGGCGCTGGCCGGCGTTCCCGTCGCCGCTGTGTCGAGCGGCGGGCCGCGGAAGGCGCCCGGTGGCTCCGGCGGCGCCACCAGAGCCACCGGACGGGTGCCCCGGGCCGCTTCCGGACACGGACCGGGGCTCCGCGCTGGGAGCGGGGACCAGTGTCTCAGGTCGACCGTGATCAACGGACAGCGGTCGATCATGAAGCTCGGCGGGGTCGTCGGCGACCGCCGCCGCCCGCTCGCGGCGCTGCCGGGCGGTCTCAGGCGGCGACAGCGCGCACGTACGCCACGCACTCGTCGTGCAACGTCGACCACGGCTCGTCGAACACCTGCTCGGCGGCGACGTCGAGGGCCTTGCGCTCGTGCACCACGGCCTTGAAGAAGGCGAGCAACTGGTCCGGCCCGAACCGGTCGACGAGGTGCCGGACGGCGAGATAGCCGACGCCGTAGCTGCCGCCGACCCGTTCGGCCGCGGCGTCGTCGGTGGGGGTGATCCCCTCCAACCGGCCGTCCCAGCTGCTACGGACCAGCTTGCGCACCTCGGCGAGCCCCTCGTACCGCTCGACCGGTTGACCACCGGCACCGGCGAACTCGGCCAGGCCCTCGACCAGCCACCAGGTCGTCTTGCCCGGATAGCCACGCTCCGGCAGCGACGCGGCGTGGGTCAACTCGTGCCGGAGCAGGTCGTCGGTGCCGCTGCTCGGCAGACCGTCGGCGCTGAGCACCACCTCGTGGTGACCACCGCCGACGGTCACCGCGTAACCGCCGGTCCACTGTGGTCGGCCGCCGCCATACCAGCGCTGCCACTCGGTGCGGCCGGCGTAGAAGATGCGGTAGCGGTCCGGCGGCGAGCCTGCCACCGCGTACCCGTCGGCGACCCTGGCTGCCGCCTCGGCCTGGGCCAGCAGGCCGGGCAGCTTGCCGCGCAGCGCCGGTGTGGTGGCCACGATGGTCCGCTCGCCGACCGCCACGACCAGGTCGCTGATCTCCCACGGTCGGGTGCCGGTCTCGGCCGACTTGGACTCCTCCAGGGCGACCAGTCGGGGCTGGTCGCCGTTCTCCCGCCAGCGGGTGCCGATCAACACAGGGCTCGGCCGGCAGTCCGGCGCCACGAAGCAGTACTGGAAGCGCACCAGCAGCCGCCACTCGCCCGGCCGGCCGACGATCGGTGCGGGCAGGCCGCTCGGCTCGGCCCGCCAGACGGTGACCTTGAGTGCGCGCAGCGCGCCGAAGCGGCGGCGCAGGTCGGTGTGCGCGGCCGGGTCGGCGATGGCGAGGTAGGCATCCTGGTCACCACCGAGCAGCGCCGTGGACTGCCGCTGAAGCTGCGCGGTGATCCGGTCGGACAGCCCTCGGGCGACAGCGGTCGCCGGGTCGTCGGTCGCCGAGGCGCCGGCCCGGCGGACGGTGGCCTGGTCGCCGGACTCCCGCACCACCCCGACGACCAGCAGCGCGGGCAGCCCGCAGCCCAGCAGCAGGACGACCACCACGAGCACCGTCCACAGCGGCCAGAGCCGCCGCGACGATGGCTGATGCACCCCGTCAGTCACCCGCCGAAGGTTACGACCATTCGGCCGATCGAACGAACCGCCACCAACCCCGACCCAACCCGTGGACCCCCCACCCCGCCTAGTCGCGCCGAACCCGGCTAGTCGTCACAGCCGTGGAGGGGGGGTTACTTCTTGGAGATCAGGGCACGGCCGAAGAAGACCAGGTTGGTCGGGCGCTCGGCGAGCCGGCGCATCAGGTAGCCGTACCACTGGTCGCCGTACGGGACGTACGTGCGCACGGTGTAGCCCTCGCCGGCCAACCGGGCCTGCTCCTCCGGGCGGATGCCGAAGAGCATCTGGAACTCGAAGCGCCCCGCCCCCCGGTCGAACCAGCGGGCCCGGTCCTCGCCGATCGCGATCATCCGGGGGTCGTGGGTGGCAAGCATCGGGTAGCCGTCGCCGGACATCAGGATGTTCATGCAGCGGACGTAGGACTTGTCCACCTCGCGAGCCGACTGGTACGCCACCGACTCCGGCTCCTTGTACGCGCCCTTGCACAGCCGCACCCGCGACCCCGCCGAGGACAGCTCCCGGCAGTCCGACTCGGTGCGACGCAGGTACGCCTGGAGGACCGCGCCGGTCGACGGGAAGTCCTTGCGCAGCTTGGCCAGCACCTCCAACGTCGAGTCGGTGGTGGTGTGGTCCTCCATGTCCAGGGTGACAGTGGTGCCCGCCGCGTCGGCCGCCGCGCAGATCGCCCGCGCGTTGTCGTACGCCAACTGCTCGTCGAACATCTGACCGAGGGCGGAGAGCTTCACGCTCACCTCGGCGGCCGGGGTGAGCCCCGCGCTGGCGAGCATCTTCAGCAGCTTGAGGTATTCGTCCCGGGTGGCGATGGCCTGCTCGGGGGTGACGGTGTCCTCGCCGAGGTGGTCGAGGGTGACAGCCAGGCCGTCGTCGATGAGCCCGCGGGTCGCGCGCAACGCATCGTCGGTGGCGGCGCCGGCGACGAACCGGCGAACGACATCCCGGGTGTACGGGGCGGTCGCGACGAGCCGCTCGACCTGGGATGACCGGGAGGCGGCGAGGATGACGGAACGGAGCATGAGCCGAGCGTATCGCCCCTGCCAGCACCCTCGCCGGGGGGCGGCCGAGGCCGCCGTTTCCCAGGTTGGGAGGGCCGTCGCGCGGCCGATCCGACAGCCGGGTGCTCAATCCGACGCCGGGGCGGGGTGACGCTGCTGGCGTCGATCGGCTACAACGATGCCGTGGACCAACGCCCCCGCCGCCGACTCCGGTCGGCCTCCGTGCAGCTTGGCGCCCTCACGGCCCTGGCGCTCGCCCTCTCCGGCTGCAACATGACCTCGGACGACGACGATGACGATGACTGCGCCCTCGGCCCGGTCGGCGGGGGCGGCACGGTCGCGCTGGCGATGCGCGTCCCCGACTCGGCCGCAGGTCGCACCGGCCCGGAGCCGACCACGACGGCCGTGCCCGAGCGCGGCGGCTTCGGCACCCACCTCGCCGCCTGCGGGGGTTGACGTGCGGCGCGTGTCCGTCACGCCACGGCCCGACTGGGACGCCACCATCCGGGCGCAAGGGCTGGTCTACGTCGACACCGAACTGCCCGACGGCGGGATCATGTCGTACTGGGACGAGACCGCCGCGTACGCCTTCGACCTCGACGAGGTGCTGCGCCTGGAGGAGGCCACCGAGGAACTGCACCGGATGTCGGTGGCCGCCGCCGAGCACGTGGTGGCGCAGCGCCGGTACGCCGAGTTCGGCATCCCGCAGTGGGCGGCCGAGGCGGTGGCCCGGTCCCTGCGCGAGGCGCCACCCACCCTCTACGGCCGTTTCGACCTGGCGTACGACGGCACCTGGCCCCCGAAGATGTTGGAGTACAACGCCGACACCCCCACCGCGCTGGTCGAGGCGAGCATCATCCAGTGGTTCTGGCTGGAGCAGACCCGCCCGGAGCTTGACCAGTGGAACAGCCTGCACGAGCGGCTGGTCGGCGCCTGGGCGAAGATCGGGGCCGGGCTGCACGAGCCCCGGGTCCACGTGCTCTGGTCGAACGAGGAGGAGTCCGGCGAGGACCACATGACCGCCGGTTACCTCGCCGAGACCGCCCGGCAGGCCGGCCTGAGCGTCGAGTTGCAGCCGATCCAGGAGATCGGCTGGGACGGCCGGCGCTTCGTCGACGCCGCGGACCGCCCGGTGACCACCTGCTTCAAGCTCTACCCGTGGGAGTGGATGCTGGCCGAGCCGTACGGGCCGCTGGCCCTTGCCCCGGGCACCCCGACCACCTGGATCGAGCCGGCCTGGAAGCTGCTGCTGTCCAACAAGGCGCTGCTCGCGGTCCTCTGGGAGCTGTACCCGGGTCACGACTACCTGCTCCCGGCGTACCTCGACTCGCCGCGCGGCATGACGGAGTACGTGGCGAAACCGCTGCTCGGCCGCGAGGGCGGATCGGTACGCATCGTGACGGCCGAAGAGGAGATCACCAACCCGGGGATCTACGGCGACGAGGGCTGGTGCTACCAGGAGTTCCGCGCGTTGCCGCAGTTCGCCGGTAATCGGATGGTGCTGGGCAGCTGGATCGTCGACGGCGAGTCGGCCGGTGTCGGGGTGCGGGAAAGCGCCAGCCTGATCACCGACGGTTACGCGCGGTTCCTGCCCCACTACATCGACGCGCCGCGCACCGCGTGAGTCGTCTACCGTTGGGGGCGTGAACTTCGACGCGTACGCCCGGACCGGCGTTGACCTGGTCAACGCCCGCCTGGACGACCTCGACGACCTGCGGGCCCTCTTCACCGACGACCATTCCTGGATGAGCGACGAGGTCGTGGAACGGGATGTGGCGATCTTCCGGCGGGCGCAGAAGCGGCTCCGGGACGTCTTCGAGTACGGCACCTCGGGGCGCGACGCCCAGGCGGTGACCGAACTGAACGCGCTGCTGGAGGCGTTCCCCGTCCAGCCGCGCATCTCCGGGCACGACTCCAGCGACTGGCACATGCACGTGACCAGCCGGGGCGCGTCGGTCAGCGCCGAATACCTGGCCGGCGCGGTCTGGGGGCTGTCGGTGTGGCTCTGCGAGTACGGCAGCGCCCGGTTCGGCGTCTGCGCCGACGAGCGGTGCGGCAACGTCTATCTGGACACGTCGTCCAACTGCTGCCGGCGGTTCTGCTCCGAGCGCTGCGCCACCCGCTCGCACGTGGCGGCGCACCGGGCTCGGAAGCGGGCCGCGATCGGCGAGCAGGTGACGGTCGCCCCGCAGCCGACGGCCGGCGCCGACTCGCTCACCCCGATCAGCTAGCCGCCGGCTGCCCGCCCCGGCCTACGCCGGGTCGGTGCGCCGACCGCGCGGACGCTCAGACGTCGACCGGGGACGGCGTGCTCAGGTGCTGGCGGGCGAACTCCAGCGCGGCGCGCAGATCCGCCTCGCGCACCGCGCGGCTCTTCGCGCCCCGCGTCGCCACCTCCACCGCCACCGAGCCGGTGAAGCCCCGCCCGGCCAGGGACGAGAGCAGCTCACCGCAGGGCTGGGTGCCACGCCCGGGCACCAGGTGCTCGTCGCGGCCCTCGCCGGTGCCGTCCCCGAGGTGCACGTGGACCAGACCGTCACCCATCCGGTCGGCCATCTCCAGCGGGTCGCTGTGCGAGGCCGCGCAGTGCGACAGATCCAGGGTGTACGACGCGTAGCCGGCGTCGGTGGGATCCCAGCCCGGCACGTACGGGACGAACTGACGACCCGCCATCCGTACCGGGTACATGTTCTCCACCGCGAGGTGCAGCCCGGTGAACTGGTCCGCGACCGTGGCGAGCCCGTCGACGAACCCGCGTGCGTAGTCGCGCTGCCAGGTGAACGGCGGGTGCACCACGACGGTCGGCGCCTCCAACGTCTCGGCCAGCTCGGCGGCCTTACGCAGTCGCTCCCACGGGTCCGGGCTCCACACCCGCTGGGTGACCAGCAGGCAGGGCGCGTGCACCGACAGCACCGGCACGCCGTAGTGCTCGGAGAGGCCGCGCAGCGCACCCGCGTCCTGGCTCACCACGTCGGTCCAGACCATCACCTCGACGCCGTCGTAGCCGAGCTGCGCGGCCAGTTGGAACGCCGCTGCGGTCGGCTCGGGAAAGACCGACGAGCTGGACAGGAGCACGGGAACGCGGGAAGTCACATCAGCCAGGGTAGCCCGGCTGTCACGGGACCATCAGGACGAGCATCGACAAAACGCCCGTAAGCAGACGCTGCCCTCACATCGGTGCGAGTTGATCGAGCCGGCGGAGGATGACGCCCTCGCGCAGGGCCCACGGGCAGATGTCCAGCGAGTCCAGGTCCAGCTTGCGCATCACCGCCTCGGCGACCACCGCGCCGGCCAACAACTGATGGGCCCGACCCGCGCTGACCCCCTCCAGCTCCATCAACTGGGCCGGCGGGATGTGCCGGATGAAGCCGATGACCTGCCGCAGCCCGGCGCGGGTCAGGCTGCGCCGCGCCCAGAGCCCGGCCCCCGACGGCGCCGCCCCGGCCAGTCGGGCCAGGGTGCGGAACGTCTTCGAGGTGGCCGCCGTCCGCTCCCAGCCCACCTGGGTCATCTGGTCGACCACCTTGTCCAGCCGGCCGTCCACGTACTCCCGCAGCTTGTCGACGGCCTCGGTGGTCGGCGGCGCCGCGCTGCCCGGGTCGACCCGGAGCCGCTCCCGGGTCAACCGGCCGGCCCCGAGCGGCAACGAGATCGCGACGTCCGGGTCCTCGTCGATCCCGGCGGCGATCTCCAGGGAGCCGCCGCCGATGTCGAGCACCAGCAGACGCCCGGCCGACCAGCCGAACCAACGCCGCACCGCCAGGAAGGTCATCCGCGCCTCGTCCGCGCCGGAGAGCACCTCCAGGCGTACGCCGGCCTCGTCGCGGACCCGGGCCAGGACGTCGGCGGCGTTGGTGGCGTCGCGGACCGCGGAGGTGGCGAACGCGATCAGGTCGTCGGCCTCCAGACCGGTGGCCGCAGCCCTGGCCATGCCGACCGCCTTGACCAGGCCGTCCGCACCCGCCTCGGTCAGCGCGCCGTCCGGGCCGATCTGCTCGGCGAGGCGGAGCACCACCTTCTCGGAGTGCGCCGGCCAGGGGTGCGCGCCGTGGTGCGCGTCGACCACCAGCAGGTGCACGGTGTTGGATCCGACGTCGAGGACACCCAGTCGCATGGTGAAGACACTAGGTGCAACATGTTTGCGCGGCTCGCCGGCCCATCAGGGACACCGGGCGTACGCTGGGCCGGGTGACGATGGAGCTCCGCGTGCTGGTGGACGATCCGGGCGACCCGCGCAGCCGCGAGGTGCCGCTGGACTTTCCCCGGGAGTGGATCGAGTTCGCCGATCCGGCCGACGACAACCACCTGATCCGGGCCGACCTGACCTGGCTGCTCTCCCGCTGGACCTGCATCTTCGGCCGGGGCTGCCACGGCATCATCGCCGGCCGGTCCGCCGACGGCTGCTGCTCGCACGGGGCGTTCTTCACCGACTCCGACGACGAGAAGCGCGTCCGCGCCGCCGTCAAGCTGCTCACCCCGTCGACCTGGCAGCATTTCCGGCGCGGGTTCAAGAACTGGACCGACGAGGACACGATCGACGGCAAGAACCCGGCGCGCCGCACCGCCACCCAGGGCGCGGACGGGCCGTGTGTCTTCCTCAACGACGCCGACTTTCCCGGCGGCGGTGGCTGCGCCCTGCACGGTCAGGCGCTGCGCGACGGGGTGCACCCGTTGGACTACAAGCCGGACGTCTGCTGGCAGTTGCCGATCCGGCGTGACCAGGACTGGGTCAAGCGGCCGGACAACTCGAAGGTGCTGGTCTCCACGCTCTCCGAGTTCGACCGGCGGGGCTGGGGTGCCGGCGGGCACGACCTGGACTGGTGGTGCACCTCCTCGACGGACGCGCACGTGGGCGCCGAGCCGATGTACCTGTCGTACGGGCCCGAGTTGACCGCGCTGATCGGTGCGGCGGCGTACGAGCGGCTGGCCGAGCTGTGCGCGGCCCGGGTGAAGCAGGGCATGATCGCCCCGCACCCCGCCGACGAACCCAGCTGAGGGCCGCCCGCGCGCGGCTGGAGGTAGGGGTCGTGAGCCTTTGGAGCTGAATCGCTGACGACATCAACGGATGATTCATCTGCGACATCAGCTCCAAAGACATCCCGCAAGCGCACGCCCCGCCGGTCGCACACGAACGGACGAGACCCCTGCGGATCACGGCTCGAACTTGTAGCCCAGCCCTCGGACGGTGACGATGAAGCGCGGCGCGGACGGCTCCGGCTCGATCTTGGAGCGCAGCCGCTTGACGTGCACGTCCAGCGTCTTGGTGTCACCGACGTAGTCGGCACCCCAGACCCGGTCGATGAGCTGGCCCCGGGTCAGCACCCGACCCGCGTTGCGCAGCAGCAGCTCCAGCAGCTCGAACTCCTTCAGCGGCAGCTGCACCGTCCCGCCCTCGACGGTGACCACGTGCCGCTCGATGTCCATCCGCACCGGGCCGGCGGCCAGCGTCGGGGTGCCGGAGTCGGCCACCTCCGGGCTCTGCCGTCGCAGCACCGCGCGGATCCGGGCGACCAGCTCCCGGGGCGAGTACGGCTTGGTGACGTAGTCGTCGGCACCGATCTCCAGGCCGACCACCTTGTCGATCTCGCTGTCCCTCGCGGTGACCATGATGATCGGCACGGCCGAACGCTGCCGGAGCTGCCGGCAGACCTCGGTCCCGGACATCTCGGGCAACATCAGGTCGAGCAGCACGATGTCGGCGCCGGTCCGGTCGAACTCGGTGAGGGCGTCGGTGCCGGTCGCGGCGACCGAAACCTCGAAGCCCTCCTTGCGGAGCATGTACGACAGGGCGTCGGAGAACGACTCCTCGTCCTCGACCACCAGAACGCGGCTCAACGGGGGGTTTCCTTTCATTGCTGTCAGACCTGCCGTAGCTCGGCCGGACCGGCCTCGATCCCAGCCGGCGGCAGTGTCGCCAGCAGGTCGTCCGGTGGACTTGCGGGCAGCCAGAGGGTGAACGTCGATCCACCCCCAAGAGTGCTCGACACCTCCACCCGACCGCCATGGTTGCTCGCGATGTGTTTCACGATGGCCAGGCCGAGCCCGGTGCCGCCGGTGGCACGCGAGCGGGCCTGGTCGGCCCGGTAGAACCGCTCGAACACCCGGCCCACGTCCGTCGGGGCGATACCGATGCCCTGGTCGGCGACCGCGATCTCGACGTGCTCGTCGCCACTGCGGAGGGTGACACGCACCGTGGTGCCCTCTTCCGAGTAGTTGATGGCGTTGTCCACCAGGTTCGCCACGGCCGTGGCGAGTTGGCTGTCGCTGCCGTAGGCGGTGAGCCCGCGCTCGCCGTCCACCGTCACCTCGACGTTCCGGGCGGCTGCCGTGGTGCGGGTCCGGTCGACCACCTCGGCGATCACCCAGTCGAGCGCGACGGGCTCCGGAGGCGGCTGCGGCTCGGCGCCCTGGAGCCGGGTCAGCTCCAGCAATTCCTGCACCAGTCGGCCCAGCCGGGTCGACTCGTGCTGGATCCGTTCGGCGAACCGGCGGGCGGCGACCAGGTCCTCGGAGAGGTCGGGCGCCGCGGCGCCGGCCGGCTCGGTGGCGTCCAGCAGCGCCTCGGCGAGCAGTTGGAGCGCCCCGATGGGGGTCTTCAACTCGTGGCTCACGTTTGCCACGAAGTCACGGCGTACCCGGGTCAGCCGGTGTGACTCGGTCACGTCGACAGCTTCCACCGCGATGAAGCCGTTGCCGATGCCCATGGCCCGCAGGTGCACGCCGAGCGGGTTCTCCCCCGCGCTGTCGCGGCCCCGGGGCAGGTCCAGCTCGATCTCGCGCCGCACGCCCGTGCGCCGCACCTGGCCGGCGAGGGTACGGATCAGCGGGTGAGCGGCGATCGAACCGGGGGCGCCGCCGGCACGCAGCAGACCCATCGCACGGGCCGCCGGGTTGATCAGCACGGGCACGTCGTTGTCGTCCAGGACCACGACACCGGCGCGGAGCGAATCGATCGTCCGTCGACCGAGCCCGGCCTGCTGCTCGTCGGTTATCGCGGGCCTCCCCCTGCTCCAGCGGGAGCTCACGCTCCCCGTCGACGTGGACCGGGCGTCACGCGCCGGCCGGATCCGGGGCAGCAGGAGGCCGGCGACCAGTCCGGCCACCAACACCACCGCCACCACGACCGCCACTGCCCACTCCACCCGGCGATCGTAGGGTCATTGTTAACCTGGCTACCACACATAACGGGACGAACCACCCTCACTTCCGAAACTGTTCACCCGCACGTCTGGCGTCGTTCATCGTGGTTCATCCGGGATCCGCCCACGCCCCCTACCGTTGGCGTCGCACCTGCTCAGCCCTCCCTGCTCAGCCCCCTGCGCCGGCACCCGTCGGCGGCGACCGACCACAGGACGTGATGATGCGCGACGAGTTCCGGGCCGACCTCCAGATCGTCAGCCAACTGCTGGTGGACATGGCGGAGGGCGTCCGCGCCGCCATGCGCCAGGCCACCCGGGCCCTGCTCACCGCCGACCGGCAGGCCGCCGAGACGGTCATCGAGCGGGACGCCGAGATCGACGACCTCTACCGGCACGTCGAGGAGCGGGTGTGTGACCTGCTCGCCCGGCAGGCACCGGTCGCCTCCGACCTGCGTGCCATGATCACCGCACTGCACGTGGCGGCCGACCTGGAGCGGATGGGCGACCTCGCCGAGCACGTGGCGAAGACCGCGCTGCGCCGGCACCCCTCCCCCGCCGTCCCGGCCGAGCTGCGGACGGTCTTCACCGAGATGTCCGAGATCGCCGACCGGATGGCCGTGAAGATCGGTTCGGTGCTGGCGAAGCCCGACGCCGACCTCGCCAGCGAACTGGACCACGACGACGACGCCATGGACGAGCTGCACAAGAACCTGTTCGCGGTGCTGCTCGGCGACGACTGGCCGTACGGGGTGGAGACCGCGATCGACGCCACCCTGCTGGGCCGCTACTACGAGCGCTTCGCCGACCACGCGGTCAACGCCGGCGAGCACGTGATCTACCTGATCACCGGCCAGAGCACCACCACCAGCTGATCCGCGTGCGAAAGGGCCCCCGGTCGACGCGTCACGCGATGACCGGGGGCCCTTTGCCGACGTGTCAGCGGCCCTGGTTGGCGACCGCCGCGGCGGCTTCCTTCGCTGCTGTGGGGTCGAGGTAGGTGCCGCCCAGGCTGAGCGGACGCAACTGCGGGTCGAGGTCGTAACGCAGCGGGATGCCGGTCGGGATGTTCAGCTTGGCGATCGCCTCGTCGGAGATCTGGTCGAGGTGCTTGACCAGGGCGCGCAGCGAGTTGCCGTGCGCGGCCACCAGCACCGTCCGGCCGGCCAGGATGTCCGGCACGATCGAGTCGTACCAGTAGGGCAGCATCCGGTGGACGACGTCCTTGAGGCACTCGGTGCGCGGCATCAGCTCGGTCGGCAGCAGCGCGTAGCGCGGGTCGCCCACCTGCGACCACTCGTCGCCGTCGGCGATCGGCGGCGGCGGGGTGTCGTACGACCGGCGCCAGAGCATGAACTGCTCCTCGCCGTACTCCTCCAGGGTCTGCTTCTTGTCCTTGCCCTGCAGTGCGCCGTAGTGCCGCTCGTTGAGCCGCCACGACCGGCGCACGGCGATCCAGTGCCGGTCGGCGGCGTTCAGCGCCAGCTCGGCGGTGCGGATCGCCCGGCGCATCACGCTGGTGTGCACGACGTCCGGCAGCAGGCTGTGCTCGCGCAGCAGCTCGCCGCCGCGCCGCGCCTCGCCCTCGCCCTTCTCGGTCAGGTCGACGTCGACCCAGCCGGTGAAGAGGTTCTTGGCGTTCCAGTCACTTTCGCCGTGCCGCAGCAGGACCAGCGTCCCGATGGTGGGCCCCTCGCTCGCAGTCATGCGGATCATCCTGCCTCAACCCGGCACCGGACACGCGGGCACCCGTCGTGACGACCGCCACGTGAAAAAGAAGGTGACCCGCCGATCGGGCCACCACTAGGGTCGTAAGGCGCAACAGTCACTTCGGTCATTACTTGCAAGCGGGGGCACGACGTGCGGACGATGCGGAACTGGTTCCGGGACACCACCGGCGGACTCCCCACCACCTTCTGGTACCTGTGGGCCGGCACCCTGATCAACCGGCTCGGCTCGTTCGTCCTCGTCTTCCTCGCCATCTACCTGACCCAGGAGCGCGGCTTCTCCGCCTCCCAGGCTGGCCTGGTGCTCGGGTTGTGGGGCGTCGGCGGCGCGGTCGGCACCACCGCCGGTGGCACCCTGGCCGACCGGTGGGGTCGCCGGCCGACGCTGCTCACCGCACATGTCGGCGCGGCCGTCATGATGGTCGCCCTCGGGTTGGCCCGGGACCTCTGGGCGGTGGCGCTGGGCGCGCTGCTGCTCGGCATGTTCGCCGAGGCGGCCCGGCCCGCGTTCGGGGCCATGATGATCGACGTGGTGCCGGCGAAGGACCGGCTGCGCGCGTTCTCGCTCAACTACTGGGCGATCAACCTGGGCTTCGCCTGCGCCGCCATCCTGGCCGGTCTCGCCGCGCAGGCCAACTACCTGCTGCTGTTCGTGGTCGACGCGGGGACCATGCTGGTCACCGCGCTGATCATCTTCGTCCGGGTGCCGGAGACCCGCCACGGCGGAGCGACAGTCGCGGCGGTCACGGCACCGCGCGGCGCCCTGCGCACGATCCTCAGCGACCGGGTCTTCCTCGGCTTCGTGGCCCTGAACCTGTTCGCCGCGCTGGTCTTCCTCCAGCACATTTCGATGCTGCCGATCGCCATGGGTGAGTCCGGCCTGAGCCCGGCCACCTACGGCTCGGTGATCGCGCTCAACGGCGTCCTGATCGTCGTCGGCCAACTCTTCGTGCCCCGGCTGATCCGGGGCCGGAGCCGCTCGCACGTGCTCGCGCTGGCCGCCGTGGTGATGGGGGTCGGGTTCGGGCTGACCGCATTCGCCGGCACCGCCTGGTTCTACGGGCTGACCGTGCTGATCTGGACGGTCGGCGAGATGCTGAACTCGCCGTCCAACTCCACCCTGATCGCCGAGTTGTCCCCGGCCGAGCTACGCGGCCGATACCAGGGCGTGTTCTCCCTGTCCTGGCAGATCGCCGGGGCCGGCGCGCCGATCCTCGGTGGCCTGGTCCGTGAGCACGCCGGCAACGCCGCCCTCTGGTTCGGCTGTGCCGCGCTCGGCGTGCTGACCGCGGTGGCCCACCTGGTGTCCGGCCCCGCCCGGGAGCGTCGGGCCGCCGAGCTACGCCACTCCGGGGCGACGCTGGCACCGGTCGGCGCCCGGCCACCAGCACCACAGCCCGCCGAGTCGGCAGCCTGATCCTGTGCGGCGCTGTGACGAACGGCCCATGATCAGGAAACCGACTGGCGCGACCGGGCCTGACTTCCTACCGTCCAGGGGAAACGGTTAGGAAACTGAACTGTCGGGAGGTCAGGTGCGAGCCCTGCGGCACTTGTGGCACGACACCGCAGGCGGGCTCCCCGCCACCTTCTGGTACCTCTGGGCCGGCCTGCTCATCAACCGGGCCGGCGCGTTCGCGATGCTCTTCCTGCCGCTCTATCTCACCGACGCGCGGGGAGCCAGCGAGTCGCTGGCCGGCACGGTGGTCGGGGCGTACGGAGCGGGCGGCGCGGCCGGGGTGCTGCTCGGCGGGGTGCTGGCCGACCGCTAGGGCCGACGCGCCACCCTGCTCGCCGCCCACCTGGCCACCGCCGCCCTGATGGTGGCGCTCGCGTTCAGCCGCCCCCTGCTGCTGATCGCGGTGCTCTCCGCGCTGGTCGGCGTGGTGCACTCGATGCCCAGCCCGGCCTTTGTCGCGGCGATCGTCGACGTGGTGCCCGCAGAGCGTCGCTCGCGGGCGTTCAACCTCCAGTTCTGGGCGTTCAACCTGGGCATGGCGGTCGCCGCCCTGCTCGCCGGGGTCCTGGCCCAGGCGAGCTTCACCGCGCTGTTCCTCGTCGACGCGGGCGCCACACTGACCGCCGCCGCCGTCATCGGCTGGAAGGTTCCGGAGACGCTTCGCCGCACCGCTGACCTGCGCCCGCCCACCCCGTCGAGGGCGATCCGGCCCCGCCGGCCAGGCCTGCACACCGCGCTCACCGACCGGACCTTCCTGGTCTTCGTCGGGCTCACCTTCGTGCTGGCCGTCCTCACCATGCAGACGTCGACGATCATGCCGCTGGCCATGCGGGCGGACGGTCTGGGTCCCTCGGCGTACGGGGTGGTCGTGGCGCTCGGAGGCGCGATGATCGTGCTGGGGCAACTGTTCGTGCCCCGGCTGATCGACCGGCACCGCAAGCACGTCGTACTGGCGGTCTCCACGGCTCTGCTCGCGATCGGCTTCGGTGTGCTGGCCGTGGCCGACGGGCTGGGCGTCTATCTGGGCGCGGCAGTGGTCTGGACGGTCGGTTCGATGCTCGCCGCCCCACCCAACGCGCAGATCAACGCGGATCTGGCACCGCCGCAGCTACGCGCCCGGTACCAGTCGGTCTTCTACCTGACGTTCCCGGCGGCGGCGTTCGTCGCACCCACGCTGGGCGGAGTGAGCCTGCAACACCTCGGCCACCGGCACTGGCTGATCGTGGGCGGCCTGGGCCTGCTCGCCGCGCTCGGGCACCTGCTGGCCGGGCCGCCCCGGGAGCGGCACGTCGCCGCGCTGCGCCGGATCGCCGACCGGGAGCCGGCACCAGCCCTGGACCGGGTGCCGACCGCGTAACCAAGGCGGTACGACACGCGCAAAGCGCCCACCATGTCCCTAAGGTCATGGTGGGCGCCCGCCGGTGGGGCCGGCGGCGGCGGGCAACACTCACCCCCGTAAGCATCGCCCGCTCACGCCGCCGGTCCAAACAGGTGGGCACCGTCCCCCAACGGTTGATCCACCCGTTCCCTCGCGCCTCGCCTGGTGCGCGGATCTGATCGATCCGCCGCTCCCCCGAACGTTTCCAAGCGTGGCGCGGTGCAATAAAGTTAGTTCGCCCGGATTCTGGGATCAACCCAAATGGGTTGTCTTGCCGATCACAACTGGCGAGTATCCCCAGTCAGGGCCTCGGTCGTTGGCAACAAGCGCGTACCCCTCCGGCATTCCCGTAAACACCTAGCCGTCCTCCCGATCGGGTGACTCGGTCCGGAAGAAGTTGCTCTGCCGGCCGTCGCGCATCTGCTCCTGATAGATCAGGTTCAGCCGCCGCAGATCGAACGTGTGGAACCACTGATCCCAGGTGATCTCACGAATCCGGCTGCTTTCGCGATATCCGGGGATGTTGAAGGTCAAAACACCCGCCCGACCGTCCCGCTCGGTGCCGGCGATGGTGGCCGGCTTCGCGCCACGCTCCCGAGCCCAGCGCTGGATCACCTCGTGGTTCGCGGTGATCAGACTCCGCCCCGGTCGCTCCGGCCGGTCCGCGATCGACGCAATCACCTGCGAACCGCTGACCGATCGCCCGGTGCCCCGTCCGGTCCGGATCCCACCGGCCGCCGTGCCACCGCTGGCCGGACGGCTCGCGGCAGCGCGCTTCGCGGGCGCCGCCCGCTTGGCCGCCGGCCGCGCCGGGGCCTTCTTCGCGGGTGCCTTCTTCGCCGGTGCCTTGCGCGCGGACGCGGTACGGGCCGTCGCCGTCGTACGCGCGGTGGCCGTCTTCTTCGCGGCGGTGGTCTTGCGCGCGGCGGTCGCCTTCGCCCCGGTCGTCGTCTTCCGGGCAGGAGCCGTCTTGCGCGCCGCCGTCGTCGTCTTCCTGGCAGCGACCGTCTTGCGCGCCGCCGTCGACTTACGCGCGGCGGTCGTCTTCTTCGCGGCGGCCCGCTTCGCGGGAGCGCTCTTGTTGGCCGGCGCGGCCTTCGCGCGGCTCGGCGCGGCCCTCGACGCCGACTTCTTCGTCGCGGCGGCACGACCGGCCGACGCCCTGCTGCCGGTGGCCCGACCGGCCGGGCCCGTGCTGCGCCGGCCCGCGCCACCGCCCTCGGACCGCAGCGAGCGCACCAACTGTTTCACCAGGTCGGGCTTGCGCAGTGCGGAGATCCCGGAGACCCCGCGTTTGCGCAACTGACCGCGGATGTCGTCCACCCGCATCCGGGAGATCTCCGACTCGGAGACCCCGGGAGTACCCGGCGTCTGATTGCCGGCCTGCCGCTTGGTTGTGGTCGCAGTCCCGCCGCGACCTGAGCTGTTCCGCTGAGCCATGGGACGCTCCGCTCCTCGACACTCCGTCCTCGGCGCGCGGGGGTCCCTGTGCCGCACCGCGCGGTGCGGCATACCCGTCAGGAGCAGTCCGAACCACCGGCAACCGACCAGCTGGAATTTGAGCGGTCAGGCAGGGTCGGAGGCAGGCTTCAGGCCGGATCGGGACCGGTGCCGGACGGTTCGAAGAGGTGGGCGAAGGCGGCCAGGTTGGCGGTCGACTCGCCGCGCTTGACCCGCCACTCGTACTCCCGACGGATCGAGCTGCCGAAGCCGATCTCCAGCATCGTGTCGAAGGACTCGTCGGCGTACGTGAGAACGGCACCGAACAACCGGTCCAGCTCGTCGGCGTCCACACCAGCCGGGTTGACCCGCCCGGTCAGGTACACGTCGCCCACCGCGTCGGTGGAGAACGAGACGCCGTACATCCGGGCGTTGCGCTGCAACAGCCAGGCCCACAGTTCCTCGCGCCGCTCGTCGGGCTGGCGCATCACGAACGCCTCGATCCGCAGCGCGTGCTCCCCGACGATCAGATTGCAGATCGTCTTGAGCTTGTGAGTGCCCGGAAGGGTCACCGCGTACGAGCCGGGGCCGGTCGATTCCCAGGCCAGGTCACGCTCGGCACACACCGACTCGATCAGGGACGCGAGATCACTCTTCGGGCTCACCGGCCCCACTCTACGACCGGTCCGGTCGGCGCACCGGATGAGAAACCGGTGCCGTCGTCACCAGGAGCAGGACAGCGCGGGGTCGCCCGCCAGGTCGGCGGCGAGCCGTGCTCGGCGCGTGGCGATCGCCTCGCCGTAGACGTCGAGCAGGCCGGAGACGGTGCGGTCCCAGGAGAAGTGCCGGGCGTGCTGTTCGGCGCCCCGGGCCAGCACGGCCCTGCGGGCTCGGTCGGGAAGCAGGCGACCCAGAGCCCGGGCCCAGTCAACCGGGTCGTGCCCGTCGATGAGCACCCCGCTCACCTGGTCCCGCACGGCCGTGACCAGCCCGCCGACGGCGGCGGCCAGCACCGGCGTACCGCAGGCCTGTGCCTCCAGCGCGACCAGCCCGAAGGATTCGTTGTGCGACGGCACCGCGACCAGGTCGGCGGCCCGGTACAGGGCCGGCAGGTCGTCGCCGGTGCGCGGCGGCAGGAAGCGGACCCGGTCGGAGACCCCCAGCGTGCCGGCCAGCTCGATCAGTGCGGTCGGCCGGTCCAGGCCGCTGCCGCTCGGCCCACCACAGATCGCCACGGTCACCCGGTCGGCGAGGGCAGGGTCACGCTCGCGCAGCGCGGCGACCGCGCGGATCAGCACGTCGGGCGCCTTCAGCGGCTGGATCCGGCCGACGAAGGCCACCACGTACCCGTCGACCGGCAGCCCCAGCCGGCGACGGGCGGACCGGGCGGCCACGTACCTGTCACCCGGCGCGGGCCGGAACCGGGCCAGGTCGACGCCCGGCTGCACGACGGTGACCTGGGCGGGGTCGGCGTCGTACCGCTCGACCAGGTCGCGGGCCTCCACCCGGGTGTTGGCGACCAGCCGGTCCGCCTCCGCGACCACCTGCTCCTCGCCGATCACCCGGGCCTTGGGCTCCGGTCGGTCGTCGGCCGCGAGTTGGGCGTTCTTGACCTTCGCCAGGGTGTGCGCGGTGTGCACCAGCGGCACTCCCCAGCGCTCCTTGGCCAGCCAGCCGACCTGGCCGGAGAGCCAGTAGTGGGAGTGGATCAGGTCGTAGTGACCGGGCGGGCGGGAGGCCTCGGCGCGCAGCACCCCGGCGGTGAAGGCGCAGAGCTGGCCGGGCAACTCCTCCTTGGTCAGCCCTTCCAGGGGGCCGGAGGTGATGTGCCGAACCTGCACACCGGGAGCCATCTCGACCACCGGGGGGAGGTCACCGGAGGTGGCCCGGGTGAAGATCTCCACCTCGACGTTGGCCTCGGCGAGCCGCCGGGCGACTTCCAGGATGTAGACGTTCATCCCGCCGGCGTCGCCCGTGCCGGGCTGGTGCAGCGGGGACGTGTGCACCGACAGGGTGGCGATGCGGCGGGGCCGGGGCCACGGTTGGATACCTCGCTGACGACCGACACCGGTGTGCATTTCCGCCACGTCCGCTCCCTCTGCCACGGTTAATGCCGTCCCGCACGACCGGCGCTTCTCGGTCAACCGGTACGCCGGGTGTCATCTTCCCCACCGGACCACGGAAATTCGTCGGCGCGGGCCGCCGGGGTGACGGACCTCATCACGTCCGCCCCCGTCCTGCCCGTTCACGCTCACATCCACGCCCGCCCGGAACGAGTCGGACGGCCGAGGCGACAATGATCCGATGACCTCTGTCGCCATCGTCACCGGAGCGTCCAGCGGGATCGGGGCGGCCACCGCTCGCCGGCTCGCCGCGGACGGTTTCCACGTACTCGCCGCCGCCCGCCGTACCGACCGGCTCGCCGATCTGGTCTCCGAGATCACCTCCGCCGGAGGTCAGGCCACCGCGGTGACCTGCGACGTCACCTCGGACGAGTCGGTGGCCGGGCTCGCCGAGGCGGCGGCGCGGGCACCCGGGCCGGTCACCCTGCTGGTCAACAACGCTGGCGGCGCTCGCGGCCTGGACCCGGTGGAGTCCGGTTCGATCGACGACTGGCAGTGGATGTACGACGTCAACGTGCTCGGCACGCTGCGGGTGACCCAGGCGCTGCTGCCCGCGCTGGAGGCGTCCGGCTCGGGGACCATCGTGGTGGTCTCCTCCACGGCCGGGCTGACCGTGTACGAGGGCGGCGGCGGTTACACCGCGGCGAAGCACGCGCAGACCGCCATCGCGGGAACGCTCCGGCTGGAGCTGTGCGGCCGGCCACTGCGGGTGATCGAGATCGACCCGGGCATGGTGAAGACCGACGAGTTCGGGCTGGTCCGGTTCGAGGGCGACGCGGACCGGGCCGCCGCCGTCTACGCCGGGGTGCCCGATCCGCTGGTCGCCGAGGACGTGGCGGACTGCATCGCCTGGTGCGCCACCCGGCCCGAGCATGTCAACGTGGACCGGCTGGTGGTCCGCCCCCGGGCGCAGGCCGCGCAGCACAAGGTGCACCGCGTCAACCCGTGAGGCGTGGGCTGTGAGCCGGGACGGGAGGCCACGATGAGCGGGGCGGCGCGGCGTCGGCCACTCGGCGTGGTCACCCGGGGCACGACCAACCCGAACCGGCTCCGCCGGGTGGACAACTGGATCGTCGCCACATGCGCCGACCGGCTGCGGGCCGCGGCGGACCCGCTGGTGGTCGATCTCGGCTTCGGTGCCACCCCGGTGACCGCCGTGGAGCTGCGGGCACGGTTGGCCGCCGGGGTCCGTCCGGACGTACGCCTGGTCGGGCTGGAGATCGACCCGGCCCGGGTGGCCGCCGCGACACCGGCCGCCGACCCGCCGGGCCTGACCTTCGCCCGGGGTGGATTCGAGCTGGCCGGGCTCCGGCCGGTGCTGGTCCGCGCGTTCAACGTCCTGCGACAGTACGACGAGCGCGAGGTGCCCGACGCGTGGCGGACGATGACCGCCGCGCTCGCCCCGGGCGGTGCGCTCGTCGAGGGCACCTGTGACGAGCTGGGCCGGCTCGCGTGCTGGCTGCTGATCGACGCCAACGGTCCTCGGACGCTGACCCTGGCCGCGAAGCTCCCCACCCTGGGCAGCCCCGCCGAGCTGGCCGAACGGCTGCCGAAGGCGCTGATCCACCGCAACGTTCCCGGTGAGCCGGTGTACGACCTGATCGGGGCGCTGGACGACGCCTGGCGGGCCGCCGCCCCCTACGCCCCCTTCGGCCCGCGCCAACGCTGGCTGAGATCGGTGACCCACCTGCGCGAGACGGGCTGGCCCATCCTCCACGGCCCGCGCCGCTGGCGTCACGGCGAGCTGACCCTCCCCTGGCCACCGTCCGGCTGACCGGACGGTCCCGCTGGCAAAGGCCGGCTGGTACGGCCCCGCTGGCACAGGTCGGCGGTGGTCAGAGGGCGCAGTTGATGAGGACCGGCTCGGGGTGCAGGGTCACGCCGAAGCGGGCGTGCACCGTGTCGCGGATGGTGTTGGCCAGGGTGAGTAGGTCGCTGGTGCTGGCCGTGCCGCTGCGGTTGGTGAGGGCGAGGGTGTGCTTGCCGGAGATGGCCGCGCCGCCTGGGCCGGGGTGCCCCTTCGTGAAGCCGGCCTTGTCGATCAGCCAGGCCGCGCTCACCTTGACCGTGTCGTCGCGCCCGGGCCAGGCGGGTGGCTCGCCCAGGTCGGTCGCGCGCTCCCGGAGCAGCTCGTACGTCGCCCGGTCGAGCACCGGGTTGGTGAAGAACGAGCCGACCGAGCGGGCGTCCGGATCGGTCGCGTCGAGCACCATGCCCTTGCCGGCGCGCAGTCGCAGCACCGCCGCCCGAGCGTCGGCCAGCGGCACCTGGTCGCCCACCTCGACACCGAGCGCCCGAGCCAGCTCGGCGTAGCGCACCGGCCCGGAGAGCGGTGACCTGGCCAGCCGGAAGTCGACCGACAGCACGACCCAGCGGGTCTGGTACTTGAAGATGCTGCCCCGGTAGGCGAACCCGCAGTCGACGGCCGGGATTGCCTGACGGGTGCCGGCGACCCGGTCGTACACCTCGACCCCGGTGATCGTCTCGGCGACCTCCTGGCCGTACGCGCCGACGTTCTGGATCGGGGTGGCGCCGGTCGAGCCGGGGATGCCGGAGAGGCATTCCAGACCGGCCCAGCCGTTGGCCACGGTCGCGGCGACCAGGTCGTCCCACGGCTCACCGGCTTCGACGCGTACCGTGACCGACCCGGCGTCCTCGGCGACGACCCGCAGGCCCCGGGAGCGCACCAGCACGACGGTGCCGGGAAAGCCGGCGTCACCGATCACCACGTTGCTGCCGCCTGCCAGGATCAGGACCGGCTCGCCCGCGAGCTGGACCGCCCGCACCAGCTCGTCGGCGTCGCTCGCTGCCACGATCCGCCGGGCCGGGCCGCCCATCCGCAGCGTGGTGTGGTTGGCCAGTGGACCAGGGATGGCACGATCGGCTTCGGTTGTCTGCTGGGCATGGGCGTCTGACACGTATCTCACCTTAGGCTGATGTGCAGCCGCAGCACCCACTGGTCGCTCGGCACCCCCGGGAGGATGGCGATGAGCAGACTGCAGGGCAGCAAGGATTTCTGGATCGGGGCGCTCCGGACCGAGGGTCCGGCCTTCGCCGCGGCGGTCGCCGAGGCACCGCCGGAGACACCCGTGCTGTCCTGTCCCGGCTGGACGGTCAATGATCTCACTCTGCACCTGGCCGGCATCTACCACTGGGTGTGTTCGTTTGCCGGGTCCGGCGAGACGAGCGCGCCGCCGGCCCGCCCGCAGCCGCCGGAGGTGGCGCCGGGGCTGAGCCCTCTCCAGTTCTGGCAGCAGGGGTACGACAAGCTGCTGACGCTCTTCGACGGGCTCGACCCGGAGGCGCCGGCGTGGAACTGGGCACCGCAGCCGAAGAGGGCGGGCTTCTGGCCGCGCCGGATGGCGCACGAGACGGCGGTGCACCGCTGGGACGCCCAGCTCGCCATCGGCGCTGGCGACCCGATCGAGGCCAAGCTGGCGGCCGACGGGGTGAGTGAGGTGCTGGACACCTGGCTGCCGTCGGGCCGGGGTCGGGTGCCGGGCGGCCAGTGGCACGGGGTGGTGCAGCTCGCGTCGACCGACGCGGACCAGCAGTGGTTCCTGCGGCTGCGCGGCGAGGGGGTGGCGCTGCTCGACACGGCGACCATCTTCGACCACGACGACCACCACGCCCGAGCGCAGGCCAGCGGCACCGCGAGCGACCTGCTGCTGGCGCTCTGGGGCCGGGTCAGCTTCGAGACGCTCGACGTGACCGGCGATCGCGCTCTGCTCGACGGCCTGCGTACCCGCTGACCTGGTAACGGGCCGATCCGGCTCGACGAGGGCGTCACCCCGACGGGGTGGCGCCCTCGTCGCGTATCCGGGGGTTGGTCAGAAGCCAAGAGAGCGCTCTCTTGACAGGGGGTCGAGGAGACACCACCCTGTCGTGAGAGCGCTCTCTTGGCTATCTGCCATCACCTGACCACCTTGAGAGAGGTCCATATCCCATGGCTGTCTTCCCACGCCGCCGCCTCGCCGCGGTGGCCGTCGCCGCCGCAACCGCCCTGCTCGTCACCGCCGGCTGCGGCGGTGGCGACGACGCCGAAGGAGACGGGCCGGTCACGCTGACCGTCGACGTCTTCGGCCAGTTCGGCTACGAAGAGCTCTACCAGGAGTACATGGCCGCGAACCCCGGCGTGAAGATCGTCGAGCGGGGCACCGGCACCAACCTCGACGAATACTCACCGAAGCTGACCCAGTGGCTCGCCGCCGGCCGGGGCGCCGGTGACGTGGTGGCCATCGAGGAGGGCCTCCTGGTCGAGTACAAGGCCAACCCCAACAACTTCGTCAACCTGCTGGACCACGGCGCCGCCGACCTCAAGGGCAACTTCCTGGAGTGGAAGTGGAACGCCGGCCTGACCGCCGACGGCAAGCAGCTCATCGGCCTCGGCACCGACGTCGGCGGCATCGCCATGTGCTACCGCAAGGACCTCTTCGAAAAGGCCGGCCTGCCCACCGCGCGGGACGAGGTCTCCAAGCTCTGGCCGACCTGGCAGGACTACATCGCCACCGGCGAACGGTTCGTCGCGGCCAAGACCGGGGCGTCCTTCCTCGACGCGGCGACCAACACGTTCAACACCATCCTGCTCCAGACCGCCGGTAACACCACCGGCTACAGCTACTACGACACCAGCGGCAACCTGGTCGTCGACAGCAACCCGGCCGTGCGGCAGGCCTGGGACACCACCATGGACATCGTCGACTCGGGCCTCTCCGGCAAGTACGGCTCCTGGTCCGAGGAGTGGGTCTCCGCCTTCAAGCAGTCGAAGTTCGCCACCATCGCCTGCCCCGCCTGGATGACCGGGGTCATCGAGAGCAACGCCGGCGCGGGCGCCCAGGGCAAGTGGGACATCGCCCAGGTGCCCGGCAACGGCGGCAACTGGGGCGGCTCGCACCTCGCCGTGCCCAAGCAGAGCAAGCACCAGGCCGAGGCGATCGAGCTGGCCAAGTTCCTGACCAGCGCCAAGGGCCAGATCGGCGCGTTCAAGGCCAAGGGTCCGCTGCCCTCCTCGCCGCAGGCGCTCGACGACCCGGCGATCTCGGGCGCGACCAACGCGTACTTCTCCGGGGCTCCGGTCGGCACGATCTTCGGCGCCGGCGCGAAGAGCCTCAAGCCGGTCTACATGGGCCCCAAGAACCAGGCCGTCCGCACCGAGGTGGAGAACGCCGTGCGGACCGTGGAGCTGGGCCAGCGCAACCCCGGGCAGGGCTGGACGGACGCGGTGACCAACGCCAAGAAGGCCGCCGCCAAGTAGCCCGAGCGTGCGGGCGGGCCCCCGGCCGCCGGAGGCCCGCCCACACGGTGAGAGGAGTTCCCGGGCATGACCGTCCAGCTCGATCCCCGCCCGCCAGCCGTACCGGCAACCGGGCCCCACCGCCGATCGACGGGTCGGCTCAGCCGGCTCGACACCCGCTACTCGCCGTACCTCTACATCGCCCCGTTCTTCCTGCTCTTCGCGGTCTTCGGGGTCTACCCACTGGCGTACACCTTCTGGGTGTCGCTGCACGACTGGGACCTGCTCGGTTCCGACCACCCGTTCGTCGGCATGGAGAACTACACCCGACTGCTCGCCGACGTCGACTTCTGGCACGCGCTGGTCAACACGCTGGGCATCTTCGTGATCTCCACCGTCCCGCAGTTGCTCGCCGCGCTCTGGCTGGCCAACCTGCTGAACCGGGGACTGCGCGCCCGCACCGGCTGGCGGATGGCGGTGCTCGTCCCGAACGTCACCTCCACCGCCGCCGTGGCGATCGTCTTCGGGGTGCTCTTCGGCCGCGAGTTCGGCATGATCAACTGGATGCTCGACCTGGTCGGGATCGACGCGATCGAGTGGAAATCCAACCGGTTCGCCTCCTGGGTGGCCATCTCCGCCATGGTCGACTGGCGGTGGACCGGCTACAACGCGCTGATCCTGCTCGCCGCGATGCAGGCCATCCCCCGCGACCTGTACGAGGCGGCGGCGATCGACGGCGCCAGTCGGGCCCGACAGTTCTGGTCGGTCACCGTGCCGATGCTCAAACCGACGATCCTCTTCTGCACCATCATCGCCACCATCGGCGGGTTGCAGCTCTTCACGGAGCCCCGAATGTTCAACTCCGGCACCAACCCGATCCGCGGTGGGCCACTGCGGGAGTCGCAGACGCTGACCATGTACATGTTCGAGAACGCCTTCGCGCCGCACTACAACTTCGGCTACGGCTCGGCGGTCGCCTGGCTGCTCTTCGCGCTCATAGCGGTCGTCGCGGCGGTCAACGTGCTGGTGCTGCGCCGGCTGGGCGGTTCCCGGCCGGGAGCCCGGAAGGGAACCACCCGATGAGCCGACTCTGGCGGGCCAGCCCGCTCACCTACCTGGCCCTGGTGGTCGCCGCCGGCCTGTCGATCTTTCCGATCTGGTGGATGTTCGTCGTCGCCAGCCGCACCAACGACGCGATGGGCCAACTCCCACCCCCGATCACCCCCGGCGGCAACCTCGGCGCGAACATCTCCCGCCTCTTCGACAACACCGACGCGTACTTCCTTACCGGCCTGATCAACTCGACGGTCGTGGCCACCACCGTGACCGTATCCGTGGTGTTCTTCTCCAGCCTGGCCGGTTTCGCCTTCGCGAAGCTGCGGTTCCGGGGTCGCAACGCGCTGCTGCTGGTCATCATCGCGACGATGATGGTGCCGACCCAGCTCGGCGTGATTCCGCTCTACATGCTCATGAGCAAACTCCAGTGGAACGACCGGCTGCCCGCCGTGATCGTCCCGGTGCTGGTCACCGGGTTCGGCGTGTTCATGATGCGGCAGTACGCCGGCCAGGCGATCAGCGACGAACTGATCGAGGCCGCCCGAATGGACGGCTGCGGCACGGCCCGGGTCTGGTGGCACGTGGTGGTGCCCGCGCTGCGCCCGGCCGCCGCCGTGCTCGGTCTACTCACGTTCATGACCACCTGGAACGACTTCCTGTGGCCGTACGCTGTGCTGAACGACCCGGCGAACCCGACCGTGCAGCTCTCCCTGCGAGCGCTGTCGGACGGCTACTACCAGGACATGTCCCAGGTGTTCACCGGGACGGCCATCGCGACGCTACCCCTACTGCTGGTCTTCGTGCTGTTCGGCCGGCAGATCATCGGTGGGATCATGGAAGGTGCGGTCAAGGCGTGAACGAACTCCGGTTTCCCGAGCATTTCCTCTGGGGAGCGGCCACCGCCGCCTACCAGATCGAGGGCGCGGCCCGCGACGACGGACGCGGCCCGTCCATCTGGGACACCTTCAGCCGCACACCCGGCAAGGTCTACCAGGGTCACACCGGCGACGTCGCCTGCGACCACTACCACCGGTACGTCGACGACGTGGCGATCATGGCCGAGCTGGGGCTGCGGGCGTACCGGTTCTCGGTCGCCTGGCCCCGGATCCAGCCCGACGGCAGCGGCCCGGTCAACCCGCGCGGGCTGGACTTCTACGACCGGCTCACCGACACCCTCCTCGCCCGGGGGATCGACCCGATCGTCACCCTCTACCACTGGGACCTGCCGCAGGCCCTCGGCGACCGCGGTGGCTGGACCAACCGGGAGACCGCCGAGCACTTCGCCACGTACGCCACCGCCGTGTACGCCCGCCTCGGCGACCGGGTGGACGTGTGGACCACGCTCAACGAGCCGTGGTGCTCGGCGTACCTCGGCTACGGCAACGGGGTGCACGCCCCGGGCGAGCAGAACCCGGCGGCGGCGTTCACCGCCGTACACCATCTGCTGCTCGGGCACGGCCTGGCGGCGCGGGCGCTGCGGTCGGCCGGCGCACGCAGTGTGGGCATCACCCTCAACCCGGCCGACGTACGGCCGGCGGACCCGCAGAGCGCGGCCGACGCCGCCGCCGTCCGCCTCGTCGACGGCCTGCACAACCGGATCTTCCTGGACCCGCTGCTGGCCGGCGGCTACCCGGACGACGTACGGGAGCACGTGGCCCGCATCGTCGAGCCGACGTTCATCCGGGACGGCGACGAGAAGCTGATCGCCGCCCCGATCGACCTGCTCGGGATCAACTACTACGCACCCACCTACGTCGCCGGTCGACCCGACGGCGAGGGCAACGGCGCGTACCCGGGCACCGAGGGCGCGGTGCACTTCCTGCCGCCGGCCGGGCCGCTCACCGACATGGGTTGGATGATCGAGCCCGCCGGGCTGACCCGGCTCCTCGAACGGATCGCCACCGACTACCCCGGGGTGCCGCTCCTGATCACCGAGAACGGCGCCGCATTCCCCGACAAGCCGGGCGCCGACCAGGCCGACGGGCCGGGACAGGTGATCGACACCGACCGGATCGCCTACCTCGACGGGCACCTGCGGGCTGCGCACGAAGCGATCTCCCGGGGCGTGGACCTGCGCGGCTATCTCGTATGGTCGTTCCTGGACAACTTCGAGTGGGCGGAGGGTTACCGCAAGCGGTTCGGGATCGTGCACGTCGACTACCTGACCCAGCGGCGCACACCGAAGGCCAGCGCCCGGTGGTACCAGGAGGTGATCTCCCGGAACGGGCTGTGACGAGCGGGGGTGGGGTCGCGATGACGACGGCGCAACGGCCGACGCTCGAGGCGGTGGCGGCACGGGCCGGGGTGTCCCGGGCCACCGTCTCCCGGGTGGTCAACGGCTCCACCACCGTCGCCCAACCCATCCGGGAGGCCGTCAACCGGGCCGTCGCCGAGCTGGGGTACGTGCCCAACCTGGCCGCCCGCAGCCTGGTCACCCAGCGCACCGACTCCATCGCCCTGGTCATGCCGGAGGCGGCCACCCGGGTCTTCTCCGACGACCAGGTGTTCCCCGGCATCATCCGCGGCGTCAGCCAGGAGTTGGAGGCCGCCGACAAGCAGCTCGTGCTGATGCTGGCCGGCTCCCCCGCCGGGCACCACCGGGTCGAGCGGTTCACCACCGGCCGGCACGTCGACGGGGTGCTCTTCGCCTCGCTGCACGGCGCCGACCCGCTGCCCGGGACGCTGGCCCGGCTCGGCATTCCGGTGGTGTGCAGCGGCCGACCGCTCGGCGACGTGCCCGTGCCGTACGTGGACGTCGACCACGTCGGCGGTGTCACCGCCGCCGTACGCCACATGATCGACAACGGTCGCCGGCGGATCGCCACCATCGCCGGTCCACAGGACATGGTCGCCGGCATCGAACGGCTGAGCGGCTACCGGGAGGCGGTCACCGCCGCCGGGCTGCCCGAGCTGGTCGCCGTCGGCGACTTCACCCGGGAATCCGGTGCGGCAGCCATGCGCCGACTGCTCAGCGAGCACCCCGACGTGGACGGTGTGTTCGCCGCCTCCGACCTGATGGCGCACGCGGCCATGCGCGCACTGCGCGAGGCCGGCCGGCGGGTGCCCGAGGACGTGGCGGTGGTGGGCTTCGACGACATCGAAACCGCCGCGTACACCGAGCCGCCCCTGACCACCGTCCGGCAGCCGATCGTGGAGCTCGGCCGACGGATGACCCGGCAGCTGCTTCGGCTGGCCGCCGGCGAGACCATCGAGCAGGCGATCATGCTCCCCACCGAGCTGATCCTGCGCGACTCCGCCTGACCGCTTCGGCGCGCACGGCCATCGCACCGCCAACCCACACCGCCCACCCACATCCCCCGACGCGCGCAGGCCAACTGTGCGTGACGCTCGTCCACCGCCCGGCCACCCCCTTCCCCGCCTTTGCTCTGCTTCAACGGACGCAACAGAGACGGATCGTCACCGCCGCTGTCGCTGCGGCGACCTCCTCCACCAGAAAACCCGCTGCTCAGCACGCTGTTGCGTGGGTTGAAGCAGAGCAAAGGCTGCGAGGGACGGCCGAGGACGGCTGACGGTCGTTACACCGAGTGACGTCGGGCGGCTTGGACCCGTACGTGACGGACAGTGCCGCCGCGCGAGCCCTCGTGCCGCACGCCCGCGCGACGGTTAATCCATGGCGTCGCTCGCCGGTCGTCGTTAGCCTCGCCGACATGCCGGATGCTGTCGCGTTGCTGCACGTCCCCGCCCTCTCCAACGTCGCCGAGTACGCCTACGCGGCCACCGTCGCGCCACCCGCCCGCCTGGCCTTCACCGCCGGTGACAAACTTGTCGAGGTCGAAGCCGTAGCCGCCGTACGGACGGGGGTCTGACATGCGGATCCGCGTGGCACGGCCCGACGACGCGCCGGCCGTGGTGGCGCTACGGGCGACGGTCTACCCGTACCTGGTGCGCGGGGTCGAGTCCACCCGCAAGATGATCGCCGACCCGCCTCCCACCCCGGGCTGGACGGCGTTGGTGGCCGAGGTCGACGACCGGGTGGTCGGTTGGGTGTCCGCCGAACCCAACGGCCGAACCTCGACGGCGAACTTCGGTGACATCAACCTGCTGCACGTGCATCCGGAGCACCGGCGACGCGGTATCGGCAACGCGCTGCTGGCGGCAGCGACCGACCACCTTCGCCCGCTGGGAGTCCGCCGGGTGCGCGCCATGGCACAGCCGGACGCGCTGCCGTTCGCCCGCCAGCACGGCTTCGAGCCCAGCCGCGGGATGCGCTACTCCGCGCTCGACCTGGACCCGGTGCCCTCGTTTCCCGACCCACCCCCGGGCGTACGCCTGCGGCCGGTCGCCGAACTGGACCCACACGTGCTCTACGCGGCCGACGTGGTCTCGGCCCTTGACGAGCCGGGCGACGTGCCTGTCGACGCGATCAGCTACCAGATCTGGCAGAACGACGTCTGGGACAACCTCGGGCTGGACCGGACGGCCAGCACCGCCGCCGAGGTCGACGGCGAGGTGGCCGCCTTCAGCCTGGTCAAGCGGGACGGTGACCGGATGTGGTCGGACTACACCGGCAGCGTCCCGGCGTACCGGGGTCGCGGTCTGGCCCGGCTGGCCAAGACGGCGGCGCTGCACCGGGCCGCCGCCGCGGGTGTCCGCGTCGCGTACACCTCGAACGACGAGGCGAACGCGCCGATGCTGGCGATCAACGCCCTCCTGGGCTACCGGCCGGTCGCGGCCGAGTGGTCCTGCCTGGCCGACCTGACCGGGCCTTAGTCGCTGTCGCGATCGAGGTACGGGGTGAGGAACTCGCGGGCGAGGCTGGTCGCCGCGCGCAGGGGAAGCCCACCCTCGATCATCCGGCTCAGGGCGTAGACGATCGACTGGACCAGTTCGGCCATGCAGACCGGGTCCGACGAGCCGTGGTCGGTGAGTGCGGCGCGCAGCGGGGCTTCCAGGCGGTCGTGCATGAGTTGGCTGGAGCTGGCGAGGATCTCGCTGCTGCCAGCCGACGCCAGCGCGCGAGCCAGCGCGTGATCGCCTCGGGCAACCAGTTGCAAGTTGGAATCCACGTACGCCTGGATCTTCTGCCCGGGCGTGGTGGCGGCGTCCATGCGCTTCTCGACGTACGCCGACCAGCGGGGAAACGTGTCGGTGACCAGGGCGTCGAACATGTCGGCGCGGGACTTGAAGTACGAGTAGACGCTGGATCGGGCGAGACCGGCGTGCTGGGCGACCTCGGCCAGGCCAGGGATCCGCTCGGGGTGTTGCGACAGCAGGGTGCGGGCGGCGTCGAGCAGCGCGGCGCGTTGGGACGCCCGGTGCTCGGCGACGGTCGAGGCCTGGATCTTCGGCACGCCGCCCCCCCTTGTTCCGGACGGACGTGACCTGCCTGGTCCTGCGCCCGCACCCTGCCGTCGTGGTCAGTCGCTGGCCGCGAGCTTGCCGTCGACCATCTCGTAAACGGTGTCACAGTACTGCAGCACATCGTGGTCGTGAGTGACCATGACCACCGCGACCGACCGCTGCCGGGCCTCGCGGGCCAGCAACTGCACGATCTCGTGGCTGCGTGCCCGGTCCAGCGCCGCCGTCGGTTCGTCGACCAACAGCACGCTGGGCTCGGTGACCAGTGCCCGGGCGATCCCGACACGTTGGCGTTCGCCGCCCGACATCTGGTGCGGACGCCGGTCGGCCTTGTCGGCCATGCCGACGTCCGCGAGCAGCTCCAGCGGGTCACGGCCGGACCGCTCCGACCGCGGCCCCAGCCGCAGGGGCAGCCGCAACTGGTCGGCGGCGGTCAGCGCGGGCAGCAGGTTGCCCGACTGGAACACGAACCCCACATGCTGGCGGCGCAGCTCCGTCCGCGTGCGACGACTCGACACGGTCATGTCCTGACCGGCCACGGTGACGGTCCCCTGGTCGGGCCGGGCCAGGCCGCCGGCGACGGCGAGCAGACTGGACTTGCCCGCACCGGACGGACCGACGACCGCGGCGAGCTCACCGGGTCGCACCGTCAGGTTGACGTCGTCGAGCGCCTGCACGGTCTCGGCGGCGTTGCCGTGCCGCAGGAACACCGCGCGCATCACCAATCCGAGCCGCTCGGGCGCGTCGTCGGCGGGTGTGGTCGAAGCGGTCGGAGCGGGACGGCTGCTCATCGGTTTCCTCCCAGAGCGGTGGCCGGGTCGACAGAGGTGATGCGGATGACCGCCGCGCCGGCTCCGACCAGGCCGAGAACGACGAGGCCGACCCCGGCGGCGGAGATGCTCGGCATGCTCAACGCGAACGGGATACCGCTGCCGGTGATGAGGGCACCGAGCGCGAGCCCGACCCCCACACCGACGGCGACGGCGGCGGCCAACAGCACGAACGCCTGCGTCAGCGCGTCCCGCAGCACCCAGCCGGTCGAGGCGCCCAGCGCCCGCAGGACGGCCACCTCGGGCTTGCGCTGGATCGCCCACACCGCGAAGAACGCTCCGGCCACCAGCGCCGAGATCGCGTACAGGAATCCCTGAATCAGCTGCAGGGTCGTCGTCTCGGCGGTGTATCCCGGCGAGGCGCCGTAGGACTCCTTCAGGGTCAGGCTCTCGGTGCCTGCCGCGGTGTCGCCCGCGGCCAGGTCGACGGACTTCCCGTCATCCGCGCGGACCGCCACCGCCGTGATCTCCGTCGCGGCACGCTGCGGCAGCTCCGTGCCGGGGGCCGTGCCGGACTTGATGGCCTGCCACGCCGCCAGCGGCACGTACGCCACGTCCACGTGCCCGAAGGTGTCCTGCTGCTCGGTGACGCCGACGACCCGCAACCGCGAGCCGAGCCGATCGATGGTGACGACGTCGCCCATCTGCAGCCCCGCGTCCAGCGCGGTGGGGCTCACCACGATGCCGTCCGCCGTGCCCAACCGCTCACCCTGACTGACCGAGGGCGACAGGAACGAGTCGGGCTGGACGCCGAACAGTGCCAGGTCGGCCTCCGTTCCCCGATCGGTACGCGTGTTCACCAGCGTGTTGCCGAAGGGGGTCGCGTCCGCGACGCCCGGCTGGGCAGCCCACTCGTCCACCGCCGACAGGTCCACGACGCTGCGGGAGAACGCGGAGTCGCGCTGGACGTCCTGCTGGAAGGCGAATGACGTGACCGGCAGGTTCTGCAGCCCGGACACGCCATCGCGGACCAGCCCGACCGACAGCCCCGACAGCATCACCATCAACACGGCTATCAGCGCGATCACGGCGCCCATCAGAGCGAACCGCATCCGGGCAAAGTTCAGCTCACGAATCGCGAGGAACATCAGCGCCCGCCCTCGTGGATTGTCGACATCATGTCGGCATGTTATCAACACGCTGTCGGCAAAGACGACGCCCCCGCTGTCACCCCCACCACACCAGAGCCTGCGGAAACAGCCGGCCGCCGACGCCCGACAGGCCGGTAGTGACCAGGCGGCACCACCGCCCGACGCAGTGATCAGGCGGCGTCGAGGACGTGGCGGACCACGGCGTGGATGTCCGTTCCGAACAGCACCAGGCGGGCCCCCTCGACCAGGATGATCTCCACGTCAGCCCTCCTCGACGGGCCGGCCGGTGGGCGGCGCGGACAGCGGGCCGTCGATCGGCTGGCCGAGCGAACGGCGGGTCAGCAGGGCGGCGCCGGCCACCGCCGCCGGCATGACCAGCACGGCACCCAACGGGATCAGGAAGCAGAGGAAGACCGCCACCCCGAAGCCCAGCGCGGTGGGGCGGTCGGCCTTGAGGATCGCCCGGCGCTGCGGCAGCCGCATGCCCCGTCGGTAGAACGGCGCGCCGACCAGCTCGACGGCGAGGAACCAGCCGCCCACCGCCGCCCCGATCACCGGCACCACGGTCTGCCCCACCACCGGGATGAAACCAGCCAGGAAGAGCGGGATGCCGATCAGCGCGGCGAGCGCGACCAGGCGTACCGAGTCGGCGAGGCTGCGGCGCAGCGACGGCCAGAACGGCACCTCCACCTCGTTGGGCGTGCCGCCGTACCGCTGCTCCACCCGCTCGGAGATCTTCTCGTAGAACGGGTCGCCGATGACCAGGGTGACCGCCGTGAAGGTGAGCACCCCGACCAGCCCACCGAGGCCGAGGATGGCCAGCCCGGCGACCACCCGTGCCAGGCCGCGTGCGGTGCCCGACCAGTCGTCGGCGAACGGGGTGACCAGCGCGGCGAGGTTGTCCACGAAGTACACCAGGGTGGCGAACGCGCCGAGGAACAGCACGCCGGAGATCAGCGCCGGCACGACACCGAGCAGCATGAGACCGGGGCTGCGGACGTAGAGACCCAGCCCTCGCAGGAGCAGCCCCGCCCCGCCGAGGAAGCGTCCGACGACCCCGGTCACCGGGCTGGCGATTCTGCTGACGTCCACGATCGAGCAGCCTAACGAGCGGTCATCGAATCCGCCGGGCGGAGCGCTAGCAGCGACACCCGCCGTGCACATCAACCGGTTGACGGACGGACGCGATCAACCGGGGACGCCGGCGATCATCGCCGACCGGTCGATTCGCCGCCGGGTCACCCCGACAACCCTTGAGGGGGTACGAAGCCAGCGGCGGAAGGGCGGCGCGATGCCGGTCATCGAGGTGACCAGACTGCACAAGCGGTACGGCGATCTGGTGGCGGTGGACGACGTGTCGTTCACCGTGGAGGCCGGCGAGATCTTCGGCGTCCTCGGCCCGAACGGTGCCGGCAAGACCACCACCGTGGAGTGTGTCGCCGGGCTGCGCGTCCCCGACGGGGGCGGGGTGTCGGTCCTCGGACTCGACCCCCGCCGGGACGCGGCCCAGCTTCGGCAGCGGGTCGGGGTGCAGCTTCAGGAGAGCCAACTGCCGGACCGACTCCGGGTGGCTGAGGCCCTGGAGCTGTACGCCTCGTTCTACCGCGACCCGGCCGATCCGGCCGCGTTGATCGAGAAGCTGGGCCTCGGCGACAAGCGGAACACCGCGTACAAGAAACTCTCCGGCGGTCAGAAGCAGCGACTGTCCATCGCGCTGGCGCTGGTCGGCAACCCGGAGATCGCCATCCTCGACGAGCTGACCACGGGGCTGGACCCGCAGGCCCGACGGGACACCTGGGGCCTCATCGAGCAGGTCCGCGACAGTGGGGTGACGATCGTGCTGGTCACCCACTTCATGGAGGAGGCCGAGCGGCTCTGCGACCGGGTCGCGGTGATCGACAGGGGACGGGTCGCGGCCCTGGACAGCCCCGCGGGCCTGGTGTCGAGTGTCGCTCCGGAGCAGCACGTCCGGTTCCGGCCGTCCGCCCCGATCGACGACCGGCTCCTCACCGACCTGCCAGAGGTTTCCGAGGTGCGGCGCACCGGCAGCCAGGTGGTGGTGACCGGCACCGGTGAGCTGCTGCACGCGGTCACCTCGGTGCTCGCCCGCAACCAGATCGTCGCCGCCGACCTGCGGCTGGAGCAGTCCACCCTCGACGACGCCTTCGTCGAGCTGACCGGGCACCGGCCCGCAGACTGAGAGGGAACCAGGATGCACGCCTTCCGCCAGATCCTGAGGATCGAGGCGCGGCTCTACCTGCGGGACCTGCCGACGCTGCTCACCACCGTCGGGCTGCCCACCCTGATCCTGGTGGTGATCGGCCTGATCCCCTCGCTCCGTGAGCCGGATCCGAACTTCGACGGGCAGACCTTCGTCGGCTACTTCGCTCCGTCGCTGCTGGTGGTCACGCTCGCCATGGTCGGGGTGAACGTCCTGCCCTCCGTCCTGGCCACCTACCGGGAACGCGGCGTGCTGCGCCGGCTGGCGACCACCCCGGCGAACCCGGCAGCCCTGCTCGCCGCTCAACTGGCGCTGGCCCTGACCGGCATCCTAGCCAGCGCGGTGCTGCTCATGCTGGTCGCCCGGCTGGCGTTCGGGGTGCCGCTCCCCCGGCACCCGCTCGGCTTCACCGTGGCCTTCGTGCTCGGCACGGCGGCGCTGCTGGCACTCGGTCTTCTGGTCGCCGCCGTGGCCCGGACGACGAGAGCGGCACAGGCCCTGGCCGTGCCACTGTTCCTGATCACCATGTTCTTCGGCGGGGTCTACCTTCCCCGGTTCCTGCTCCCGGACTTCGTGGCGCGGATCGGCGACTACACGCCACCGGGTGTGCAGGCGCTACTCGACGCCTGGACGGGCACTCCACCGCAGCCGTTGCACCTGGGGATAATGGCGGTGATCGCGGTGGCCGCCGGCACCGGCGCGGCGAAACTGTTCCGCTGGGAGTGAGCGGGGATTCGATGACCAGCAGCGGTGGGCACGACCGCCTGACCCACTGGCGAAAGCACGAGGCGAGCCTCTATCGGGTGTTTCCCTACGGTGGGCTGGCTCTGGGCACCCTGCTGGCCCTCGTCGCACCGGCACCCCGCAGTCTCGGGGTGATGCCCACCCTCGCCGTCACCGTGGCGGCCGGATGCTGGGTCGCCTGGTTCATCACCCTGCACCCCGGCTGGCAGAGCCGACTCAGGCCGATGGCGGTCTACTACGTCGGGCTGCTCACCTTCGCCGCCGCACTGGTGGCCGTCAGCCCGTGGTACGGCTTCTTCGCCTGGATCGGTTACATCCACGCCTTTCCGGTGCTGCCCAGGCGTTGGCGGATCGCCGGGGTGGTCGCCACGGCCGCCCTCATCGCCACTTCCCACGCCGGCGGTCTGACAGTGGCGATGTCGCACTGGCTGCTCTGGCTGCTGCTGGTGCTCTTCAACCTGGTGGTGGCCGGCTCGGTGAGCTGGTTCGCGATGGTCGCCGAACAGGAGGACGCCAAACGCCAGCGGTTGGTGGCCGAACTCGGCGAGGCCAACAGCCAACTCACCGAGACGGCCAGGGAGAACGCTGGACTGCACGCCCAACTGCTCACCCAGGCACGGGAGGCAGGTGTGCTGGACGAACGCCAACGGATGGCGCGGGAGATCCACGACACCCTGGCCCAGGGGTTGGCCGGCATCATCACTCAACTGGAGGCGGCCGAGCAGACCCGCGACAGATCCGGCGACTGGCATCGGCACGTCGACAACGCGCTCGCGCTGGCCCGGGAGAGCCTCACCGAGGCCCGCCGCTCGGTACGGGCGGTCCGCCCCGAGTCGCTGGAGACGGCCCGGCTGCCGGACGTGCTGGCCGAGTTGGGCGGGCGCTGGTCGGCCCTGCACGGGGTACGCGCCGAGGTCGCCACCACCGGTACGCCCCGTCCGCTGCACCCGGAGATCGAGGTGACCCTGCTCCGGGCCGCCCAGGAGGCGCTGGCCAACGTGGCCCGGCACGCCTCCGCCTCACGGGTCGGGCTGACCCTGTCGTACATGGCGGACGTGGTGACCCTGGACGTGCGCGACGACGGGACCGGCTTCGAGGTCACCGACCAGCCGGCGCCCCGGATGCCGACTGGCGGCTACGGGCTGGCCGCCATGCGGCAGCGGGTGACCCGGGTCGGTGGCGAGTTGGCCGTCGAGTCGGAGCCGGGCGGCGGCACCGCCATCTCGGCGTCCATCCCCGCGCTACCCGGAGGTGCCGGGTGACCACCTCGATACGACTGCTGATCGTCGACGACCATCCGGTGGTGCGGGACGGGCTGCGCGGCATGTTCACCGGCGACCCGGGGTTCGACGTGGTGGGCGAGGCCACCGACGGGGCCGAGGCGTTGGCCCTGGTCGCGACGCTGCGGCCCGACGTGGTGCTGATGGACCTGCGGATGCCCGGGATGGACGGGGTGACCGCCATCGGCCGGTTGGCCCGCTCCGGCAGCGCCGCCCGGGTGCTGGTGCTCACCACCTACGACACGGACGCGGACGTGCTGCCGGCGATCGAGGCCGGTGCCACCGGCTACCTGCTCAAGGACACGCCCCGTGAGGACCTGGTCCGCGCCGTCCGGTCCGCCGCGCGGGGCGAGTCGGTGCTCGCGCCGAGCGTCGCCGGCCGGCTGATGGGCCGGCTGCGCGCACCGGTCGAAGAGCCGCTCAGCCAGCGTGAGCTGGAGGTGCTCACCCTGGTGGCCCGCGGCGCCTCCAACCGGGAGGCGGCGGCTCGACTGTTCATCAGCGAGGCCACCGTCAAGACGCACCTGCTGCACCTGTACGCCAAGCTCGGCGTCAACGACCGCGCCGCCGCGGTGGCCGCCGCCTACGACAGGGGGTTGCTGACCCCCGGCGGACGCTGAGCGGGGCCGGGCAGGATGGGCGGGTGCGCGCGTCCCGACTGATCTCGCTGTTGTTGCTGCTACAGGCGCGTGGGTCGATGACCGCGGGCGAGCTGGCGCGGGAGCTGGAGGTCTCCGAGCGGACCGTCTACCGGGACGTGTTGGCCCTCTCCGCCGCTGGCGTGCCGGTCTACGCCGATCGGGGTCGGGCCGGTGGCTACCGCCTGCTCGGCGGCTACCGGACCCGGCTGACCGGGCTGAACCGGGACGAGGCGGAGGCACTCTTCCTCGCCGGCCTGCCCGGACCGGCCGGCGACATGGGGCTCGCCGACGCGGTGGCCGCCGCCGAACTGAAGGTGCTCGCCGCGCTGCCGCCGGCCCTGCGGGACGCCCCGGCCCGGGCCGGGCAGCGGTTCCACCTGGACGTGCCGGGCTGGTTCCGGGAGACCGGCCCGCCGCCGTGGTTGGCCGAGCTGGCCCGGGCGGTCTGGGCAGACCGTGTGGTGGAGGTGCGCTACCGACGCGGCGACCGGGAGGTGACCCGCCGGGTCCAGCCATACGGGCTGATCCTCAAGAGTGGCGTCTGGTATCTGGTCGGCCGGGTCGGCGACGACACGCGCACCTACCGGGTGGACCGGGTCACCGGGGTCGAGGTGGGCGAGGAGCAGTTCGAGCGCGACGAGGGCTTCGACCTGGCCGGGCACTGGCGCGAGCAGGCCGGATCGTTCCTGCGGACCATGCTGCGGGCCGAGGTCACCGTCCGGCTCAGCCCCGCCGGCCTGCGCCAGCTCCGGCACCTGGTCGATGCCCCCTTCGTGTACGACGAGGTGGTGGCCGCCGCCGGCGCACCCGACGGGCAGGGCTGGGTGGTGGCCCGGTTGCCCGTCGAGTCCGTCGGGGTGGCGTACCACCAACTGTTGGGGCTCGGCCCCGAGGTGGAGGTCCTCGACCCACCCGAGCTGCGGGAGCTGTTCGCCGGGGCGGCCGAGCGGCTCCGTGCGCTCTACCGGTAACCGGTGACGTCCGCCGGCTTGCCCGCGTCGACCACCTCGACGATGTACCGGATCGCCTCTGGCTGGCTGCCGTCGACGTCGGTGAACCCGTACACCTTGGACAGCGTGCCGGCGTCGACGGACCTGCCGTTCCAGCGGGCCTTCTCCTCGTCGGCGGCGAGCGCGGCCACCGCGCGGCCGACGAAGGCCGGGGTCTCCGAGATGAGGAAGTTCGGGTCGGTGGCCGCCCCGTCGCGCCAGGTCTCCTCGGTCACGCCGAAGTGCTCCAGCATCGCCTCGGAGCGGATCCAGCCGGGGGTGAGCGCGACCGCTGTGCAGCCGTGCGGCTTCAGCTCGTGCGCCTGGCTGAAGGCGAGCCGGTTGACCGAGACCTTTGCCAGGTCGTAGAAGACCGAGAGTCGGTAGTTGTCGTCGTTGTACGCCTTGGTGCCATCACCCATCTCCACCACCAGCCCGCCGGGCTTGCGGATCAGCAGCGGCAGGGCGAAGTGGCTGGTGATGATGTGCGTGTCGATGGCCAGCCGCAGGGTACGGAAGCCGGCGTCCAGCGGCTGCTCCCAGACCGGCTTCTCCCAGGTGACCAGCGGGTCGCCGCCCCAGATGTCGTTGACCAGCACGTCGAGTTGGCCCTGCTCGGCGTCGATCCGGGCGACCAGGTCGCGGACCTGCTCGGGGACCAGGTGGTCGACCTGCACGGCGATGCCCGTGCCGCCGGCAGCGGTGACCAGCTCGGCGGTCTCCTCGATGGTCTCCGGCCGGTCCATCTCCGAGCGGCCGGCCCGGGTGCTGCGGCCGGTGGCGTACACGGTGGCTCCGGCCGCGCCGAGTTGGACGGCGATCTGCCGCCCGGCACCCCGGGTGGCACCGGCGACGAGCGCGATCTTTCCGATTAGCGGTTGTGTCATGCCAGCGACGTTGTCAGCAATACCTGACAACCGCCGTCCGAATTGCCGCGCCTGATGACATGACCGGGCGGCGTTACTCGTTCAGGAAGCCGGACACGCGCTCCCGCAGGTCGGCGCGGTCCGACCAGAGCACGCCCGGCCGGTCGTACACGTGCAGGGTGGCCTGGGGCAGCGCGGCGGCGAGCTGCTCGGCGACCTCGACCGGGTGCAGGTCGTCGCCCGCGCAGCCGATCACCAGCGCCGGCGCGGTGACGGCTGCCAGAGCGGCGGCGTCGCGCAGCGGCGCCTGCTCGGGCAGCGTGGCCAGGCCGTCGGACAGACCGTCGCGGAGCAGTTGGTCGAGTCGCTGCCGCAGGTACGCCCAGCCGGCCGGGGTGTTGCGGACCGCTGGGGGCAGCTCCAGCGAGACGACGTCGGCGACCGCCGACGCGTCCCCGCTCTCCACGGCGTCCAGCAGGGCGGTGAGGCGTTCGGAGGCGACCGGGCCGCGCGGCTGGTCGAGCACCGCGGGCAGGAAGAAGACCAGCTTCTCGAAGCGCTCCGGGCTCTCGGCCAGCAGCCGGCAGAGCGCACCGGCGCCGAGGCTCGCCCCGAACGCCCGGCTGGCGCTGCCCAGATCCGCGATGGCGCGCAGGTCCCGGGCGAGGTCGAGGTAGTTCCACGGGCCGGCTGGCGCTTCGGAGCGGCCGTGCCCACGGAACTGGAAGAACACCTTGCGGCCGGTCACCCCGCTGCCGAACGGTCGGGTGGTGGCGATGCCGTTGCCCAGCCCGTGCGCGAACACGGTGACCGGATCACCGGTGCCGGTGACCAGCCGTTCCAGCCGGACGCCGTGCGGGGTGGCGACCAGTTCGGTCTCCGGCTCCGGCAACGCCGGTCGGCCGGTACGCGGCCCGCCCGGGCCGGGCCCCCAGGTGCGGGGACCACCGTCGGGCGGTGGCGGCCAGCGGAAACCTCTCACCAGAACCCTTTGCCGTCACTGAGGTCGCGCAGACCGACCCGGACGTCGAGCAGGTAGATGAGCGCGGCGGCGATGCCGATCAGTCCGAAGAGGCTGATCGGGCCGAAGCCGAGCAGCGTCAACACGAGGCAGACCGCCAGGATGGCGATCCAGCCACCCTTGGGCAGCGTCCCGATGGCGGAGAAGCCGTCGGAGCGCTGCGTGACGGCGTGCACCAGCGCGACACCCTGGATGATCAGCGCGAAGACGAGCAGGATCAGCTCGATCACGTAACGGACTTCGAACGCGAAGAGCGGCGCGGCGTTTGCCATGCCGGCAAGCTTATGTCGAGGACCCCGGCTACGTCCGACAAGGACGCCGCCGGGGTCGTCGACACCACGAACTACTCGGCGGCCGGGCGGGTCCGCTTGGTGGCCCGGGGAAGCTTCGCCGACGGGGTCTCGGCCGGCTTGACGGCCTTCGCCCGAGTGGTCTTCTTGGCCACGGTCGGCTTGGCCACGGTCTTCTTGGCGACGGCCGGCTTGGCGTTGGCGATCTCGGCCACCTCGGCCGGGGTCGGCACCTCGGCCGGGGCCTTCACCTCGGCCAGGGTGGCGACAGCAGCCGGGGTGGTGGCCGCGGGCACGCCCTCGGTGGCCTCGATGTCGGCGTTGACCGTCTCGGCGGCCTCCAGCACGCCTGCGCCGACGACCCGCTCACCCCGGGCGACGAGCGCGCCGTACGCGGCGAACGCCCGCTCCTGTGCGGCCTGGGCGCTGGCGACGACCACGGCGGCGTTGCGGGTCGCGGCGGCACGCAACTTGTCGAGGTCGGCGACCTCGCGCAGCTTGACCAGGTCGGCGGACTCGCGGAGCTTGGCCAGGTCCAGCTCGGCCTGCGCGCGACCCCGCAGGGTCTCCGCGGTCTCGTTGGCGGTACGCAGCGTCTCGGTGGCCCTCTGGCGCAGCTCGAAGCCGGTCAGCACGGCCCGGCCGCCCAGGTCGGCGACGACCCGGGTGCCGAGGACACCGACCACGGCCGGCAGCTTGCGCAGGTGCTCCAGGGCCAGCTCACCGGCGCCTGCGGCGGCGTAGATCGGGGCGGGGATGCGGTTGGTCTTCGGCTCGGTCATGACGTCTCCTCCTCGGCCGTCTCGGCGGCCTTCTTCTCGGGGGTGTTGGTGCGGGTCGGGGCGGGGGCGGTGCCCGCCTCGGTGACGGCGACCGATTCGAGCACGGCCTCGGTCGGGGTGCCGCCTGCGGTGGTGGGGCCGGTGGCGGCCAGGTTGGCCACGTCGGCCGGCTGGTCGGCGACGTCGGTCGGGGTGGTCGCCCGGGCCGCGTCGGCGGTGGCCTCCGCGCGGGCGCCCTCGGCGGCGGCCTGGGCCTCGGCCAGCCGGGCGTTCTCCCGGCGGAAGGTCTCGTAGATCTGGCTGAGTGACTGCTTCTGGGCCATCGTCAGGTCGGGGTCCACCGCGATGGAGGCGAGCACCCCGTGGCCCTCCTTGTCGTCGAGCAGCCCGGCCCGCAGGTACATGGCCGGGGTGGAGACCCGCAGCGCGTTGGCCAGTTGCTGGAGCACCTCGGCGCTGGGCTTGCGGAGGCCGCGCTCGATCTGACTGAGGTACGGGTTGCTGACCCCCGCCTGCTCGGCGAGCTGCCGTAGCGAAATCTTGGCGTTGCGCCGCAGATCGCGAATGAACCCGCCGACGTCGGGGAGGTCCTTTGGTGTGGCCATGACCCTGACGCTAATCCGCCCTGCTAGCTCCTGCAAGCAAAATGCTAACCAGAGTTAGCAACGTCTCAACATCCCGTTTGCGTGCCACTCGCACGTTCCGTACGGTCCGTCCCGTGGACAAGATCACAATCAACGGAGCAGCCATCGCCTACGACGAGGCCGGCACCGGCTCCCCCGTCGTACTCCTGCACGCCGGTATCGCCGACCGCCGGATGTGGCGGGGCGTGCTGCCCGCGCTCGCCGCCCACCACCGGGTGATCGTCCCCGACCTGCGCGGGTACGGAGACTCGGAGCTGCCGACGACGCCGTTCGCGCACCACGACGACGTGGCCGGTCTGCTCGACGCGCTCGACCTGCCCCGGGCCGCCCTGGTCGGCTGCTCCTTCGGCGGGTCGGTCGCCATCGACACCGCGCTGGCGTACCCGGACCGGGTGAGCGCGCTCGCGCTCTTCGGCACGGCGGTGTCCGGCAACGAGTGGTCCGAGGAGGCCAACGACCTCTGGGACGACCTCGTCGGCGAGGTCGACCCCGACGACTTCGCCGCCGGAGCGGCCGGCGAGGTGCGGTTCTGGGTGGTCGGCCCGACCCGCCAGCCGACCGACGTCGACCCCGACCTGATCACGTTCGCGCAGGAGATGGATCAGCGCGCGCTCGCCGCCGAGTTGGCGCTCGGCGCGGTGGAGGTGGGCGAGCTGGCGCCACCCGCGATCGGCCGCCTCGGCGAACTGCGGGTGCCCGTCCTGGTCACCGCAGGAGCGGCCGACGTGCCGGACATCCGCCGGCTCGCCGACCGGATCGCCGCCGAGGCGCCCGACGCGGTACGGCTGCCCGACGTGCCGGACGCCGCGCACCTGCTGCCCCTGGAGCGCCCCGAGCCGGTCAGCGCCGCCCTGCTCGACTTCCTGAGCTGACCGGCCCGGCCGACCAGGAGCGGCTCGACCTGCTGACCGGCCCGAATCCGAGCCCACGGGGCGGGTGCTCATCCGCGAGCCACCGTCCCCGACAGCCCGGACCCGCCGCTCACCAGAGCGGACGGATCGCGCCGACCGGGACGCCGCCGCCGAAGAGCGGCACCTCGGCGTACTCGGCCAGCACGGGGGCGTCCACGCCGAGCCGGCGCAGCGCGGAGACCAGCACCGGCATCCGGGCCCGGTCGGCTCCGTCGTCGATCTTCAGGGCCACCGCGCCGACGCCCGGCACCCCCACCGCGATCACGCCCTCGGCGCCGACCTTGGCGAGCAGACCGGGGACGCCACGCATCAACCGGGTGTCGTCGGCCTGGGTGCCGCCGACGATCTCCGGATGGGCACGCATCGCCTCGGCGACCGCACGCGGCACCGAGCCGGGCTCGGCGTCGACCAGCCGGAGGTACGCGCCGGCCAGGCCGGTCAGCGACACCGCGAGCACCGGGGCGCCGCAGCCGTCCACCCCCACCGCCGCCGCCGGCTCGTCGGTGAACTCCTCGATGGCAGCCCGCAGGCTCTGCTGCAACGGGTGCTCCGGCCGCCAGTAGCCGTCCAGCGGCCACCCGGCGGCCTGGCAGGTCAGCATCATCCCGCTGTGCTTGCCCGAGCAGTTCATCTGCACCCGGGTCGGGCCGCCCCCGGCGCGCAGGACCGCCTCCCGGGCCGCGGCGCCGACCGGCAGATCGGGCGGGCAGTGCAGGGCCGAGGAGTCCAGCCCGGCCCGGTCCAGCAGGGCGTCGACCCGGGCCAGGTGGAAGGCCTCACCCGCGTGACTGGCCGAGACCAACGCCAGGTCGGCCGGGTCGGTCAGCGACAGGCCGGCACGGACCATCCCGATCGCCTGCATCGGCTTGCTGGCCGAACGGGGAAAGATCGGTGCGGTCACATCTCCGGCGGCGGCCACCGGCACCCCGGCGGCGTTCAGCACCACCACCGAGCCGCGGTGTGCGCCCTCCACGAACCCGGACCGGACCACCTCGGCGAGCGGCACGCCGCCCTCGTACGTCTTCGTCACGGCTGGACGGTACCGACGGTCCGGGGTCGCCCGGCGGCGGGGTGACCAGGAGGTCCTCCGCCCGGGTGACAGGGGCCCAGGGCGGAGCCGTCCTTACACCAGCCGGGGCGTGGCGGGCCCTACAACCCGAGCAGCGCGCGGGCCTCGACGGTGGTCAGCGGCGGACGCTGGGCGAGCTGGGCGAAGGCGACCGCGCGGGCCACCAGTTGCATGTTGGACTCCACCGGGCGGCCCTTGGCGTACGTCACCGTGTCCTCCATGCCGACCCGAAGGTGCCCACCGGCCGACAGCGAGGCCAGCAGCACCGGGATCGTGCTGCGGCCGATGCCGGTGGCCGCGAACGTGGTGCCCTCGGGCAGGTCCCGCAGCATCCGGTGCGCCGCGACAAGCGTCTCGGTGGTGCCCGGCATGCCGCCCGGCACGCCCATCACGAAGTCGACGTGCACGTGCCCACCGGCCGGCAGCCCGTACTTGCCGAGAAGCCGCTGCAACGCGGCCAGGTGGCCGAGGTCGAAGATCTCGTACTCCGGCACGATCCCGCGTTCCTGCATGCGGGTGTGCAGGTCGACGATGAACTCCCAGCGGTTGAGGAAGACGTCGTCGCCGAAGTTGACCGTGCCCATGGTGCAGGAGGCCATGTCCGGACGGGCGTCGAGCACGGCGAGCCGCGAGGCCTCCGGGTCGGTCACCGCGCCACCGGACGAGAGCTGCACGATCAGGTCGGTGCTCTCCCGCAGCGCCGCCACCGTGTCGGCCAGGCGCACCGGGTCGAGGGTCGGCCGCGCCGCGTCGTCGCGGATGTGGACGTGGATCACGGCAGCGCCGAGCGCCTCGCACTCCTTGGCGGTGAGCAGCAGCTCGTCCAGCGTCACCGGCAGCGCCGGCACCTCCGCCTTGGCCGACTCCGCGCCGGTCGGAGCCACCGTGATCAACGTCCCTGTCGTCATGCCGGCGATCCTAGACGGCCCGCTCAGGACGGGTCGATCGCCGCAGCGGTCTCGTTGATCAGCAAGGCGGCGTCGTCCGGGACGTTGCGCTTCAGCACGGCGAGCGCGACCTGACCCAACTCGTGGTGCAACACGGCGGAGCCCACGAAACCCACCGCCCGGCCGTCGAGGGTCACCGGCGTACCGGCGGCCGGCGGCTGGTCGGTGGTCACCCCGTCCAGGTGCAGCAGCACCAGGCGGCGCGGTGGCCGGCCCATGTTGTGCACGCGGGCCACCGTCTCCTGGCCGCGATAGCAGCCCTTGTCCAGGTGCACCGCCGGGCCGATGAGGTCCACCTCGGCCGGGATGGTCCGGTGGTCGGTGTCCACCCCGACCCGAGGCTGCCGGGCGGCAACCCGGATCGCCTCGTACGCCCAGAGGCCGGCGACCGGCACGCCCGCGCCGCGCAGCTCCGCCACCACCTGCTCCATCGCCGACCGGGGCACCAGCAGGTCCACCCCGAGCGGACCGCGCCGGGCCCAGCCGCCCGTCGGCAACGGTCGGACGTCGTACCGCACGCCAGCCCGGGGCGGCACGGCGCCGGCGGCGAACTTCGGGCCGGGAACGGGAATCAAATCCGGGGCGGCCAGCCCGGTCACCCCGAGCGTGGCCAGGGCCTCCGGCGCCGCCGGCCCGACCAGCGACAGCAACGCCCGTTCGGCGGTGGCGTCCCGGGGCTCGACCTTGCTGAAGAACCGCATCTTCTCCAGATAGGTGAGCAGGCCCTCGGTCGCCCCTGGTTCGGTGTCCAGCCAGGTGGTCTCGCCGTCCTCGGCGACCAGCGCGTGCTGCTCGATGTGACCGTGCGGGGAGAGCACCAGCAACTCGGTGCCCTCTCCGGCGGCCAGCGTCGCCAGGTGCTGCGAGGTGATCGTGTGCAGCCAACCGGCCCGTTCCTCGCCGGGCACCGCGATGATCCCCCGGTGCGACCGGTCGACCAGGCCGACCTCGGTGTCGAGGACACGCTGCTCACGAAGCGGGTCGCCGTAGTGCGCGGCCACCCCCCGCACCCCGGCCGCCGCGTGCGCCGGCTCCGGCTGGTCGCGGCTGGCCTCGTCGATGCTTTCGACGGCCACCGCGCCCGCGATGTCGATCATGTCTGGTCCCCGTTCTCGCAGCGACCGCAGACGCCGAAGAGTGACACGTGCCCGATGTCCACCCGGAAACCCCGCTGCGCGGCCAACTGGTCGGCCAGCGGGCGGAGCAGCTCAGGTTCGATCTCGTCGATCGCGCCGCACTCACGGCAGACCAGGTGGACGTGTTGGTGCTCACCCGCGGCGTGATAGGTCGGCGAACCGTGCGAGAGGTGGGTGTGTGTCACCAGGCCGAGCCGTTCCAGCAGCTCCAGCGTGCGATAGATGGTGGTGATGTTGACGCCGGCGGCGACCTCCCGGACCGCGGTGTGCACCTGCTCCGGCGTGGCATGGCCCAGATCGAGCACCGCCTGGAGGACAAGCTGCCGCTGGGCCGTCAGCCGCAGCCCACGGGCCCGGAGCATTTCCGCGAGGGAAGATTCGGACACCGTCCGATCATAGTTCGGTTGTCACGGCTGTCTCCGCCGCGCGGCGGACCACCGCTACGCTCCACGGTCATGGCGATGTCGTCCGACGGGGAGATCGTGGCCGATCCGGCCGCCCGGATCGCCGTGCTCGGGCGCGGCCTGGTCCCGGCCACCGAGCCCGTCCTGCGCGGCGACGACCTCGGCGTCCTGCGCGGCGACGGGCTCTTCGAGACCATGCACCTGCGTCAGGGCCGGCCGTGGCTGCGCGACGAGCACCTGGCCCGGCTGGCCGCCTCGGCCGCCACCATCGAGCTGACCCTGCCCCCCACCGCCGAGCTGGTCGACCTGCTCGACGAGGTACGCGCGGGCTGGCCAACGCAGGTGGAGGGGGCACTTCGGCTGGTCTGCACCCGAGGCCCGGCCGGCGGCCCGCCGACGATCTACGCCACGCTCGACGAGGTGCCGACGTCGTCCCGGACGGCCCGACGGGAGGGGATCAGTGTCGCCACCCTGCCACTCGGGATGCCCGCCGACGCCCGCAACGGGCTGAGCTGGCTGCCGGCCGGGATCAAATCCACGTCGTACGCGGCCAACAGCGCCGCCCGCCGCTGGGCCGTCCGTGCCGGCGTGGACGACGTGCTCTGGATCTCCTCCGACGGCTACGCGCTGGAGGGCCCGACCGCCAACGTCGTGTGGCTCGCCGGCGACACGCTCTGCACGGTGCCGGCCGCCACCACCGGCATCCTGCCCGGCACGACCATGGCCTGGCTGCTCGCCCACGCCGCCGACCTGGGCCTGAGCGCCGCCGAGCGGAGGGTCACCACGGCCGAGCTGCACGCGGCGGACGGCGTCTGGCTCACCTCGTCGGTACGCGGGGCCGCCGAGGTCCACACGCTGGACGGGGTGCGTCGGGCTCCCTGCCCACGCACCCCCGCCCTACACGCCCTGCTGGGTTTCCCCGTCTAGTCAGCCGCCGACCCGGATGAGCCGGGCGGAGAGGTGCGGGCTGAGCGGCTGCCCCACCGCGGCCAACTCCTGGGCGTAGAGCAGCGCGCCCTCGACGATGCCGAAGAGGCGGTGCCCCCCGGTGACCTCCTTGGCGGTCGGCGACCGGACGACCGCGTCGGTGGCGAACTCGACCTGGGTGCCGGTGCGCTTGCCCAGGTGCAGCTCCATCACGCCGGTGGGGGTCGTGATCAGGGCCTCCAGCTCGTCGGTGGCTCGGCCGTCCACCATCACCGGCCGCCACCAGCCGACCTCACGCCCGGCCGGGCGGACCGGCCTGCTCTGCTCGTCGAGGATCCAGGCGCGGGACTCGTAGTGCAGGAACGGCCGGCCGTCGTGGCTGATCCGGATTTCCTGGGCGTAGTCGAAGTCCTCGATGGTGGGGTAGCCGCCCTTGCCCCGGCCACGCCAGAGGCCGATGTAGGGCAGCAGTCCGTCCAGCGCGGGGTGCAGCTTCGGCCCGACCCGTAGGTCGTGGCTCTCCTCGTACGGGTATTCCTCGACCGGCGGCGCGTTCAGCCACGGTGGCTGCAGCGGGTTCTCGTCGCTCACACTGCCACCTTCGCTCGCGACTGCGG
>NZ_JBEYTK010000006.1:0-305544 GCF_040643015.1 Micromonospora sp. NPDC047527 | reverse complement strand
CGGGGCTCGCAAACCCGGCTCACTCCTCGCGCTCACCGTGCCACCTTCGCTCGCGACTGCGGGGCTCGCAAACCCGGCTCACTCCTCGCGCTCACCGTGCCACCTTCGCTCGCGACTGCGGGGCTCGCAAACCCGGCTCACTCCTCGCGCTCACCAGCGTCCTCTCGATATGCGTACGGCAAGGTACACGAGGCCACCGGCGAGCCCGCCCAGGCCGGCGACCAGCAGGCTGACGAACCCGATCTCGGTAACCATCCAACCCATCCTATGCTGTGCGTCATGGCCCGCTCTCTCGTCGTCAAGGCCACCGCGGGGGCGGACGCCCCGGAGCGGTGCGCGCAGGCGTTCACGGTCGCCGCCACGGCGGTCGCGGCCGGTGTGGACGTCTCGCTCTGGCTCACCGGGGAATCGACCTGGTTCGTGCTGCCCGGCCGCGCCCAGGAGTTCGAGCTGCCGCACTCCGCGCCGCTGGCCGAGCTGCTGCACGTCATCCTGACCAGTGGCCGGGTGACCGCCTGCACCCAGTGCGCGGCCCGCCGGGGGATCGGCCCGGACGACGTCCTTCCCGGTGTCCGGATCGCGGGCGCCGCGGCCTTCGTCGAGGAGGCCATGGCAGAGGGCGCGCAGGCACTGGTCTACTGACCACCAGCGCGCCACGGCGGGACAGGCCGGCGGAGTACGGATACCGGCCCGGCACCCCGGTCAGCTGCCTACGATTCGGAGGTGACCGAGGCGACGGAGAGGTTCTTCGAATCACTGCCGGCGCGTGCCCCTGCCATCCTGTGTGGCCTGGCCGACGGTGCCCTCCAGATCGATCTCAGCACCGGCCAGCAGACCGAGCAGTGGATGGTCCGGATGCAACCGGGCACGGTCCGGATCAGCCGCGAGCGGGGCCCGGCCGACGCCATCTGGTCCTGCGATGCGGCCCTGTTCGACCGGTTGATCACCGGGGAGGCCCAGGGGATCGCCGCGGTGCTGCGCAACGAGAGCACGTTCAGCGGCAACGTGGTGCTCTTCCTGGCCTTCCGCCGCTTCTTCCCGAACCCGCCGGGCACCCGCGACCCGCGCGAGGTGGCCCGAAAGGCAGCCGGGCGGCCGGCGTGAAGGATCTCGTCAGCATCCTGGACGGCAACACCTTCCTGGTCTGCGACCGGGCGGGCGACATCGAGCCGTCGTTCGACTTCCCCACCGGGCTGTTCTCCTTCGACACGCGCTTCCTGTCCAGCTGGGTGCTGACCCTGGACGGCCAGCGGCTGCACACCCTCTCGATGGACGACAGCGAGTCGTACCGGACGAAGTTCTTCCTGGCCCCCGGGCAGCCCACGCACTACCTGGACGCCAAGGCGTCGGTGATCCGCAGCCGGTCGATCGGGGGCAGCTTCGAGGAGGAGCTGACCGTGCTGAACCACTCCGGCGATGAGCTCGAGTGCACCGTCCGGCTGGAGATGAGCAGTGACTTCGCCGACCTGTTCGAGATCAAGCACGCTCGGCAGAAGCAGGGCCACACGACGGTCTCGGTGACCGACAACGAGCTGCGGTTGACCTACCGGCGGGAGGCGTTCCACCGAGAGACACTCGTCAGCTCCAGCATGCCGGCGGAGGTCGACACCGCCGGGATGTCCTTCCGGATCCGGATCGGCCGCAAGGGCGAGTGGACCACCCGGCTACGCGTGTCCACCGTCGTCTACGGTGCGCGGGGCGAGGACATCCGGGCCACGCTGCCGTTCGGCGGCAGCCGCAGCGCGGACGCCATCCGCGCCGAGCAGCAGGAGCTGATCGACCGGGCACCGAAGCTCGGCTGCGACTGCGAGCCGCTGGCCGGGGCGTACCGGCGCAGCCTCAACGACCTGGCCGCCCTGCGCTACGAGTCGATCGCCCTGGGCGTACGGCTGATCGCCGCCGGGCTGCCCTGGTTCATGACTTTGTTCGGCCGGGACAGCATCTTCACCTCGTTGCAGGTGGTGCCGTTCCTGCCGGAGCTGATCCCGCCGACCATCCTGATGCTGGCCGGCCTGCAGGGGCACCGGGTGGACGACTTTCGGGACGAGGAGCCCGGCAAGATCCTGCACGAGCTGCGGTACGGCGAAACCGCCGGCTTCGAGGAGCAGCCGCACTCGCCGTACTACGGGTCGGCCGACTCGACGCCGCTGTTCGTGATCCTCATCGACGAGTACGAGCGCTGGACCGGCGACGCCGCGCTGGTCCGTCGGTTGGAGCCGCACGTGCGAGCGGCACTGGAGTGGATCGACACGTACGGCGACCTGCTCGGCACCGGCTATCTCTGGTACCAGACCCGCAACCCGGAGTCCGGCCTGCAGAACCAGTGCTGGAAGGACTCCTGGGACGCCATCTCGTACGCCGACGGCCAACTGCCCGGCTTTCCCCTGGCCACCTGCGAGTTGCAGGGCTACGCGTACGACGCGAAGATCCGGGCCGCCCGGTTGGCCCGGACGTTCTGGAACGACCCGGCGTACGCCGACCGGTTGGAGCAGGAGGCCGCCGCGCTGAAGCAGCGGTTCAACCACGATTTCTGGATCACCGAGCGGGGGTACTACGCGCTCGCGCTGGACGCCGACGGCCGGCAGGTCGACGCGCTGACGTCGAACATCGGGCACCTGCTGTGGAGCGGCATCGTGGACGAGTCCCGGGCCGGCAAGGTGGTCGAGCACCTGCTCGGCCCGCAGCTCTTCTCCGGCTGGGGGGTGCGGACCCTCGCCGAGGACCAGGGCCGGTACAACCCGATCGGCTACCACGTGGGCACCGTCTGGCCGTTCGACAACTCGATCATCGCCTGGGGCCTGTGGCGGTACGGCTACCGCAAGGAGGCCGGGCTGATCTGCGACGCGATGCTCGCGGCGTCCCGCTACTTCGGAGGGCGGCTTCCGGAGGCGTTCGCCGGCTACGCCCGCGATCTCACCGACTATCCGGTGGAGTATCCGACCGCGTGCAGCCCGCAGGCGTGGTCGACGGGCACCCCGCTGCTGTTGCTGCGGGTGATGCTGGGGCTGGAGCCACAGGGCGAGCATCTGATCATCGATCCGGCCGTGCCGCCGGGCATGGGCCGGATCGAGCTGCTGGACATTCCCGGCCGTTGGGGGCGGGTCGACGCGCTGGGCCGCAGCCGCGACCCGGATGAGGCGACGGACGGCTGACCGGGGCGTCTCGCCCTAGTCCGGACAGCCGACGGTGGCGGCCAGGCGTACGGCGTCCGGGCCGAGTTCGGCCAGCACTGTGACATCGCCGACCCGGTACGCGTACACCGGCGGGTTGTCCAGCAGTGGGGCGCCGCCGGCCAGCGGCGCGAGCGCGGCGGCCGGCGCGGGCGGGTCTAGCTCGGCGGACCGCGCGGTGCGGGCCAGCGCGCCACCCGGGCAGGGTGCGGTGACCAGCTCCGGCGCGGCATCGGCCGGCCGGTCGAGTGCCGTCAGCGCGGCCGTCAGGGCTGCGGCCTCCGGGCCGGCGGCGGTCGCGGGCGTCGGGGTGTAGCCGGAGCCCACCGGCCGGCAGCCGGTTTCGACGGTCAACCGGACCCGGCCGTCCCCGGTCGACCGGCCCCCGACGGCGACGAACTCGCCGGCGTCGGCGCGCAGCTCCGGGCCGTCCAGGCCGGGGCCGACCCCGGCTCGCCAGTTGGCCGGCAGCCGATCGGCGATCCCGGTCAGCACGGCCCGCTCGGTGCCGGCGGGCGCGAGCACACCGACCTCACGTCGCAGGGCGGCACCATCGGAGAGCGGGGTGACCCGACAGCCCGAGCGGATCCGGGCGGAACCCAGTTCGAGCAGCCCGGCCGGACCGGCCGCGCGGGCCAGCTCGCCGACCGCCCGGTCGACGATCGGACCGGCCTGGTCGAGGGTGCGCTGCTCGCGCACGGTCGGTGGGTCGTCGCGGACCGACATCCAGGCGAGCCCGGCCAGCAGGACCGCCCACAGCACGGACGCGACCAGCAGCCAGTGCCGCCGACGCCGGGCGGGTGCCGGCGCGGCGGGACCGCTCGACGGGGCCCAACCCGTCTGGACAGCACCGCTCACCCGGTCATGGTGTCACGAGCGGTCCGCCGGCCCGGAGGCAGCGGTCGGTCGGCCACGGGACACCGGGCCGTATTCGCCGCAAACGTCACTGACCAGGCACTTCCCGACGTTATCCATTGAGCACCGTCTGGCGCGCCCGTCCCGAACCGATCGGGACCCAACGTGGGGAGGAACAGTGCTCCGACCATCATCCTTGAGATCCGCTCTCCGGCGAACAGCCGTGGCGTGCGCCGCGATCCTGCTGGGCCTCACCGCCCAACCCGCGGTCGCTGCCCAACGAGAACCGGACCCGCAACCCGCGCCGGCCCGCGTGGACCAGCGACTGCTGCGCCAACTCGGCGCGACCGGCAGCGGGAGTTTCCTGGTCTACCTGCGGGACACCGCGCCGGTGGCCCGGACCGCGAAGCTCCGTGACGCGGACGACCGGGCCCGCGAGGTGCACCGGCTGCTCACCACGACCGCCGAGCGCACCCAGCACGATCTGCGGGCGCTGCTGACCGCCCGCCGGGCCTCGCACACCGCCTACTGGATCGCCAACGCTGTGCGGGTGACCGGCGACCGGAAGCTGGTCGACGAGATCGCCAAGCGACCCGAGGTGGCCCGGATCGAACCCACCCGCAGCTACCCGCTGCGGCGACCGACGCCGGCCGCCGGCAGCCGTGCCAGCGCCGACGGCGTCGAGTGGGGGCTGACCAACATCAACGCGCCCCAGGTCTGGAGCGACCTGGGCGACCGCGGCGAGGGCGTGGTGGTCGCCAACATCGACAGCGGCGTCCAGTACGACCATCCCGCGCTGGTCGGGGCGTACCGGGGCAATGTCGGTGGAGGCGCCGTCGACCACGACCACAACTGGTACGACCCGGCCGGGGTGTGCCCGAGCCCGGCACCCTGCGACAACAACGGCCACGGCACCCACACCATGGGCACGATGGTCGGCGACGACGGCGCCGGCAACCAGATCGGCGTCGCCCCCGGCGCCCGGTGGATCGCCGCGAAGGGCTGCGAGGCGGACTCCTGCTCCGACGCCTCCCTGCTCGCCGCCGGCCAGTGGGTGCTGGCCCCCACCGACCTGAACGGGCAGAACCCCCGCCCCGACCTGCGGCCCGACGTGGTCAACAACTCCTGGGGCGGCGCCGGCGACGATCCGTGGTATCAGCAGACCATCGCGGCCTGGCGGGCTGCCGGCATGTTCCCCGTCTTCTCCTCCGGCAACGACGGCCCGGCCTGCGGCAGCGCCGGCTCCCCCGGCGACAACGCCGACGCGTACGCGGTCGGCTCGTACGACGTGCACAACGCGATCTCCGACTTCTCCGGCCGAGGCGACGCCACCGACCCGCAGTCGTACAAGCCGAACGTCGCTGCCCCGGGCAGCAACGTGCGCTCCAGCGTGCCGGGCAACTCCTACGCCGCCTTCGACGGCACCTCGATGGCCGCCCCACACGTCTCCGGCACCATCGCGCTGGTCTGGTCGGCGGCACCGGGTCTGAAGGGCGACATCGCCGCCACCGAGGAGTTGCTCGACCGAACCGCCCGCGACGTCGACGCCACCGCCTGCGGGGGCACCGCCGCCGACAACAACGTCTTCGGTGAGGGCCGACTCGACGCGTACGCGGCGGTGCGGGCCGCCCCGCGCGGCACGGTCGGACGGATCGCCGGCACCGTGACCGCGGTAGCCGGCGGCGACCCGATCGCCGGCGCGACAGTCGGCGACGGCAGCCGCAGCGTCACCACCGGCGCGGACGGCCGGTACGCGCTCACCGTGCCGGCCGGCGAGGCCACGGTCACCGTGAGCGCGTACGGCTACGCCGGGCAGTCGGCCACCGTCACCGTCACCGAGGGCAGCGCGGTCACCCGGGACTTCGCGCTTGTGGCAAGCCCGACGGTCACCGTCAGCGGCCGGGTCACCGACGGTTCGGGGCACGGCTGGCCGCTCTACGCCCGGGTCGAGGTCGCCGGCCGCCCCGGTGGGCCGGTCTTCACCGACCCGGTCAACGGCCGGTACTCGTTCACCGTGCCGGGCGGCACCACCTACCGGCTCACCGTGGCGGCCCGCCATCCCGGCTACCGCACGGTGACCCGGGACGTGGCCACCGGCACGCGGCCGGTGACGGCCGACATCGTCGTACCGGTCGAGCCGGCCTGCACGGCGGCCGGCTACGCCAGCAGCTTCGGCACGCCGGTGCTGGACGAGAGCTTCGACGGCACCGACCCGCCGGGCGGCTGGTCGGTGCGCAACCGCACCGGCGACGGCGGCTGGACCTTCAGCGACGACGGCGAGCGCGGCAACCTCACCGGTGGCAGCGGTGCCTTCGCCATCGTGGACAGCGACCGCCTCGGCTCCGGTAAGAGGCAGGACACCGACCTGGTGACCCCGACGGTCGACCTGAGCGCCGTCCCGGCGCCGGTGCTGCGTTTCCGCAGCGACTGGCGGGCCGTCGGCGTCAGCGACACCGCCGACGTGGACGTCTCCACCGACGGCGGCGACACCTGGACCACCGTCTGGCACCAGACCGACAGCCGGCGCGGACCGCGCGTCGAGGAGGTGCCGCTGGATCCGGCGGCCGGAGCCTCCACCGTCCAGGTCCGGTTCCGCTTCCACGGCGGCTTCGCCTGGTGGTGGGAGGTCGACGACGTGCAACTGGTCAACCGCGACTGCGCGCCGATACCCGGTGGGCTGGTGCTCGGCGTGACCACCGACCGCAACACCGGCACGCCGCTCAACGGGGTCACCGTTGTCAGCGCCGACCAGCCGGAGGATCGCGGGGTGTCGTCGGCGACGCCGGAGGACCCGGCCCTGCCGGACGGCTTCTACCAGCTCTTCTCCCGGCTGACCGGGGCGCACCAGTTCGCTGCCAGCCGATCCCCGTACCAGGAGGCGACGAAGAGGGTGACCGTGGTGGCCGACAGGGCCCGCCGGGCGGATCTCGCGCTGGCGGCCGGTCGGCTCACCGTCACCCCGGGCGGCGTCGAGTCGTACCAGCCGCACGGCAGCACCCGGACCACGAAGGTGACGGTGCGCAACACCGGCACGGCCCCGGCCGCCATCGACCTGGTGGAGCGCAACGGGCGGTTCGACCTGCTGGCCAGGGCGGGAGCACCGCTGCGGGAGCAGAAGATGAAGGGCATCAGCAAGACCCGCACCGGCACCACGTACGGCGGGGCGAACACCGAGGCCAGGCCACGGGCGCAGGACGCCTGGGCCGGGATCGCCGACCTGCCGACGGCGGTCTACGACAACGCGGCGGCCAACCTGGACGGCAAGGTCTACTCCGTCGGCGGTGGCGGCGGCAGCGGCCAGGAACGCAAAGCATGGCGGTACGACCCCGACACCGACGTGTGGACGGCGCTGCCCGACCTGCCGACGGCCCGATCCAAGCCGGTCGCCGCAGCCGTGGGCGGCAAGCTGTACGTGATCGGCGGCTGGGGCGCCGACGACGAGACGGTCGCCTCGGTGGACGTGTTCGACCCGGCCACGAACAGTTGGAGCACGGTGGCCGGGGCGAGCAACCCATTCCCGGTGGCGGCGGCCGGCGGCGCGGTGGCCGGCGGAAAGGCGTACCTGGTCGGTGGCTGCCTCGACAGCACCTGCACCGACTCGGACCGGCTCGTCGTCTTCGACCCGGCGACCGGTTCGTTCCAGACCGGCGCGGCCTACCCGCACCCGGTCTCCTGGCTCTCCTGCGGTGGGATCGGCAGCGCGGTGTACTGCGCGGGCGGCACCGGCGGCAGCGACTACACCGACGCCCACCGGTACGACCCGGCGGCGGACGCGTGGACCCGCCTGCCCAACCTGCCGGTCGACCTCTGGGGTTCGCAGCACACGGCCGCCGGCGGTCTGCTGGTGCTGGCCGGTGGCGTCACCGCGGCGTCGACCGCGGTGACCAACCGGACCATCGGGTACGACCCGGTGGCCGGGATCTGGCGGGACCTGCCCAACGTCCAGTTCGGCCGCTACCGGGGCGCCGCCGCCTGCGGCGCGTACAAGATCGGCGGATCGCCGTCCTCCTTCGTGGGCTCCGCGGAGAGCGAGCGGATGGGCGGCCTGGACCTCTGCGCCGGGGAGGTCGACCTGCCGTGGCTCGCCACGACGCCGGCCAGCTTCACCCTGGCGCCGGGCGCGTCCCGGGCCGTCACCGTCACCCTGCGAGCCACAGCGGCGACGGAGGTGGCCCAGCCGGGCACCTACTCCGGCGAGTTGGGGATCGCGTCGAACACGCCCTACCCGGTGGCTGCGGTGCCGGTGACGATGCACGTGTCGCCGCCGGCCAACTGGGGCAGGATCCAGGGCACCGTCACCGGCGTCACCTGCGGCGGAGCCATCGTGGGAGTCCCGGCGACGGTCCGGGTGAACCTGGTGGGCGGCACCACCGGCCACACCCTGACCGCCAACGCCCAGGGCCGGTACGTCTGGTGGCTGCCGAAAGGCCGGTACGAGGTGATCGTGGCGAAGGACGGCTGGGTGCCGCAGAGCCGGCGCACACGGATCGAGGCGGGCATCGTCAACACGCTCGACTTCGGCCTCGACCCGGCCTCGTCCTGCACGAGAGCCACCGGCATCTGACCCCTCCGAGACGACCGGGGCCGGTCACCCTTGATATGGGTGACCGGCCCCGGTCGATCAGAGCAGTGGGTCAGGCGACGGTGACGGTGACCTCGTTGAGGCCCCGGCCGGCGGTGACGGCGGCGTCGCCGTTGCCGTGCCGGGAGAGCGCCCGCAGCGTCCAGGAGCCCGGCGCGGCGAAGAACCGGAACTGACCGGCCGCCGAGGTGACCACCTCGGCGGTGAACTCACCGGTCGAGTCCAGCAGCCGGACGTACGCACCCGGCACGACCTCGTCCGCCGCGGAGCGGACGATGCCCGTGATCACGGTTTCCTTCTCCAGGTCCAGGCTGGCCGGCAACGGCGCGGCCTGGTCCGGTGCGGCGCAACCCGCGGCGGTGGGAGCGGTCATCGTCAGGCCTCCCCGGGTTCGTCACCGAGCGCCACCGGGACACCGACCAGCGAGCCGTACTCGGTCCACGAGCCGTCGTAGTTCTTCACGTTGCGGTGACCGAGCAGCTCCTGCAGCACGAACCAGCTGTGCGAGGAACGCTCGCCGATCCGGCAGTACGCGATCGTCTCCTTGCCGTCGTCCAGCCCGGCGTCGGCGTAGATCTTGCGCAGCTCGTCGTCGGACTTGAACGTGCCGTCCTCGTTGGCCGCCTTGGACCACGGAACGCTGAGCGCGGTCGGGATGTGACCGGCCCGCTGCGCCTGCTCCTGCGGCAGGTGGGCGGGGGCGAGCAGCCGGCCGGCGAACTCGTCGGGGCTGCGCACGTCGACCAGGTTCTTGGTGCCGATCGCGGCGACGACCTCGTCGCGGAAGGCCCGGATGGAGGTGTCCGGCTCCTGCGCGACGTACTGCGTCGCCGGGCGGGAAACCGCGTCGGTGACCAGCGGGCGGGCGTCCAGCTCCCACTTCTTGCGACCGCCGTCGAGCAGCTTCACGTCGCCGTGGCCGTACAGCTTGAAGTACCAGTAGGCGTACGCCGCGAACCAGTTGTTGTTGCCGCCGTACAGGATGACGGTGTCGTCGTTGCTGATGCCCCGCTCGGAGAGCAGCGCCTCGAACTGGGTCTTGTTGACGAAGTCCCGGCGGACCTGGTCCTGCAGGTCGGTGCGCCAGTCGATCTTGACGGCGCCGGCGATGTGGCCGGTGTCGTAGGCCGAGGTGTCCTCGTCGACCTCGACGAAGACGACGCCCGGGGCGTCGAGGTTCTTCTCGGCCCACTCGGCCGAAACGAGTGCGGTGTCGCGACTCATCGAATCACTCCCTGGTGAATGGATGGTGAGCCAGCGCGCGGATGTCAATGGGTGAAGCTGTCGCAACGCGCGGGACCCAACGGAAGGACGGGATCACAGGTTCGTGCGACGGCGCCGCTGCCGGGCGTTTGGTGGGATCACCGGAGGGGTCGGGGGACCCTGCATGCCGGTGGCCGCCTCAGGCGGCCGAAAACAGCCCCGCCGTCAGATGACGGGGCGACACAGGCAGGTGGCCACGCGGCACAGGTCGACCGCGCGCCGTTTGGTGAGGTGAGTCCCCATGGCCACGGAGCCTACCAGTGAGTGACCGGGCTGCCACAGAGCCGACCAGCATCCGGGAATCACCGGGGCCGCTGGGCCGTAGCGGCGTCCCGCCGCCGGAGGGCCTGACGCGCCACTCAGCCAACCGAGTTGATCGGCACGTCCTTCGCGTCGGCGGTGACGGCCAACCCTTCGGGCAACGGCCGGACCTCCCGGACCGCGAGCTGGAACGGCAGGTCGGGCAACGGGACGTCGACGGAGATGCCCTTGGCGTAGTTGTTCAGGATGGTGCGGGCCAGTGGCAGGTTGGGCAGGCCCTCGGCGTCCAGGTTGCTGAAGCGCAGGGCGACCGCGCCGCTCTCGGCGACGGTGACGTCCGCCGTGCCGCTGACCGTGAAGTTCTGACCGAGCACGTCGACCGGCGCGGTGACGGCGAGCTTGCCGCCCTGCTCGCCGAGGGTGAGCCCGGGCCGGTTCAGCAACGCGGCCAGGCTGTCGTAGCTGATCGTGCCGGTGCCGTTGACGGTGTCCGCGACGACGTCACCCTGCCCGGTGCGCAGCGTGTCCAGGGATGCCCGCACGTTGCGGGCGTCCACGTCCAACACCGGCAGACGTACGGCGTCGCCCTCGACCGAAGCCTGCACGTCCCGCAGCTTGATGGAGATCCGCTCGTAGCGGCCGTCGAGCACCTGGGTGAGGAACGGCGTCCCGCCGACCTCGACCTCGGGGGCGGCTGCCTGCGCGCCCTGCTTGCTGACCTCCTGGCTGACCCGGTCGGCGATGAGACGCTCGGCCACCCCGACCGCCACCCGGTCGGCGACCACCAGCAGGGCCGCCACCACCAGGAGCAGAACGACCAAACCGATGAGCAGCTTGCGACCGCGCCGCCGGGGCCGGGCCTCACCAGCCGGATACTCCTGGGCCACGACGCCTCCTGTCTCCGCCCGCCACGGCGGGCGGGGCGTCCGTACCGGTGCCGCAGCGCGGCGCCTCCGTTGGTACCCGACCGGCACCGCGCTCAACCGTTGCTCAGAGAAAGAGCATGCACATGGCGTACGCCGCAGGCGCGGCCAGCGCGAAGCCGCCGAGCGGCCCCTGCATGTGCCGGGCAACCCACATGGTGGGCAGCTCGCCGGCCATCAGGCGGCCCGCCTCCGCGTACCCCACGGCGAGGTCGGAGAGGACGGCCGTGACCGCCGCGACCAGACCGAGCACCGCGGCCCGGGTCGGCGTGAAGGGCGTCACCAGATAGCTCCCGAGCACCGCGCTGACCAGCGTGCCGGCCATCGCACCGGCCACCACACCAGCGGCGCCCCGAGGCACCTGCGGGGCCAGCCGGGGCCACGGCAGCACCGCGTCGGTCAGCCGGGCGACGGTCAGCGCCACCCCGCTCGCGGTCAGGCAGACGGTGATCGCCTGGGTGCCGGCCGGGATGCGGCTGAGCACGATCAGGGTGCCGAAGGCCACCACTCCGACCACGATGAGCAGCGTGGCGCCGAGTGAATCGGTGACCCGGACCCGGTCGACCCGACGGACCAGTTGACCGAGCACCGCGGCGAGGAATCCGCCGACGGCCAGGAAACCCAGTGGCGCCAGGCCGGCGACGTCGGTCTGCACGGCGGCGATGTCGACGGCTGCGGCGACCGCGGCGCTGATCCCACCGACCAGCAGCGGCGCCGGCGGGCGCATCGCCATCGCCCAAGCGAGAACGAACAGCAGTTGGACGCCGAAGATGATGAAGGCGAACGGCAGCCGGTGGCCCGGCCCCGACGTCTGCGCGCCGAGCACCAGACCGAGACCGAGCAGCGCGGCGAAGCCGGCGATGGTCAGCGCCAGCGAGCGGCGCACCTCGACCGCGGGTACGACCTCTTCCTCCGGCTCGTCGATCTCGTCCTCGGAGCGGCGGGCCGGCTCACCGGCGCGGCGGGCCCGGCGCGGCCCACCTCGTTCACGGCGTTCGGCGTCGGTGACGGCCGGCCCGGTGCGCGGCGCCGGTGGATGGCCACGGGTCGGGGCGGCCGGACCCGAGCGGGGGCCGTCCGGCCACGATTCGCGGCCGGCGTCGGGCGAGGTGGAGGGAAACACGCCCCGATCGTGCCAGACCGACCGCCCGACGCGGTGGTCCCGGGTTTCAGCAACGTTAAAACCTGCGCCACGATCAGGGGCAAGCTAGACAAACAGGAAATGGCCTGATGGTGCGGTCGAGGCGATCGGTTAGGCTCAAACGCGTTACCCGCCCGTCAGCGACGCCGGGACCACGCAATTTCTCAGCGCACTCCTTGGTGAGTGTGTCTGGTCGCGCGCGGCGATGCGCCGCCGGGACGGAGGTGATCGTGGAGATCCTGCTGCTGGTGACCGCACGTGCGGGGGAGCCGTCGGCTGTGCTGCCGGCACTCGACCTGTTGCCGCACTCGGTTCGCACCGCGCCGCGTGACGTCCGCACCCTGGTCGCCGGGCCCAGCCCGGACGCGGTGCTAGTCGACGCTCGATCGGAGTTGAGCGAGGCCCGGGCGACCTGCCGGATGCTGCACGCCACCGGGCTCGGCGTGCCGCTGGTCGCGGTGGTGACCGAGGCCGGCCTGATCGCGTTGAACGCCGACTGGGGCGTCGACGACGTCATCCTCGCCTCGGCCGGTCCCGCCGAGGTGGAGGCGCGACTGCGTCTGGCGGTCGGGCGTCTGAGCAACGCGACCGCCGGCGCCGGTGGTTCGATCCGCGCCGGTGAGCTGACCATCGACCCGGACACGTACGCGGCCAAGCTCAAGGGCCGCCCGCTCGACCTCACCTACAAGGAGTTCGAGCTGCTGAAGTTCCTGGCCCAGCACCCGGGTCGGGTGTTCACCCGGGACCAGTTGCTGCGCGAGGTGTGGGGTTACGACTACTTCGGCGGCACCCGGACGGTGGACGTGCACGTCCGGCGGCTGCGCGCCAAACTCGGCTCGGAGTACGAGTCGATGATCGGCACCGTCCGCCAGGTGGGTTACAAGTTCGTTGTTCCGCCGTCGCGGTCGCTGCCCGAGCCGGAGCACGCGCCGCTGCCCGTCTGACCCCACGCCGCCCGGGGAGCGGGTCCCGCCCAGGACGATTTCCTATATGCCCTTTTTAGGCAGCTCGTCGGTTCTATTCTGACTGCCGGGTTTGTCGAAAAAGGGGGCATCGGTGCGCGCAGGTTCCACGGGGGCGACGGGCCGGCGCGCCCGGTCGACCGGGCGGAAGCCGTGATTCGGGTCAACTCGACCGCGCGAGCGGCGGCGATCGTGACGGTGGTGGTGGTCGCACTGCTCAGCTCGGCGTACGTGCTGGGGCGCGCTCTCGTCCCCGACGAACCTCGACGGCACGCCACCGGCATCACCACCAGCGGCGACGACCCGCACTACGCCGACCAGCTTCCCAGCGACGAACCGAGCAGCACCCCGAGTGCCAGCCGCAGTGCCGGCCCCACCGAAGCCGGCCAGGACGGTTCGGGGCGGGACGCCAGCGGCGACAAGCTGTTCGGCGCGCACACCGGCACCGGCAACGCCCGGCTCGCGCTGACCTTCGACGACGGACCGGACCCGCGCTACACCCCGCAGGTCCTCGCCACGCTGCGCGAATACGACGTCAAGGCCACGTTCTGCGTGGTGGGCGAGAACGCACAGGACCACCCGGACCTGATCCAGGCGATCGTGGCCGACGGGCACACCCTGTGCAACCACTCCTGGCACCACGACGTCTCCCTGGGCAACCGGTCGGCCGACCAGATCCGTGCCGACCTGCTGCGCACCAACGCGGCGATCCGGGCAGCGGTGCCGGAGGTGCCGATCGTCTGGTACCGACAGCCCGGCGGCGCCTGGACCTATCCCGTGGTGTCGGTGGCACAGCAGCTCGGCATGACCCCGCTGCACTGGTCGGTGGACCCGTCCGACTGGCAGGCGCCCGGTGCCGGCAAGATCGCGGCGACGGTGGCCACCCAGGTGGAGCCGGGCTCGGTGGTGCTGCTGCACGACGCGGGCGGCGACCGGCAGGGCACGGTCGACGCGCTGCGCCGGATCCTGCCGGACCTGAGCACGCGCTTCGAGTTGGAGGCGCTGCCCACCGACCCGACCTGAGCCGGGCGACAGCTTCGACGACAGGCGTCCTGCTGCTCGTCTCCTGCCATCCCGCAGGCCAAGGGCTTGGTGCGCTGCCTTTGGAGCTGATGTCGCAAACGGTTCAGCTCCATAGGCGTCGACAGGCACCTCACCCACCAGCGCCGCCCGTGGCCGCACCGGCGACACCGAGCCCTACTCGACGACGGCCGCGGCTTAACTCGGCGACGGTCCGAGCGTCACGGCACCCAGCGGATACGGTGGCGGGATGAGCAGCGCGGAGCCGACCAGCGATCAGGTGACCCGGGCCGACCGGCTGGAGCCGGCGGAGATCGCCGACGTGCTGGCCCTGGCCCGCGCCGCAGGCGACACCGACGGCGCGGACCCGCTCGACGAGCACGTCCTGCTCCGGTTGCGCGACCCGGAGGCCAGGGCCGTACACCTGCTGGCCCGCGCCGACGACGGCGCCCTCACCGGGTACGCGCACCTGGACACCACCGACCCGGTCGGTGGGATCGGGGTGGAACTTGTGGTGCACCCCGGCTACCGGCGGCGAGGCACCGGTCGGGCGCTGGCCCGGGGCGTGCTCGCCTCGGCCACCGGGCCGCTGCGGGCGTGGGCGCACGGCGACCACCCCTCGGCGGCGGCGCTCGCCGTGGACCTTGGCTTCACCCGTGCCCGGGTGCTCTGGCAGCTACGCCGGCCGTTGGCCGTCTCGCTGGGCGAGCCGCGCCTGCCCGACGGCGTGGCGCTGCGCGCGTTCCGGCCGGGGGCGGACGACGCGGCGTGGCTGACCCTCAACGCCCGGGCCTTCGCCGAGCACCCCGAGCAGGGTCGGTGGACCCCGGAAGACCTGCGGGTCCGCCTCGCCGAGCCGTGGTTCGACCCAGCCGGCTTCCTGCTCGCCGAGGAGACCTCGACCGGCCGACTGCTCGGCTTCCACTGGACCAAGGTGCACGAGCGCCCGGGATCGGCCCGCATCGGTGAGGTGTACGTGCTCGGCGTGGAGCCGACCGCGCACGGCGGCGGGCTCGGCCGTGCGCTGACCACGGCGGGGCTGGCGTACCTGCGCGACAAGCGCGGCCTGGACCGAGTGATGCTCTACGTGGACGAGTCGAACGCCGGGGCGGTCGCGCTCTACGAGCGGCTGGGCTTCGCCCGCTGGTCCGCGCACATCAACTACCACCTCGGCTGAGCAGCAACGGGCACTGAAGTGCCCCGGTTCACTTAACGGACAACTCACCCTCAGCGAGCGGTCATCTCGAAGGCCGTACGTGTTCACCCTGCGTTCACTTGCGACCGGCGAACCGGCTACCTGGCACTTCTAACTTTCGTGTCAGCCGGTCACTGCCGGTCCTCGCGCCCCGGGATCGGGGCGCCAAGTCAGACGCGAAGGGAAACCCCTCAGGTGAAGCTCCAGCGGTACGGCGCTATCGTCGGCCTCGCTCTCGCCGCGACGCTCGGCCTCAGTGCATGCGGCTCGGACAACAACGAGCCCGCTCCCGGCGCAAGCGCTTCGGGCTCGACCGCCGCGGTCGACTGCGCTACCGGAACGCTGAACGCCCAGGGCTCGTCGGCGCAGAAGAACGCCATGGCCGAGTGGATCAAGGCGTACCAGCAGAAGTGCCAGGGCACCACGATCAACTACGAGCCGACTGGTTCTGGCGCCGGCATCCAGGCGTTCATCGCCGGGACCGCCGACTTCGCCGGCTCCGACTCCGCGCTCAAGCCGGAGGAGCAGCCGCAGGCCGACGCCAAGTGCGTCGACGGCAAGGCCATCCACCTGCCGATGGTGATCGGGCCGGTGGCCGTCGCCTACAACGTCAGCGGCGTGGACAACCTCCAGCTCAAGCCGGCCACCCTGGCGAAGATCTTCGCCGGCAAGGTCACCAAGTGGGACGACGCGGCCATCAAGGCCGACAACCCGGACGCCAAGCTCCCGGCGACCACCATCCAGACGGTCCACCGCTCGGACGAGTCGGGCACCACCGACAACTTCACCAAGTTCCTCTCCAAGACCGCCGAGGCCGACTGGACGCTTGGCAACGCCAAGGCCTGGAAGGGTCCGGGCGGCACCGGTGCCAAGGGCTCGGACGGCGTGGCCAGCCGCGTCAAGGGCGCCGAGGGCTCGATCGGCTACATGGAGTGGTCGTTCGCCGAGAACGCCGGCCTCAAGATGTCCAAGATCGGCAACGGTAACGGCGAGTTCGCCGCGCTGACCGCCGAGGCGGCCGGCAAGACCATCGCCGGGGCCAAGATCGAGGGCCAGGGCGACGACCTCAAGCTGTCGGTCGACTACAACACCAAGGAGGCCGGGGCCTACCCGATCGTCCTGGCGACGTACGAGATCGTCTGCGGCAAGGGCCTCGCGGCCGACAAGTTGAAGCTGGTCAAGGGTCTGCTGAGCTACGCCGCCAGCGCCGAGGGCCAGAACTCGCTGACCGACCTGGGCTACGCCCCGCTGCCGGAGACGGTTCGCACCAAGGTCGAGACCGCGGTCAAGAACCTCTCCTGACCCGACCCCACCACCTCAGCAACCGAATCGAGCGAGCAGATGGGTGAAACCCCTCACCGCTCGGCCGACGCCGGCGCCGGCGGGACGCGCGTGACCCAGAGTCGCGAGTGGCCCGCCGGTGCCTCGGCGCATGTGGCCGAGGCACCAGTCAGCACCCGTCCCCCGGGCGGTGGCGGGCTGGGCGGCGGCGGCGCGCTGCCGCGCAGCCGTAAGTTCGGCGCCGAGCGGGCTTTCCGCGGTCTCACCCTGGCCGCCGGCACCACCGTTCTGGTCATCATCGCCGCCATCGCGATCTTCCTGGTCGCGAAGGCGGTGCCGGCCCTGCGCGCCAACACCGAGAACTTCTGGTCCTACGAGGGCTGGTCGCCCAACGAGACAGAGCCGAAGTTCGGCATCGGCGCACTCGCCTTCGGCACCGTGCTCAGCTCGGCACTCGCGCTGCTCGTGGCGGTGCCGGTAGCGCTGGGCATCGCGCTCTACCTCTCGCACTACGCACCCCGCCGGCTGGGCACCGCGCTCGGCTTCCTGGTCGACCTGCTCGCCGCCGTGCCGAGCGTGGTCTTCGGTCTCTGGGGGCGGGACGTCTTCAGCAGCCCGGTCCGGGACTTCTCGGTCTGGCTCAACCAGCACTTCGGCTGGATCCCGCTCTTCGGCGGCGACGGCCCGTTCGGTGCCTCCGTCATGCTGGGCGCCCTGGTGCTCGCGATCATGGTGCTGCCGATCGTCACCTCGCTCTCCCGCGAGGTGTTCCTCCAGACGCCGACGGCGAACGAGGAGGCCGCCCTCGCCCTGGGCGCCACCCGCTGGGAGATGCTCCGCACGGCGGTGCTCCCCTACGGCCGCCCCGGCATCATCGCCGCGGTGATGCTCGGCCTGGGCCGCGCACTCGGCGAGACCATCGCGCTGGCGCTGACCCTCGGCATCACCTTCGGCATCTCGTTCAACCTGATCCAGAACGGCGGCAACACCATCGCCGCCAACATCGCCAACGCGTTCGGCGAGGCGAACGAGACCGGCCGGGGCGCGCTCATCGCCTCCGGCCTGGTGCTGTTCACCATCACGCTGATCGTCAACATCACGGCGCGGGCGATCATCTACCGCCGCCGGGAGTTCACGGAGTCGGCCGCATGACCACAACCGCCACCTCCCACCGCACCCGGCCGCCGGCCCAGCCCGACTCGCTGCGGGGTCGCCGACTGCCCTGGTACGCCGCTCCGGCCATCGCCGTCGCCGCCCTGGCGCTCTCCGCCGTGATCGTCTACGGCACCACCATCGGCGGCCCGGTCCTCGTGGTCGTCCTCGGCGCGATCCTCTACCTGGTCGGGCTCTTCGCCGCCGCCAACGCGGTCGAGGGGCGCCGGTCGGCCCGTAACCGCACCTGGAGCGCGCTGATCCACTCCGCGTTCGTGCTGGCGGTGCTGCCGCTCGTGTCGGTGGTCTGGACGCTGGTCAGCAAGGGTGCCGAGCGGCTGGACGCCAACTTCTTCCTGACCTCGATGAACAACATCGGGGCCCGCGACGCGAACGGCGGCGCGTACCACGCGATCGTCGGCACGCTGGAGCAGGTCGGCATCGCCACCCTGATCACCGTGCCGCTCGGCATCCTCTGCGCCATCTACATCGTCGAGTACGGCCGGGGCAGGTTCGCCTTCGCGATCCGGTTCTTCGTGGATGTCATGACCGGCATCCCGTCCATCGTCTCCGGCCTGTTCGTGCTGGCGTTCTGGGTGCTGATCGTGTCGCCGTGGTTCAACGACGGCCGGCCGAGCTTCTCCGGCTTCGCCGCCGCGCTCGCGCTGAGCGTGCTGATGCTGCCCACCATCGTCCGGTCCACCGAGGAGATGCTCCGCCTCGTTCCGGCGCCACTGCGCGAGGGCGCGTACGCGCTCGGCGTACCCAAGTGGAAGACCATCCTGCGGGTGGTCCTGCCGACGGCGCTGCCTGGCATCGTCACCGGCGTCATGCTCGCCGTCGCCCGCGCGGCCGGCGAGACGGCGCCGGTGCTGCTGGTCGCCGGCGGCGGCGCCGCGATCAACACCAACCCCTTCGAGAACAACCAGTCGTCGCTGTCCCTCTTCGTCTACCAGCAGGCCGGTGACGCGTCGAGGTACGCGCCGGCACGGGCGTGGACGGCGGCACTCACCCTGGTCGCCCTCGTGCTCATCCTGACGATCGCGGCGAAGCTGCTGGCCCGTCGCAACCGGCTCAGCCGATGAACCCCGGAGGTACCACCACCATGGCCAAGCGTGTCGAAGCCTCGAACGTCACCGCCTTCTACGGCGGCTTCAAGGCGATCGAGAACATCAACCTGACCGTCGAGCCGAAGACGGTCACCGCCCTGATCGGCCCGTCCGGCTGCGGCAAGTCGACCTTCCTGCGGTCCATCAACCGGATGCACGAGGTGCTGCCGGGTGCCCGGGTCGAGGGCAGCCTGACGATCGACGACCAGGACATCTACGACCGGGACGTGGACGTCACAGCGGTCCGGCGCATGATCGGCATGGTCTTCCAGCGGCCGAACCCGTTCCCCACCATGAGCATCTTCGAGAACGTGGTGGCCGGCCTCAAGCTCAACGGCGTCCGGAAGAAGTCGATCCTGGAGGACGCGGCCGAGAAGGCGCTGCGCTCGGCGAACCTGTGGGACGAGGTCAAGGACCGGCTGGGCAGGCCCGGCGCGGGCCTCTCCGGCGGTCAGCAGCAGCGGCTCTGCATCGCCCGGACCATCGCGGTCGAGCCGCAGGTCGTGCTGATGGACGAGCCGTGCTCGGCCCTGGACCCGATCTCCACGCTGGCCATCGAGGATCTGATGTTCCAGCTCAAGGACAAGTTCACGATCATCATCGTGACGCACAACATGCAGCAGGCCGCGCGGGTGTCGGACCGGACCGCCTTCTTCTCGATCGAGAAGACCGGCGACCCGGGCCGCCTCATCGAGTACGATAACACGCAGAAGATCTTCAGCAACCCGAGCGTGAAGAAGACCGAGGACTACATCACCGGCCGCTTCGGCTGAGCCGACCGCGACCGTCACCGGCGTCCCCGCCCTCCCGGCGTGGGCGCCGGTGCCGTATCCGGCCTCTCCGCCTCTCTCCGACGGCGGGCGGCGGGCGGCGGGCGGCGGGCGGCGGGCGGCGGGCGGCGGGCGGCGGGTCAGCCGAGCACGAAGCGGGGTTCGCCGTCGGGCGGCAGGTCCAGGCGTGGAGTGATCGGCGTGGCGGCGTCCCGGTCGGCCGCCGCCCGCGCCACCCCGGCCAGATCGCCGGCCGCCGCCACCTGGGCCAGCGTGACAAGGGTCGGCGGCAGCATGGTCAGCTCGCCCGCCTCGGCGCGGGCCAACGCGTCCGCCGGCCGGATCCACAGGGTGTGGTCGGCCTCGCCGGAGACGTCGCGGGTCCGCTGCCCCGCCGGCAGCAGGGCCACGAAGAAGTACGTGTCGAAGCGGCGCGGCTCGAACTCAGGGGTGACCCAGCGGCTCCACGGCAGCAGCAGGTCCGACCGAAGCGTGAGCTGACGGTCGGCGAGCAGAGCGGCGAAGCCCAGTCGGCGTCCCTCCAGGTCCTGCCGGGCCGCCTCCCAGTCGTCGCCGCTGACGTCGCCCACCACGGTCGTCGGGTCCGGGCCGGCGAGCAGCACGCCGGCCTCCTCGAAGACCTCGCGGGCAGCGGCGCAGACCACCGCCTGGGCGGCATCCGGGGCCACTCCCAGCCGGGCCGACCACTCGGTCGGCGCCGGGCCGGCCCAGTCCAGGTGCGCCTCGGAGTCGGAGCGGTCCACGCCGCCCCCGGGGAAGGCGTACATCCCGCCGAAGGTCATCGCGGCGACCCGGCGGATGACGTACACCTCGAAGTCTGTGTCGGTCGGACGCAGCAGCAGCACGGTGGCCGCGACCCGGGGCACCGCCGGGGCGACGCCCTCGGCCTGGAACCGGCGGGCGTGCTCGACCAGGGCGGCCGGGGCGGCGAAGCCGTCGCTGTCGATCGTCATGCCGCGAGCCTAGTTGCCGAAGACGCGGCGACCGGGGCGCGGCCAGCCATGATCGACTCCATATCGGCGATATCGCCTTATCCCGCCACCAGGACACCCCCACATCGCCGACACGGAGTTGATCAGGGGCACGCATCCCGGCAAGCGTGGCCGGCTGGCCGACGGTTCACCTGGCTCGGCTAGCGTTTCCGGCATGACTCGTTGGGGCATCCTGGCCACCGGCCACATCGCCAGCCGTTTCGCCGAAGACCTCCGGCTCGTGCCGGACGCCGAGTTGGTCGCCGTCGGCTCCCGCGCCGCCGAGAGCGCCCAGCGCTTCGCCGACACCTACGGCGCGAAGCACGCATACGGCTCCTGGGTGGAGTTGGCCGCCGATCCGGAGGTCGACGTGATCTACGTGGCCACTCCGCACGCCGCGCATCACGAGGCGGCGATGACCTGCCTGACCGCCGGGAAGGCGGTGCTGCTGGAGAAGCCGTTCACTCTCGACCTGGCCAGCAGCACCGAACTGGTGGACACTGCCCGCGCCGCCGGGGTCTTCCTGATGGAGGCCATGTGGATGCGGATGAATCCGATGATCCTGCGGGCGGTGCAGCTGATCGCGGACGGGGCGATCGGTACGGTGCGCGGCGTCCGGGCCGACTTCGGGGTCGCCGGGCCGTTCCCGCCGGAGCACCGGATGCGGTCCGTGGCACTGGGTGGGGGTGCCCTGCTCGACCTGGGGATCTACCCGATCAGCCTGGCCTACCTGCTGCTCGGTGTGCCGCAGCACATCCGGTCCTGGGCGAAGCTCGGCCCGGAGGGGACGGACGAGAACACCGGCATCCTGTTCGGCTACGACACCGGGGCGCTGGCCACGTTGAGCTGCGGCATGGTCGGGGCGAGTGAGCTGTCCGCCTCGATCACCGGCAGCACGGGCCGCATCGACCTGCCCGAGCCGTTCTTCCGGCCGGGGTCGCTGACCCTGCACCGCGACGGTGTCGAGCCGGAGACGATCTCCACCGAGGTCGTCGGCAACGGCTACCAGTACGAGGCGATCGAGGTGCAGCGCTGCCTGGCCGCCGGGCTGACCGAGAGCCCGATGGTGCCGCACTCCACCACCCTTGAGGTGATGGCCCTGCTGGACACGGTGCGCGAACAGATCGGCGTCCGGTACGTGTGACGCGCCCGGCACCTGGCTGGGCAGGAAAAGGGCCCCTCGTCGCGTCGACGAGGGGCCCTTTCCCGAGCGGTGGTCAGCCGAAGAGCGGCCGGACCAGCAGGTAGGTGACGCAGGCGATCAGCGCGGCGGCCGGGAACGTGACGATCCAGGCGATCACGATGTTGCCGGCGACGTTCCAGCGGACCGCGGAGAGGCGCTTGGTCGCGCCCACGCCCATGATCGCCGAGGTGATGGTGTGGGTGGTGGAGATCGGCGCCTTCAGCACCAGGGCGTTGAAGTAGAGCACCGCGCTCGCCACCGTCTCGGCGGCGAAGCCCTCCGGCGGACCCAGGTCGATGATCTTACGACCGAGGGTACGGATGATCCGCCAACCGCCGGCGTAGGTGCCCAGGGCCAGCATCGTCGCCGAGGTCCAGAACACCCAGCCGGGGATGTGGCTCTTGTCGTCCTGGAAGCCGCCCGTGTAGAGGGCCAGAACCACGATGCCCATCGTCTTGGCGGCGTCCTGCATGCCGTGGCCGACCGACATGGCGGCCGCCGAGGCGGTCTGCGCCCAGCGGAAGCCCCGGTTGAGCTTGCCCGGCTGCCCCTTCCGGAACAGCCAGAGGATGGCCAGCATCAGCAGGTAACCGAGGGTGAGGCCGACGATCGGCGACAGCACCATCGGCAGGATGACCTTCTCGCCGATCGTGACCCACTGGACGATGCCGCCGGCCGACAGCAGGGTCGCGCCGACCAGACCGCCGAAGAGCGCGTGTGAGGACGACGATGGCAGGCCGAAGTACCAGGTGATCAGGTTCCAGGCGATCGCGCCGAGCACACCGGCGAAGACCACACCGAGGCTGGCCACCCCGGTGGGGAGGGTGACCAGGCCGTCGCCGACGGTCTTGGCCACCCCGGCACCGAAGTGGGCGCCGATGAAGTTGCCGACCGCGGCGAGCGCCAGTGCGATCCGGGGTGTCAGCGCCCGGGTGGAGACGCTTGTCGCGATCGCGTTGGCGGCGTCGTGGAAGCCGTTGGTGTAGTCGAACGCCAAGGCAACCGCGATCACCGCCAGTACGGCGATGAGTTCGGGAGACACCGGCTCAGGACTCCTTGACGGCGATGGTCTCGACCGTGTTGGCCACGTGCTCGAAGGCGTCGCAGGCGGCCTCCAGCTCGTCGGCGACCTCCTTCATCTTCAGCACCGTCAACGCGTCGTACTCACCGGAGAAGAGACGGACGAGTAGCTGCCGGTTGATCCGGTCGCCCTCGTTCTCCAGCCGGTTGCACTCGATCCAGTAGTCCTCGAGATCCTTCATCGACTTCAGCCGGGGCATCGCGTCGGCGGTCAGCTTGGCCTGCTGGTCGAGCACGTTGACCATCTCGTGCAGCTCGCGGGGCAGCGCCGGCAGCTCGGTCAGCCCGTACAGGTAGAGCAGGTCGCCGACCGCTTCCAGGTGGTCCATCACGTCGTCCAGCAGCGAGCCGAGCCGGTAGATGTCCTCCCGGTCGAACGGGGTAATGAAGGTCGAGTTGATCTTCTTGTACAACTCGTGGGTGATCTGGTCGCTGTCGTGCTCGACCTCGGTCAGCCGCTCGCTGACGGACTGCACGTCGACGCCGGGCAGGGCCAGTTCGTTGAGCAGTGCGGTGCCCCGGACCAGGTTCTGCGCGGCCCTGGTGAAGAGCTCGTAGAAGGCGCCCTCGGTGGGGCGGAAGGAAAACTTCACAGCACAGACCTCGTCGCGTCGGTGGAAGGTGGCGGCGTCCGTCGGCGTCCGCCCGGTGAATGCTAGGAAACGCCAGAACCGCGAATTCGGCGGCCCACCCCTGGTCAGACCACATTCATCGCTCGTTCATCTGCTGTTCATCTCTGGCGCCCCACCCGCACCCGCTCCCCCAGCAAGCAAGCGCTCCCGCTCGTGCGCGACGTCGAAATCGGCAGCCGGATACCCGAGAGCGAGCGTGTCGAACGTCTCACGCAACAGATGCGCCACCGCCCAGTCCCGGTACCACTTGCGGTCCGCCGGCACCACGAACCAGGGTGCGGCGTCCGTCGCGCACCGGCTCAGCGCCTCGGCGTACGCGGCCTGGTAGTCGTCCCAGCGGGACCGGGAGTCGACGTCCGACGGGTTGTACTTCCAGTGCTTGCGCGGGTCGGTGAGCCGCTCCAGCAGGCGCTTGCCCTGCTCGGCGTACGAGATGTGCAACATCACCTTCACCAGGGTCACCCCGCCGTCGACCAACTCCCGCTCGAAGGAGTTGATCTCGTCGTAACGGGCTCGCCAGGTGGCCTCCGGCACCAGCGAGCCGACCCGGGCGATCAGCACGTCCTCGTAGTGTGACCGGTTGAACATTCCGACGTACCCGGGCGGTGGCAGCGCCCGGCGGATCCGCCACAGGAAGTCGTGCCGCAACTCCTGCCGCGTCGGCGGACCGAATGACCGAATGTGCAGGCCCAGCGGGTTCATGGCACCGGCCACCCGCTTGATCGTGCCGTCCTTGCCCCCGCAGTCCATCGCCTGGAGGACCAGCAGCACCCGGTGCGCCGGGCGGTCCGAGGCGGCCTTGGCCATCGCGAAGAGCATCTCCTGCTGCCGGCCCAACTCGCCGCCGACCAGTTCGACCTGCTCGCGGGCCCAGGCCTTGCGGCGCTCGCCGGTCCTCTCGGTCGCCGGCAGGCCGGGGGCGGACCGGGGATCGATCGCAGCGAGGTCCACCGGCGCGGTGACCCGCAGCAACTCCCGCACGGACCCGCCGTCCGGCGCCACGATCTGCCCTTGCTGGGGTGCGCTCATCGTCGGATCATCGCCCACCCGGCGGCCTTCCGCCCGTCGAGGGTCGCCCATCCCACCGTCACCTGCGGGGCTGCCGGCACGTCCGGTTGGCGGGAGGATGGACGCGGGACACGTACCGGCTGGGGAGGGTGGTGGGTCGTGCGGGACCTGGCGACGGAGTTCGAGGCCGAGCGGGGTCGCCTGCTCGCGGTGGCCCACCGGATGCTGGGCCGCCGCGGCGAGGCCGAGGACGCGGTGCAGGAAACCTGGTTGCGCTACGCCGGGGCCCTCGCCGACCCGGCGGCCCGCGGCGAGATCCGCGATCTCTCCGCGTGGCTGACGACCACCTGCGCCCGGATCTGCCTCGACGTGCTCCGCTCGGCGCGGGTCCGGCGCGAGGCGTACCCCGGGCAGTGGCTTCCGGAGCCGGTGGTGAGCCCGCTGGACGCCGGGCCGCCGACCGACGGGTTCGCACCCGACCCCGCCGAGCGGGCGGTCCGCACCGACCAGGTCGGCACCGCGCTGCTGGTCATGATGGAGCGGCTCGCGCCCGAGCAGCGGGTCGCGCTCGTGCTGCACGACGTGTTCGCGGTGCCGTTCGCCGGTGTCGCGGACGTGCTCGGCACCACCGAGGCCGCCGCCCGGCAGCTCGCCTCCCGGGCACGGCGGGCGGTCACCGCTCCGGACGCGCCTCGGCACACCGCCGATCCGGCCGAGCAGCGGCGCGTGCTCGAAGCGTTCGTGGCCGCCGCCGAGTCCGGCGAACTGGATCCGCTGCTGCGCGTGCTCGCGCCCGACGTGGTCCTCCTCGGCGACTCGGGCGGCCACTTCCCGGCGGCCCGCCGGCCGGTGGTCGGGGCGGACGCGGTGGGCCGCTTCACGCTCGGCCTGTTCGGTCGGGCCGGCCGGTACGCGCAGCGGGTGCGGTCCCGGCCGGTGCTGGTGGACGGTGTGCTCGGCCTACAGATGGAGACGGTCCACAGCGACGGTCGGCCGATCCGCATGATCGCCGCCTTCGCCGTACACGAGGGCCGGATCACGGGCGTGTTCAACCAGCTCAACCCGGAGAAGCTCGTCGACCTGCCGCCCCTGGGCGACGACGACCCGTGGCCGCCGCGCTGGTGAGCCGGGCTCAGACCACCAGAGCCAACCATTTGCGGTACGAGGTGGCGAACGGCTCGGTGCCGTCGCCGAGCGCTCCGAACAGCCACCGGGCGGCCGCCTCGGCCTCGACGACCACGTCCTGCGGGTAGCCGAAGAGGGCCCGGTGCTCGGCGAACTCGTCCTCGTCGAGCAACTCCACCAGGCCGGTGGCCCGGCGACGGACGACATCCAGGTCCAGGTCGATCAGGTGGACCGTGTCGTCGGACTCCCAGCGGGCCGGGGTGGCGATGTCGCAGTAGACCTCGCTGGTGCGCGGCGGCGGGTTGAACATGCACGTCCACCAGGCGTGGTGCGGCACCAGCAGGACGAAGGGGATCTTCTCCACCGACGGCCGGCCGTGGTAGACCGACTCGGTGCCGAAGGGGACACCGAGCCAGATGCCCAGGTCGTCCTCGGCGAGGCGACGGGCCGGGTAGTCACGGTGCGCGCTGCCGTCGTACTTGCGGTAGATCACTCGGACCACGTCGCTCGGCATGATTCGCACCCTAACCGATACTGCCCACGCGTCGTAGTGCTGCCGTAACCGGACGGCTGGCACCGAACCGACCTGCGGGTCGGCTGTGCGCCACGCGGGCGGATGGGCGCAGCCGGTGTCGGCCGCGACGGGTACCGTCGCACGGTGACTCCGCCCCGCACCGCCACCGGTTCCGCCACCCCGTCGGCCCGTGGCGGGAGCCGGCGGCGGGGTGCCCGGCCCAGCGGCACGGAGCTGCTCGCGGCGGCGGTCGGCGCGGTCCCCGGCGGCGCGGCGCGCCCCGGCCAGCAGCAGATGACCACCGCGATCGAGGAGTGCGTGACCAGCGGCGAGCACCTGCTCGTCCAGGCGGGCACCGGCACCGGCAAGTCGCTGGCCTATCTCGCGCCGTCGCTCACCGTGGACGGCCCGGTGGTGGTCTCCACGGCCACCCTGGCGTTGCAGTCCCAGCTCGTCGACCACGACCTGCCCCGGCTGGCCGACGCGGTCGAGCCGCTACTCGGCCGCCGACCCACGTTCGCGGTGCTCAAGGGCCGCCACCACTACCTCTGCCTGGCCCGACTGGACAATTCCACCGAGGACGAGCCGGAGGACACCCTCTTCGACGCCCCGGCCGCCCGACCCGGCGGCGGGACGAAATGGCTGGGCGAGGCGGGTCGGCTGGGCAAGCAGATCGAGCGGCTGCGCGGCTGGGCCGAAAAGACCGCCACCGGCGACCGCGACGAGCTGGATCCGGGGGTCGACGACCAGGCCTGGCGGCTGGTGTCGATGCCGGCCCGCGAGTGTGTCGGGGCGACCCGCTGCCCGTTCGGCGCGGAGTGCTTCGCCGAGGCGTCCCGGGCCCGCGCCCGCGAGGCCGACATCGTGGTGACCAACCACAGCCTTCTCGCGGTCGACATGCTGGCCGACCGGCACATCGTCCCGCCACACAAGCTGCTCATCGTCGACGAGGCGCACGAGCTGGCCGACCGGGTCTCCTCGGCGGCCCAGGCCGAGCTGGTGCCGGAGCTGATCGACCGGTCCACCCGACGCGCCCGCCCGCTGCTGCGGCCGGAGACCGCCGAATCGCTCACCGCCGCCGGCGACGCGCTCGCCGTCGGGCTGGCCGAGGTGCCGGCCGGGCGGCTCACCGCCGGGCTGCCGGCGCCGCTGCGGGAGGCGTGCACCCTGCTCGACGCGGCCACCCGCGCCGCCCTGGACTCGATCGGCGACGTCAAGTCCGACGATCCCGACCCGGTCCGCAAGCAGCAGGCCAAGGCCGCGTTGGACGACCTCTCCACCACCACCCAGCGGCTGCTGGAAGAGGCCGACCACGACGTGGCCTGGGTGGAGAAGAACGACAGCGGCAGCCGCCGAGCCCTGGTGGTCGCGCCGCTGTCGGTCGCCGGCACCCTCGCCACCCACCTGTACGACGAACGCACGGTGGTCGCCACGTCGGCCACCCTGGCGCTCGGCGGCCGGTTCGACACGGTGGCCCGCGCCCTCGGCCTGGACGCGCCCCCGCCCGCGCCGCCGTCTCCGGCCTCCGCCGCGCTGGCCGCCCGCACCGCGCCGGGCCGCCCGGCCGCCGAGGCGCCCGGCCGTCGGCTGGCCGGCGACACCAACCCGGGGGCGATCGTGCCGGCCACCGAGGGGCCGGGCTGGCGCTCACTGGACGTGGGGTCGCCCTTCGACTACGCGCGGCAGGGCATCCTGTACGTCGCTGCGCACCTGCCCCGGCCCAGCGTCTCCGGGCTCCCGGAGGCCGCCGGGGAGGAGCTGCTCGGGCTCGTCGAGGCGCTCGGTGGGCGTACTCTCGGGCTCTTCTCATCCCGGCGGGCCGCGCAGCAGGCGGCGGAGTTGCTGCGCGCACGGACCGACCTGCCGGTGCTGTTGCAGGGCGAAGAGGCGTTGCCGCTGCTGGTCCGCCGGTTCCGCGAGGAGCGCTCCAGCTGCCTGTTCGGGGTGATGTCGCTCTGGCAGGGGGTGGACGTGCCGGGTGATGCCTGCCAGCTCGTCGTCATCGACCGGCTGCCCTTCCCTCGACCGGACGAGCCCTTGGCGGCGGCCCGTGCCGCGGCCGTGGACTCGGGCGGCGGCTCCGGCTTCGCGGCGGTCAGCGTGCCGATCGCGGCGGTCCGGCTGGCGCAGGGCGTCGGCCGGCTGATCCGGGCGACCGGCGACCGGGGCGTGGTCGCGGTGCTCGACTCCCGGCTGGAGACAGCCCGGGGCTACGGGCCGTTCCTGCGTCGCTCGCTGCCGCCGTTCTGGTACACGACCCGCCCCGAGGTCGCCCGCGGCGCCCTGGAACGCCTCGCCGGCTCCTGACGCCCCTGCCCCGTGCAGCGCCGCGACGCGGGCGCGGTGCGTCAGGGGGCTTGTGCGGCGACTACGACGGCGTCCGGTGGGGTGTCCGGCACCGTGCGGGCCGCCAGTCGGCGCACTGCCGTGTTCAACACGGCGATCAGTGGCACCGAGACCAGCGCACCGGTGATGCCGGCGAGCACCACGCCAGCGGCGATACCGATGATCACCGCGAGCGGGTGGATGGCCACCGCCCGACCCATGATCAGCGGCTGGAGTACGTGCCCCTCCACCTGCTGCACACCGATCACGGCGCCCAGGATGATCAGCGCGGTGACCGGGCCGCTGTCGACCAGCGCCACCAGGACCGCCACGCCGCCGGAGAGCGCCGCGCCGACGATCGGGATGAACGCGCCGAGGAACACCAGCGCCGCGAGCGGGAACGCGAACGGGACGTCGAAGATGACCAGGAAGATGCCGATGCCGACCGCGTCGATGAAGGCCACCAGCACGGTCGCGCGGACGTACGCGACAAGGGTCTGCCAGGAGGCGCGGCCCGCGTCGTCGACCTTCCAGCGGGCGGCCACCGGCAGCAGCCGTACGAGGAACCGCCAGATCCGGCTGCCGTCGCGCAGGAAGAAGAACGTGGCGAAGAGGACCAGCAGCGTGCCGGTCAGCACCTCCGCAAGCGTCGCGGCGGTGCTCAGCGCACCGCTGGTGAACTTCGAGGTGTTGTCGTTGATCCAGCCCTGCGCCTCGGTGATGTAGCGGTCGAGCTGGTTGTCGGAGAGGTGCAGGGGGCCGGTCTTCAACCAGTTCTGGATCTGCCGGACGCCCTCGGAGGACTTCGCGCTCAGCTCCGGCACACCCTGGATGAACTCGTTGACCACCAGGGTCAGCGTGCCGACGACCCCCGCCAGACCGCCGACCAGCACCACCGCCGTGGCCAGCGACCGGGGCAGCCGGGCCCGCAGCAGCCAGCCGACGGCCGGCGCGAGCAGCGCCGACAGCAGCAGCGCGATGGCCAGCGGGATGATCACAATCTTGACCGTGCCGACGATCCGGAGCAGCGCCCAGGCGACCACCCCGATCACGATCAGTCGCCAGCACCAGGCGGCGGCGATCCGCAGCCCGTGCGGCACGTCGGCGTCGTCCCGACTGGATGTCGACGTGTGCAGGTCCACCGGAGGCTCCGCGCCGACGACCGTGGCCGTCGGCGGGGCGACGGGCCCCGGCACGGCGGGCGAGGCCAGCCCAGGCGTCTCCGGCGCGTCACTCGGCTTCTGCTGGCCGGTGTGTACCGACTCCCGGGTCGACTGGTAGGCGCGGCGCAGCCGCCCGCGTACCCGCTCGAAGCGGCTCAAGCGCACCTCCTGGCAGAAGAATCAGCCCGCCCACGGCGAGAGGTCGGACAGCGCACGTCCGTTCCCGACACACTAGGGCAGTTCCGCCACACAATGCCCCAGCCACCTCGGGCGTAACCACCGGCAGCCGGTCACCGGCGACACGGTAGCGTCTCCCCGTGACCGCCGACCAGGATTTCGACGCCGGCCTGCCGATCCGCCTGCTGCACGACCGCGTGCTGGTACGCATGGACGGCAGCGAGGGCGAGCGGCGCTCCACCGCCGGCATCGTCATCCCGGCGACCGCCGCCGTCGGCAAGCGCCTGGCGTGGGCCACCGCCGTCGGCGTGGGGCCGAACGTCCGCGCCATCGTCTCCGGCGACCGGGTGCTCTTCGACCCCGACGACCGGTCCGAGGTCGAGCTGCACGGCCGCGGGTACGTGCTGCTGCGGGAGCGCGACGTGCACGCCGTGGCGGCCGAGCGGATCGAGAACAACTCCACCGGCCTCTACCTCTAGGACGCGCCTCCCGGGTCACCGGCGGCGGCGCGTGCCGTTTGCCCGGCCGCACGGCGGGAAGCCAGCCGGCGACCGTGGCCCTGGGGAGGGACGATGCCGGTATTCGTTAAGAAGCTGCTGACCTGGGGCAGTGTCGCGTTCCTGATCTACTTCATGGCGTTCCGGCCGGACGGCGCCGCGCAGATGTTCAAGGCGATCGGGGCCATGCTGGTGGCGATGGCCCAGGGGCTCGGTGACTTCCTCACCACCCTGATGACCTGAGCCCCGCCCCACCAACCGCCGTCAGGGGTGACCGGGCGGCCAGGGCGTCGCGGGGCGTACGCCGTGCCAGCCGGGCGGCGCATAGCCCATCGGGGGCGGCGGCGGGGCCAGCACCACCGGAATCGGCACCACCGGCTCGTCGGGTGCGGTCACCGGGCGCTGCGTACCGTCCGGGAAGCGCAGGTGGTAGCGGCTACCGTCCCAGACCCCCACCGGAGCCTGCGGGTCCCGACCCACGAAGAACGACCGGTACGCCGTGATCGCCTCCAGCAGTTGCCGCTCCTCGGCAGCGGTCCGCTCCAGGTCGGCGGGCTTGCGGTCCAGGCCGCGAAGCGTCCCGTCGCGCAGCAGCGCCAGCCGGGTGGCGCTGAACTGGTACCCCCGCATCGCCCGCACACCGGCGTCCCCGGCGACCCGACGCGCCCAGCTACGGGCGGCGTGCCGACGGCCGAGGCTGCTCAGCGCGGCCACCTCGGGTGGGCTCAGCCAGCCGGCGCGTACGTAGTCCGGGAGTCTCCGCTCGGTGAGCCGGCCCTCCCACGCGCGCAGCCACAGCGCGAGCCCCACCATGCCGAAGAAGACCGGGACCATCAGGCCGAGGAAGCCGTACAACATGATCACTGCTTCGCCGGTGGCCTGGGTCAGCGTGGGCAGCAGGTTCCAGGTGCCGTGCAACATCATCGCCAGCAACAGCCCGGCGACGGGGGCGAGCACCCGGACCCGACGGTCGGCCGTTCGGGCCGCGATGCCCAGCCCCACACCGGCCATCGAGGTGAAGAGCGGATGGGCGAACCCGAACAGGAGGATCCGGACGATGAAGATGGCGATGACCTGTTGGGTGCCGGTCGCCGGGCCGTACCGGTCGGCGCCTGCCGCGTAGCCGTACCCGCCCAGGTAGAGGATGTTCTCCACCATGGCGAAGCCGACCGCGGAGAGCCCGCAGTAGACCAGCCCGTCGGTGATCCCGGACCACTCCCGGCGACGGAACACCAGCAGCAGGATCGGGCCGAGGGCCTTGGTCAACTCCTCGATGAACGGTGCCACCAGCACCCCGGTGAGCGCTGTCGGCAGACCCCAGTCGGCGAACCGGGCGGCCGAGAACTCGTTCACGGTGAGCGAGGCGGCGGTGGAGACGAATGCTCCCCAGCCGAAGCAGAAGATCAGGTACTTCAGCGGTTCCGGTTCGTACCGGTCCAGCCAGAGGAAGCAGGCGACAAGCACCGGCACCGGCAGGATCGCGGCAACGACCCCGACCAACAGCGCCTGTACGCCGAGCGACTGGCCGAGCGTGAAGACCATGAACAGCGCGCACGCGGCGATGAGCAACACCACCCCGGCCAGCACCAGGAACCGTCGCCAGCCCAGTCGGCGCAGCGGCATCCGGGGCGTCTCGCCGGCGGGCGGGGCCGCGGGCGTCGACGACGGCAGGGGTGCACCGGGCGGGGTGTCGGCCATGCGGTCAGCGTAGCCATCCGGTGCCGACTGATCCGGTCGCATCCACAGCCGCTATGCTTTCCGCAGGTCACGAGCGCCAGCGTCAAACCCCGGTTTGCTGGCCGGCAACCCTCGTCAGTTCGCGGTGGGGTGCCCCGGGTGATGACCGGGCCCAGCCCGATCGGCGTGCTGGGCAAGCGCGGACCCCGTCCCGACATCACGCCCGGGGTCCCTGACCCCGGAGGTTCCGGCGTGCCCGTCACCCTCGTACCCTCGCTGCCCACGATCGCCGCGCCCGCTCCGGCGGCGCCGCTCGACGTGCTCGGCGTACCCGGCGAAATCAACCTGGACTACGCGGCCACCGCGCCGTGCGCGCGGGCCGCGGCCGACGCGGTGACCGAGCTGCTGCCCTGGTACGCGAGCGTGCACCGGGGCGCTGGCGCGCTGTCGCGCCGTTGCACGCTGGGCTACGAGCGAGCCCGGCAGACGGTCGGCGACTTCTTCGGCGCCCGTGCCGACGATCACGTGATCTTCACCCGGAACACCACCGACGCGCTCAACCTGCTGGCTCGGGCCCTGCCCGCCGGCGCGACGGTGGTCACCTTCTCCGGCGAGCACCACGCCAACCTGCTGCCGTGGCCGCGCGGCTCGGTCCGGCTGCCGGTGCCCACCGACCCGGCCGAGGCGGTACGCGCCCTCGCCGCCGCCCTCACCGAGCTGCGCCGGAACAGCAACCCGGCGCTGCCGGTGCTGGTCGCGGTGACCGGTGCCAGCAACGTGACCGGGGAGAGGTGGCCGGTCGCCGAGCTGGCGCGGGTGGCCCACCGGCACGGTGCCCGGATCGTCCTCGACGCCGCGCAGCTCGCCCCGCACGCCCCGGTCGACCTGCTCACGCTCGATGTGGACTACCTGGCCGTCTCCGGCCACAAGCTGTACGCCCCGTTCGGCGCGGGCGTGCTCATCGGCCGATCGGACTGGCTGGACGCCGCCGCGCCCTACCTGGCCGGTGGCGGCGCGACCAGCCACGTCGGGCCGGCCACCCACGACGTGGCCTGGACGACCGGCCCGGCACGGCACGAGGGCGGCACACCGAACCTGTTGGGCGCGGTGGCGCTGGCGGCGGTGTGTGAGGCGCTGGGCGACGCCGACCGGGCCGCGCTGGCCGCCGACGAGCAGGCGCTGCTGGCCCGGCTGCGCGCCGGCATCGCCGCCCTGCCGCACGTGGTGGAGTTGCGCACCTTCGGCCCGGACGCGCCACGGGTCGGCATCGTCTCGTTCGTGGTCGCCGGCCGGGACTCCGCGGAGGTGGCCGCCCGGCTGGCCGCCGAGCACCGGATCGGCGTACGGGACGGGTTGTTCTGTGCCCACCCGTTGGCCCGGCGGCTGCTCGCCGAGGCGGCGGGACGTACCGGCCGGCGGGATCTTCCGCCCACCGCGTTGCGTGCCAGCATCGGCCTGGGCAGCACCGCCGCCCAGGTGGACCGGCTGCTCGCGGCGCTTGCCACGCTGGGCTGAGCGCTCAGCCGATGGGCGGCGCGGTGGGCGGCTTCGGCGCCTCGCCCGGCTCGGCCGGCTCACCGACCGGCCTCTCCTGCTCCCCGAATGCGGTGCGGATCCACCGGTTCGCCTCCTCCTGCTCGATCCCGGAGGCCACCAGCAGGTCACTCGCCGTCGTCCGGATCTGGGCGACCACCACGCTGCCCGAGAAGCCGACCCCGGCGCCGTACGCCCGGCCGGCCTCGCTGACCGCCCGCAGCGACCGCTCCCGTGCCTTCTGTGGTTCCTGGCCCGCCGCGAACTCCTGTTTGAGCAGCCGGACCGCCTCGGCGAGGTGCTCGATCCCGTCCGGCATCGGATCCGGTACCGGCTCCTCGTCCTCGACCAGCGTGACGGACCGGCGGATCAGCGTGCCGGTGTTGCGCATCGCCCGGTCGATCGGGTCGGCCGCCTCCGCGTAGTGGGTCAGTTCGCCGCGGCGGTGCCAGCGGGCCGGGGAGAGGGTGGCCGTCTCCTTCGCGCCCTTGATCGCCTCGGCCAGGGTGGCCAACTCCTCCTTGTTGTTGCGCATCCGGTCCAGTGCCCGCTGGATGGCGTCGCGGTCCCGTTTGCGCAGCCCGTCGGCGGCGGCGTCGAGCTGGTCCGCGAGCAGGTCCAGCGCCGGCCGGGCGGCCCGATTGATCACCCGCAGCGGGTTCAACGGCAGCAGCACCGCCGTCACCAGCAGCGCGATCCCGCCGCCGAGGAACGCGTCGATGAAGCGCGGGATCTCCAGATCCTCCGTGGAAGGGCTCAGCGTCACGATCAGCACCGCCGTGGCCGCCGCCTGGATGACGATGGCCACGCTGGCCCCGGCGAAGATCGTGAGCAGGATCGCCACCGTGACCACCAGGCCGAGCTGCCACGCCCCGGTGCCGAGCAGGTAGACCAGGACGTCGCCGATCGCCACCCCGATCGCCACTCCGAGGATCAGCTCCACGGTCCGGCGGAACCGTTGCCCGACCGACGCGGCCAGGGTGCCGACCGCGGAGATCGGCCCGAAGACCGGCTGCGGGTTGCCGAGCAGCTTGTGCGAGATCAGGTACGCCAGCCCGGCGGCCAGCCCGGCCTGGACGGCCAGCCCACCGGCCATCCGTACCCGGTGCAGCCGGTCGTGCAGGGTGGCCCGCCCGCGGTGGCGCAGCTCCTCGGTGGCCTCGGCGATGCGCGCGCCGTCGACGTCCACCAGTCCTTCCCGCAACGGGGCACGGCGCACCATCGGTGGTTTCTTGTCGCGGGCCGCTGCCATGGGCGCGACTACCCGAGGCGAGCCCGCTGAATCCTCCCGCCCCACGCGCACGGGACGAATGCGGCAGACTCGGGCGGTGACCGACCTGCTGGACCGGTGGCGGGCGGCAGCCCGGGGTGCCGGGGTGACGCTCGACGATGCCGCGACCCGGGCCGGGGAGCAACTGCTCACCCGGTGGCGGGAGCCGCACCGGCACTACCACACCGTGGCGCACCTGACCGCCGTACTCGACGTGGTGGACGGGCACGCCGCGCTGGCCGACCGGCCCGACCTGGTCCGCCTGGCCGCCTGGTGCCACGACGCAATCTACGACCCGCGGGCGCCCGGCGACACCAACGAACGGGACAGCGCCGCGCTGGCCGAGAGCCTGCTCACCGGGCTCGGGGTGCCGGCGACCGCGGTGGCCGAGGTGCGCCGGCTCGTGCTGCTCACCGCCGGGCACGCGGTGCCGCCGGACGATCGGGACGGTGCCCTGCTCTGCGACGCGGACCTCGCCGTGCTGGCCGCGCCGCCGGCCGCCTACGACCGCTACGCGGCGGCCATCCGGCAGGAGTACGCGCACGTGCCCGAGCCGGCCTTCCGGACGGGTCGGGCCGGCGTGCTCACCGCGCTGCTGGCGCTGCCCGCGCTGTTCCGGCTGCCCCCTCTCGCCGACCGGTGGGAGCAGCCGGCCCGGGACAACCTGCGCCGGGAGCTGGCCAGCCTCAGCGGGCCGTCGACGCTCGCGGGCTGACCAGGTGCTTCGGGCGGCGCAGGCCGGCGTCGCGGAGCAACCGGACCAGCTCCCGGCTCGGCACCACCCGGGCTCCGAGCCACACCGCCGCCGCGAACCGGTCGGCCGGGATGTCGTAGTGGTCGCGGTCGAAGCCGCGCCGGGGTGCGCCCAGCGCCTCGGCGAAGGCGTGCAGCTCGGCGTAGGAGACGTCGCTGATCAGGTGTGACCAGAGCCGGCCGCGCCACGGCCAGGCTGGCCGGTCCAGGTAGAGCATGTGCCCAAGTTAGCCCGCAGAGTCGATCATGTTGATGATCGGCGGCCGGCGACCTAGCCTCGGCTGCATGGCCCCCACCGGACTCCTCGACGACCTGCGCGCCGCGCTGGGCGAGAACGCCGTGCTCACCGACCCGGATCTGCTGCGCATGCACGAGCGGGACGAGGCCGACCTCTGCGCCGCCGGCACTCCTCTGGTGGTGACCCGCCCGACCAGCACGGAACAGGTGGTCGCGGTGGTGCGGGCGGCGGCGCGGCACGGCGTACCGGTGGTGCCGCAGGGTGCGCGGACCGGGCTGGCCGGCGCGGCGAACGCGGTGGACGGCGCGGTGGTGCTCAGCACCGTCGCGATGAACGAGATCCGGGAGATCGACCCGGTGAGCCGGATCGCGGTGGTCCAGCCGGGTGTGGTCAATGCGACGCTGGCGGCGGCGGTGGCCAAGCAGGGGCTCTGGTACCCGCCGGACCCCGGCTCCTGGGAGTCGTCCACCATCGGCGGCAACGTGGCCACCAACGCCGGGGGCATGTGCTGCGTCAAGTACGGGGTGACCACCGAGTACGTGCTCGGCCTGGAGGTGGTGCTCGCCTCCGGCGAGGTGCTGCGCACCGGCCGGCGTACCGCCAAGGGGGTGGCCGGCTACGACCTGACGCGGCTCTTCGTCGGCTCGGAGGGCACCCTCGGGGTGATCACGGAGGTGACGGTGGCGCTGCGCCCCGCCCCGGCCGAATCGCTGACCCTGGTCGCCGTCTTCCCGTCCACGGCGGCTGCCGGCGCGGCGGTCGCGGAGATCGCCGCACAGGGTCTCAGCCCCAGCCTGCTGGAGTTGCTGGACCAGACCCACCTGCGGGCGATCGAGGCGTACCAACCGATGGGGTTGCGGACCGACGCGCAGGCCCTGCTGCTGGCCGCCGCCGACACCGGCAGCCGGGCGGCCGACGACCTGGCCGGCCTGGCCGAGGTGTGCGAGGCCGCCGGCGCCGACGAGGTCTACGCGGCCACCGACGCGGTGGAGGCGGCGGCGTTGTTGCAGGCCCGACGGCTGGCCCACCCGGCGATGGAGAAGTTCGCCGCCGACGCGTACCCGGGCGGCAATGGCGGCCTGGTGATCGACGACGTGGCGGTGCCGCGCGGCGCGCTCGCCGCGCTGCTGGACGGGGTGGCCCGGATCGCGGCGGAGTGCGAGGTGCCGATCGGCGTGGTGGGGCACGCCGGGGACGGCAACATGCACCCGAACATCGTCGTCGACCGGGCCGACCCGGCGAGCGTGGAGCGGGGCCGGCGGGCGTTCGACGAGATCATGCGGCTCGGCCTGGACCTGGGCGGCACCTGCACCGGCGAGCATGGGGTCGGGCTGCTCAAGCGGGACTGGCTGGCCCGGGAGATCGGCCCGGTCGGCGTCCGGGTGCACCAGGCGATCAAGTCGGCGCTCGACCCGGCCGGCCTGCTCAACCCCGGCAAGGTGCTCTGACCCGAGGGCTCTGGCAGCCTTCGATCTCGGCCGGGGTTGCCTGGGTGAGCAGCAGCAGGATCTCCCCCGCAACCGCCGTTCGCTCCTCACCCGGGCAGTCCTGTGAGGTGACCAGCCCGGAGGACGTGAGCAGGCTGGATGTCAGGGCGTCGATGCAGGTCGCCCGGTACCGCCGGACCTGGTCGGTCTCGTTGGCCAGCGCCGGGTCGGCCAGCAGCACCTGGAGCCGTTCGGTCAACTCCGGGGCGAGCCTGCCCCGGGAGGTGACCCCGTCACCGGCACAGTCGAGGCACTGCCAACTGCCGTCCCGTTGGACGCTCAGGGTCCGCATCGGGCCGTCCGCGCCGAGCCGTTGCAGCAGGCTGACCTGACCCACGGCGATCGTGGTCGGAATCTCGGGCTCCGACCCGCCCGCTGCCGCACCGGCTGGTGGTTGCGCGGCCGGCTCCACAGACGCGTCCCGGTCGAGCGGCGCGCAACCGGTCAGTGCGCTGGCGAGCACCGCAGCGAGAAGGAGAGCGAGCGGGCGGGAGTGCGCGCGGTAAGGCACGCGCGGAACCTACCCCACCGTAGGTAGCGTCCGAAACCACCATTCGGGGGGGTATCGTTAGTTACCCCTTGGTAACGTATTTTTCATCACCGAGCGGACGGACGCAACTCAGCCTGATCGTCTTCGTCACCCCGGTCCGCGGCGTAACCCCGAACGTCCGGAGCGCCCAGTCGGGCCGCGTCCGCCGCCGCGTCGTCCGGCATCAACTGGGACTGCCGCTCCGCCTCCACCCGCACGCGGTAGTGCTCGACCTCGCGGGCCCGGGTCGCCGCGTCCCAACCGAGCACCGCGCCCATCAGCTCGGCGGCGTGCTCCGCCGATTCCAGGCCACGGTGACTGGTCTCGAAGGAGATCCGGGTCCGCCTGGTCAGCACGTCCTCCAGGTGCAGCGCACCCTCGGCCCGCGCCGCGTACGCGACCTCGGCGGCCAGGTATTCCGGAGCCCCGGCCAGCGGCGAGCCGAGCAGCGGATCGGCGTCGATCATCGCGAGCAGGTCCAGCGTGAGGCTGCCGTACCGCTCCAGCAGGTGCTCCAGCACGCCCACCGGCACACCGTGCCGACGGGCCAGGTCGGCACGGTCCCGCCACAGCGCCGGATAGCCGTCCGCGCCGAGCAACGGCAGGTCGGCGGTACGCGACGCGCGGGCGCCACCCAACCGGCGCACCGCCCGGTCGACCACGTCCGAGGCCATCACCCGGTACGTCGTGTACTTGCCGCCGGCGACCAGCAGCAGCCCGAGCATCGGCTCGAATACGGCGTGCTCGCGCGAGAGCTTCGAGGTGGAGTCGGCCTCGCCGGCCAGCAACGGGCGCAGCCCGGCGTAGACGCCCTCGATGTCGACGGTGGTCAACGGCCGGTCCAGCACGGTGTTGACCTGCTGCAACAGATAGTCGATGTCGCTGGCCGAGGCCGCCGGGTGGGATCTGTCCAGGCGCCAGTCAGTGTCCGTGGTGCCGATGATCCAGTGCCCGCCCCACGGGATGACGAAGAGCACCGAACGCGCCGTACGCAGGATGAGCCCCGTCTCACCGGTGATCGCCGAGCGGGGCACCACCAGGTGCACCCCCTTCGAGGCGCGCACCCGGATGCCGGGCCGCAGCCCCACGTCGTTGAGCATCCGGGACATGTCGTCGCTCCACACACCGGTGGCGGCGATCACCGTGCGGGCCTGCACCTCGAACTCGGCGTCCGGGGACCCGGCCGGCGCCTCCAGGTCGCGAACCCGGACGCCGGTGACCTCCCGCGCCTGCCGGATCAGCCCGACAGCGCGGGTGCTGCTGACCACCGTGGCGCCGAGGCTGGCCGCGGTGCGGGCCAGGGTGACCACCAGTCGGGCGTCGTCGACCTGCCCGTCGTAGTAGCGGATCGCCCCGGCCAGCGCGTCGGCCCGCAGGCTCGGGAAGATCCGCCGAGCACCCTCCCGGGTCAGGTGCCGGTGCAGCGGCATGCCCCGGCCGCCACCGAATAGACCGGCGAAGGCGTCGTAGGTGGCCACACCTGCGCCGTAGTACGAGCGGCGGAAGATCCGGGCGGGTAGGTCCCGCAGACCCCGACCCGCCGGCAGCGGCACCAGGAATGGCACCGGGCGAACCAGGTGCGGCGCGAGTCGGGTCGCCAGCAGACCCCGCTCGGTCAGCGCTTCGTGGACCAGATGGAACTCCAACTGCTCCAGGTAGCGCAGCCCACCGTGGATGAGCTTGCTGGACCGGCTCGAGGTGCCCGAGGCGAGATCGCGGGCCTCGACCAGGGCCACCTTCAGCCCTCGGGACGCGGCGTCCAGAGCGGCACCGGCACCTGTCACGCCGCCCCCGATGACCAGCACGTCGAAGCGCTCGGCACGCAGTCGGCGCAGGTCGGAGGCACGGCGGACCGGCGAGAGCTGGCCGGCGACGGCTCGGGAGACATTCGGATCACGCACCTGTCCACCGTAGCCGCCATGGTCACCGGTCGACATGCGGCGCTCGCCCCGTACTGTGCGAGTCATGCAGGTCGGCTCTGCGTCACCCGCTGGTCAACCACCGCCCCACCAGCCGTGGGCCACGGCCCGGGCCAACCCGTGGCCGGTGGTCGCGGCCGTCCTGGCCGGCGGCTGGGCGGTGGCGGTCACCGTCGTTGCCCAGTCCGGTGGCTGGCTCACCGACCAGGTGCTGCTGAGCTTCGGGCGGGACCGGGTCGGCTGGCTCTGGCCGGTGCTGGGCCTGTTCACCGCCGCGCTGGTGGGCACTCCCGCCGTGCTGCTGGCCTTACTGCCCCGCTCGGCCGCCGTCCGGGCCACCGGGCGGGCCTGGCTGGGCGCGGCACTCACGCTCGCGGTGCTGACGCTGGTGCGGATCGTGCCGCCGGTGCACCACGAGGCGTACCTGGCCGTGCTGGCCGGCGCGACGGCACTCACGACGCTCGTCCTGCGCTGGTGGGCACGCCGGTCGGCGTCCACCCGCTCGGGCGGCGGCAGCAGGCCAGGCCCCGACGCCGCAGCCGGGGGCGCGCCCGACAGCGGCGGCGGGGCTGCGCCCGACAGCGCTGGCGGCGGGGCGGCCGACAGCGCCGACGGCGGGGCGGCCGGGGTCGTCGGCGCTCCGGAGCCGGCCGGGCGCGGCCGGGCGATGCGCCGACCCGTGCCGCTGCTCGCGGTCGCCGCCGGGCTCGCGCTCCTGCTGCCCTGGGCCTGGCTGGGCGCGCTCGGCGGGCTGCTGGAGACCGCGCTCGCGGCGCTGGCCGCCGCCGCCCTGGGCGTGCTGGCGGCGACACTGCTGGACGCCACCTTCTGGTCCCGGTTCGCGATCGGCCGGCCGCCCCGCCCGGCCCGGTTGGTGCTGGTCGGTGGCCTGGTCGCCGGGGTGGCGCTGCTGCTGCTCGCCGCCGGTGTCGGCGAGTCCGGCGCACAACTGCCCGCCCTGCTGACGCTGCCACCGGCGGGTTTCGCGCTGGCCGCTCTCTGGGCCGCGATCCTGCGGCCGACTTCCGAGGCGGCGACGGACGCCTCCCGTACCGGCCGGGCCGCGACCGGATGGCTGGTCGGCCTGGCCGTGCTCGGACCGCTGGCGTTCACCGACCCGGAAGAGATCACCCTGCTGCTGGTCGGCACCCGCGACGTGCCGTTCTGGGTGGCGGTCGCCGCCGGTGCCGGGCTCGCCGTCGCGGTCCTGGTCGCCATCGGGTACGGGGTGTTGCTGGCCCGACCGGCGGCGCGGACGCCGAGCCGTCGGGTAGCCGCGTTGACGGCGGCGGTGCTGCTGGTGACGGCGGTCGTCGTCGACGTCGGGCCGGGACAACCCGGGCTGCACGGCGAGCGGCTGCTGGTGGTGCTGCGCGAGCAGGCCGACCTGACCGGTCTGCCGGCCGGCACACCCGGGCAGGCCGGACGCGACGCCCGGGCGGCCGAGGTCTACCGGCGGCTCGTGGCCACCGCCGAGCGGAGCCAGGCCGACCTGCGCCGGGACGTGACCCGGCTACGACTCGACCCGGTGCCGTACTACCTGGTGAACGCGGTCGAGGTGGACGGCGGCCCGTTCGTGCGGGCCTGGCTGGCGCGTCGGCCCGAGGTGGCCCGGGTGCTGGTCAGCCAGCGCCTGCGGCCACTGCCCGCCCCGGCGGGGCAGACCCGGGGCACCGCGCCGGCACCCACCGGCCCGGAGTGGAACATCCGGCAGATCGGCGCCGACCGCGTCTGGTCACAGCTCGGGGTGACCGGAGCGGGCATCGTGGTCGGCAGCTCCGACTCCGGAGTGGATGGAGGCCATCCGACGCTGCGGGCCGGGTTCCGCGGCGGGGACGACTCCTGGTACGACCCGTGGAACGGCACCCGCGCCCCGAACGACCAGGGCGGGCACGGCACCCACACGGTCGGAAGCGCGGTCGGACGGGACGGCATCGGGGTGGCGCCGGACGCGCAGTGGGTGGGTTGCGTCAACCTGGACCGCAACCTGGGCAGCCCCGGGCACTACCTGGACTGCCTCCAGTTCATGCTGGCCCCCTTCCCGACCGGCGGTGACCCGTTCACCGACGGCCGGCCGGAGCGCGCCCCGCAGGTGCTGACCAACTCGTGGGGCTGCCCGCCGATCGAGGGCTGCGACCCGGGCGCGCTGCTGCCGGCCAGCACGGCTCTGGATGCCGCCGGGATCTTCGTGGTCGCCGCCGCCGGCAACACCGGCCCGTGGTGCGGGTCGATCGACGACCCGCCCGCGCCGTACTCGAACGTGCTGACCGTGGGCGCGGTCGACGCGCAGCGGCGAGTGGCCGAGTTCTCCTCGCGCGGTCCGGTGCCGGGCAGTGCGGGCAAACCGGACCTGCTGGCACCGGGGGTGGGTGTGGTGTCGGCGATGCCGGGCGGCGGGTACGCCGCGCTGGACGGCACCTCGATGGCGACCCCGCAGGTCGCCGGAGTGGTCGCGCTGATGTGGTCGGCGAACCCGGCGCTCGTCGGTGACCTGCCCCGGACCCGGCAGATCCTGCGGGACACCGCCACATCGGCCGAGCCGACCTACAGCTCCCGCGACCCGGCCGACGCCTGTGGCGGCCCGGCCAACGTCACCGGCGCGGGCCAGGTCGACGCCTACGCCGCCGTCCAGGCCGCTCGGCGATAGGCGGGACGTCGTTTCGGCTCGATGGGCGGGAGCGCGGCTCGGCACACGGTGATCTAGGGTCGGCCACCATGGACGTCGAGATCACCGTCACCGAGCTGACCCCCGACCTGGTTTCCACCGTGGTACGGCTCTGCGTGCGGGCTCTCGACCTGCCCGAGGACGCCGCCGAGGCCGCTGCCATCGTGGACGTGCTCTGGCCCCGGGCCGCCGCCGACCGTCCGGTGGTCGCGCTTGGCGCGTACCGGGATGCTGATCTGGTCGGGGTTCTGCTCTGCTCGGTGTCGTCGAGCGACCCGTCCACCGGGCACGTCGACCTGCTCGCGGTGCTGCCCGACCAGCGTCGCCGGGGTGTCGGCCGGACGCTGCTGGGTCGGGCCGAGCGGGTGCTCGCCGAGCGCGGCGTGACCGAGGTGCTGCTGGCCGGCAACCCGCCGTACTACGCGTGGCCGGGCATCGACGTCCGCTACACGGCGGCGGTCTGCACCGCCCTCGCGCTGGGCTACCGGCAGGACCGGACCGCCTGGAACATGACCGCCGACCTGTCGTACGACGGGTCGCCGGCGCTGCGGTCCACCGAGGCGGCGGAGCGGCGGCTGGCCGATCAGGGCATCACCGTACGCCGAGCGGAGCCAGCGGACCTGCCGGCGTTGACCGCGTTCGCCCGGTCCGCCTTCGGTGGCACGTGGGACGGCGAGTTGGCCGGGTCGGTGGGTCGCGAGGGCGCCGGTTGCCACCTCGCGGAGCAGGCCGGCGAGGTGCTGGGTTTCGCCGCGTACGGGTCGTCGCGACCGAGCTGGTTCGGGCCGATGGGCACCGCGCCGGCCGCCGAGGGTTCGGGCATCGGTGGGGTGCTGCTGCGGCGCTGCCTGCGTGACCAGCGGGCGGCGGGGCTGGACCGGGCTCAGATCGGCTGGGTGGGGCCGGTGCCGTTCTACTCGGGCAGCGCGGGTGCCCGGATCGAGCGGGTCTTCTTCCTGTACCGGCGGACACTCGATGTCGATTAAAGGGCGAACGGGATATAGACCCAGATAACGCGTTCGCCCCGCATCGATCATCGACGCCCCCTACCGTTTCGGTAGAGGAGGCAGCCATGACCACGGATGATGACCAGACCGAGGACGGCCCGCCGATCACCTGGAAGCCGGTCGCTGAACTCCCCGGTCAACTGCCGTTCGACCGACTCGACTACGGCGACGCCGAGCAACTGGCCGAGATGACCACCGACGGCACATCGGTGGTCGAGGAGTCGCAGGAGATGGTGGACGCGCCGATCCAACTGCCTCCGCCGTACGACCAGGCGAAGAAACGGCGCAACCAGCGCCCACTGCCCACCTGACGACGAACGGGGCGGACCGCGTCAGCGGCCCGCCCCGTTCTGTGTCGGACTGGACTCAGAAGTCCATCTCTCCGCCACCCGGGCCAGCCGGGGCAGCCGGGTTCTTCTCCGGCTTGTCCGCGACAACAGCCTCGGTGGTGAGGAAGAGCGCCGCGATGGAGGCGGCGTTCTGCAGCGCCGAGCGCGTCACCTTGGCCGGGTCGATGATGCCCGCGGCCAGCAGGTCGACGTACTCGCCGTTGGCGGCGTTGAGGCCGTGACCCGCTTCGAGGTTACGGACCTTCTCCACCACGACGCCGCCCTCAAGGCCGGCGTTGACGGCGATCTGCCGCAGCGGGGCGTCCAGCGCGACCTTGACGATGTTGGCACCGGTCGCCTCGTCGCCGACCAGGTCCAGCTTGTCGAAGGCGGTCTTGCCGGCCTGCACCAGCGCGACGCCACCACCCGGGACGATGCCCTCCTCGACGGCCGCCTTCGCGTTGCGAACGGCGTCCTCGATGCGGTGCTTGCGCTCCTTGAGCTCGACCTCGGTGGCCGCGCCGACCTTGATCACCGCGACGCCACCGGCCAGCTTGGCCAGCCGCTCCTGCAGCTTCTCGCGGTCGTAGTCGGAGTCGCTCTTGTCGATCTCGGCCCGGATCTGGTTGACCCGACCCTGGATCTGCTCGGCGTCGCCGGCACCGTCGACGATGGTGGTCTCGTCCTTGGTCACCACGACCTTGCGGGCGCGGCCCAGCATGTCGACGCCGACGGCGTCGAGCTTGAGGCCGACCTCCTCGCTGATGACCTGGCCACCGGTGAGGATGGCGATGTCGGCGAGCATGGCCTTGCGGCGGTCACCGAAGCCCGGCGCCTTGACGGCGACCGACTTGAAGGTGCCCCGGACCTTGTTGACGACCAGGGTGGCCAGGGCCTCGCCCTCGATGTCCTCGGCGATGATCAGCAGCGGCTTGCCCGACTGCATGACCTTCTCCAGGATCGGGAGCAGGTCCTTGACCGACGCGATCTTGCTGTTGACGATCAGGAGGTAGGGGTCGTCGAAGACGGCCTCCATGCGCTCCGGGTCGGTCATGAAGTAGGCCGAGATGTAGCCCTTGTCGAAGCGCATGCCCTCGGTGAGCTCCAGCTCCAGCCCGAAGGTGTTGCTCTCCTCGACGGTGATGACGCCTTCCTTGCCGACCTTGTCCATCGCCTCGGCGATGATCTCGCCGACGGTGCTGTCACCAGCGGAGATGGAGGCGGTGGAGGCGATCTGCTCCTTGGTCTCGACGTCCTTGGCGAGCTTGGACAGCTCCTCCGAGACGCTCGCGACCGCAGCCTCGATGCCCCGCTTCAGGGCCATCGGGTTGGCGCCAGCGGCCACGTTGCGCAGGCCCTCGCGCACCAGGGCCTGAGCCAGGACGGTCGCCGTCGTCGTGCCGTCACCGGCAACGTCGTCGGTCTTCTTGGCGACCTCCTTGACCAGCTCGGCGCCGATCTTCTCGTACGGGTCCTCGAGCTCGATCTCCTTGGCGATGCTCACACCATCGTTGGTGATGGTGGGGGCACCCCACTTCTTCTCGAGCACGACGTTGCGGCCCTTGGGGCCGAGGGTCACCTTTACGGCGTCAGCGAGCTGGTTCATGCCTCGCTCGAGGCCACGGCGAGCCTCTTCGTCGAACGCGATCATCTTGGCCATACGGCGTTGTCCTCCTGGACACTCACGGGCCACCCGAGATGTGTGCCCCGGATGGGCCGCCTGGTGTACGCACCTTGGGACGTCGCCACCTGGCGACGACGACGTCCTTCGGCCGGGCCGGATAGCCCGCGACGACCGGCCATGCCACCCCGGCGTCTCCACGCCGGTGCAACCTGGCCCCACCGTCCCGACCATTGGCACTCACGGTATGCGAGTGCCAATGACTTGTTTAGCACTCTCCCCTGCCGAGTGCAAGCACGATGGGGGCGCTCAGCCGAGTTCCGCCGCCAGTCCGGCGCTGTTCACCGGTGCCTCATGGGCCCGCTGCTCGGTGTACGTGACCAGCAGGCCGACCAACTGGACGAGGTGGGCCGGCAGGACCAGCACCGCGGTGACGCCGATCACGGCCACCGCCACGACCGCGGCGCCCGGCGACGCCAGCGGGTCCGAGCCCAGCGTCACGATGCCGAGCGACTCCAGGAAGCCGCCCATCATGCTGCCGACGATCACCACCCCGGCCACCAGCGCCACCCGGCCGAGCAGCAGCCCGAGCCGGTCGTGGAACATCCGGAACGACCGGCCGATCGGGTTGCGCCGTTCGAAGAGGTAGACCGGGCCGGCCATGCTCAGCGCGAAGGCCAGGTAGATGCCCGGCAGCAGGCAGAAACAGACACCTACGCCGACGAGCACGCTGATCAGCAGAGTCCAGCCCCACAGACCGAGCGCCCGACGCACGCCGTACCGCAGCGCCGCGTCGATGCTGGCCGGCCTGCCGGCGGCCTGCTGCGTGATCACCCAACTGCCGGCGGCCCACCCCACCGCCTGTACCAGACCAAAGAGCAGGCTGCCGCCGATCAGTGCCACGAGAAGGGTTGCCATGTCGACGGCGAAGTTGTCCGGCAGCCCGGCCGCCGGGTCCAGATCGGCCTGCGCCTCCCAGCCGGCCGACGGGTCCACGGCCAGCGAGATGACCGAGAGGACCGCCGACGGCAGCACCTGGGTGAGCAGCAGGATCGGCACCAACTGCCGCCAACCCCGACGCAGCGCGCCGTTGACCCGGTTGAGCCAGCCGTAGATTCCGGCACCGGGCGGAGTGACCAGGGGATCGTTGGGGTCGAAGCCGTGACCCGGCGGGTACCAGCCGACCGGTGGCCCCGGATACCACGGCTGCCCGCCGTAGGGACCCACCCCGGGCGGGTAGCCGCCGGTGGGCGGGAAGACCCAGCCCTGCTGCTGCGGCGGCCCCCAACCACCCTGCGCCGGATCCCAACCGGGCGGCGGACCGGAGGGCGCGCCCGGCGGCATGCCCGGCGGCGGACCGGAGGGCGCGCCGGGCGGCGGACCGGAGGGCGCGCCCGGCGGCATGCCGGGGGCCGCGCCGGAGGCAGGCGGCGTGCCGGGCGAGGTCGGGTCGGACGGACCCGGCTCCCCCGGCCCGAGGGGTGGGGTGGGCGGGGGTGGCTGGTCGGTCATGAACCCTCCTCAGCATCGGCTGGACGGTTCACGATCTTTCCGGGTGGGCGTCACCACCACAGCCCCGACCCTCCGACGACCGGAGGCGATTCACCGGCCGGCCGGACGAGAATTTCAGGCGACGACGCGGACGTGCTCCGCCTGCGGACCCTTCTGACCTTGGGCGATCTCGAACTCAACCCGCTGACCGTCGTCCAGCGCCTTGTAACCGTCCATCTCGATCGCGGAGAAGTGGACGAACACGTCCTGACCGCCGTCGACGGCGATGAAGCCGTAGCCCTTTTCGGCGTTGAACCACTTCACGGTGCCCTGTGCCACGGTGCACTTCCTCACTCTGCGCGGCGTTGCCTGGCCCCGGCGCACGGCAGGGCCGAACGCCTTCCGACCACCGCTTCACCGATCGACGTCGACCGCTGAAATGGGTGACCGAAATCGCACGCTACACGAGGAGTGACGGCCGCGCACTACCGCAAATCGGGCACATCACGGGCGGCATCGAGCGCGTTTCCGACAGCAGGAGCCATCCCCTGTTTTCGATCAAAGCAATCCATGCTCATAACTACCGGCGCGCTGCGGACGGCGCTGCGGCACCTGTCGCCTCGTGTCGCCCGCGACGATCCCGCCCTGGCGACCAGGTTGCGGAACAGACGCAGGCACGCAGCGGAGGCGCGTACCTGGACGACGCGATCGAGGACGTCGAAACCGTCGTCCACCCCTGTGATAGGCATGCGGGCATGACCACCGATCCAGGCCTCCGGCCGGCGAAGATCCGTCGGGTACGCCCGGAGGACGCCGCCCGCATGCGGGCGCTGCGCCTGGAGATGCTCGCCGACGCACCGCTGGCCTTTCTGGAGACCGTGGCCCAGGCCGCAGCGCTCTCCCACGCCGAGTACGCCGCCCGGGTCGCGTACACCTCGCTCGGGCCCAACAGGGCGCAGTTCGTCGCCGACCCGGGCGGCCGGCTGGTCGGGCACGCCGGTGGCACGGTCGCCCCGAACGAGCCCGAGCTGACCGTCATCTACGCCGTGTACGTCACCCCGGCCCGGCGGGGCAGCGGGCTGCTCGGCGAGCTGATCGACGAGGTGGCGGCCTGGTCCCGAGCCTGTGGCCGGCCGGAGCTGATGCTGGAGGTGGTGGTCGGCAACGACCGCGCCTACCGCGCCTACCAGCGGCTGGGCTTCACCGACACCGGCGTACGTGTCCCACACCCCACGGTCCCGGCACTGACCGAGCTGCAAATGCGCCGACCGGCCTAGAGCTGCTGCCCAAGAGCCGGCAGCGCCCCGACCAGCGTGCCCACGAAGGGTTTCCGGGGCGGCCCGACCCGCGCGGGGATCAAGCCTGACCGCCCGGAGCGGGTCGGGCTGCCCCGGAAACCCCAACCGCAGCCAGAATCAGACGTGCCGCCGAGACTGCACGATCCGGAAGCGGTTCGAGACGTAGGCACCGTCGGTCAGAGCCGAGTTGGCCGCCGCGTTGGCACCGCTGCCGTGGAAGTCGGAGAAGGCCGCCGACTGGTTGACGAAGACCCCGCCGGTCAGGTTGCAGGACAGGTGCACCCCGACCTCGACCGCCACCGCCTCGGCGGCGTCGAGCACCGCCTCGTCCGTCGAGTAGACCCCCGCGGTGAGCGCGCCCTTCTCACCGACGGTCCGGCGCATCAGCTCAAGGCTGTGCGCGGTGGAGTCGGTGGCGATGGCGAACGAGATCGGCCCGAACCACTCCCGGCCGTAGGTGCCCGCGTCGTCCGCGGCCAGCTTCACGATCGTCGGGGTACGCACCACCGCGTCGGCGTACGCCGGGTGTGCCACGGCCCGCGACTCCAGCACCGGCGCGCCGACCTTGGTCACCTCGGCCAGCCGCTCCAGCACCCCGTCGTTGACGATGGCGCCGGTCAGCTCGACGCCCCGGGCCGGGTCGGCGGTCAGCTTGCCGACCGCCGCGGCGATCCCGCCGGCCACCTCGTCGAAGCTCTTGTGCCCCTGGTCGGTCTCGATGCCGCCGGCCGGGATGAGAATGTTCTGCGAGGTGGTGCACATCTGACCGCTGTAGAGGGTCAGCGTGAACCCGAGGTTGCGGCACATGCCGGCGAAGTCGTCGGTGGAGTCGATCACCACCGTGTTCAGCCCGGCCTTCTCGGTGTAGACGGCCGCCTGCCGGGCGTGCGTCTCCAGCCAGTCGCCGTACTCGGTGGAGCCGGTGAAGTCGACGATCTTCACGGACCGGTGCAGGGCCAGGTCACTGGCGAGCTTCTCGCCGGGCGCCTCGGCGGCCAGCAGGATCAGGTTCGGGTCGAAGCCGGCCTCGGCGAGGACCTCCCGGGCGTACTTCACGGTGACGGCCAGGGGCAGCACCGCGCGCGGGTGCGGCTTGACGATCACCGGGTTGCCGGTGACCAGCGAGGCGAACAGCCCCGGGTACGAGTTCCAGGTCGGGAAGGTGTTGCAGCCGATCACCAGCGCCACTCCACGGGGCACCACATGGAAGGTCTTGGTCATCCGCAGCGGGTCGCCCTTGCCTGCGGGCTTCTCCCAGCCCGCCGTGCCCGGGTGCCGGGTCATCTCGGCGTACCCGTACGCCAGCGCCTCCAGCGCCCGGTCCAGCGCGTGCGCGCCGCCGGCCTGGAAGGCCATCACGAACGCCTGCCCGCTGGTGAACTGCACCGCGTTGGCCAGCTCGAAGATGTTCTTGTGCAGCCGGTCGAGGATCTCCAGGCAGACGCCCACCCGGGCCTGCGGGCCGGCGTCGCGCCACGCCGGCAGCGCGGCGGAGGCGGCGGCGATCAGCTCGTCGGGGCTGGCGTGCGGATAGCGCACCGCCAACTCCACACCGAACGGGCTCGCCTCGGTGGCGATCCGCCCGCCCGTGCCCGGCTGGTCGAGAGGAAAGTCGCCACCCAGGTACGCCTCGAAGGCGGCCTTGCCGTCGGCGGCGGCGGTCTCGCCGTACACCCGGGGGCTGGGCGATTCGGGGTACGCGGACCAGTAGCCCCGCTCCGTGATCGCGGTCAGCGCGCGGTTGAGGGTGTCGGCGTGCCTGTCGTACAGGGGCTGCGGGGTCTCCGTCATGCCCGCCATCATGCCTGAGGACGCTCCGCGAGCAGTAGCGCCAATGCCCGGCTGAGACGCATGCCTGAGGACATCGCAGGAGCAGTAGCGCCGATTGCTCGTCAGAGGGTGAGCTGCCAGTTGTTCCAGGAGTCCACCGGGCGGAAGCCGAGCCGCTCGTTGATCGCGATCATGTAGCTGTTGCTGGCCGCGTTGAAGGTGTCGATGACCCGTACCGCCGGTTCGTGGGTGAGCAGGTGATGCAAATTTTCGATCTTGGCGAGCAGGCCGAGCCGGTGCCCCCGGTGAGCCGGATCGACGATGGTGATCTGCTGGAAGGCGTGCCAGTCCGCGCTGGCACCCACGTCCAGCAGAGTCCAGGCGACCAGCCGGCCGGACTCCTCATGCCGCACCCCGAGGTGGTAGCGCCGCCGACCCCGGGCCTCCAACGCCCGCTCGGTGCCCCGGATTCGCTCGGCGTCCACCTGCTCCGGCTCCCACTGCACGTCCCCCATCGGCGCGTCCATGAGCAGCCGGCCGTCCAGGTAGGCGATGTCCGCCAGGTACTCCGGCGGGGTCGCACCCTGCCAGGTGACCGACCGGTACCCCTCGGCCAGGGCGTGTGCCTCGGCCAGCGCCGACCTCAGCGCGACCCGGTCGACGGTGTCGACCGCCAGCCGGCGACGCACCTCGACCAGCGCGGCCTGGGCTCCGGTCGTGGCGGCGAACGCATCACCGGCGCCCGTGCGGGCCGGCCCGTCGGGGAGCGCGCGGACGGTCATTCCGACCACCCGCTTGCGTCCGCGCTCGCGGAGCAGGCGCACCCCGTACTCGTGCAGTGCCCGGCCGACGCCGCGACGCCGCAGCTCGGGATGCACCGTCAGCTCGACGGACGCGTTGTCGGTGTTGTCGAGTTGGGGCAGATCCAGTTGGAGGTAGCCGGCCGGCACGCCATCCAGCCGGGCCAGCGCCCAGAGCGACTCGGTGCCGGGCATCGGCGTGTGGAAGAGCGCGTCGAAGCGACGGCGACAGAACGGCGGGAGATACGGCAGGTCGACGTCGTTGGCCGCCGCGCCAATCCGGTACGCCTGGTCGATCGCGGCCCGGTCGGAGCCGTCGAACGACACGATCGTGATGCTCATGCCGGCGAGCCTGGCACCCGGAAAAGCGATCGGGCCACCGAATTAATCCGGTGGCCCGATCGAACGTGGTCGGGAGGGACACTCGCACAACGCCTCCGGCGTTGGGTCGCAAGAACTTCAAAAGTCTCCGGCGAAATGCCCTCCCGCACGGAGCATCTTGCGCCGTCCGGTTCCTGCCGTCAAGTCCGCAGCGGCGGGTTTTCCACACTCACCGCGAAAAGCCAGTTACCCGGCGGATCGACCCGATCCCCCGTCCGGGCGATCCCCCCTCCCCCGCCCGACCCGCCCTGGCCCGACCCCGGCCCACCCGGCCCGGCCCGGCGCATGACCCACTCCATATCGCCGATGTTGCGGTTTCCGAGGAGGCGGATACCGCCATGTCGGCGAAACGGAGTCGATCACGCCAGCACGTGGCCGGTAAGCGACCGGCGACGAGTGAGGCGCGGGCGGGCAGGCCGGCGGGCCGGCGAGGGGAACCGAGGGTGGGGAGGGGTTGGGGACGGGGGGCGCGTCAGCCGAGGAGGCCGGCGTCGCGGGCGGCGCGCAGCGAGGGCTTGATGTGGTGCGTCGGGCCGACCTGACCGGCCACCGCGTCGATGGTCTTCAGGCCCTCGCCGGTGTTGAAGACGACCGTCTCCGCCGTCGGGTCGAGCCGTCCGGACTCGACCAGCTTGCGCAGCACCGCCACCGTCACCCCGCCCGCGGTCTCGGCGAAGACCCCGGTGGTGCGGGCCAGCAGCCGGATGCCGGCGCGGATCTCGTCGTCGTCGACGTACTCCATCCAGCCGCCGGTACGACGGACCGCCTCCAACGCGTAGAGGCCGGCGGCCGGGTCACCGATGTTGAGCGACTTGGCGATGCCGGTCGGCTTGACCGGCGTGATCGTGTCGGTCTCGGCGTGCAGGGCCGAGGCGATCGGGTTGCAGCCGGCCGACTGGGCGCCGAAGACCTTCCAGCCGCCGGCCGGTGCCTCGACCAGCCCGATCTCGACCAGCTCGGAGAACGCCTTGTCAATCTTGGTGAGCAGCTCGCCGCTGGCCATCGGGATGACCACCTGGGCCGGGATCCGCCAGCCGAGCTGCTCGGCCACCTCGTAGCCGAGGGTCTTGGAGCCCTCCGCGTAGTACGGCCGGACGTTGACGTTGACGAACGCGGTGTCCTCGAACTCGTCGGTCTCGACCAGTTCGCCGCAGAGCCGGTTGACGTCGTCGTACGAGCCGTCGATGGCGACCAGTTCACCGCCGTAGACGGCCGTGGTGATGACCTTGCCCTGCTCGAGGTCGCTGGGGATGAAGACCACCGAGGGGGTGCCGGCGCGGGCGGCGTGCGCGGCCACCGAGTTGGCCAGGTTGCCGGTGGACGCGCAGGCGAACCGGCTGAAGCCGAGCGCCTTCGCCGCGGTGAGCGCCACCGAGACGACCCGGTCCTTGAACGAGTGGGTGGGGTTGGCGCTGTCGTCCTTGACCCAGAGCGGCGCGGTGATGCCCAGCTCGGCGGCGAGATGCGGGGCCGCCACCAGCGGGGTCAGCCCCGGGTCGAGGGTGACCCGGGTGGCCGGGTCCTGACCGGCGGGCAGCAGCGCGGCGTACCGCCAGATGTTCTTCGGGCCGGCCTCGATCTGCTCGCGGGTGACCGTGGCCAGGGCAGCGGTGTCGTAGTCGACCTCCAGCGGGCCGAAACACTCGTAGCAGGCGTGCTGGGCGGCGAGCGGGTAGCGGGCCGAACAGGCGCGACAGACCAGGGCGCGGGCGGGGCTGGTGGAGGTGTCGATGCCGGAGGCGGCGAGGGTCGACGTCATGTCGGGGAGTCCTCTCATCTTTCCCCGCATCGCACGGTGCGGCAGGGACGGAATTGGCACCTGCCCCGCGGGTCGCTCAGCGGTGAGCGCGCAGGGTGGTTGCCGGGGCGTCGTCGGGCCGTATCCCTCAGCCCCTCTGGATGAGGTATTCAGTTGTGCCGTCGAGTCTAGGCACCGCCGGCCGTCGCATCCAGCGCGGATCCCACGCTGTGAGCTAGTCGACCAGGTCAGGACGGGTGGTCAGCGGGCGGTCACCGCCATCGGATCGACCACCGCGACCGGGTCGGTGACCGCCGCCGGCCGGGGCGGTGCCGAGGGCCGGGTGCGCGTGGCGAGGTTCGCCGCGACCAGAGCGGCGATGGTGATGGCGGCCCCGACCAGCTCGACCGGCTCCGGCCGGTAGCCGCGGGCGATCTGCACCACGAAGGTGACCACCGGCACCAGGTTCATGAACAGGGCCGCGTTGGCGGAACCGAGTCGCTGCACACCGGTGTTCCATGCGAGCGCCGCGATGACGGCGGCGACGATCACGGCGTACGCCAACTGCGGGGTGACCGCCACGAGGTCGGCGGCGGCCGGCACGTGCTGCCACCCGACGGCGTCGGCGCCGATGCTCACGGCCAGCATGGCGGCCGTGCCGGTGACCGCGGTCAGGGTGGTGAAGCGCAGCGGCGACCAGTCGCCGAACCGGCTGGCACCGTGGGTGTAGATCGCCCAGCCGAGCACCGCGCCGATCATCATGAGCCCGCCGAGACCGAACTGGCCGAGACCGGCCAGGCTCCCGCGGGTGATCACCAGGCCGACTCCGAGGAGCGCCACCAGGGAGAGGGCCAGCAAGAGCGGCGTTGGGCGTACGCCGTCGCGGACCCAGCGGACCAGTTGGGTGATCACGGGGGTGGTGGCCACGAAGAGGGCGATCTGTTGCGGGGCGGCATGGTCGAGAGCCAGGCTGGTGAGCAGGTTGAAGCCGGCGAAGCCGATCACGCCGAGCGCCACCACCTCGACCGTCCGACCGCCCAGCCGCAGCGCGGTCGCGCCCTCCCGGAGCAGCAGGATGGCGACCAGGATGACGGCGGCCAGCAGGTACCGGACGGTGGTCAGGTTGAGCGGGTCCACCCGGGTCAGAGCGGTAGCCAGGATCGGGAACATCGCGCCCCAGCTGAGCACGGCGAGCAGCGGATAGGCGGCGGCACGGGATCGCATCGTCAGCTCCAATGTTCGAGTATCTTCGAACCAACGGCACCGACCATAGGAGCTGGTTCGAGGATTGTCGAACAACGGTTACACTGGTCACGTGGAGCTGCACGAACCGGACCTGACCGCCGTACCGGTCACCGCGGTGTTGGCCGCGCTCGCCGACGACGTGCGGCTACAGATCGTGCGAGCACTCGCCGAGGGCGGCGAGCACGCCTGCAACACCTTCGATATCGGCGTCTCCAAGGCGACCCGCAGCCACCATCTGAAGGTGCTGCGCGAGGCCGGCATCACCCGCACCCGGGCCGCCGGCACCAGCCGCTACGTCCGCCTCCGCCGTGATGAGCTGAACAAGCTCTACCCCGGCCTCCTGGACGCCGTTCTCACCCCCCGCCCGCCAGCCTGACGCCGCGCTGCCCCCGCCCGCCAGCCTGACGCGCCACCCTCGTTCGCCGGCCTGACGCCGCGCCGCCCCCGCCCGCCAGCGCACTCGCCGCGCCACCCTCGTTCGCCAGCCCGACGCCACGCTGCCCCTGCCCGCCAGCGCACTCGCCGCGCTGCCCTCGCCGCCGGCCTGACGCCGCGTCGCCCCGCCCGTCAGCACGCTCGTAGCGCCGGGCAGGTGGGACATGTCACCGGCGCACGCTATGGAGCTGAATCGTCTGCGACATCAGCAAAGGAATGACCCCTCGCCAGGCGCGCTGCCGGAGCCGCCCCATCGAGGCTCCGGCAGCGCGCGGCACGTGTGCGGTCAGACGGGTACGGAGCTGGGCTCGGCCGACGAGGCAGGTGCTGGCGCCGATGGAGAATCGGCGCGACGCCCGACGAGCAGCGTGTCGAGCGCCCAGGAGCCCGGCCCGAGCGCCGCGACCAGCAGGAACGACCAACAGAAGAGCGCCGAGAGCTCACCGCCGTTGTGCAGCGGCAGCAGGCCCTCAGGCTGATGCACGACGAAGTAGGCGTACGCCATCGAGCCAGACGCGAGAAGCGCGGCGGGTCGGGTGAAGAGCCCGACCAGCACCAGCGCGCCGCAGACCAGCTGGATCAGCGCTGCCCACCAGCCCGGCCAGGTGCCGAAGGGTATCGCCTTGCCGGTCATGGGGTTGCCGCCGAACAACCCGAAGATCGAGGACAGGCCATGCAACGCGAACAGCAGGCCGGTCACGATGCGGAACAGGGACAGGATCGGCCCGCCGAGCCGAGACAAGTTCATGAGACCTCCATCGACAGAGATAGATACCCGTCAATGATGAGGCAGGAAGGGATTGAAGTATATAAATTCCTTGCTAGTGGGAAGATCCTGGCCGAAAACATCTCGGAAAAGTGTTCGCGGCCGAGAGCCTTCCTAGCGGCAGATGCGTGGCACCCACGCCCCGCCAGCTGCACCTATGCAAGAACTTGAGCTGCACGCCCCACCAACTTGGCGTCGTGGGAGCGCTCCCGAACTTTAAGATACAGCCTGTTCAGTTGCCCGTACAGCTTGTTGAACTGCCCATCGCGCCGACCCGCGCCCGCCTCGACTCACCACGGCCGGCTTGTCGTCGTCACCCCACAGCACAGAATCAACCCGTGCCTCGCCATGGCCGCCGCGACCGGCCTGTCCGGGCAAACCAGCGCGGGCTGCGTCCACCCGCCGATCCGCCAACTCCCCCCGACCGACATGCGGGCCGCTACGGCTCGCAGACCCTGCGCATGCATGGTCAACTCCATATCCCCGATATTGGGGTGACCAGGTCGCGGGATGCCGCAATGTCGGCGAAATGGAGTGGATCAACAGACGGCGATAGGCGAGCAGGCGGGCGATGTCGCGAACGATTCAGCTCCAAAGGCACGCCAGGAGGGCCCGGACAGGCGGGCGGCAGGCAGCCGGCAGGCCAGGCAGCGGCGGGCAAGCCGGGCCGCAGAGGGACCTCGGGCAGGCCGGGCCGCGGAGGGATGCCGGGCCCTGGAGGGATGCCGGGCCGTGGGCAGTGGTGGGACGTCGACATGAGCGATGATCAGCGGATGATCTCGCACGACAGGGCAGCGCGGCGACGCATCGGCGCGGCGCTCGCGGTGGTTCTCCTGCTCGGCGCCTGCACTCCTGGCGACCATCGGGGCCAGGGCGGGGACGGCCGGACCGCACCGAGCCCGTCGGCGAGCGGCGACCCGCTGGCCGAATGCCCGGAATCCGGCATCCGGATCCGGGCAACCGGCGGAGACGCGGCCATGGGCCTACGTGCCCTCGGCCTGGAGCTGGTGAACTGCGGCGAGCAGCCCTATCGACTCAACGGCTACCCGGGGTTGCAGGTGCTGGACGAGGAGCGCCAGCCGATCGTTCTGCGGGTGGTCAACGGTGCGAAGGACATCACGATGGGCTTCGACCAGCCGCCCCACGAGGTCACGCTGCGAACCGGTGAGCGGGCCACCGCCGTGGTGCTCTGGCGCAACCTGGTCACGGATTCGACAGTCGTGGCGACCAATGGGGCGTACCTGATGGTCGCGCCCGCTGCCGGGCAGCCGGCCCAGGAAGTCGACCCGGAGGGGCCGATCGACCTGGGTAACACCGGCCGGATCGGCGTCAGCGCCTGGAAGAAGGCCGAGCCGTCGACGCCAGCGCCGACGCGGCCGGCCCCGCCGCCGGCGCCGAGCGCGGTGCCGTCCTCGGTGAGCCCACCCGACAGCCGGCTGTGAGACCGGCCGGCAACGAGATCAGCCGGCTATGACGTGATGTCCTTGCGGGTGAAACGCCAGAACGCCAACCCCCAGAACAGCGTCGCGTAGCTGATCGCGGAGATGCATCCGCGTACCACGTCGTCGGTCTGCACAGGGGTGGAGAGCAGCCCCAGCCAGGCCGTGCTGAAGTGGGTGGGCAGGAAGTCACGCACCGCGCCCAGGGCGGTGATCTGGTCCAGGATGCTGGACAGGATCCAGAGCAGCACCGCACCACCGACCGCGCCCAACGCGGCGTCCGTCGTCACCGACAGCAGGAACGCCAGCCCGGCCACCACCAGCAGGACGACCGCCAGATAGCCGAGCACGGCCAGCAACCGGAGCAGCCCCTCGGTGGGTTCCAGCTCGGCGGCGACCGTGCTGCGCAGCGGCGACCAGCCGTAGCGCAGGGTGCCGGCGAGCAGGGCGGTGCCGGCCAGCAGAAGCAGAGCCAATCCCGAGTACGCGAGCGCGACCACCAGCTTCACCGCCAGCAGCCGGGCGCGGGGCACCGGGATCGCCAGCAGGTAGCGCAGACTTCCCCAGCTCGCCTCACTGGCCACCGTGTCGCCGCAGAACAGCGCGACGACCACCACCAGCAGGAACGACGCCGACACGAAGATCGAGAACAGGGTGAAGTTGAGCCCACCGGAGGTGGCCAACTCGACCAGGCTGGAGAACTCGTTGCGGCCGTTGTCGTCGTCGCCGCCCGAGTCGAACTGGAACGCGATCAGGATGATCAGCGGCAGCAGCACCATGAACCCGAGCGCCAGCTGGGTCCGCCGCCGGGACGCCTGCCGGCGGAACTCCGCCGCGAACGGCATGGTGGCCGACGGCCGGTAACCGCGGGCCGCACCGGCCGGGTCGGTCACGCCCAGCGGCGTGTCGACGGAAGAGCCAGCCATCACCGGTCACCGCTTCCCCGAGAGTTCTCGCCCACCAGGGCGAGGAACGCGTCCTCCAGGCGGCGCCGGGGCACCACCCGGTCCACTCCGATGCCGGCGCGCACCAGCTCGGCCACCACCTCGCTGCGGGCCGTGCCGTTGGTGTCGACCACCAACTGCCCGTCGCTCTCCGGCAGCACCCGTACGCCGTGCAGGCCGTCCAGCACCGCCCGCGCCGCCGCCGGGTCGCTGACGTCGAACAGCACGCTCGGCGACTCGCCCACGATCTCCTCCACCGGCCCGGACGCCACGATCCGACCCTTGTTCACCACCACCGCGTGCGTGCAGGTCTGCTCCACCTCGGCCAGCAGGTGGCTGGAGACCAGCACCGCGCGGCCGTCCGTGGCGTACCGCTGGAGCACCCGGCGCATCTCGGCGATCTGCGGCGGGTCGAGCCCGTCGGTCGGTTCGTCCAACACCAGCAGCTCGGGCAGCCCGAGCATGGCCTGGGCGATGGCGAGCCGCTGACGCATACCGTGGCTGTAGTTCTTGATCTTCCGGTGCACCGAGTCGCCCAGTCCGGCGATCTCCAGCGCCGCGTCGAAGTGCGCGTCCTCCGCCGGGCGCCCGGTGGCCTTCCAGTACGCCTTCAGGTTGTCCAGCCCGGAGAGGTGCGGCAGGAAACCGGGCCCCTCCACCAGCGCGCCGATCCGGGAGAGCACCGGCGAGCCGGGCACCAGCCGACGACCGAAGACGTAGATCTCGCCTGCGGTCGGCTGGGTCAGCCCCATCAGCACCCGCAGTGTGGTGGTCTTACCGGCACCGTTCGGGCCGAGCAGGCCCACCACCTGACCCGGGTGCACCTCGAAGTCGACGTTCGACACTGCCACGAAGCCGTCCGCGTACTCCTTGCGCAGTGCGCGCACGGCCAGCGGCGTGTCCGCGTACTCCGGATGCACCGAACGGTCCTGGCGGCGGTGCCGGCGGCGGACCACGGCGACGACCACGACGAGCCCGATCGCGATGGCGGCGAGCAGGCCGGCGAGCACCCAGCGCCACACGGTCGCGGCGGTGGGGATCGGCTCGCCGCTGATCGTGGGCAGGCTGACCGCGCCGTCCGCCGCCACCGTGTAGACGGTGGGCTGGGCCGGCGTGGTGTACGCCTGGTCGGAGGTGGCGACCACCAGGCGCAGCCGGTGCCCGGCCTCGACGCGGTGGACGATCCCGGGCAGTGTCACGGTGACCGGGCGGGCGTCCTGCACCCGCTGCGGCAGGCCGGTGAGGCGGACCGGGGCGACCAGCCCGTTCGGCAGGGTGGCCGCGCCGTCCTTGTCGACGTCGTAGAGCTTGACGAAGAGCACCGCCTCACCCGTCGGCGACGCGGCCCGCAGGGTGACGGTGGGCGCGCCCGCCACGTCCACCGCGTCGGTCAGCGGCGTCGACTCGAACCGGGCGTGCTGGCCGGGCACGTCGCCGGCCACTCCGCCGAGCAGCGAGGCGAGCCCACCGGCGAACGGGATCGAGGAGATGGCCGCCGGGTTGCCGTTCGGCGGGTTCGCGATCGACTGGGCCGGGCCGGCGACCGTGATCTCGCGGCGGCTGTCGCCGCCCAGGCCCGGGTAGTCGGCGGTACGGAAGCCGGTGGCGACCAGACCCCGGTCGAGGGCGTCGAAGCCAGCGATGCGCGACCAGGTGAAGTCGTCGCCGGGCGCGTCGCCCTCGCCCTTGACGTAGTGGTCGAGCCACTGGACGGTCAGGAACTTCACCCGGTCCGAATCCGAACTCGGGCCGGCGCCGCCGTCGTGGCCGCCGGTGAACCAGGCGACCCGCACCGGGGTGCCGGCGGCGGCGATGCCCTTCGCGTTGGCGTCGGCCTCGCCGAGCGGGAAGAGGGTGTCCGCCTCGCCCTGCACCAGCAGCGTGGGCGCCTTGATCCGGTCCAGCACGCCCGCCGGGCTGGAACGGCGAAGCAGGTCCACGGCGGCCTGGTCGGCCTGGCCGGTGGTGGCGATCCGCAGGTACGCGGCGCACACGTCGGCGGCGAACCGACCACAGGACGGGTCGGCCGCGCCGGCCGGAGCCCCACCGGGACCGGTGCCCGGGCCGGCGCCCGGCCCCGGGCTGGGCGGGCCGGCCGACTCCGGTGCGCCCTGCGGCTGCTCGGAGGTGCCGCCGGAGATCCCGGCCGGGCCGGAACCCACGTTGCCACCCCCGCCGAAGAACAGGCCGGCCCAGCCCTTCTTGAACACGCCCTCGGTCGGCTCCCGGCCGGTGCTCTCCGGCAGGAACGCACGCGACAGGTCGTTCCAAGTGATCATGGGGACGATCGCGTCCACCCGGGGGTCCTGGGCGGCCAGCAGCAGCGCCAGCCCACCGCCGTACGAGCCGCCGACCACGCCCACCTTCGGGTCGCCGGGGGCGTCGGTTCGCACCTCGGGCCGGGCGGCCAGCCAGTCCAGCAGCCGCTCGGCGTCGCGCACCTCGTAGTCCGGGCTGTCCAGGTGGATCTCGCCGCCGCTGCGGCCGAAGCCCCGCGCGGTCCAGGTGAGCACCGCGTACCCGCGCCCGGCGAACTCCTTCGCGTCGGAGCGCACCGACTCCTTGGTGCCGCCGAACCCGTGCGCCAGCAGCACCGCCGGCACCTTCCGACCGGACGACGCCTCGGCCGGCAGGTAGAAAGTGGTGTCCAGGTCGACGGGCTCGTCACCGGACGGTCCGGAGCGGACGGTGAGCATCGCGCTCTGGGTGCGTACGCCCGATTCCCGTGGCCACACCGCCCAGGTGACGGCGGCGGCCAGCAGCACGACGACCGCCGCCGCGGCGATCACGCGACGGCGGGTGGGCAGGGCACGCCGGAACCACGCGGCCGGCGATGGCGATCTCATGCGGCACACGGTACGGCCCACAGCCTGAGCGCTGGCTGAGATCCGCCGTACGTCCGTCCGGTTGCCCCGATCGGTGATCGGGTGGGGTGCGACCGCCCATCGTCCGGCGCGTGCCAGTGAGTTGAGTTCGGATCCTGTGAATTCCGATCTTCCTCAGATATCCACCTCGATCCCTTCATGTCACACCCGCCAATGCCACACAGCGTGTCGACAACCCGGACGAATGGTGACATCGCTCGAACTGACGCGAACCTGACTCGCTGGCAGCGGCTCCACCCCGGCAGCGTCGATTAGTTTTCCGGTCCGGCGGACGGGACTCGTCGGCGACCCGCAACCGCGTCGATCCCCCACCCGACGCCGGAGGAGACACACCATGACAGTCCCCGCGCCGCGGGTCCGTCGACGGACGTCCATGATGGGTCGGCTGCTGCCGCTGCTGCTCGTCGCCGCGCTACTGGCACCGTTGGGTCTGCTGCTCGCCCAGAGCTGGCGGCACACCGGCGACGAACGGGACCTGACCGCCCGGGAACGGCTCGGCGTGCAGTACCTGCGCGCCCTCGCCCCGGTCACCGAGGCGCTGGTGGAGGCCCAGTCGGCGGCGGTCAGCGGCCGGCCCGTCCCCGGCGAGCCGCTGACCCGCGCGGTCGAGCAGGCCGCCACCGTGGACGCTCGCATCGGCGCCGAACTGCGGAGCCAGGAGCGCTGGGCCGGTCTCCGGGCCAAACTGGAGGCGCTGCGCGACCGCAGCCCCGCCGACCCGGAATCCGCCTACACCGCGTACGGCGAGGTCACCGACCTGCTGCTCGACCTGCACGACAAGGTGCGGGCGAGCTCCGGGCTCATCCGTGATCAGGGCGCCGACTCGTACTTCCTCCAGGACAGCGCCGGCGAGGAGTTGCCCGAGGCGGTGGTGGCCGCCGGCCGGCTCGCCGACCTGGGCACGCTCGCCAGCCGCCGGCCGGCCGCCGAACGACCCCGCAGCATGGTCGAACTGACCAGCCTGCGGGTGTCCGCCCTCGGCCCCGCCAACGACGTGGTGGACAACCTGCGCGCGGCGGTGGACAGCTCGGAGAGCACCGACCTGGGCGCGAACGTGCTGACCCCACTGGACGCCTACCAGCGGTCGGTGGAGGCGCTGGCCGCGTACTCGGCCCCGGCCCCCGACACCGGCGTGGTGGACCAGGGCCAACTGGCCGCAGCCGCGCTCAACTCGCGCAACGCCGCCCGGCAGCTCCAGCCGGTCATCCTCGGCGAGCTGGACGCCCTGCTCGTCGAACGGATCGACGGGCTGGACCGGGAGCGTTGGGTCACCGCCGGGGCCGGGACCGTCGCCCTGCTGCTGCTGGCCTGGCTCGCCACGCTGCTGATCGCCGCCGGTCGTCGGGCCCGACGCCGGGCGGCCGTGCTGCCCTCCGCGGACGTGGACAGCCCCGGCACCCCGCCACCGGGCGACCTCTGGCATCCGTCGGGTGGCACGGGTAGACCCGCCGACCAGCGACCGCTGCAACCCGTCGGCGCGGCCCAGAACCCGGAGATCGCGCACTGGGGGCCATTCGATGCTTCTCGGTAGGCTCCGGATCCGCGGCAAGCTCGCGCTCCTCGTGGTGATCCCCCTGCTCAGCATGGTCGGCCTCGCCGTGCCCGTGGTGCTCGACCGGGTGGCGGCCGCGCAACGCGCCAGTGACATCACCGACCGGGTACGGCTCGCCAGCCAGGTCGGCAGCCTGGTCCAGGACCTCCAGCAGGAGCGCGTCCTCTCGGTCGGCTTCCTCCTCGGTCGGGTCGAACGCTCCGAACTGATCCGCAAGTCCGTCGACGTGGACGACCGGGTGACCGACCTGCGGTTCGGAGGCGGCGAGGCGCTGACCGACGAGGTCGATCGTGCCCTCGACGGGGTGTCCGGCCTCATCGACCTGCGCACGGCGGTGCTGGCCGGGACCGCGAACCCGGGCCAGGTGATGGACGGGTTCGGGCCCGTCAACACCGCGATGATCGAATCGCTCCGGTTGACGATCGGCGTGGACACCGACACGTTGACCGGCCGCCAGGTGCTCGCCCTGGACGGGCTGCTGCGCGCCGACGAAGGTCTGGGTGCGTGCGCCACGCTGAGCGTGGTGGTGAAGGCGACCGGCACACCGCAGGCCAGCGCCCGGTACGTGGCGTGCGTCGCCGCCCTCCAGGTGGACAGCCGGCGCTTCCGCAGCCTGATCACACCCGAGCAGCTCAAGGTGGCCCTGCTCCTCGACTCGGCGGTCGCCGCGCGGACCAGCGCCGACTTCCTGGTGACAAGTGCCCGGGACCCGGACGGCGCGGTCCGCGACGTGCCGCTGGAGGTGCTCTTCCCCTCGGTCCGCTCGATGATCCGGCTCGGCCAGTTCGTCGAGAAGAAGCTGGTCGCCGACGTACTCGCCGAGGTCACCGCCGAACAACGGCGGGCGCTGACCGCCGCGTACCTGGTCGGCGGCGCGGCGGCGCTGATCCTGGCGCTGGTGGTGCTGCTGAGCGCGGCGGTCGCGCGGACGGTTGCCCGGCCACTGACCCGGCTCACCCGCTCCGCCGACCGGGTCGCCCGAGTCGCCGAGGCCGAGTTGGTCCGGGTCACCGACGACGAGGCGGAGAGCACCCAGTCGGTCCGGTTGGAGCCGGTGGACATTCGAGCCAACGACGAGATCGGCGACCTGGCCCGGGCCTTCGACCGGGTGCAGAACACGGCGGCCCAACTGGTCGAGCGGCAGATCGCGGGCCGGCGCAACGTGGCGCAGATGTTCGGCCACGTCGGGCGGCGTACCCAGAACCTGGTGGGTCGGCAGATCGCGCTGATCGACCGGCTGGAGCAGCAGGAGGCCGACCCGGGTCGCCTGGAGCACCTGTACCGGCTCGACCACATCTCCAGCCGGTTGCGGCGCAACGCCGGCAGCCTGGTGGTGCTCTCCGGTTCGGCCGGAGCCGACGCGCACACCGCGCCGGTGCCGCTGGCGGACGTGGTCCGGCTGGCGCTCGGTGAGATCGAGGACTACACCCGGGTGGACGTGCAGGTGCCGCCCGGCATCGCAGCCGCGCCAGCGGTCGTCGGCGACCTCGTCCTGGCGCTGGCCGAGCTGATGGAGAACGCCACAGTGTTCTCCCCGCCGCACACCCGGGTGCTGGTGGCCGGTGAGGCCTCCGACGCCGGTGCCAGGATCACCGTGGTGGACCGCGGCATCGGCATGACCGAGCAGCGGCTGTTCGAGGAGAACGCCCGCCTCACCCGACGGGAACGCCTCGACCTGGCGCCGACCGAGGTGCTCGGCCTCTTCGTGGTGAGCCGGTTGGCCCGACGCCACGGCTGGGCGGTGAACCTGACCGCCACCGTGGGCGGCGGGGTGACCGCACAGGTGGAGATCCCGTCGGCGTCGCTGGTGCTGCGCCGCGCCGACCGGGCCGGGGCCACCGTGGCCCGGGCCGCGGTGCCGGACCGGAGTCGACGCCCGTCCGCCGCCATCGACTCGGCTCCGAGTGCCCGCTCCAGCGCCGTCGTCGCCGCGCCGGCCAGCCTCGACACGGACCTGCTCAGCCGGGCCACCCGCAGCCTGGAGTCCGGCCAGTCCTGGGACGCGTTCGGTGCCCGGGAGCCAGCCGACACGGCGGCCACCGTCGACGCGGCACACGCCCCGACGGCCCTGACGGATACCAACGCCGGGCTGCCCCGGCGGCCGGCCCGGGGAACGGCGGGCGTCGGGCAGCCGCGCACGGCCACCGCCCTGGAGAGCCGGGAGCCGTCCGGCACCCCCACCGGCCCTCGGGTCCGGCAACGGGTGCCCGGGGCCAGCCTCGCCGCCGCCGGCACGCCGGTCGGGCCGGTCGACGCCACCAGCGCGGACCCGACCGCCGCCCGCGCGCTGGTCGAGGCGTTCCAGGCCGGTGTACGCCGGGCCGAGCAGACCGTCACCATCGACCTGCCCGCCACGCCGGACAGCACCGACCCCCTGGTGGTTCACACCGTCGGCCCGACGGAGGCCACACTGGACCGTCCCCACCTCAGCCGCCGGGTGCCCGGAGCGAACCTCACGGTCACCCCGCCCTGCCCGCCGACCAGCCCGCACCCCGGCGACCCGGCCGAGGTCCGCAACCTCATCACCGAGTTCGAGGCGGGCGTCGCCCGCGCCCTCCGTGAAGTCAGCCCAGACCGCCGGAACGAAGAAGGATCATCACGGTGACCAGCCCCTTCCTGCACGAGAACGTCGACCACCAGAGCCAGCCCGCCGCCGGGGACCTCAGCCCCGAGGCTCGCACCTTCAACTGGCTGCTCGACTCGTTCACCTCCAGCACCGCCGGGGTGCTGGAGGCGATCGCCGTCTCCTCGGACGGGCTGCTGATGGCCATGTCGGCCATCAAGGACCGGTCCAACGCCGAGCGACTGGCCGCCGTGGTCTCCGGCATGACCAGCCTCGCTGGCGGGGCGGCCAGTTGGTACGCGCTCGGCGGCCTGAACCGGGTGATCGTCGACATGGCCGACGGCTACCTGTTGATCAGCGCGATCAGCAGCGGTTCCGTGCTCGGCGTCGTCGCCGACCGGTCGGCCAACCTGGGCACCGTCGCGTACGAGATGACGCTCTTCGCGGGGCGGGCCGGTGGGGCGCTCACCCCGCGGCTGATCGTCGAGCTGAAGAACGCCGTCCAGCAATGACCCCGGAGGTCGCCGGCGAGGATCCGGACCCGGAGCCGCGGGTCCGGATCCGCCCCTACCTGCGCACGCCGCACCCGGGTGGGGGCGGCACGCCGGCGGCGCCGGAGCCGGAGCCGGAGGACGGCCGTCCGGCGGGTCCACGACCGTTCGTGCTCACCTCCGGACGGGTGGAGAGCGTGGACCCGGCGATCGGGCTGGAGACGCAGGTGACCCTGCGCGCCGACGACGGTCGGTGGACCGGCACGTCGACCGCCCTGCTGGCGCCGGAGCTTCAGGCGATCATCGCGCTCTGCGCCGAGCCGATCTCCGTGGCCGAGTTGTCGGCCCGGACCCGGCTGCACTTCGGCGTGACCCGGGTGCTGGTCGGCGACCTGCGGGCCGCCGGGCACCTGGACGTGCACGTCACCGACGGCAACGACGCCTTCAACCCCGACCTCATCCTGCGAGTGATTGATGGACTTCGTGCGATCTCCTGAATGGCCGGTCGCCCCGATCGGGGGGCTCGCCGGCAACAGCGCCGCCGCCCGTTACGGCACGCCGCCGGGCACCGACCCGGCGCTCGGGCGCCCCGGCCCGCCGCCGACCGCGCCGCCACCGCCCTACCGGCCCCAGGCGGGTGCCGGGCCGACGCCGCCGTCCGGCCGGCCGCCGGTGGCGCCACCGGTACCGGTCAAGATCCTCGTTGCCGGCGGGTTCGGGGTGGGTAAGACCACCACCGTGGGGGCGATCTCCGAAATCGCTCCGCTGACCACCGAGGCCGAGATGACCAGCGCGGGGATCGGCGTGGACGATCCGGGCATCCGCTCGACCAAGACCACCACGACGGTGGCGATGGATTTCGGTTGCGTGACCATCGACCGCAGTCTGAAGCTCTACCTGTTCGGTACGCCGGGGCAGGCCCGGTTCGGCTTCATGTGGGACGACCTGGCCCGGGGCGCGCTCGGCGCGCTGGTGGTGGTCGACAGCTCACGGCTCGACGACTGCTTCCCGGCGATCGACTTCTTCGAGCAGGCCGGTTTGCCGTTCGTGGTCGGCGTCAACGCGTTCGACGGGCGGCTGGCCCTGGAGTTGAGCGAGATCCGCTGGGCGCTGGCCATCGGTGACCACGTGCCGTTGGTGCAGTTCGATGCCCGGGATCGACTCTCGGTGCGGGACGCCCTGTTGGTCGTCCTGGACCGCGCGTTGGACCGGGCGACCCGAGACAGGTAGGGCCTGAGCCGACCGGCTCCGGCCGTGGCGGGAAGGGGTGATCTGGTGAGGGGCGACCTGGACGAGACGCTGGCCCGACTGGCCCGGCGCGAGGAAGCGCTGCGCCGGCGGACCAGCGATCGTGACGACACCGCACCGCCGCCGGCTCCGGTCGGTGGCCCGGAGCACAGCTCGGGCGGGCGCGCCGACGCCCACAACGCCGGGCCGGGCCGCCACGACGCGCGACACGCTGGCCGGGACGACCCCGCCGACGTCGCCGGGTGGGGTCCGGTCGAGGCCGTGGCCGAGGCAGTCCGCGAGGTCGTCGGCGCTCACCCCGGGCTCGCGGTGACCGTGCACGTCGAACACGACGGTCGGACGTACCCGCTGCGGGTCCACTGGGACGGCCAGGACGTCACGGTCGGCCCGGAACCGTCGGCGGCCCCGGTGGATCCTCCGCCGGCCTGGCCGCTGTCCGGCCGGACGGTGGCGGGCTGGACGCCCGGCCCGGACGGGTTGACGCCGGACCCGGCGGCCCGCCTGGCGGAGCTGATCCGGCGGGACCCGACGCTGCTGGACGAGCTGGATCCGCGGCGCTGATCGCCGAGACTGGCCGTCGGCGGCTACGGTCGGGCGGTGGCGCAACCCGACCTGACTCTGATCGCGAGCCTGCGGCCCGCGGCGCTGGATGCCCGACGGGGCATCGTACGGCTGCACCCGGAGGCGCTGACGGCGCTGGGGCTGCGCCCCGGCGACCCGGTCCGGTTGGCCGGCCGGCGGGAGACCGCCGGGATCGTCGCGGCGGCCGGAGCGGGAGCGAGCAGTGCCCTGCTGTACGCCGACGACCTGACCCTGGGCAACCTGGGGCTGCGTGACGGCGGCCAGGTGCGGGTGTCGCCGGTGCCGCTGACCCCGGCGGGCCGGGTCACCCTGGCCGGGCCGGTGGAGGTGGTCGCGGCGGTCAGCCCGGAGATGCTCCGACTGGCCCTGCTGGGCAAGGTGCTCACCGCCGGCGATGACGTGTCGCTACTGCCACAGGACGTGCTGCCGGACGCCTCGGTGCGCAGCCTGGTCGAGGCGGCCCGCCGCAGCCTCTCCACCACGATCGGCTTCGCCTGGACGAGCACCCTGCTCAGCGTGGTCGCCGTCGAGCCGTCCGCCGGGTCGCTGGTCACCATGGACACCCTGGCCGGCTGGGAGCACGGCCGCGCCACCCACGGCCCGGCCGCCGGCCGGCTCTCCGCCCCGGCCGATGTCGCCCCGGCCCGGCGGGGCGCGACAGCTCCCCCGCCGGAGGCGGCCGTCGACGCCCTCGACGTGACCGACGCGCCCGACGTGGACGAGCTGCCCGGGCTGCGGGCCCAGGCCGAGGAGCTGACCGAGCTGCTGGACCTCGGCTTCCACCATCGGGAGGTGCTGGGCCGGCTGGGCACCACCATCTCGCTGGGCGTGCTGATCGGCGGGCCGGCCGGCTCCGGCAAGTCGGCGCTGGTCCGGGCCGTCGCGGCCCGGGTGGGTGCCCGCGTACACCCGCTGTGGGCGCCCGAGGTGGCCGCGTTGAGCAACCAGGCCGCCGCCGACCGGCTGCGGGCCACGGCGACGGCGGCCCGCGCCGCCGGGCCGGCGGTGCTGCTGGTCACCGACCTGGAGGCGCTCGCCCCGGCGGACGAGCCCGGCCCGCTGGCGACGGTGTTCCGGCAGGTGCTCGCGGAGAGCGTCCGGGCTGGCGTCGCCGTGGTCTGCACCACCAGCCGGCCGGAGGCGGTCGACCCGGCGCTGCGCGCACCCGACCTGCTGTCGCTGCGGATCAGCATCCCGCTGCCCGACCCGGCGCTGCGCCGCGAGCAACTCGGCGTGCTGACCCGGCAGGTGCCGCTCGCCGACGACGTCCGGCTGGACGAGGTGGCCGGGCGTACCCCCGGGTTCGTCGCGGCGGATCTGGCCGCGCTGGTCCGGGAGGCCGGGGTACGCGCCGCGCTGCGACAGAAGTCCGCCGAGACGCCGACGGTGTCGATGGCCGACTTCACCGCTGCCCTGGAGGTGGTCCGGCCCACGACGATGGCCGCGTCGACTCTGGAGCTGGCCTCGGTGACTCTGGAGGACGTCGGTGGCCTGGACGAGGTCAAGCAGACGTTGACCGAGTCGGTGCTCTGGCCGCTGACCTACCCGGACACCTTCGCCCGCCTCGGCGTGCAACCGCCGCGCGGTGTGCTGCTCTACGGCCCGCCCGGCTGCGGCAAGACGTACCTGGTGACAGCCCTGGCCGGGACGGGACGGGCGAACGTGCTCTCGGTCAAGGGCGCGGAGTTGCTCTCCAAGTGGGTGGGCGAGAGCGAACGCGCCGTACGGGAGTTGTTCCGCCGTGCCCGCGAGGCGGCGCCGACGCTGATCTTCCTGGACGAGATGGACGCGCTGGCACCGGTACGCGGCCAGGCCACCGACGGGGGCACCACCGACCGGGTGGTCGCCGCGCTGCTCACCGAACTGGACGGGGTGGAGACCCTGCGCAACGTGGTGGTCATCGGCGCGACGAACCGGCCGGACCTGGTCGACCCGGCGCTGCTGCGACCGGGCCGGTTGGGGCGGCTGATCTACGTGCCGCCGCCGGACGGGGCGGCACGCGCGGAGATTTTGCGGGCCGCCTCCCGACACGTGCCGCTCGCGCCGGACGTCGACCTGGCCGCCCTCGGCGAGGAGCTGACCGGCTTCTCGGCGGCGGACTGCGCGGCGCTGGTCCGGGAGGCGGCGCTCGCGGCGATGCGGGAGTCGCTGGCCGCCGCCACCGTCACCGCCGCGCACGTGGCCACCGCGCGGGATCGGGTCCGCCCGTCGCTGGACCCGGCCCAGGTGGCCTGGCTCGCCGGGTACGCGGCCGAGCGGGCGTGACCGGCTCGGCGGGTCACACGGGCTGTCAGAGCGCGGGTGGCGTCGAATCGAGGCAGATCTCGGCGTACACCTTCCCGCCGTCCTCGCGCAGTTTCGCACCACACTTCTCAAGTACGGCGACCGCGCCCGCATTGTCCCGCGTGGTCTCGGCCACCACGAACCGCATGCCGGCCCCGGCGGCGGCGTTGAGCAACCCGCGCAGGGCGGCCGCGCCGATCCCCTGCCCGCGCGCCGAGCGGCCCAGCCAGATGCCGGTCTCCACCGTGCCGGGATCGTCACAGCGAGTCATCCGGACCATTCCCAGCACCTCGCCGCCGACGAGGATGGCGTACATCTGCGAGCCGGTCGGGCCGTCCAGGCCGCCGAAGCTTGCCCGGTGGTAATCCCGGAACGCTTCCCGGCGGGCGAGCGACCAACCGGCGGGAGCCTCGACCGGGGGCATCACGTCATCGGGTTCGGCTTCAGCAGCCGCTACTGAGAGCAACGACTCGAGGTTCCGCTCGTCCACCGGCTCCAGCCGGACCGCACCTGGCACGTGCCGCAGTCTGCCGTCCTCATCGGCCGAAGTCCACCCCATTGGGCTTGCACTGGCGGTCCGGCCACCGGTACCGGCCGGTCGGACGCTTGAGTGTTCCTCCTCACGCTCCGTCGTCACCCGTCGGGATGGCCCGATGCTCAGGCGGTCAGCCCGAACTCACAGAACACCACCGACGCGTCGTCGGTGGACTTGTGCCGGCGCAGCCGATCCGGGTGGTCGCGCTCGGCGACCCGGACCCGGTCGAGCAGCGCCGCCGGCCCGTCGGCGCTCAACTGGTCCATGAGCCCCGGCCAGTCGGTCAGCCCGAACTGCTCGACCGCGCTGGACGCGCCGTCGCTGAGCAGCGCCGCCCGCCGCAGAGCCCTCGGGCCCTGCCGGGGCGCCGACCCGGTCACCGCGTGGAAGGCCGCGTCGGGGTCGGCCGCCGCGACCCAGTAGCCGTGGGTGCGGTTCATCCGCTCCCGCTGTACGCCGACCGCGTGCCGGAACCGGGTGACCGGGTCCGACGCCCCGGCCGGCACCATGGCGACCGTCTGCCGCAGCTCGGCCATCGCCACGTCCAGCCGATCGTCGGTGACCACGCTGATGTGCCCGCCCTCGTCGAGCACCAGCGGGCTGTCGCAGAGCACCAGGTAGTCCACCTGGTCGCCGCAGTCGCGCAGCAGGCACACGGTGCTGGACGGGGTGCCGGGATGGTCGAGGTCGCACTGCCCGCCGTGGTCGGCGCGGACGGCGAGGATGGCCGCGGCCAGGTTGCTGGTCAGGCGGGCCGCCGGACGCACCGCCTCGGCCACCGCGATCCGGGCGGCCAGGTGCCGGACGTACCACTCCGGCCCGTGCACACAGCCGGTGTCGAAGCCCTCCGGCACTGTCGCGCCGTCCAGGACGCCGACCAGCGGGCCGAACTGGAAGACGAGATCTTCGTTGACCGGGCGACCGGGGGCCGGCGCGGACGCGGAACGGACCCGCATCACCGGCGCCGACCCCGCCTGGCCGAACGGGTCACCGCTGCCGGATGTCGTCGACGGCGGCATGCGCCTGCCCCTGTACCTGTCCGGCGGAGGACCGGCCCTGCTCCCGGACTGCCGACATCCCCTGTTCGGCGGACGACCGCACCGACTGCGCCGCCTGCTGCGCGGGCTCCCGCATGTTGTCCCGGACCTGGTGGCCCACCTGGCTCGCCTGTTCGCGCAGCTCACCGGAGTGTTCGCTCACCATGCTGCGGGCCCGGCCGGCCAACTGCCGCTCCCGCCCGCTCGGCGGGACCAGGGACGCGGCCAACAGCCCGACCCCGAAGGCGACCACCCCTGCCGCGAGTGGGTTGCCCTGCGCCTCGTCGCGTACCGAGCTGGCCATGTGCGACATCCGCTCGCTGGACTGCTGAGCATTGTGGCTCGTGCTGCCCATCACCTTCTCCTTCGCTCGGGTGAGCGCGCCGCGGGCCTCGCCCACGCGGTCACCGGCGATCCGACGCGGGTTCACCCTGTCGGTCAGCGCGTCGACATCATTGCTCAACTCGTTGCGGGTCGTCTCGATCTCCCGCCGGATCCGATCCGGATCACTGGACATGATCTGCTCCCTCGCGACTCGATCATCGACCCCGCAGGGCATTCGGCAATTCCTGTGCGCTCTGCTTCGTCCGTGGCAGCACGGCACGCAATCGGCGCACCTGGGCTCGGGCGTTGATGAAGAGGCCACCGGCGATGGCTGCCCAGATGATCGCCACGATCAGCGCCGCCCAGCCCTGGTCCATCGTGTTGGAAAGCCCCCACCACGCGGCGTACGAGACGAACAGCACGGCCAGGAACCCGGCCAGCCCCGCCCCGCCGAACATGCCACCGGCCTTTCCGGCCTGACTCGCCTCCTCGCGCAGCTCGGCCTTGGCCAGCTCGACCTCCTTGCGCACGAGCGTGGAGAAATCCCGGGTCACGTCGCCCAGCAGGTCGCCAACCGATGCCTGGGCCCGCTCCTTCTCCGGGGCGCTCACGGTGCCACCCCGCCCGGCAGGTCACGCTCCGGCCGACCGACCGGCGAGACGTTCTGTGCCCGCGCCACTCCGCTGTACGGCTGGTCGGGCTGCTGCTGCCCGGCGCCGGCCGCCTGTCCCTGTGGAGGCGGTGGGCCGCCGGACATCTCCACGCCGCCACTGGCGGTCAGGCCACGAGTGAGCCGCCCGACCAGCAGCCCTGCCACCGCCGCGCCGGCGAGGAAGGTGCCCGGATGCTGTCGGGCGTACGTACGCACGTCGTCCAGCACCTCACCGGGCTCCCGTCCGTCAAGCCAACCGGCGGCGCGTTGAGCGGCGTCAGCCGCCCGGCGGACCGCCTGGCCGGCCAGCCCGGAGTCGCCGTCGCGTTCGGCCATCGAGTTGAGCCCCTGGCCCAGGTCACGCAGACCGTCGGCGGCCCTCTGCTGTTGCGACCGGGCCTGATCACGAAGCTGGTTGGTGGCCTCCCCGGTCAGGTGCCGGGCCTGCTGACGCGCCTCGGCCGCTACCTGCCCACCCTGCTTAGCCGCGGTGTGGGCAACCTGGCCGCCGGCCTGTGCGGCCTGGTGTCCGACCCGGGACGCCTCCTGCCGAGCCTGCTGGCCACTGCCGGTCGCACCCTGCGATGGCCGGCTCGGGTTGGCACCCGTCATGACCCCTCCCCCCGTCAGACCGCAGCCGCCTGAGCGGCGGCTCCGTGTTCGGGGTGCCTACCCGTCGTGCCTGGCGACATTCTCTGATCGGCGACGGCGGACCGGGCACCGAGGACGCGGGCCCTCAGGCGGGCAGGTTCGGGACGGGCACGACGACGTCATCACTGCGGGTGCATGGAAGGCCCGGCTCCGCCGGTCAGCGGCGGCGGTTGCGGGCGCGCGACGAGCGCAGCCGGCGGAGCCGGCCGATCAGCACGGGGTCGGCCGCGAGCGCGGCCGGATTGTCCAACAATCCGTTGAGCAGCTGGTAGTAGCGCGTCGAGGAGACCCCGAAAGTGTCCCGGACGGCCTGTTCCTTGGCCCCGGCGTGCCGCCACCACTGCTGCTCGAACGCGAGGATCGCCCGTTCGCGCGTGGTCAGTCCCACGGGCGGCGCGGTGGGCTCGGCCACGTCTTCGTCGTCCGGACCGACGTCGTCGGTGCTCTCGACGGGCGGCGCCGGCCGGGGGGTCGGGACGCTCGGCGCGCGGCCGCCGGTCGCCTCGTCCGCACGAGCGTCGGTGGACGGCTCGGGGGCGGCCGGGGCGGCGTCGGCGGGCATGGCGCTCAGCCTAACCAGGGATGACCAAGGTCGCAGCAGCCGGCACGGCCGGCCCGCACGTCGGAAGACCCGACGGCCGGACCGGCCGCGCCGTTGTCGCTCGTTGCCGTGTCGATGCCGGTCAGGAGATGTCGCGCCGCCGCATCGTCCAGAGCGCCGCCCCGAGGATCACCACCAGGCCGACGGAGAGCAGGACGGACGACTGCTGCCAGGTGATGTCCAGCGTGGCCGGATTGCACTCGCCGTAGTAGGTCGCGTTGCAGGCGTTCCAGTCCTCCAGGGTGACCTTCTTGGTCATCCACGCGATGGCGTACGTGGGCAGCAGCCACGCCTCGGCGAAGCGCACGTTCGCCATCGTCAGCAGGATGCCCAGCCCGAACTGGCCGACCACCATCAGCGCGACGACACCGCCGAGGGCCATCGCGGTGTGTCGTCCCAGCGAGGCCAGCGCGAACCCGATGGTGGTGATCACCAGCACCAGTGCCACGCCGCGCAGACCGGTCAGGGCGAACGACTGCCACGCCCCGGAGGTCATGTTGTCGGTGCTGCCCCGCAGCGTCGCGACGGCCCAGAACCCGGCGAACCAGAGCACTGCGGCGGGCAGCGTCACCGCCAGAATGCCGGTGAGCAGCGCGGCCAGCTTGGTGAGCAGCACGGTGAGCCGCTTCGGCCGCCAGAGCAGCAGGTTCATCATGCCGCCGTTGCTCCACTCGGCACCGATGAAGGACGCGCCGACCACGAACCCGACCAGCGCGAGGATTGCCGCGAACGGGATCAGCGTCTCGTCGAACGTCTTCCGGAAGTCGAACGACGACGGCAGGAACCACTTCGCGTCGATCTGGTCGCGGGTCGGCGGCGTGATCACCGAGCAGTCGTCGGGGTAGCGGCCGTCGTTCGGCGTGCCGGCCGTTTTGGCCTGCTCGCACGCGGTGCGCTCCTGCTCGCTCCAGCGCACCTGCTCCTGGTGCTGCTGGTCGGCCTGGCGTTCGGCCTTGGCGAGCTGACCGGCATCGATCTTCTGGTTGGTGAAGAAGACACCGACCACCACAGCGGCCAGCACCAGCAGGCCGAGCAGCGACATGTAGCGGGTGAAGCGCCGCTTGGCGAGCCGGCGCAGCTCCGTACGATAGAGGCTCACGCGCCCCACCCTCCTGCGGCGGTGCCGGGCTGGCCCGTCCCACCGACCTTCGTGGACTCGTCGACCTGCCGGTGCTGGCCGGGGACCGGCGCGGTGGCGGTCAGTTCGAGGAAGACACTCTCCAGATCGACCGCGATCGGGGCCAACTCGCTGACGTAGAGGTTCTGCTCGGCGAGCAGCCGGGTGATCGTGGCCGGCTTGTCGACGCCGGCCAGCATCAGGTGGTCCGGGTGCCCGGTGACCCGGACGCCGGCCCGGGTGAGCGCCTCGGTCGCGGCCGGCAGGTCGCTGACCGCTTCCAGCCGGATCCGGACCGCGCCGGACGAGTGCTGGGCGAGCACCTCGTCGACCGGGCCGAAGGCGACCCGTCGACCGAGCGAGATGATGGTGACCGAGTCGCAGATCAGTTGGATCTCGCCGAGGATGTGGCTGGACAGCACCACGGTCATCCCGGATTCGGCGAGCGTCCGCATCAGGGTTCGCATCTCCCGGATGCCGCCCGGGTCGAGGCCGTTGGCCGGCTCGTCGAGGATGAGCAGCTTCGGGTTCTTCAGCAGGGCGGAGGCGACGGCGAGCCGCTGCTTCATGCCCAGCGAGTACGTCTTGACCCGCTCGCCGGCCCGGTCGCGCAGCCCGACGAGCGCCAGCACCTCGTCGACCCGTGTCTGCGGCACCTCGCCCGCACCGGCCAGCAGGGACAGCGTGTCCCGGGCCGAGAAGTGCGGGAAGAACTGCGGGCTCTCCACGATCGCGCCGACCTGGCCGGCGACGGTGGGCAGCGCGTCGGGCACCTCGTGACCGAGCAGCGCCATCCGGCCGCCGTCGGGCCGGATCAGGCCGAGCAGTGTGCGCAGCGTGGTCGTCTTACCGGACCCGTTGGGGCCCAGGAAGCCGTGCACCTGCCCTGCCTCGACCCGCATGTCGAAGCCGTCGAGTGCGTTGCGGGTGCCGCGCCGACGACTCTTGTACGTCTTACGTAGACCTTCGATCTCCAGGACAGCTGGCAAGCTGCACCTCCCCGATGGGTGGGCGTGACAGCCGACACCATACGCGGTATGCAGGAGGGTGCAATACTCGGTATACACCGACGCGCCGATCGATGTGTTTCATCGACGGAACGTGACCGGTCAGGCGCAGACGACCTGCACGCCGGCCGCGCGGAACGCCTCCACCACCTCCGGCGCGGCGCCGGAGTCAGTGACCAGCGTCTCGACCCGCTCGACCGGGCAGATCCGGGCGAAGGCGTGACCGCCCAACTTGGACGAATCCGCAATTATCACGACTCGCTTCGCGCGGGCCACCATCAAGTTGTTCATGGCCGCCTCGCCCTCGTGGTGGGCGGCTGCGCCGAGCTGCGGATCGATCGCGTCCACGCCGAGCAGGGCGACGTCCAGCGTCACCTCGCGCAGCAGCGCCCCGCCCAGCGGGCCGACCAGCTCGAACGACTTCGGGCGTACCACCCCGCCAGCCACCACGACCTTCATCCGGGACCGCACGAGCAGTTCGTTGGCGATGTTCAACGCGTTGGTCACGACGGTGAGCTGGGCACCCTCGGCACTGGTGTTCAGGTCCGGTCGTACGGCCAGCGCCCGCGCCACCTCGGTGCTGGTGGTGCCGCCGTTCAGGCCGACGACCGTGCCGGGCGTGACGAGCGCGGCGGCGGCGGTGCCGATCCGCTGCTTCTCGGCCGAATGCTTGGCGGTCTTGTAGCGCAGCGGCAGGTCGTACGAGACACCGTTGGCGACCGCCCCACCCCGGGTCCGGGTGATCATCTGCTGCTGGGCGAGCTGGTCGAAGTCACGCCGGATGGTGGCCTGGGAGACGTCCAGCCGTTCGGCGGCCGCCTCGACGCTGACCCGGCCGTTGTCGGTCAGCATCTCCAGCAGGGCGTTCCATCTGGCGTAGCGGTCCACCGCGGGGGCCCTCCCAGTGACTGCACGAACGGTGATTGATTGCGTGCACACTAGTGCGCGAAACTGGGTCGGCGCAAAAGACTGGACTGCGCGATCGGCCAGTCGGTTGCCACGGCCACCCCGGTTCGCGCAGAATAACGCGCGAAATACGGGTGTAACGAGCCGTATTGCGCACAGGTCGGCCTGCGAGGAGTTTCCCATGACGTACGTGGACGCGGAGATCGCGAGCCAACCCGACTGCTGGCGGGAAGCCGCCCGACTGTCGAGCGAGGTACACGGCGACCTTCCGCGCCCCGGCGAGCGGGTCGCCGTCGTCGGTTGCGGCACGTCGTGGTTCATGGCGATGGCGTACGCCTCCCGGCGCGAACAGGCCGGCCAGGGCGAGACCGACGCGTTCCAGGCGTCCGAGTTCCCCGCCGGCCGCCGCTACGACCGGCTGATCGCCATCACCCGCTCCGGCACCACCACCGAGGTGCTGGAACTGCTCGCCGCGCTGCGCGGGCAGACGCCCACCACCGTCATCGTCGGCGACCCGGCGTCCCCGGCGGTCGAGCTGGCCACCGCCGCGGTGACGATGCCCTTCGCCGACGAGCGGTCGGTCGTGCAGACCCGCTTCGCGACCACCGCGCTGGCCCTGCTGCGGGCCCACCTCGGTGACCCGGTGACCGCACTCGCCGCCGACGCGGAGGTTGCGGTGCGCTCCCCGTTGCCGATCGACCCGGCCTCCATCGAGCAGGTCACCTTCCTCGGTCGGGGGTGGACGGTCGGCCTGGCCCAGGAGGCCGCGCTGAAGTGCCGCGAGGCGGCCACCTTCTGGGCCGAGGCGTACCCGGCCATGGACTACCGGCACGGCCCCATCTCGGTCGCCGCCCCCGGCCGGCTGGTCTGGGCCTTCGGCGAGCTGCCCGACGGGCTGCCCGAGGACGTGGCGGCCACCGGCGCGGCCTTCGTGCACAGCCGTACGCACGGCTGGCGCACGGCGCTCGGCAGCTGGTCGGCAGGCCGCACCCCGGTCGACCCGATGGCCGACCTGATCCTGGCCCAGCGCTTCGCCGTCGCGCTGGCGACGAGCCGCGGCCTCGACCCGGACGCGCCCCGGCACCTCAGCCGGTCCGTGGTGCTGGCGTGAGCGCGAGGAGTGAGCCGGGTTTGCGAGCCCCGCAGTCGCGAACCAGGATGGCGCCGTGAGCGCGAGGAGTGAGCCGGGTTTGCGAGCCCCGCAGTCGCGAACCGGGATAACGCCGTGAGTGACGGCGCCGACCGGGTGGTCGTTGCGCTGGACGTCGGCGGCACCGGCATGAAGTGCGCGCTGGTCCGGCCGGACGGCGTGGCCGTACGCACCGAGCGACACCCCACCGACGCCGCCCGCGGCCCGGCTGCCGTGGTCGACACCATCCTCGACGTCGCCGAAGGGTTGGCCGCCAAGGCGCGTGCCGACGGGCTCACCCCGGTCGCGGTCGGCATCGCCGTTCCCGGGGTCGTGGACGAGGCGCGCGGGGTCGCGGTCTGGTCGGCGAATGTGGGCTTCCGGGACGTACCCCTGCGGGACCTGGTGGCGACGCGCCTCGGCCTGCCCACGGCGCTCGGCCACGACGTGCGCGCCGGGGGTCTCGCCGAGGCCCGGCTCGGCGCCGGGCGCGGCACCGGCCACGTGCTCTTCGTGGCGATCGGCACCGGCATCGCCGCCGCGCACGTCGTCGACGGCGTGGCCTCCGTCGGCGCACACGGTGCGGCCGGGGAGATCGGCCACATCCTGGTACGCCCCGGCGGCCCGCGCTGCGGCTGCGGGCGGCCCGGCTGCCTGGAGGCGGTGGCCTCGGCCGCCGCGATCGGCCGTCGGTACGCGGAGCTGGCCGGCGGAACACCCGACCCGGCGGTGACGGCGGCCGTGGTGGCCGAACGGGCGGCGGCCGGCGAACCCCTCGCCGGGCAGGTATGGCGGGAGGCGGTCGACGCGCTCGCCGACGGCCTGGCCAGCGGGCAGGCGCTGTTCGACGTGGCGATGATCGTGCTCGGCGGCGGCCTGGCCCAGGCCGGGGACCTGCTCTTCGGCCCCCTGCGGGTGGCGATGCACGATCGGATGACCTTCCACCGGGAGCCGCGGCTGGTCGCGGCGGCCCTCGACGACGAGGCCGGCTGCCTCGGCGCTGCCCTGCTCGCCCTGGACGCCCTGGACGCCGCCGGCGTCGGTGACCATCAGGAGGAACGATGACGGCACGGGTGAACGGCCGAGTGGTGAGCCCGACCGGTGTGATCCGGCAGGGCTGCGTCGAGTGGGACGGTGACCGGATCACCGCCGTGGCCGAGTATCCGTCGGTCCGCGACGGGCACTGGATCCTGCCCGGCTTCGTCGACATGCACACGCACGGCGGCGGCGGGCACACCTTCACCACCGGGGACGCCGACCAGGCCCGCGCGGCGGCCGGCTTCCACCTGGCGCACGGCACCACCACCCTGCTGGCCAGCCTGGTCAGCTCACCGTTCACGGTGATGCGGGCGGCCACCGAGGCGTTCGCGCCGCTGGTCGACGAGGGTGTGCTGGCGGGTGTCCACTTCGAAGGCCCGTACCTCTCGGATGCCCGCTGCGGCGCGCAGAACCCGGAGCACCTCCGCGACCCGTCCACCGACGAACTGGCCGAACTGATCGAACTGGGCCGGGGCGCGATCCGGATGGTCACCCTCGCCCCCGAGCGCGACGGAGCGCTGGAGGCGATCAAGCTGCTCACCGCCCAGCGCGTGGTGGCCGCCGTGGGCCACACCGACGCCACCTACGAGCAGACCCGCGCGGCGATCGCCGCTGGCGCGAGCGTGGGTACGCATCTGTTCAACGGCATGCGGCCGGTGCACCACCGTGAGCCGGGGCCGGTGGTGGCCCTGCTCGACGCGCCCACCGTGATCTGTGAGCTGGTCGCCGACGGGGTGCACCTGCACGACGGCATCCTGACCTTCGCCACGGCGACCGTCGGCCCCGACCGGGCGGCGCTGATCACCGACGCGATGGCCGCCGCCGGGATGGCCGACGGCGAGTACGAGTTGGGTGGCCAGGCCGTCACCGTGGCCGACGGGGTGGCCCGGCTCGCCCGCGACGGCGCGATCGCCGGCAGCACCCTGACCATGGACGCAGCGCTGCGGCACGCCGTGGACGCCGGCATCCCGATGGCCGACGCAGCTCGGATGGTAGCCACTACCCCGGCGCGGGCCATCGGCCTGGGCGACCAGGTGGGTGCCCTTCAAGTCGGCCTCCGCGCCGACCTGGTGGTGCTGGACGAGGACCTGAACGTGGTTCGAGTGCTGCGCGGCGGCTCCTGGGTGGAGTAAGGCTCGGCCAGCCGCTCCACGCGCGCCCGTGTGCAGCGGCTGCGGCGGCGTCGGTGGCTGCGTCGGTGTCGGTGGCTACAGCGGCGTCGGTCACCGACGCCGGCCCGGCCGACCTGACATGTGGTTCGCGGGCCCTTTGGAGCTGAATCGCTTACGACATCACGCCCTCAGCCCTTCAGTCCTCAGCCCTTCAGTCCAGCCCTTCAACGACCAGCAGCAGCCGAGGGGCGCTGGGTATTGGCGCTGCCGTGGGCCGTGGGCACTGGGCACTGGGCGATGGCTATTGGGCGCAGGCTGGTGTGCCTGGGCGTGGGCCGCCAACCTGTCGGCCAGCAGCCAGCGGCCAGCAGCCAGCAGCCAGCAGCCAGCGGCCAGCGGCCAGCGGCCAGCGGCTGAATCGTTTGCGACATCAGCTCCAAAGGCAGCGACAGGTGCGGGTGGAGGCGAGCCCGGCCACGTGCCGCGAGCGGCTGCTGATCGCCGAGGGCTGGCTGCCCTACCGACCACACCCCACCCGGCCACGCGAGCACCTGACAAACGGGACCACCGCAAGCACCCGACGGCCGGAACCGCAGCAGCACCCGACCGGGTGCCAGGGACGGGCACGGCACGACTGTGCCGGGTCAACTGATGGCGGTGACCTCGACGCCGAGGACGGCCTGTTCGTCGGGGCGGTGCACCAGCACATCGGCCAGGTACGACTGGACCGCGTGGCGCATCCCGACGTCCCGGCCGGCCTGCTCGGAGAGCAGCCACTTGTGCTCGATGATCTGCGCGAACAGTTCCTGCGGCTCCAGCTTCCGCCGCAGGTGCGCGGGTACGGCCCGGACCACCGGCTCGAAGACCTCGGTGAGCCAGCGGTGCGCCGCCTGCTGTTCGTCGATCAGGTCACTCTCCGCCCGGTAGGCGTCCAGGTCGTTGAGCAGCTTGCGGGCCTGGTTCTCCTCGGCGTCCAGGCCGGTCAGCCGCAGGAGCCGCCGGGTGTGGTAGCCGGCGTCGACCACCTTCGGGCGGACCAGGTAACGCCCGTCCTCGATGCTCGACATGGCGACCTCGGCCACGTCGAAACCCAACTCGTTGAGGCGGCGGATCCGGCCCTCGATGTCGTGCCGGGCCTCCCGCTCGATCGCCTGCTCATAGGTGATCTCGTGCCAGAGCCGCTCGTACCGCTGCACGACCTCCTCACAGACCACCTCCGGGTCGATGGACTCGTGCAGCAGGCCGGCGGCCTGCAGGTCCAGCGCCTCGCCGAAGATGTTCACCCGGGCGATCTCCAGGTCCTCGCCGCGCTGCCCGTTGGAGAGCGAGTTGTGCAGGGCGCCCGTCTCCGCGTCGACCAGGTAGGCGGCGAACGCGCCCGCGTCGCGGCGGAACAGCGTGTTGGACAGCGAGCAGTCGCCCCAGAAGAAGCCGGTCAGGTGCATCCGCACGATCAGGGCGGCGAGCGCGTCGAGCAGCCGGCTCATCGTCTCGGGCCGCAGGGTGTGCGAGAAGAGCGCCCGGTACGGCAGCGAGAACTGCAGGTGCCGGGTGATCAGCACCGATTCGAGGGGTTCCCCGTCATCTGTCTGCCGGTCGGCGACGACCGCCACCGCCTCCACCGACGGGAAGTCGATCCGCTCCAGGGCCCGCAGCAGGTCGTACTCCCGCTCGGCGATCCGCTCGCGGGTCTCCTTGAACGCGTAGACATACTCGCCGAGCCGGACGAACCGGACGATGTGTCGGGAGATGCCCTGCGGCAGGGCCACCAGGTGCTGGGCAGGCCACTCCTCCAGCGGTGTCGACCAGGGCAGGTCGAGCAGCGCCGGGTCAACGAGGGCAGAGGTGATCCGCACGGGCACAAGCATGACGGGTCGCCCCCGCATCCGCCTCACATCGTGGTTGGGCCCACAGCACCCAAGGACAGGCGACCACGGCCGCCCCGGCCCGCGCCGGTCCGGCCGCACCGGAGGCCGGTAGCGTGGTGCCGTGCTCAAACCCACGGGGGTACGACGTGAGCTGCGGCTGCGTCCGGTCCGGCCGGCCGGCTGGTGGTTCGATGCGCTGCTGCTGATCGGGTTCGGCGCGTTGACCCTGGCCCTCGCCGCAGGCGCGTTGCTCGGCCTGGACCTCGCGGTCCGGGAATGGGCCTACGCCCACCACCCGGCACCGATCTACTGGACCGCGCGGGTGTTCAATTTCCTGGGGCAGGGTGGCTGGCTGCTGATGCCGCTCTCCGGGGCGCTCGCCGTGGCAGTGGCCTGGCGGGCCCGCACAGTCCGGCCGCTGCTGCTGGTGGCGGGGGCGTTCGTGCTCCTTTATCTGACGGTCGGGCCGCTCAAGGTTCTGACCGACCGGGCCGCACCCAGCTCCGATCTGCCGCCGACCCAGTCGGTTCGGATCTTCAACGACCTGCCGCCCACCGAGTACGACCTGTCCTACCCGTCTGGGCATGTCGCCAACGCGATCGTCTGGTACGGCGTGATGGCCGTACTGCTGACCGCGTTGACGGCGGGGCGACTGCACCCGACGGTGCGCCGACTGATCCGCTTCGCCCCGCCAGCGATCCTGCTGATCACCACGACCTACCTGAACTTCCACTGGCTCACCGACGGTGTCGCGGCCCTGCTGCTGGGGCTCTTCCTGGACCGGCTGCTGCACCGGGTGCCCTGGGATGAGCTGCCTCTCCCCGGTCGGCTACGCGAGTGGGACCGGCCGTTCACCTCGTACCCCTAGGGTTTCGGCCCGTGGACCAACTGACGCGGCGGCTCGGCGTACCCGATGCGGTTGTCATCGGGTTGGGCTCGATGCTCGGCGCGGGCGTCTTCGTGGTCTTCGGCCCGGCCGCGGCGGCGGCCGGCGGTGCCGGCCTGCTGCCGGCGCTGGTGCTGGCCGGGTTCATCGCCTACTGCAACGCGACCAGTTCGGCGCGGCTGGCGGCTCGCTACCCGGAGTCCGGTGGGACCTACGTCTACGGTCGGGAGCGTCTCGGGCCGTTCGCCGGATTCGTGGCCGGCTGGGGCTTCGTGGTCGGCAAGACGGCGAGCTGCGCGGCCATGGCGTTGACAATCGGGGCGTACCTGTGGCCAGGGCAGGCCCGGCTTGTCGCGGTCGGCGCGGTGCTCGCGGTGACCGCGGTGAACCTGCGCGGCATCGGTAAGACGGCCACCGCCACGAAGGCCCTGGTGGCGGTGGTGCTCGCGGTGCTGGCCCTGGTCGCGGTCGTCGGCGTCGGTGGAGGCGGTCTGGATCTGGACCGGCTCGGTGACTCCGGCGGGTCGAGTCGGGGTGTGCTCACCGCCGCCGGGCTGCTGTTCTTCGCCTTCGCCGGGTACGCGCGGATCGCCACGCTCGGCGAGGAGGTGCGCGACCCGCAGCGGACCATCCCCAGGGCCGTGCCGCTGGCGCTCGGGGCGGTGCTCGTGATCTACCTGGTGCTGGCCGTGGTGACGCTCGGCGTGCTCGGCGCCGACCGGCTGGCCGACTCCGCAGCGCCCCTGGTCGACGTGGTGACCGCCGCCGGACTGCCCGGTCTGGCCTGGGTGGTCCGCGCCGGGGCCACGATCGCCGTCGTCGGGGTGCTGCTCTCCCTGGTCGCCGGGGTCGGCCGGACCACGCTCGCGATGGCCCGCCGACGCGACCTGCCCGGCGCGTTGGCCGCCGTGCACCAGGTGCACCAGGTGCCGCACCGCGCCGAACTGGCCGTCGCCGCCGTGGTGATCGTGGTGGTGCTGCTCGGCGACGTCCGCGAGGCGATCGGGTTCTCCAGTTGCACAGTGCTCGTCTACTACGCGATCACCAACGCTGCGGCGCTGACCCTGGGCCGGGACCCGGACCGGTGGCTGCCGGTCCGGGTCCTCGCCGGCCTGGGCCTGGTCGGCTGCCTGCTGCTCGCGGTCAACCTGCCGCTGGGCAGCGTCGTCGCGGGCTTCGGCGTGCTGGCCGCCGGCGCCGCCGGGTACGCGCTGCGCCCCGCCCGCCGCAGACCGGAGTAGGCCAACGACGGCCAGGGTCAGCGACTCAGCCGTTGGTAGCGGCGCACCGCCAGCGGCGCGAACACCGCGACCAGGAGCACCGGCCACGCCACCGCCAACAGCAGGGGTCGGACCCAGGATGCGGAAACGCATGACACTGATTGTCGCTCAGTGTCGGCCGGGTCCGGTTGCCCGGCTCCGGTCGGCAGGTGGTGTCGTCGACCGGTCAGGTGGGCCGCGTCGCGGTGGAGTCCGGCTTGTTGCCGACGTCCGGGTCGCTCGGTTCCACAGCGCGCGGCCTGACCGCCGCGCCCCGAGCCGGCGGTACGGCACCGTCGGCCGGCGACAACGGAACCGGCACCGGGTGAACCGCGCCGGCCGCCGAGGCGGCGACCTCCTGGTCGGTTGGCACCGACCTGGTGACGGTGGCCGGCAGCGTGGGCGGGGCGCACTGCCGGGTCAGCCAGTCCAGGCCGTGTCGGCGGGCGACCACGGTGAGCCGGTCACCCGCGAAGATCACCTGCCGGGGGTCGAGGTCCTTCCACCAGACCGTCCTGCCCCCGCCGGCCGGGGTCCGGGCGATCAGCCGGACCTGCCCGTCCCGGCTGACCGTGCCCAGTGGACGGCCGTCCAGCGCGGAACCGGCGGCGACCGGCACCTCGGCGACCGGCAGCGCATGCCGGTCGACCGGGATGGTGGTGATCACCGCGCGTTCGGTGAGCGCTCCGATGAAGGCCGGGGCAGCCAGGTAGGAGACCGACCGGGACACCCCGAGAGCGAAGGTCTCCTCCACCCGTTCGGCGAGGTCACCGTCGAAGAGCCGCAACACCACCCGCAGGTCGGCACGGAGATCACGGGCAGCGAGCGCCGCCTCCAGGTTGGCCACGTCGTCGGTGGACGCCACCACCAACGCCTGGCAGTCGGCCACCGACGCGGCGACAAGCGTCTCCGGCAGCGCGGCGTCGCCGACGATCAGCGGCACCTCCAGTTGACGGGCCAGGGCGGCGCCACGTGGCTCCGGAACCTTGTCGATGGCCACCACCTCGACGCCGTACTCACGCAGTTGCGCCATCACGCGCGTGCCGACGTTGCCCAGGCCGATCACCACCACGTGCCCGGCCCGGGCCGGCTGCTGCCGGCCGGTGTGCAGGGCGAGCCGGGCGTTGACGATGCCGTCCACCACCACGGCGGTGATCAACGGGATCAGCGCGAGCCCGGCCAGGTTGAGCACCACCTGCATGACCTGCGCGTCCGCCGGCTTGCCGGTGTCCGGGTCGGCGCCGCTGAGTGTGGTGACAAGCGTCAAATACAGCGCCTCCAACGGGGAGACGTCCTCGGCACGGGAGATGAGCGCCCCCAGCACCGCGATCAGCGCGAGCACCAGCATCACCGCGATGCCGATCTTGCGGGTGGCGAAGCCGCGTGCCGCCCGCATCAGCACCGCGACCGGGCGGCGCCGCCGACGGGCCCGGACCAGCCGGCGGGCGGCCACCTCGGTGCCGGGCGGCTGACCGGTCGCCTCGGCCAACACCAGGTCCGCGCCGGCCTGCTCGGCCGGCAGCAGCTCGACACCGTGCTCCTCGCTGAGGTGGGCCAACGCGCACACCACGTCCTGCGGCCGGACGTCGGCCCGCCGGGCCACCCGCAGCGTCTTGTCCCGATGTTGGAAGGAGCTGGGGTCGACTTCGCCGAGCGCGGCGGCCACGAACGCCGGCGCGGCCATCTCGGCGTCGGAGAGCACCTCGACCGGCGCCTTGAGCAGTTTGCGTACGCCGTCGGCGAGGGTGCCGTTGAACATCCGCAGCACCTGGCGGACCCGCTGGTCGACGGCCTGGGCGCAGAGCGCGGCGTGCAGGTTGCCCACGTCGTCCTGGTGCAGCAGTGCCAGCCCGGCCGCCCCGGCCAGGCCGGCGGTCTCGAAGGTGGCCACGTCCAGCCGGTCGGAGCGGACCACCCGGACCCCGCGCAGCGCGGCCACGTCCGGCCCGTCGCTGGGGTAGCGCTCCGGCACCACCACGGTCACCCGGGCCCCGCCGACGGGCAGCTCGGATTCGAGGATCGCGCGGGCCACGTAGTAGGCGAGCGAGTCCCGGCCACAGATCACGTAGTGGGGGCGCGGATCCCCGGCGGACCGTAGCCGCCAGTTCCACTCGACCGCCCGTCGCGCCCGGTCCCGCCACGGCTCCGCCATGTCCGGATCGTAGTCAGCACGACCACGCTGGGCGACCCCGTCCGGATCATCCCACCTCAGGAATGCCGGCCCGGGCGGCGGGTAGAGCAGCGACATGCAGACCTTCCTCCCGTACCCGGACTTCCTGGCCAGCGCCCGCGTGCTGGACCAGAAGCGGCTGGGCAAGCAGCGGGTGGAGGCCATCCAGGTGCTGCGCGGGCTGACCCGGCCCGGGTACGGCTGGCGCAACCACCCGGCGGTGAAGATGTGGGCCGGGTACGAAGAGGCGCTCACCCGCTACGGGCTGGACATGTGCGCGGTCTGGACCGAGCCGGGTCGGGCCGACACGTGCGCCGCCACGCTGACCGTCGACCTGGCCGCCGCCTGCGGGGCCGGGGTCGTACGCACGCAGGACGAGCTGGCCTCCGCCGGTGAGCTGCCACCGTGGCTGGGCCGCGACGACCTGCACGTCAGCCACCGCGCGTCGCTGCTGCGCAAGGACCCGGCGCACTACGGCCCGATCTTCGGTCCCGACGTGCCGACGGACCTGGAGTACGTCTGGCCGGCCTCCGACAGAGCGCGCCGTTGCCTCCCGTAGGGGAGACTGGCCGTAAGGGAGGTGCCCGTGGCGCTGTCGCAAGTGGTGGGTCGGCTCATCGGCGTACGTCAGCATGAGGTGGACCCGGGCGGCGACGGCGCGGACCGCGTGCCGCGACCGGTCGCGGCGGTGGTGGTGGGCGGCGGCATCGCCGGCATGTCGGCGGCGGTCGTGCTGGCCGAGCGGGGCGTGGCGGTGACGGTGCTGGAGGCCGCGCCGACGCTCGGCGGTCGGCTCGGCGCGTGGCCGGAGGCGCTCGCCGACGGCAGCCAGCAGAACGAGCATGGTTTTCACGCGTTCTTCCGTCAGTACTACAACTGGCGTTCCATCCTCCGTCGCGTCGACCCCGGCCTGGGCTTCCTCAAGCCGATTCCGGGCTATCCGATCCTCAGCGAGCAGTGGCCGACGGAGGAGTTCGGCAAGTTGCCGCCGGCACCGCCGGCGAACCTGTTGGCGCTGCTGCTGCGCAGCCCCAGCCTGCGCCTGGCCGACCTGCGGTCGATGGACCGGGACGCCGCGCTGCCGCTGCTCAGCTACGACCCGGTGCGCACCTACGCCGAGCTGGACGACTCCACCGCCGACGAGTTGCTGGCCTCGCTGCGGCTGCCGGACCGGGCGCGGGCCATGCTGTTCGAGGTCTTCTCGCACTCGTTCTTCAACCACGAGGCGGAGATGTCGGCCGCCGAGATGGTCGCCCAGTTCCACTTCTATCTGCTCGGCAACCCGGAGGGGCTGGCCTTCGACTGCCCCGATGAGGACTACGCGACGGCGATCTGGGAGCCGCTGACCCGACACGTGGAGAAGCACGGCGGCCGGGTGCTGACCGGGTCCGCCGCGACAGGTGTGCACCGCGACGCCGACGGCTGGCGGGTGACGACCACCGACGGCGGCAGTCACGCGGCGGGCCACGTGGTGCTGGCCGTGGATCCGCCGGCCCTGGCGGCACTGGTGGCGGCCTCCCCCGACCTGGTCGGGCAGGCACCGGAACTGGTGGCGCGGATGCCCGCGTTCGGCACGCCCGGGCCGCCGTACGCCGTGGCCCGGTTCTGGTGCGACGGGGACGTGTCCGCCGAGCGGGCGGTGTTCAGCGGCGTGTCCCGGCAGCCCACATTGGATTCGGTGACGCTCTATCACCGGCTGGAGAACGAGTCGCGGCGCTGGGCGCGGCAGGCCGGCGGGTCGGTCATCGAGCTGCACGCCTACGCCTGCGAGCCCGACGTGCCGGCCGACGAGCTGGCCGAGCGGATGCGCCGCGAGCTGGTGACGCTCTGGCCGGAGGCCGCCGACCTGCGGGTCCGCGAGGTGCGCGCCCGGGTGGAGGCGCAGGCGCCGGCGTTCACGCCGGGCAGCCACGCCTGGCGTCCGGGGGTACGCACCGACGCGACAGGCCTCTACCTGGCCGGCGACGGCATCGCCACGGACTTCCCGAGCGCCCTGATGGAACGCTCGGCGGCGACCGGGATCATCGCCGCGAACCACATCCTGCGCGCGGAGGGCGGCGCGACCGAGCCGGTACGGTCCATCCGGCCCCGAGGGCTGCTGGCCGGGCGATCGAAATACGTTGCCCCTCTCTCCCCTGCCGACCTACCGTGATCGCGCAAGGTCAACCACCGCCGCGGGAGCAGATCATGACGATGTCGCACGTCACCACCGTGCCGTCGTCCGTGCTGCTGCCCGGCGGCGGTTGCCGAGCGGAAGGTCCCCGGGCGGGCCGGCCCGACTGACGCGTACCCGAACGCGCTGAGCCGCCTCGTCCGACAGCCGGACCGGGCGGCTCTTCGCCGTCCGGAGCAGTCCGCCCCTGGAAGGAGATCCCGGTGGACGCCGTCCTCGTCATCAACGCCGACCTCGGCCCGCTGCACCGGGTCACCGTTCAACACGCCATCCGGATGCTCTGCCGCCGGGTGGCCGAGATCCACGAGGCGGAGCCGGACCAGGTGATCGGTGTCTTCCCGATGCCCCGGGTGGTGCGGCTGGTCCGCTACGTGGTCACCCGGTGGCGGTTCAGCGCCGGGCCGGCCTGGTCCCGGGCTGGCGTGCTGCGCCGCGACGACCGGTGCTGCGCGTACTGCGGTGGTCCGGCGTCGACCATCGACCACATCCTGCCCCGCTCGCGGGGCGGCCGGAACACCTGGCGGAACACCACCGCCGCCTGCTACGGCTGCAACCAGCGCAAGGGTGACCGGACGCCGGCGGAGGCGGGCATGCCGCTGCGCCGGGAGCCGGTGAACCCGGGCTGGGCGGCGCTGGCCGGGCGGTGACGGACCGGGCCGGCGGGAACGGGGGGCCGCGTCTGGGGTACGTCCCCGGCGCGGCACCCGCCGGCCCCCGGTCAGGCGGCGCGTTCCTTGACCTTCGGCTTCGGGCGGCCGTTGGCGCAGTGCACCCGGATCTCGCTGCGATGCTCGGCCGAGGTCAGCTCGACCTGGACCCGCTTCGCCGGGCCGGGGTCGTACGGCTGCGCCCGGTAGCCCGGGGCGGGGGTCACCGCGAGCACCTCAGGCCCCACCCCGACGCAGCGAACAGCGACGGTTCCGCCCTGAGCGTTCACGTTCACGCCCGCCAGCACGGTAGGTGTGGGTGTGGGCGTGACCCGGGTCGGGTTCGGTCGCGGGGTGCTGGCCGCCGGGCTCGGGACGGACGGGCCGCCCGCCCCGACGGTTGGGCCGGATGGCGAGCTGGACGGGGTGCTCCCGGCCGAGCGTGCGGTGGCAGGGCGAGAGTCGGTCGGGTCAGGCTGCGGCAGCCCAACCGCGGTGGCGCCGCCCGGGCCGGCGCTGGTTCCCGGGGTGGCCGCATCACGCTCACGGGTGCCAGAATCGCCCAGCGAACCGGCCATCGCCATCGCCGCGACCACCGCGCCGCCGACCGCCAGCACCGCCCGCCGCCGACGCCAGGACCGCGGCCGGGCCGTAGTGACCACCCCGACTGTCGCACCACCGACCGGCCCGGTGGAACGGGCATCCCCGTCGCCACCGGGCGAGCACGGACCAACGGCCACCCCACTGGCACCGGCGGTCCGGTCGAGGCCGGTATCCGGCTTGGGGGCAGGGCCCGGATCGACGTGCGGCTCACCGGCGCCGGCGATCGGGTCGGGGCTGATGTCCGGCTCTGGCGCCGCACCGACGGCAGCGGGATCGGACGTGGCTGACGCCGCGCTGGCGGCGGAGCGCAGGATCCGCGCCGCCTCTACGGCCGGCGGCCGGTCGGCCGGGTCGTGAGCCAGGCACCAGCGGCCGAGCCGCTGGATCTCGGCCCCGTGGATGTCGGGCAGCGGGTCCGGCTCGACCTGCGTGGACGCGCGGAGCATCCCGGCCTGCGCCTCGGCGGCCCAGGGCAGCCGACCGGTGAGCACCCGGTGCAGGAGCAGGCCGAGGGCGTACACATCGGAGGCCGGCAGCACCTCGCCGGCCGCCAGCCGCTCCGGCGCGAGGTAGGCCGGTGTGCCGAGCAACCGCCCCTCGAAGTCGACCTCCGGGTCGCCGATGGCGGCCGCGATGCCGAAGTCGAGCATCTTCGCACCGGCGGGGGTGAGCATCACGTTGCCCGGCTTGATGTCGCGGTGCACCAGCCCTTGGGCGTGTGCGGCCGCGAGCGCAGACGCCACCTCGGCGCAGATCCGCAACCCGGCGCGGGGCGGCAGCGGCCCTGCGTTCAGTCGTTGTTCGAGGGTGTGGCCGTCGAGCAGTTCCAGCACCACGAACGGCACCACTACACCGTCGAGCGGCGACTCACCGTAGTCGTAGACGTTTGTGACGTGCGGATGCGACAACCGGGCTGCCGCCTTGGCCTCGGCCCGGATCCGCCGCCTGCCGTGGGCGCCCGAGACGACAAGCACCTTCACCGCCACGTCCCGTTCGAGCACCTCGTCGTACGCCCGGTGCACCGCGGACATACCGCCACTGCCGAGACGCTCCAGGAGCCGGTAGCGGCCCGCAAGCAACCGATCACGCTGCACGACCGACAGCCTGCCGTACGACCCGGAGCCGACACCACCCGGGATCGAGGTTTCACAATGCGTGGAATCGGCGCCCGTCACAGCCGTCCCAATCCGGATACCCGTGGTTGTCCGCCCGCCAAACGCGCAGCCGCCGGCCGGCTCAGCCGCACCGGCAGGTACCCACCCACGCTCCCTTTGCTCTGCTTCAACCCACGCAACACTGATGGCGCGTAAGTGTTGCGTGGGTTGAAGCAGAGCAAAGGACCTGCGGTGTAGGTGGTCCGGCGGGCCGCCAGGCCCCGGCGGCCAGCGGGCCGACGGGTCGACGGGTCAGCGGGTCGACGGCCAGCAGGTCGGCTGCTGACGGTCCGGCGAGGCCTGGCCGTCGGAACTGACGTCCCAGCACCTGACGCGGCAGCCTGAGCGATCAGACCTCGGTCGGCGCTTGCCAGGCGAAGCGGGGGGTACGGCGCTCGGCCGCGGCCGCCACCCCTTCCCGGGCCTCGCCGCTGCTGGCCACCTTCCGGTGCCACCAGGCGATTCGTGCCGGCCCGGCCCGGTCGTCGACGATCTCCTTGGCTGCGGCGACGCTCAGCGGCGAGCGCTGGGCGATCGTGGCGGTGAGTTCGTCCACCCGTGCGGCGAACCGGTCTGCGGGCAGCACCTCGTCGACCAAGCCGATCCGCAGGGCGCGCTCGGTGTCGATCAGCTCGGCGGTGAACAACAGGTGCTTGGCGGCGGACGGGCCGACCAGCCGGGCCAGCCGGCGGGTCGTCGGCGCGGGATAGACCAGGCCGAGCCGGGCCGGCGGTACGCCGAAGCGGGCGTCGGCGGCGGCGATCCGCAGATCGCAGGCGACGGCGAGCTGGCAGCCACCGCCGACGCAGGCTCCCCGGATGGCCGCCACTGTCGGCTTGGCGAAGCTGGCCAGCCGCTCCTCGGCGGCCACCGCGATGCTGGCGTCGCCCGCCTCCAGGAGCTCGGCCAGGTCACCGAGGTCCGCACCGGCGCAGAAGGCGTCACCCGCGCCGGTGAGCACCAGCGCCCGTACGTCGGGGTCGGGCTCCAGCCGGTCGAGCAGCTCGGGCAGCTGCCGCCACATGGCTGCCGTCATCGCGTTGCGGCGGGCCGGGTTGTGGATCACCACTGTCGCCACCGGCCCGGTCACCTCGACGGTCAACTCCGCGTCCGACACGTCCGCCCCTCTCCGCGCCAGCGTCCGACGCCGCTGATCCGACCCACCGACACGCGGCGGTCAGGCGACCATAACGGCGCGGACCCGGCGACCACCCGTGAGGGGGTGGCCGCCGGGCCCGGCGTCGATCAGCTCAGGTCAGGAGACGGTGAGCGCCGTGTCGTCGACCACGAAGGACGTCTGCAGCGAGGAGTCCTCGGTGCCGGTGAACCTCAGGCTGACGGTCTGACCGGCGTACGCGGCCAGGGAGAAGGACTTCTGGCTGTAGCTGGTGCCCTTGTTCAGGTTCGAGTAGGTCGCCAGCGTCGCCAGCACCGTTCCGCTCGAGTTGAGCACCTGCACGGTGAGCTTGTCGTACGCGACGCTGGTGGTCGTCTCGGCCGAGTTGACGTACAGCCAGAAGCTGAGGGCGTACGACGAGCAGCCGGCCGGCAGGCTCACCGACTGGGCGAGCGTCTCGGTGCGGGTGCTGCCATACCCGTTCAGCCACGCCTTGTACGACCCGGTGCGGGCCGGGCGGGTGCTGGAGTTGGTGATGACGCCGGAGCTGGCCGTCCAGCCGGTCGCGCCGGACTCGAAGCCCGGGTTGGCCAGCTTCTGACCCGGCGCGGTGCAGCCGCCACCGGTGCCGTTCACGGTCAGCGAGTACGTGGCGCTGCGGGTGACCGCGCCGGCACCGTTGACGGTGATCGAGTAGGTGCCGGGCGGGGTGCTCGCCGAGGTGCTGATGGTGAGGGTGGACGAGCCGCCCGAGGTCACCGAAGCGGGGCTGAACGCGGCGGTGGCCCCGCTGGGCAGGCCGGACGCGGAGAACGTCACGGTCTGCGCCGTACCGCTGGTGGTGGCGGTCGCCACTGTGGTGGAGACCGAGCTGCCCGGGTTGACCGATCCGGCGGTCGGTGAGAGCGCCACCGAGAAGTCGTTGCCGGTCGAGCAGGTGGCGTCGTTGCCCGCCACGTTCACAGCGGTCCAGGCGGCCTGCACGGCCTTGTACTCGGTGGAGCAGCTGCCGTACAGGTCGGTGGCCGCCCGCAGGGTGTAGGCGCGGGCGGTGTTCGCCGGGTTGCTGGTGTTGACGTACGACGTGTTGGAGGTGAAGTACACGTCCAGCGCGCGGTACCAGATCTTCTCGGCCTTGGCCCGGCCGATGCCGGTCACCCCGGGAGCCGAGCCGCAGACCGGCGAGGTGCCGTACGACGTGGCGCCGGTGCCCTCGGCGAGGTTGAAGAAGAAGTGGTTGGCGACGCCGGAGGAGTAGTGCACGTCCTTGTTCCGGGTGCTGGTGGACCAGCAGCTGTCGGACGAGCCGTCCAGCGACGGGTTGTACATGTAGCGCAGCGGCGTACCGTTGCCATTGATGTTGATCTTCTCACCGACCTGGTAGTCGCCCGGGTCGCTCGGCGCAGCGGCGTAGAACTCCACCATGTTGCCGAAGATGTCGCTCGTGGCCTCGTTGAGGCCACCGGACTCGCCGGAGTAGACCAGGCCGGCCAGCGCCTCGGTGACACCGTGGCTCATCTCGTGCCCAGCCACGTCCAGCGAGACGAGGGGGCGGGAGTTGCTGGAGCCGTCACCGTAGGTCATCTGGGCGCCGTCCCAGAAGGCGTTGACGTAGTTGTTGCCGTAGTGCACCCGGCTCGGCACGCCGTTGCCGTTGCCGAAGATCCCGTTGCGGCCGTGCACGTTCTTGAAGTAGTCGAACGTCTTCGCGGCACCGAAGTGCGCGTCGACGGCGGCCGACTGCCGGTTGGACGTGGCGCCGTTGCCCCAGGCGTTGTCGGCGTCGGTGAACGTGGTGCAGGTGGACGTGCCGTTGTTCATGTCGCAGGTACGGCCGTTGCCGCGCGCCGGGTCGATCATCTGGTACGTGCTGCCGGAGAGCGTCGTGTCGATGCTGACCGAGCCGCTGTAGACGCCCTGGCCGCTGCCGACCACCGACTCGATCTCGTCGTACGACCCCACTGCCGCGCCGGTGACGGCGTCGGTGATGACGTGCAGCCGGGACGGGGTCTGCCCGTCGGGCTGCCAGCCGCTGACCACCGTCTCCCAGGCGAGTCGACCCTTGCCGGAGCTGGCGTCGACGAACAGCTCGGGTGCGCCTACCGATTCCGCCTTGCCGGTGAACTCGGCGCGGGCGGCCTTCTTGGCCGCGTCGGCGGTGACCTTGGCCGTGGTGGCGACGGTCAGCGGTGCGGCGAGTCCGACCGAACTGCCGGCGTAGGTGCCGTTGGGAGCGGTGTGGATGACGAAGTCACCGCCGTACACCCGAAGGCCGTGGTAGGTCCGGGTGTAACGGGTGTGCGCCGCGCCGGAGGCGTCCACCTTGGTGCTCTGCACCTGGTAGGACTCGGCGCTCGAACCCTGGACTGCGCCGGGGTTCGTTCGCAGGACGGTCGCCGCCTGTGCCGCGGCGGAGACGCCCGGCGCGGGGGCGGTGGGTGGGGCCGCTTGTGCCGCGGTGGCGACACAGGTCAGCAGGCCGCTGGTGAGCAGCGCTGCGCTGACGGCGGCGACGGATCGTTTCACGTGCCCTCCTGGAAGGAGAAAGAGTGTGACGGGGGTAGTCACGCATGTAGATATAGCCATGTGTCGACGAAAAGAGAAGGGCTGAACCGTTCCCAGACATCGACATTGGCCGAACGGATGAGTGCCTTGACAAGGGAACCAACGGCCCGCATCGCGCGTCCGACGGACATGAGACCCGCCTCGACAGCCGGTGCCACGATCGCGCTCCTGGCCGTTTTCCTGGTCGGCTGCACCAGCACCGACCAGGCCGACACCTCGCAGGCCCAGCCGTCGGCCACCGCCGACGGCACCTCGGCCACTGCCGTTCCGCCGTCCGCTGTCCCCGCCACCCCGGCACCCACGCCGACCGCCTCCGGCGCCACCGACAGCTCGCCCGCGCGCGTGCTCCTGTTCCGCTCCGGCGGCTTCGCCGGACGCGGCGACCAGGTGACCGTCGAGCCGGACGGCCGGTGGACGGCGGTGGACCGGGCCGGCAGCCGGCGTACCGGCCAACTCGACCCCGCCGACCTCGGCCGGCTACGCGGGCTCGCCGCCGACCCCCGGCTGACCACCGAGGGCCGCCAGGACACCAGAACGACCAGTTGCTCGGACGCGTTCAGCTACCGGCTGACCGTCGGCACCATCGAGACCGGGTACGTCGACTGCCCCGCCGACCCCGCACCGCCGCCGGCCACCCGGGCGCTTGTCGAACTGCTGCTCCGGGCCACCGACTAACGCCCGGCCCTCAGACCAGATAGTCCTCAGGCAGGCCGGTGCCACGCAGCTCCGGCGGCAGATGCGCCACGTCGTTGACGGCGATCAGGTTCGGTGGCCCCGCCAGGCCGTACCGGATCACGGTCAACCCCGCGTTGTGCGAGTTCAACCCCAGCCACCGCCGCTCCGGCGCGTCCAGCGCGTGCCGGACCAGCCAGCCGATCAGAAAGGCGTGCGTCACCACCAGCTCACGGACCGGCTCACCGCCGGCGGCACCCTCGGAATCGTCCGCCGGCACGGCGAAGCGCCGCACCGCCGCCGCCGTCACCCGCGGCCCGTCGGCCCGCTCGGCCGCCGAGAACCGGCCCAGAAACTCGGCGTACGCCGACGGTAGGCCGGCCGGATCCGTGTCGTGCGGGAGGTGGTCACCGGCCAGCTCCGACGCGTACACCGGAACCCCGGGCAGCGACGCGGCGACCAGCTCGGCGGTCTGCGCGGCCCGGCGCAGCGGCCCGTGGTGGACGGCAGCGAACGAGCGGCCCCGTAGCCGCTCGCCGAGCAACGTGGCCTGTCGCCGGCCCCGCTCCGACAGGCCGGTGTCCGGCTCGCCGGGACCGGTCAGGTCCTGCTCGGCGTGCCGGGCCAGGTACAGCAGTCGCGTCCGCACGCTTCCCATCCCAGCACGCCGAAGGGCGCGGGATTGACCCGCGCCCTTCGGTCTCGGTAGCCGGCTCAGTCCACCCGGCCGGCCGCCGCCCGCGCGAAGGTGACCGACACCCACAGCCAACCGGCCGTCACCGCCAGACCAAAGGCCACCATGACGGCCGGAGACGGACGGACCATCAGCGCCACCCAGGCCATCGCGAAGAAGACCCCCGTCGCCAGGCTCAACGCGGCCCGTCCGCGCGCCTCATGGCGGCCTGCCCGACGTGCCGCCACCACTGTCGCGACGATCAGCGACACGAAGGCGACCGCCGCCACCAGGAAGTGCAGGCCACCGTGCCAGCTGATCTGGCCGGCACCCCGGGGCGTGCCCGCCGGGAACCCGTCGGCCGGGTCGGCGCTGAAGATCCCCGCCCCGATGCAGCCTGGGTCATCGGTCCACCCCTACGCCCGGGGGAACATCTGGCCGATGCGGATCCGGTTGCCGAACGGGTCGCGGATGCCGAAGTCGATGCCGTACGGGCGCTCGGTCGGCTCGTCGGTGATCTCGACGCCCTTCGCCACGAGATCCTCGTACGTCTTGTGGGCGTCGTCGGTGGTCATGAAGAGGTACCCACCCAGGGCACCCTTGGTGAGCAGCTCCCGGACCTGCTCGGCGGTGGCCGGGTCCAGCGCCGGCGGCCCCGGCTTCTCCAGCAGGATCTCGCGCTCCGGGTCGCCGGGCAGGTTGACCGTCAACCAGCGCATGAAGCCGAGATCCTGATCGGTGTTGATCTCCATGCCGAGCTTGTTGACGTAAAAGTCAAGCGCCTCGTCCTGGTCGAGGACGTAGATCTGGGAGCGGCTGATCGCGTTCATCGTCATGCCCATGACGCTAGACGTCGCCCCTGACCTGCTGCTTATCCAAAACCGCTTGGTCTCGTCCAGGCCTTGGTGAAGCAGGACGGCACGTTCGTCGGTGCGACGTGGCGACGCCGAAAATCCGAGGGCGACTCGCCGACGATCTGTCGGAACGTCCGGCTGAACGTGCCCAGGCTGCCGAAGCCGACCGCGTAGCAGACGTCGGTGACGTCCCGGTCGGTCTCCACCAGCAGCGCCATCGCCCGCTCCATCCGGCGCCGCTGGAGGTAGCGGTGCGGAGTCTCGCCGAACGTCGCCCGGAACGTCCGGATGAAATGCGCCTCGGAGACGTGCGCGATCCGGGCCAGCGCCGGGATGTCCAACGGCTGGGCGTACGCCCGGTCCATCGCGTCCCGGGCACGCAGCATCGCCCGGTTCGACGCCTCCGCCGCGCGACTCATCGACCCCTCCCGCTCGGCTCGTTGCCCGGCCCAGGCTACCGCCCGGCCTGGCCAGCGCAGGGGGTCAGCTGACCTCGGGCGGGTTGCTGGGTACGCGCGGACAGCGGTTGCGGCGGCATTCAGCGCTGCGCGTATGCGCCGGTGACCCGGCCGGTGAAGCCACCGGCGGCCACGATCAGAGCAGCGACGCCGAGCACGGCGCCGAGCAGCACCGTGCTGTGCACGCCGTGGCTCGGTAGCGCGAGGCCAGCGACCAGGGCACCGCCGGTGATGCCGACGTTGACCGCGGCAGAGACGGTGGCGGCGGCGAGGTCGGAGCGCCCGGGCGCCACCTGCAGCACGACGCCACCGAGCACCGCGGTGAACGCCGCGAAGGCCAGTCCCGCCAGAGCGAGCAGGCCCACGGCGGCCGCCGGCCGGTGGCCGATCACGTACAGCCCGAGCAGTGCCACCGACTGCAGCGCGATGGTCGCGACCAGGGCGAGCCACGGGCCGCGGTCCACCACCGCTCCGACAGCGAGGATCCCGAGCACGCTGGCAACACCGCGCACCAGCAGGATGACCCCGACCGACGAGGCGGGGAAACCGCTGACCTCGGTGACGAAGAGGGCGACATAGGTGTAGGCGGCGATTGCACCGGCGGTCGTCAGGATGGCCACCGCCACCAGCAGCCAGAAGCGGTAGGCGTCGGGTGTCGCGCCCCGGGCGGCGTGCCCCTGCCCGGGCGGCGTCGACGGCAGGAGCGAGGCCACCGTGACGAGCACGATCGCGCCGAGTCCGGCCACCGCCAGGAACGACACACGCCAGCCAGCGCGTTCGCCCAGCCAGGTGCCCGCCGGCACCCCCAGGACCAGAGCGACGCTGCCGCCGGCGAACACGATCGCGACCACCCGCCCGCGTAGACCGGGTCGGAACAGCTCGGCCGCGGCCGGCACCACCACCGCCCAGAACAACGCATGGGTCGCCGCGGTCGCCATCCTGGCCGCCAGCAGCAGCGCGAACGTGCTCGCGAACACCGTGATCGCGGTGCTGACGACGAAACCGGCCAGGAGCGCCGACAGGAGTAGCCGGCGAGGAATTCTCCTGGCCAGCGCCGTCAACGGGATCGAGGCGACAACGACCACCGCGCCGTACGCGGTGACGAGCGTGCCCACTTGCGACGGCGGGACGGCGAGGTCCGCGGCCATCGGGAGCAGCAGGCCGATCGGCAGCGCTTCGGCGGTGGTGTAGAGGAAGGTCCCGCCGGACAAGCCGATCAATGCTCCCACTGCTCGCCCGCGACCCATCCATCCCCCAACTGTTTCCGTCTAAATCCCGTACAGTAGAAACACGCTAGTGGCGACCCCGACAGAGGGTCAACTGGTAAAGTGGACTTTGATGGAAACAGTCGAGGACGTCACGCGGATGCACCTGGTGGGCGGCAACCTCGCCCTGGACTTCATCAACACCCGCACCGGTCCACCCGCCGGGCCCTCCGACGACGACGTGCTCACGGGCTATCCGGAGCTGGTCGCCTGGGGCGTGTACGCGGGCGCCCTCACCGAATCGGAGGCGACAGCGCTACGCCGGCTGTCTCACGACGATCCAGACGGCGCTCGCGCTGCCTTCTCACGAACGCTGGGCACCCGCGACTACCTCGACGACATATTCCGGTCGCTGGCCGCTGGAGCAGCTCCGGGCACGCCTGCGCTGGCCCGACTGCGGGACGACGAGGCGGACGCGCTCGGCCACGCGCAGCTTGAGGTCGGGAGCACGTTCACGTGGGTCTGGCGAGATGACCACACGCTTGCCCGGCCTCTACGGCCAGTGGTGCACGCAGCGGTCCACCTGCTCACCGCGGGGGCGCTGAACCGGATCAAGGGATGCGGAGGCTGCCGCTTCATCTTCAACGACGAGAGCAAGAACCGCAGTCGCCGCTGGTGCAGCATGGATGACTGCGGAACTGCCGAGAAGATGCGCCGCTACGTCGCCGCCCGGCGCACCCGTGCGACGCGGTGAACGCCCGCTCTAGCCCGGCCGCCACGACGGCGGGGAACCTGGCATCATGCCTGGAGCGCCAGCCGACCCCCGGTCAGGCGGATGCCCCAAAAGGTGCCACATCACGATGAGTGTTACCCAACAACGCACTCCCCGGGTCGAGTCCCTGACCGGGCTGCGCTGGTTCGCCGCGTTCGCGGTGTTCCTGTTCCACGCGAACCAGATCATCAAGCTGCCAACGGTCTACGACATCAAACTCGGCGACTTCTTCCGGTTCGGCGATGCCGGGGTCACGTTCTTCTATGTTCTCTCGGGCTTCGTACTTACCTGGTCGTTCTCCCCCACGGTGGGCACCGGGACGTTCTACTGGCGCCGGCTCGCCCGGGTCTGGCCCGCACTCGCGGTCAGCACCGTCATCGCCTGGGTGGCCTTCGACCAGGTCTGGCACGACTCCTGGAAGCGCACCCTGCTGAGTCTGTCGCTGGCCGAGGCGTGGTTCCCTCCGGCGGACCATCTCGTCGCCAACCCCGTGGCGTGGTCGGTCTCCTGCGAGGCCTTCTTCTACCTGCTCTTCCCGTTCGTCATCCGGCCGCTCCTGCGGCTGCGGCTGCCGGCGCTCGCGATCCTCGCCGCCGCCGGCCTGGTCATCGAATGGGCCTACTGGTTCATCGTGCAGGATTTCATCGACCCGAAGCAGTACTGGATCCAGCTCTCCTGGTACCTGCGCTTCCCGCCGATCCGGTTCATCGAGTTCCTGCTGGGAATGATCGCCGCTGCCGCGCTGCTCCGCGGCTGGCGGCCCAGAATCAACCTGTGGCTCGCCCTGTCGTCGGTGCCGGCATCGGTGCTGTTCCTGTGGTGGGGCGCACGGCAGGGCTGGTGGGGCCCGCACTGGTCGCAGCAGGGCCTGATTCCCGCCTGCGTGCTGGTGGTGCTCGCTGCGGCGATCCGCGACCTCTCCGGGCGGCCCTCGGTCTTCCGGAGCAAGCCGCTGGTCTCCCTCGGCGCGTGGTCCTACGCCTTCTACCTGGTCCACCTGTCGCTCATGTACTGGCTGATGGGCACGGTGGACGGCAGCCCCGCGAACTGGGCGAACCTCAAGGTCCTCCTGGTGTGGGCGGTGATGGGCATCGCCCTGGCGTGGGCCTGCTACCGGTGGATCGAACACCCGGTGGAGAGATCCCTGCGCCGCCTCTACCCGCGCCGCGTCACGTCCGCCCCGCAGGAGGTCGGTCCGCAGGAGGTTGCTCGGCACGAGACCGCGCCGCAGGAGACCGGTACACAGGAGTCCGTTGCGGTGCCCCGGCAGCGTCCCGAGGCCGTCCTCGCCGGGGATGGTGGTGCCCAGCCCCAGACCCAGGAAAATGCCGTCCTGACCGGGCATGATCCCCAACCTGAGGAGGTCGCGCCCGGCACCTACCGGAGCGTGCACAGCCACATTCCATGACCCGGTACGCGGTCGGCCGGTTGCTGTCAGCCGGCCGACCCGCAGCTTTCGCCGATCGGGAGAGCCTGATGGAATTGGAGCCCCCGGCCGGGATCGAACCGGCGACATCTCGCTTACAAGTTCTGGGCGCTCCGTCCGAGCCTGTCCGCGCACGTCTCTGACGCCGGCCGCTGATCTGCCGCCCTCCGTCTCCGACCTGCCACGTGGCTGTGCAGCGCGTACATGCGGCCCGCCGGGAGCGGCTAGCGGAAGCGTGGGCTGAAAGCGTCTCGCCATAGCATGATGTCGAGATCGACTTGCGGCACTTTCCACTCGAAATATGCCATATAGCGTGCTGGCTGCAAGCAGATTAGGCCCAGGAAGATTACCGATGGCCAGATCGGCCACAGGCGGTCAAAATCGATAATGACCAGGGGCAAGCTCACCAAGGCTGATCTCAAGTACCACACGGCGAGGCGATAGGGAAGTGTCGTTCGGGCGCGCTGGGTCACGACACCGAAATCGCTCGTCTCCGGCTCAGACACGGCAGCAGAGTAGCGCCCCCTCGACGGTCCTCGGCCCGTCGAGTGCACTGAACCTGACCGGCGCTGACCGCTACATCGGGCACGCTGCGGGCACGGCTGGCTGAGCGCCTACGCTGCTGCCCGTGGAAGGCATCGGGGCTGGGGTCATGTTCCTGTGTGGCGCGCTGGGTTGCCTATTCGTCTGCCTCATGCTGTGCGCCGTCGCTGCGTCATGGGCCACTCGGCCCGAACACAAGCGCTGACCGTACAGCGTGACCTGGCCATTGCCCGGCACGCCGACATGCGGTCACCCTGGCCTACCCCGACGAATTTCGGCGTCGTGCGGCTGGCTGTAGGCCTGGAAGAGGGCGGCCCCAAGGTGTGTGATGACTACGATTGGCGGAAGTGACCGACTACGCCGGGCGCTGACGGCTGCCGGAGATCCTGTTGCTGTCAATCACCGCGCTCCCGGTCCTGCGGTCCGGGGAAGCGCCTGGTGGATATGGAGCCCCCGGCCGGGATCGAACCGGCGACATCTCGCTTACAAGGCGAGTGCTCTGGCCAGCTGAGCTACAGGGGCGCGTGCGTCGAGGTCAGCATAGCGACTGACGTCCGAATATCCCGCTCGCGAGGGCTCCCGAGCACGGGAAACGTCATGAACCCGACGTCCGTACGCCGGGGTGCGGTGTCGATTGATGTCTGACCGTGCCCGAGTGACCGGAATGCCGGGCCGCTGGCTCACTTCCGACGACCCCTCACCTTGGCAGCGGGGTGAAACCCGTTTACGGTGCAGTGACACGGATGACGATCAGCCGCCCCGGCGGCGACCCGTCGCCCGCTGACCGGTACGGGTACGTGCCGGTCGCTCCTTCACTCGGATCGTCCGGCACGTTCCTGCCGGTGAAAGGAAGCCGCTTCACCATGGCTACGGTCACCTATTCCAAGGCGTCCCGGGTATACCCGGGGCAAGAGCGTCCCGCCGTCAACGAGCTGGACCTCGAGATCGGCGACGGCGAGTTCCTCGTCCTCGTGGGCCCCTCCGGTTGTGGCAAGTCCACCAGCCTGCGGATGCTCGCCGGCCTGGAGGACGTCGACGCCGGCTCGATCTACATCGACCAGCGCGACGTCACCCACCTCCCCCCGAAGGCCCGCGACATCGCGATGGTCTTCCAGAACTACGCCCTCTACCCGCACATGACGGTGTACGAGAACATGGCGTTCGCCCTCAAGCTGCGCAAGACCTCCAAGTCGGAGATCGACCGGCGGGTCAAGGAGGCGGCCGGGCTGCTCCAGCTGGAGGAGTACCTGAGCCGCAAGCCGAAGGCGCTCTCCGGTGGTCAGCGTCAGCGTGTCGCGATGGGCCGGGCGATCGTCCGCGAGCCGCAGGTCTTCCTCATGGACGAGCCGCTGTCGAACCTCGACGCCAAGCTCCGTGTGCAGACCCGTACCCAGATCGCTTCCCTCCAGGCCAAGCTGGGCGTCACCACGGTCTACGTGACGCACGACCAGGTCGAGGCCATGACCATGGGTCACCGGGTCGCGGTGCTGCTCGACGGTGTTCTCCAGCAGGTCGACACCCCCCGGGCGCTCTACGACACCCCGGCCAACGTCTTCGTGGCCGGCTTCATGGGCTCTCCCGCCATGAACATCAAGACCGTTCCGCTGAACGAGCGGGGCGCCGAGTTCGCCGAGCTGCACATCCCGCTGACCCGGGAGCAGGTCGAGGCGGCCCGCGCCGAGGGTGGCGACGGCAAGGTGACCGTGGGCTTCCGCCCGGAGGACTGCGAGCTGGTCAGCCCGACCGAGGGCGGCATGCCGGTCGTGGTCGAGCTGGTCGAGGACCTCGGCTCGGACGCCAACGTCTACGGCCACGCCGCTCTGGGTGGCAACTCGGAGCGCTTCGTCGTCCGCACCGACCGGCGCAACATGCCGAACATGGGTGACACCGTGTTCGTCAAGCCGACCGCCGGCCGCAGCCACGTCTTCCACGCCGCCACCGGCAGCCGGATCTGACGTAACGCCGTACCGAATAGGGGTGGTCCGCTTCGGCGGGCCGCCCCTTTCGTCGTACCGACGGCACACCTAGACACACGACGAGGCCCCTCCCGGCAACCGGGAAGGGCCTCGTCGACGTTGTTACAGCTCGACCGAGCGGCGGCGGGACACCTCGGCGAGGGTGACCGCAGCGGCCACGCTGGCGTTGAGCGACTCCACCTCGGAGATCATCGGGATGCTGACGGTCAGGTCGCAGGTCTCCCCGACGAGGCGGGACAGCCCGCGCCCCTCGGAGCCGACCACGACCACCAGCGGGCCGACGGCGGCCTCCAGGTCGTACAGGTCGGTGTCGCCGTCGGCGTCCAGGCCGACCACCATGAAGCCGGCGTCCCGGCATGCCTTCAACGACCGGGTCAGGTTGGTGACCTGGGCCACCGGCACCCGCGCGGCCGCGCCGGCACTGGTCCGCCAGGCGGTCGCCGTGATCCCGGCGGCCCGCCGCTCGGGTACGAAGACACCCTGCGCACCGAACGCGGCGGCCGAACGGATCACGGCACCCAGGTTGCGCGGGTCGGTGACCCCGTCCAGCGCGACCAGGAGCGGCGCCGGCTGCTCCAGGGCCGCGGCAACCATGTCCTCGAAGGGCTGGTACGCGAACGGCGGCACCTGCAACCCGACACCCTGGTGCAGCACTCCCCCGGTCATCCGGTCCAGCTCAGCCCGGCTGATGTCCAGGATGGCGATGCCCCGGTCGGCGGCGGTCCGGAGGATCTCGTTGATCCGGTCGTCCGCGTCGAGGCCCTGAGCCGTGTAGAGCGCCGTCGCCGGCACCAGGGCGCGCAGCGCCTCCAGCACCGGGTTGCGCCCGACCAGCAGCTCCGGCGTGTCCTTCGAAGGGTTGGACTTGCGCCCCGGCGCGACCCGAGGACCAGACCGACCACCGGCGCCACCCCGGCCTGCGGCACCACCGCGACCGCCGGCACCAGACCGACCGGCCGGTACGCCCCGACCGCCGCCCCTGCCCCAGGTGGTGTCCTTGCTGCCCGGCTGACCGATCTTCGGGGCACGCCCCTCCTCGGCCGCCGCCCGGCGCTCCTTGTCCTGCTTCCAGGCGGTGCGCTGGGGCAGCTTCTCGGTGCCCGAATATCCCTTGTGCCACGGCCGCTCGTCGGCGGGCAGGGTACGCCCCCGCCCGGTGAGCGAGTCCTTGTTCTTGCCGCCGGAGCCCTTGGGGGCACCCGCCTTCGACGTCAGTCGCCGGCCACGGCGCTGCGAGTTGCCGGCCATCAGTCCTGCTCTCCAATAGTCCAACGGGGGCCCTGGGGGGTGTCCTCGACCACCACGCCGGCCAGCTTGAGCTGGTCACGTACCGCGTCGGCGGCGGTCCAGTCCTTGCGGCCCCGGGCCTGCGCACGCTGCTCCAGGGCCAGCGCGATCAGGGAGTCCACCACGGCACGCAGATCATTCGAACTGCCGCCACCGGTCCAGGCGGCGTCGAGGGGGTCGATCCCGAGGATATCCAGCATCGCCCGGACCGCGGCCAGGGTGGTGCGGACGGTCACATCATCGCCGACGCTCAGGGCGGTGTTGCCGTCCCGGAGGTGCTGCTGTAGCACGGCCAGGGCGGCGGAGGTGTTGAGGTCGTCGTCCATGGCCGCGACGAAGCCGGCCGGCAGCTCGCCGAACTGCCCGGCGCCCACCCGCTCGGCGGCCCGCTGCACGAAGCCCTCGATCCGCCGGTACGCGGTGGCCGCGTCGCGCAGCGAGTCCTCCGAGTAGTCGATCACCGAGCGGTAGTGGGCGGCGGCGTAGTAGTAGCGCAGCTCCACCGGCCGCACCCCGAGCGAGTCCACGTACGCCAGGTCCAGTGCGTTGCCGGCGGACTTGCCCATCTTGGCCCCGCCGATGCTGAGCAGCCCGTGATGCACCCAGTAACGGGCGAACGGGAGCCCGGCCGCCTGGGACTGGGCGATCTCGTTCTCGTGGTGCGGAAACGTCAGGTCCAGCCCGCCGCCGTGGATGTCGAACTCCGGGCCAAGGTAGCGCCAGCACATCGCCGAGCACTCGATGTGCCAGCCCGGGCGACCCAGCCCCCACGGCGACGGCCAGTAGGCGTCCGCCGGCTCGTCCGGCTTGGCGCCCTTCCAGAGCGCGAAGTCGCGTGGGTCCCGTTTGCCCCGGTCGGGGGCGTCACCGGCTGACTGCATCGCGTCCGGGGACTGACCCGACAACGACCCGTACGGTGGCCAGGACGCCACATCGAAGTAGACGTCGCCGGAGCCGTCGGTCGCCGGGTACGCGTGCCCGTCCGCGATCAACTTCGTGATCAGCTCGTGCATCTCGGGGATGTGCCCGGTGGCGCGCGGCTCATAGGTGGGTGCCAGCACGTTCAACGCCCGGTACGACTCGGTGAGGATCCGCTCGTTCGCGTACGCGATCGACCAGAACGGCCGGCCCTGCTCCCCCGCCTTGACCAGAATCTTGTCGTCGATGTCGGTCAGGTTGCGGATGAACGTAACCTCGTAACCGGCGGACAGCAGCCAGCGGCGCAGCACGTCATAGTTGACGCCGGAACGAAGATGGCCGATGTGCGGCGGCGCCTGAAGGGTGAGACCACACAGGTAGACCCCCACCTTGCCGGCTTCCCGCGGGACGAAGTCCCGCACCGATCGGGTGGCGGTGTCATACAGGCGTAGCGTCACCGTACAAGGGTAGCCGTCCGTGTCTGTCCGGGTCCGGCGGTGCCGGGTCGTACGCTGCCAGGCGTGGATGCGACCGCACGCCCCGGTGAGCCCCCCGCCCACCCCACCGGCCCAGCCAAGGCAGCCGCCGGGCAGGCCGACGCGGTCCCGCCGTCCGACAGGGGCACCAGGCGAGCCGGCACAGCAACCGGGCGGCCCGACACGCCAGCCGACGCGGTCCCCGGTCGAGCTGGGGAGATGGCGCAGACGCTGGACCGGGGATTGCGGCTGTTGCACCTGGTCGCCGACGCGCCGGGCGGGCTGACCGTCACCGAGGCGGCGGCCCGGCTCGGCATCGGCCGGGCGGCCGTCTACCGGCTGGTGGGTCCGCTGACCGGGCACGGCATGTTACGGCGCGACAGCGACGGCCGGCTCCGCCTCGGTGTCGGCGTGCTGCACCTGGCCCGACGGGCACAGCCGCTGCTCGCCGAGGGGGCGCTGCCCGCGCTGCGCCGGCTCGCCGAGCAGGCCGGCGCGACCGCGCACCTGACCGTGGTCGAGGGCGGGGAGGGCGTCGCCCTGGCGGTGGTCGAGCCGAGCTGGACGTCGTTCCACGTCGCGTACCGGACGGGAGCACGGCACCCGCTGGACCGGGGCGCGGCGGGCCGGGCCATCCTGGGCGGTCGGGCCGGGGTGGCTGACCCGGTGATCAGTAGCGGAGAGTTGCAGGCTGGGGCGTACGGGGTGGCCGCGCCGGTGCTCGGCGTACCCGGGCTGGAGGCGAGCGTCGGCGTGGTAGCGCTCGCCCCGCTGGACGTCGACACGATCGGCCCCCAGGTCCTCGCCGCCGCCACAACCATCGCCACCACCCTCCGCTGACCCCCGCACGCTCGCCGAGGCTGATCAACTCCACATCGCCGACATTGCGGCATCCCTGCCGATCGATAGCGCCACGTCGCCGACATGGTGATGATCTCGACGTATAGCACTCCGATCTGGTGCTCGGCAGTCATCCACAGGCACCGGACGCGTGACCGCCGGGCACTGTCCACAGGGGTATCGGACGCCAGGCCGGGGGTCGGAGTCTGGCCGCATGCCTCCTCGCCCCCACCGGCCTCCCGCCCTCGCCTGGCAGGTCTTCCGCGGATCCGACGTGATCCGACGGGGCCTGGTCACGAGACATCAGCTGCGCGGCTCGTCCTGGGTCCGCCTCCGCCACGACGTGTACGCCGATGCCCGCCTCGATCGTGACCACGGGCTAGCCGCCCAGGCGGCAATGTTGCGGCTGCCGGCCGGGTCGTTGATCGCTGGGCCCTCCTCGGCCTACCTGCATGGCATCGAGCACGCCGCCGGCTTCGAGGACGACGTGCACGTTCTGGTGCCGAGGGCCGCCCGGGTCGACTCTCAGCGGGGCCTACGCGTACACCTGGTCGGTGCCGGCGTTCCGGTGCCCACGGGGCTTGACGTGAGTGCGGGCCTACCGCCGATGACGGCCCCTCCCGACACGCGGAGCAACCCCACACTCCGGCGAACGGATCCGTCCTCCGCAGCGTGGGAGACGGCGGCCTGGTCTGACCCACTGCGTGCGGTCGCCATCGTCGACTCGCTGCTCGCGAGCGGTTTGACCACCCGGGCTGGGCTCACCGCCGTCGGCACCGCCAACGCGGACCGGCCAGGCGGCCGGCGCGCGTGCTGGATCTTCGATTTGGCCGATCCGGGTGCGCAGTCGCCACCCGAGTCGCAGCTACGGGTACGTCTGGTGCTGGGCGGGCTACCCCGGCCGGTTGCCCAGCACCCGATCCAGTTGGCTGGCGGGCTCGTGCTGCATCCCGATCTGGCCTGGCCCGAGTTCCGGGTGGCCGTGGAGTACGACGGTCGATGGCACGCTGATCCGGAGCAACTGCACCGCGACCGTCGACGGCTCAACCTGCTCGTCGGCGCGGGCTGGTTGGTGTTGCACGTGACCAGCCGGCGGCTGCAGAACGAGTTCCCGGCGGTGCTGAGTGAAGTTCGATCGGCCCTGATCTCCCGTGGCTGGCGCAGGTGATCACCGCCGGATCTGATCCACACCAGTTCGCCGACATGGCGGCATCACACGACGCGGATACCGCAATGTCGGCGATCTGGAGTCGATCATGGGCGCGGAACACCCGGCAGCGCCCAGGACACCGACAAGGCCCAGGACACCGACAAGGCCCGGCCGACGATTGTCGGCCGGGCCTTGAGGTGGTGTGTTACGGGCGGGCGTTGGGCTTGAGCGGGGTCTTCACCGCCGCGTAGGCGTCGACGATCCCGTAGCCGTAGAAGCCGTTGAAGTTGACCCCACCGGCGCAGTAGGCGTCGTAGGTCTCGTCCCGGCCCTCATTGCGGTACTGCTGGAGCCGCGGCTCCGGGCAGGCACGCTCCGTGGCCGTCCGGTAGAGGTGCTGCTCGACCAGGTCCGGCGACATGCCGAAGCCGCCCCGGCGCTCCGGCTTGCCGTGCCGGCTGACGATCAGCGCGGCGACGCCGGCGGCGTGCGGGGACGCCATCGAGGTGCCCTGGAGGTAGGTGTAGTAGCCGCACTCACCGTTGGCCTTGCACTGCTTGAAGACCGACTCCTCGAAGCCGGCGACGATGTTGCCGTCCGCGTCGACCGAGCCTTCCTCCTGGAGCACGTGCTTCGGGTACGTCGAGAGGATCATGTTGGCGTCGGTGCGGAACGTGTCGGTGCCGAAGCCGTCCCGGAACCAGCCGCCCGGCGCGGCCACCGAGATCTGCTCGGTGCCGTAGTTGGAGAAGTCCGACTTCTTGCCGGACGGGCCGACCGACGACACCCCGATGACGTGCGGGCCTTCGACGGGCAGGTCCCAGCAGCTGTTGTTGTCGATCGGCCGGGGGTACGGGGCGGTCCCACCGTAGTTCGGGCTGCCGGTGTCGGTACGCGGCGCACCCAGGTCCATGTTGCTGTTGCCCAGCGCGCCGACCAGGGTGACGCCGTTGTTGTGGGCGAAGACCAGGGCCCGCTTCATGGCCTTGATGGTGGCCCGCTGCGCGGCCTGGTTCTCCGGGGAGTCGGCCGGGTTGGCGGTGCAGTTGAAGAGCCACGGGTCGACGTAGAACGACATGTTGACCACGTCGATCCCGGACCGGCCGGCGTGCACCAGCGCGTTGACGACCGGGTCGAGGAAGAAGTAGCCGGAGTCCTGGCCACCCTTCAGCTCGACCAGCGAGACGTTCGGCGCGACACCGGAGAGGCCGAAGCCGTTCGCGGCGGCACCGATGGTGCCCGCCACGTGGGTGCCGTGTCCGCCGTCGTCGGTGCCGACCGGGTCGAGGCAGCTCGGCACCTCGCAGGGGCCGTCCACGTCGACCAGGTCGGGCGCGAAGTTGCGCGACAGCGCCCAGTTGAAGTTCGGCGCGATGTCCGGGTTGCTGGCGTCGATGCCGGTGTCGAGCACGCCGACGGTCACCCGGCGGTCACCCGGCTCGGTCTTGCGGGCCTGGTCGGCCCGGATCATCTTGAGGCCCCACAGCTTGTCGTCGAGCGGGTCCAGCTTGGCGCCCTTCTTGGGCCCCTTGCCGGCGGCCTTGATGGCGGCCGTCAGGTGTTCCTGCTCGACGCGGTCCAGCTTCGGCTTGTGGCCGATCGCCTTCTGCGGGGCGGCGCCGACCAGCGCCGGGGCAGCGGTCGCCCTGGCCGCGAAGTCAGCCCGATCGCTGGTCACCTGGAACATCCCGACCTCGTCGGACCGGGACACCACCGTGCCGCCGGCTGCCCGGATGGCGGCGACCGCGGTGTCGGCGGCGACGCCGTCCTCGGCGACGACGGTGAAGGTTCGGGAACTGGTCGGCGCGGCGCTGGCTGGTACGCCCAGCCCCGCAGCCGTAAGTGCCAGCACTGCCGCGGTTGCGACGGCGCTGACGGTGAAGCGCTTGCTCACCACATCAGATCCTCTCGTTGAGGGACGTGGCAGCCATCACACAACACCCGGCAGGATTCCGCCAGATGAGCGCCCGTTATGGCGGTGAATCTCTACCTGATCCGTCCAGGTGGGCGGGCACTCCACCTGGATCGACGGGCACCGCTGGATGATCGTCCGTCAGCGCCGGCAGGTCGGCGAGCCCGGCAGGTCGGCGACCATGCCAGGCAGGTCAGCGAGCACGGCAGGCAGGTCAGCGAGCACGGCAGGCAGGTCGGCCATCGTGGACACTTCGGCGTCGGGCACGAATCCGTCCGGGCGTGGCCGGCCGGCCCGGTTCAGCCACACCGAGCGGAGGCCGGCCCGTCGGGGTGCGACGACATCGTGCACCCACGAGTCACCGACGTACACGATCTGCCGGGCCGGGACTCCGGCCGCCTCGACCACCGCCGCGTAGAACTGCGGGGCTGGCTTCTTGGGCAGGCCGTTCTCGTGCGCGTACACCTCGAAGGCGAACTCACCGGCGAGCCCGCAGCGTTCGGCGCGGCTGTTGCCGTTGGTGGCGAAGCCCAGCGTGTACCGGGCGCGCAGCGTGGCCATCGCCGGCAACACGTCCGGGAAGGGGCGGGTGAGGGCGAACCGGCGGGCGAAGAAAAGGGCGGCGATCTCGTCCAGGTGTTCCTCCAGCCCGGCGCGGGCCAGCGATCGGGCCAGCGCGGCGCGGCGGATTTCCATCACCGGGGCGGCGCTCAGGTCACCGAAGACCGCGCCCCAGTCCGACTCCAACTCGGCGAGGGTCACTCCGGCGGCGGCCGGGGTGCGCCGCCGCATCTCGTCGAGGACGGCCACCAGCCCGCCGGTCACCGCCGGGCTCAGGTCCAGCAGGGTCTCGTCGGCGTCGAAGACGACGGTGGTCAGCATGGTGCCCACTGTCTCACCGCGCGTTGACCGCCAGCGCGGGCTCGGGCGCCACGGACGCCGGTGTCGACGGCGTTCCGCGCAGCTCGTCGAGGCGGACCAGGGCGACCCCGGCGATGATCAGCACACCGCCGAACAGCTGCCAGGCGGTCGGCAGTTCGTTGAGGAACAGCCAGGCGATCAGCACCGCGAACAGCACCTCGGTCAGCCCGACGAACGACGACAACCGGGCGCCGAGGATCCGGGTGCCGGCGATCCCGGCGAGGTACGCGACCACGGCGGCGACCAGGGAGAGCCCGGCGATGGGCAGCAGCCAACTGGTGCGTTGCCCGGCGAAGGTGACCTCGCCGAACGTGGCGCGCAGCGGCAGCAGGCCGGTCAGCCCGACGAGGAGCAGCACGACGGCGCCGACGGCCATTCCGCCGCTGGCCATGGCGACGGAGGGCAGCCGGGGGTCGACACGGCCGGCGAGCACGAAGTAGCCGGCCAGGCCGAAGGCGGCACCCAGCCCCCAGAGGACGCCCACGGGGTGGAAGCTGGTGGTGCCGGTGAGGTCCAGCACGAACGCCAGCCCACACAGGGCGGCCATCGAACCGGCCACCGTGAGCTGGCGAGGGCGCTGCCCGTGCCGCAGCCACATCCAGACCACGACGAGAATGATGCCGAGGTACTCCAGCAGGAGCGCGACGCCGACCGGCAGGTAACGCACGGCGTTGAAGAAGCACACCTGGGCCACGGCAACCCCGAGCAGCCCGAACAACCCGACCGCTGTCATGTTGCTCCGCAGCACGTGCCATCTGCCCCGCAGGGACAGCACGGCGGGGATCGCCAGCACCAGGGCGGCGATGCCGACGCGGCAGATCACCGCGGCCTCGGCCGACCAGCCGGCGTCGATGAGCGAGCGCGCGAAGGTGCCCGAGGTGGCGAACGTGACCGCGGAGAGCAGTGCCAGCGCGGCGCCGGCGGCGGGTCGTGGGTGCATCTCGCGCTCCTCGGGAAGACACAATGTCATGAGCAAACTATCCTTGTGCCGATGACGCTAGGTGCCACCTGTGACAGGAATCAAGTTGCTGTTCGCTCATGACACCGAATATTCGTTGATCGCCGCCGCCGCGCTGGTCAACACCTCGGGCCGCGACGGGGAGCTACTGCCCGACGTCGCCGCGCTGAACGACTACTTCATCCGGCACTCCTACAGCGGGCGGCACGAGTGCACCGACGCCGAGCTGCACGCCGTCCGGGCGCTGCGGCCCCGGCTGCGGCGCATCTGGCACGCCGATCCGGCCGAGGTCGTCGCCGTGATCAACGACCTGCTGCTGGAACACCGGGCGTTGCCGCAGCTCATCCGGCACGACGACGAGCCGTACCATTTGCACGCTGTGCCCCTCGACGCACCGCTGGCCACGCGGATGGCGGTGGAGGCGGCGATGGCGATGGCCGACCTGGTCCGGATGGACGAGCTGAGCCGACTGCGGATCTGCGACTACCCGGACTGCGGCAACGTGGTCGTCGACCTGTCCCGCAACCGGTCGCGGCGGTTCTGCGACGCCGGCTGCGGCAACCGGGCGGCGGTGACCGCCTACCGCGCCCGTCGGGCCGCCGACCGCTCCTGAGCCGCGGCCCACTCCTGCGCCCACACCTCGTACTCCACCTCGCCATGCTCGGTCCCCGGAATCGGGTCGTCCCACTCCAGGTGGAAGGTCCGCACGTGGCGCAGCCCCGCCTTCGCCAGCACCCGCCGGGACCGGTCGTTGACCGCCATCGTCTCGGCCCACACCCGACGCACACCCACGACGTCGAAGGCGTACCGCACCAGCGCCCGGGAACCCTCGGTGGCCAGGCCACGCCCCCACGTCGCGCGCCGCAGTCGGTAGCCCAACTCGGCCTCGCCTCCGTCGCCCGACGGGTCGAGCGCGAACCAGCCCAGGAACTCGCCGGTCGCCCGGTCGAGCGCCGCCCAGCGGCCCAGCCCGGGGTGCCTGTCGTACTGGGCCAGCAGCCTCGGCAACTGCTCGTCGCGGACCGTCGCCAGCCCCGTGGCGACGCCACCGGTCAGGAACCGCATCACCTCGGGGTCGCTGTCCAACTCGACCAGCGCGTCCACGTCGGCCCTGGTCAGCCGCCGCAGCCGCAACCGCTCGGTCGCCGCCGGCAGACCGGCGCCATCCGCACCCATGGCCGGATCATCCCGCCCGCGCCGCGATGCCGTCGAGCCGATTTCCGCGCCGCGCGAGGTGGTCGCGTCAGCGCGGGGGCGCGGCCACGAAGAGCCGCCAGGAGTACGCGTCGACGGCGAGCACGGGTCCGTCCGGGTCCTTGCTGTCGCGCACCCCGACCACCTCCCCCAGGTTCGTAGCCACCTCGACACAGTTGGCGTCCTGGTTGCTGCGGCTGCTCTTGTGCCATCGAGCGTCGGTCAACTCCACGACTCGGCCACCTCGCTCATCAACTCGATGGACGCCTGCGGGGGCAGGGCTTCGCCCAAGGTAGCCTCCCAGACCCGCTGCAACCGCGCCAGATCCGCAGGCTGGTCCAGCTCCTGGCCACGGACCTGACTGTCCAGATAGGCCAGCTCTGTGCCATCGGGCAGGGTGGCAAGCGCGAACTGCCCGCCGAGCCCCGGGTACTCCTCGGCCGATCGCGGCACCACGTGCAGTCGGACCCGAGGGTGCCCGGTGGCGATGCCCACCAGGTGCAGCGTCTGGTCGCGCATCACCTTCCGCCCGCCCACCCGTCGGCGCAACACCGCCTCGTCCAGCACCGCCACGATGTGCGGCGACCGCTCACTGTGCAGCACCTCCTGGCGGTCCATCCGATCGGCCAGTCGCCGTGCGACCTCCTCGGCATCGAGCAGGTCGCCCGCCTCGAAGACCGCCCGCGCGTAGGCCTCGGTCTGGAACAGCCCCGGAACGTAGCGGGGCTCGTACCACCGGACCGTGCGCGCCTGCTCAAGAATCGCCTGCCAGCCGCGCAGCCACGGTTGCGCCCGGTCCAGGCTGACCAGCTCGGTGGACATGCGGCCGAAGAGGCCGCCGGTGTCCAGGGCACGGTCGACGAGTTCCAGGTATTTGCCGGTGGGCGGCTGCTGGCCCAACTCGACGGCGCTGACCATCGACGCCGAGTAGCTGACCGCCTTGGCCAGCTCCTCCTGACTCCAACCCCGCCGGGCTCGCGCCCGACGAAGCTCCGCGATCAGGAACGCCGCCGCCGTCATCTGCCCATCGGCCATGCCTGCCGCCCTCCACCTCGCCGACGATCAACTCCAGTCGGCCGCCAGCGGCGGTCCCGCCTGCAACAGGGCAGCCACGACAGGTCGACCAGACCCTTCCGACCGTAGCCGCCTGATCACCAGACTGTGAAGCGCGACACCGCCGCCCGTCCCCCGGGTCTGTCGGCGCCGCCCGGGACCGCCCGCTCCCCCGGTCGGGCGGTCCCACCCCAGACCAGGCCGACCGGCCCCGCAAGATCGTGCTCGATCGTGGAAGTAGTGCGGTCCCGGCGGACGGAGACCACTACATCCGGGATCGAGCACGATCTTGGCGGCGGCGGGTCATGCCGCAGCCAGGACCGAGCCCGATCTTGGCTGCGGCAGGTGATGCCGCAGCCAGGAACGAGCGCGATCTTGGCTGCGGCGGGGTGATGACGCAAACGATTCAGCTCCAAAGGAAGGCCGCACCATGACCCGGAGCGCCCCGGACGACCGCGCCACCATCCCACGTCGACCGCACCTGCCACTGCGCCCGCTCTGGCTCTGCCGGGTCTGCGCCGCGCCATGGCCGTGCCCGGTCGCCCGGCTCACCCTGCGCCAGGAGTACGCGCACGACCGGATCGCGTTGAGCATCTACCTGTGCACGGTCCTGCACGACGCGGCCGCCGACCTGTACCGGCTCAACCCGCACGACGGCCCGGACCCCGCCGCGCTCTACGCGCGCTTCCTCGGCTGGGCGGCACCCCGCGGCGACCCGCAGGTCAGGGGTGAGTCATCCGAAGCAGGTCGAGCGCCTCGTCGAGCTGGGTCTCAGTGAGCTTGCCGGAGTCGACGTGACCTCGGGAGATCACCACCTCTCGGATGGAGGTCTGCTTGGCCAGCGCCTCCTTGGCGATCGACGCGGCCTCGTCGTACCCGAGGTGGCGGTTCAGCGGGGTGACGATCGACGGCGACCCCTCGGCGTACGCCAGGCAGACCTCGGCGTCCGCGACCAGGCCGGCCACCAGGCGGTCGGCGAACAGCCGACTCGCAGCGGCCAGCAGCCGGATCGACTCCAGCAGGTTGCGGCCCATCACCGGGAGCATCACGTTCAGCTCGAAGTCGCCCTGCGAGCCGGCGAAGCCGACCGTCGCGTCGTTGCCGATCACCTGGGCGCAGACCTGCCGCATCGCCTCGGCGACCACCGGGTTGACCTTGCCCGGCATGATCGACGAGCCGGGCTGGAGGTCGGGGATGCGCAGCTCCCGCAGCCCCGCCCGGGGGCCGGAGCCCATCCAGCGGATGTCATTGGCGATCTTGTAGAGACCCACGGCCACGGTGCGCAACTGCCCCGAGGTCTCCACCAGCGCGTCCCGGGCGCCCTGCGCCTCGAAGTGGTTGCGCGCCTCGCTCAGCGGCAGCCCGGTCGACTCCCGCAGCCTGCCGATGACGGCGGCGGCGAAGCCGAGCGGGGTGTTGATCCCGGTGCCCACCGCGGTGCCGCCCAGCGGCAGCTCGGCCAGTCGGGGCAGCGACGCCTCCAGCCGCTCCACGCCATAGCGGACCTGTGCCGCGTACCCGCCGAACTCCTGCCCGAGGGTGACCGGCGTGGCGTCCATCAGGTGGGTACGGCCGGCCTTGACCACCGTCTCGAACTCCGCCGCCTTGCCCTCCAACGCGGCGGCGAGGTGGGTCAGCGACGGCAGCAGGTCCTCCACGATGAACTGCGTGGCAGCCAGGTGGATCGAGGACGGGAACACGTCGTTGCTGGACTGTGAGGCGTTGACGTGGTCGTTCGGGTGCACCGGCCCGCCCAGTTCCCGGCTCGCCAGGGTGGCGATCACCTCGTTGGCGTTCATGTTGGACGACGTTCCGGAGCCGGTCTGGAACACGTCGATCGGGAACTGGTCGTCGTAACCGCCGTCGGCCACGTGCGCGGCGGCGGCGGCGATCGCGGCGGCCACGTTCGCGTCGATCACACCAAGCTCGCCGTTGACCTCGGCCGCCGCGCCCTTGATCTGGGCGAGCGCCTTGATCTGCGCCGGTTCGATACCCCGACCGGAGATGGGAAAGTTCTGCACCGCGCGCTGGGTCTGCGCCCGCCACAGCGCCTCGGCGGGCACCTCCACCTCGCCCATCGAGTCTCGTTCGATCCGGTAACCCGTCGCCTCTGGAGTCGTCACGCGTACCATCCTGCCGCGCCACCTGCCACTGTGCAGGGAAAGTGGCGCGGCCCTCAGCCCAACTCGGCCGAGAGCCGCTCCACCTCGCGCGATCTGGCGACGCGTACCTGTCGGGTCAGCGGCGGCCGACGGTGAGCACCGGCTTGGTGACCTCGGCGAAGAAGTCGTTGCCCTTGTCGTCGACCACGATGAAGGCCGGGAAGTCCTCCACCTCGATCTTCCAGACCGCCTCCATGCCCAGCTCGGCGTATTCGAGCACCTCGACGTGCCGGATGCAGTCCTGGGCGAGGCGGGCGGCGGGGCCGCCGATCGAGCCGAGGTAGAAGCCGCCGTGCTGCTGGCAGGAGCGGGTCACCTGACCCGACCGGTTGCCCTTGGCCAGCATCACCTGCGAGCCGCCGGCGGCCTGGAACTTCTCCACGTAGGCGTCCATCCGGCCGGCGGTGGTCGGGCCGAACGAGCCGGAAGCGTACCCCTCGGGGGTCTTCGCCGGGCCGGCGTAGTAGACCGCGTGGTCGCGCAGGTACTGCGGCATCGGCTCGCCGGCGTCCAGCCGCTCGGCGATCTTGGCGTGGGCGATGTCGCGGGCCACCACGAGCGGGCCGGACAGGGACAGGCGGGTCTTCACCGGGTACTTGGACAACTCGGCGCGGATCTCGTCCATCGGCCGGTTCAGGTCGACCCGGACGACCGTCTCGGCGTCGAGCGAGTCGTCGGTGACATCGGGCAGGAAACGCGCCGGGTCGGTCTCCAGGCGCTCCAGCCAGACGCCCGACGGGGTGATCTTGGCGACGGCCTGGCGGTCCGCCGAGCAGGAGACGGCGATCGCCACCGGGCAGGAGGCACCGTGCCGGGGCAGCCGGACCACCCGTACGTCGTGGCAGAAGTACCGGCCGCCGAACTGGGCACCGATGCCGAAGTTGCGGGTCAGCTCCAGCACCTCCGCCTCCAGCTCGATGTCGCGGAAGCCGTGCGCGCTCATCGACCCGGAGGTGGGCAGCGCGTCAAGGTACTTGGCGCTGGCGTACTTCGCGGTCTTCAGCGCGTACTCGGCGGAGGTGCCGCCGATGACGACGGCCAGGTGGTACGGCGGGCAGGCGGCGGTGCCGATCAGCCGCAGCTTCTCCTCCAGGAACTGCATCATCCGCGTCGGGTTGAGCAGCGCCTTGGTCTCCTGGTAGAGGTACGACTTGTTGGCCGAACCGCCGCCCTTGGCCATGAACAGGAATTTGTACGCGTCGGGGTGCCCGTCCGGGTCCTCGGCGTACAGGTCCACCTGGGCGGGCAGGTTGCTGCCGGTGTTGCGCTCATCCCACATGGTCAGCGGGGCGAGCTGGGAGTAGCGCAGGTTCAGCCGCGTGTACGCCTGGTAGACGCCCCGGGAGATGGCCTCGGCGTCCGTCCCGTCGGTCAGCACGTGCCGGCCGCGCTTGCCCATCACGATCGCGGTGCCGGTGTCCTGGCACATCGGCAGCACCCCACCGGCGGCGATGTTGGCGTTGCGCAGCAGGTCCAGCGCGACGAACCGGTCGTTCGGCGACGCGGCCGGATCGTCGATGATGGCGCGGAGCTGGGCCAGGTGCGCCGGGCGTAGGAAGTGCGCGATGTCGTGCATCGCCTCGGCGGTCAGCGCGGTCAGCGCGGCCGGGTCGACGGTGAGGAACCGGCGACCTCCGGGGCCGTGCACGACGTCCACGCCCTCGTCGGTGATCAGGCGGTATTCCGTCTGATCAGGGCCGGTCGGCAGCAGGGGGGCGTACGAGAATGCAGCGGCACTGCTCATGAGCGGCAAGCCTAGGGCAGACCGGTCGATCATTCCCACCCGCCGGGCTGCTGCTGGGACGACGCTCTCATCCGCCGAGCCCGTCAGCCGTCCTTGCCGCCGCCGGGCTCGGGGCAGAGTTCCCCCTTCGGCCCGCAGTCACCGTTGTTGCCCGACCCGGGGCCGGTGCCACCCGGGCCGGTGCCACCCGGACCGGGGATTCCGCTGTCGCCGGGCGACGCCGGAGTGCTCCCGGTGCCCCCGGTGGCCCCGAAGCGGACGTACCCGATCTCCCGCCCCTCGCCGATGATCATGCCTTGCGATCCGACCGCGAGGGCGTTCGCGGAGGTGCGCAGCATGGCCAGTTCCCGGCCGCTGCGCGGGTCCACGGCGACCAACCGGGACGGCTTCTCATCGCCGAGCACCGCCGCGTACGGGGTGAGCGCGGCACCGGACTTGGCGCTGGCGGGCCGGGTCCACAGGACCCGGTCGGTGCCGAGCTCACGGGACACCACCGAACGCTTGTCGGCGCTCCGGAACACCGCGTACCGGTCGTCGACCGCGATCAGCCTGGTGGCCGCTTCGCCGACCCAGAGCAGCCGCCCGTCGTACCCGTCGATGACCGCCTCACGGCCGTCCGCGCCGACCCCGATCAGGACGTTCCGGGCGCCCTGCGGGTCCTCGCGCTGCACGCAGCCGGCGGTGTCGGCGGTCCGCAGGTTGACCCCGGCCCGCTGCCACGCCTCCTGCCCGGTCGCCGGGTCCCGGGCGGAGATGGCGTAGTAGCAGGTGCCGTCCTGGGAGCGGGCGGCGATCCGCAACATCCGGCCGCCCACCACGGAGAGCCGCTCCTCCCGACCCGGTTCGACGTTCTGCAGCACCCGCCCGGTGGCGGTGTCCACGACGTGCACGCGGCCGTCGACCGGGAAGCCGAGCAGCGGTGGCACCGGCTCCGGCCCGGCCACCCCGTCGTCGATGCGGGTGGCGGTCAGCCGGCGGGTGCCCCGCAGGCCCGGGTTGTCGGCGAGCAGGCCGCTGTGCACCCCGGGCAGGAACGCCGTCCAGAGTGGCTTGGTGCCGCGCGGGTCCCAGGCGCTCAGGGTGCAGTCGGTGGCGTCCGTGCAGCGGGCATCCAACAGAAGATTGCGGTACGTCCACACGGCGACCGCGTCGTCGTCGCGCCGCCGGGTCGCCCCCGTGGTCGGGTCGAGCAGCTCGTACCCCTTGACCAGGAGCTTGCCCACGGCGACGACCGGGTCGCGGTCACCGCCGGCGACCGCCGACCAGTCCGCCTTGCGCTCCCAGAGCTGGGCGCCGGTGGCCAGGCTGCGGGCCTCGACCCGGGTGCGCTGCTCGACCACGACGGCGTCGCCGGCGATGGTCACGCTGCGCGGAGTGCCGCCGACCCGCTGCTGCCAGACCATGTCCGAATCGGAGATGGGTTCGCTGCGGTCCACCCAGTCCCACAGGCCTGGAAAAGGGTTCCACACCCCGGTGGCGGCGAGGGCGACGACCACGGCGAGGCCGAGCAGCAGCCCACCGCGCACGCTCCCCTTCGCCACACCGCACACCGTAGCCACGATCACGGATCTTCCGTACGCCCGCGCCGCCGTGTCGCCGCGCTTTCTGGGCCCGGAGGTGTTAAAGCCGCCGGGTGGTCACCTCGCGTCGGCGCGGACGGCGCTGCGCACCAGCGGCAGGGTGCGGTAGGGGATCTGCTCGGCGAGCGCGATGATGGTCGATGCTCGGGTGATCCCGGCCGAGGAGACGATCGAGTCGATGACCCGTTGCAGGTCGGTGTTGGAGCGGGCCACGATCCGGCAGAGCACGTCGCTGGAGCCGGTGATGGTGTGCGCCTCCAGCACCTCGGGGATCGCGGCCAGGTGGGCGGTGACCGGGTCGTGGCCGTGCCGCTGACTGATCTCCAGGGTGACGAAGCTGGTCACCCCGAACCCGATCGCGGCCGGTGAGATCTCCGGGCCGAAGCCACCGATGACGCCCCGGTCGACCAGCTTGTCCAGCCGGGCCTGCACGGTGCCCCGGGCCACGCCGAGGCGGCGGGAGCACTCCAACACCCCGATCCGCGGCTCCTCGGTGAGCAGTTCGACCAACCGCACATCGAGCGCGTCGAGCTGTACAGCCTGCTCACCGTTCATGGGTTCAGACCATACCGAATGCACAACCTGACCAGCATTTCCACCAACAGTTGCCCAGCCGGGGTCGACACCGCGATCCTCGCCACAAGAGGACACCACGGCGGCCCACGAGGCCGGCCGGTACGCGAGGGAGGCCACCATGACCCAGGCGATCGACCGACCCAAGTCGACCGAGGACGTCGACGTCGACCGGCTCGTCGGCGCAGTCGACCACGACATCAGTCACGACCCGTTCCCGGTGCGGGGCCTCGACCACCTGCACTTCCTGGTCGGCAACGCCAAGCAGGCCGCGCACTACTACTCCACGGCGTTCGGCATGACCTGCGTGGCGTACCGCGGGCCCGAGCAGGGCTACCGCGACCACGCCCAGTACGTGCTGACCAGCGGATCGGCCCGGTTCGTCCTGACCGGCGCGGTGCGCCCGGACGCCGACGGCGCCGAGCACGTGGCACGGCACAGCGACGGCATCAGCGACATCGCGTTGGAGGTGCCGGACGTCGACGCCGCGTACGCGCACGCCGTCGCGCAGGGCGCCACCGGCGTCGTCGAGCCGCACGAGGTGAGCGACGAGCACGGCACCGTCCGGATGGCCGCCATCGCCGCGTACGGCGACACCCGGCACACGCTCGTCGACCGGTCCCGCTACACCGGCCCGTTCCTGCCCGGCTTCGTGGCCCGCGGCCCGATCGTGGACCGGCAGCCGATGATCGACGCCGGCATCCAGCCGAAGCGGTTCTTCCAGGCCGTCGACCACGTGGTCGGCAACGTGGAGCTGGGCCGGATGGACGAGTGGGTCGAGTTCTACAAGCGGGTGATGGGCTTCTCCAACATGGCGGAGTTCATCGGCGACGACATCGCCACCGACTACTCGGCGCTGATGAGCAAGGTCGTCGCGAACGGCACCCGCAAGGTGAAGTTCCCGCTCAACGAGCCGGCGATCGCCCGCAAGAAGTCGCAGATCGACGAGTACCTGGAGTTCTACCAGGGCCCGGGTGCCCAGCACGTCGCCGTCGCCACCAACGACATCCTGGCCAGCGTCGACGCGATGCGGGCCGCCGGTGTGGAGTTCCTCGACACCCCGGACTCGTACTACGAGGACCCGGAACTGCGCGCCCGCATCGGCAACGTACGGGTGCCGATCGAGGAGCTGAAGGCCCGCAAGATCCTGGTCGACCGGGACGAGGACGGCTACCTGCTCCAGATCTTCACCAAGCCGGTGCAGGACCGCCCGACGGTCTTCTTCGAGCTGATCGAGCGGCACGGCTCGCTCGGCTTCGGCAAGGGCAACTTCAAGGCGCTCTTCCAGGCCATCGAGCGAGAGCAGGAAGCGCGCGGCAACCTGTAACACTTGCGAGCGTGACGCAGCCTCCGACGTACCCGACGCCGCCGGCCGGTGGGCCCCCGCCCGCCGCCGGCGGCGCGCCGCCGCCGCCCGGACAGATCCCCCAGGGGTACGCCGTGCCGCCGCAGTACGCCCCGCCCGGGTACGCCCCGCCGCACTGGTACGCCGGGCCACCCCGCCCGGTGGGCCCGCCGCCGCCGACGCTGAGCCCGGCTGGGCAGCCACTGGCCAGCTTCGGCGACCGGCTGCTGGCCTGGATGATCGACACGGCGCTGGCGACTGTCGTGTCGCTGATGCTGTTCATGCCGATCTTCCTGGTCCTCTGGTGGCGGATGTTCACCGAGATGACCCAGACCAACCCGGACGGCACTCTCGTGGAGCCCGACCCGCGCACCTTCTTCGTCAGCTTCTTCCTGCCGATCCTGCTGCTCCAGTTCGGTCTGTTCGTCGTGCTGCTCGGTCTCTACTGGCTCTACCACGTGGAGTACCTCAAGCGCGGCGGCCAGACGCTCGGCAAGAAGATCATGAAGCTGCGCGTGGTGCCGCTCGACCCGACCCGCACGCTCGACCGGCGGATGGCCGGCCGACGGTGGCTCGTGCAGTACCTGGCGTCCTCGCTGGTTCCGGGCATGAGCTACGCCGACGGGTTCTGGCAGCTCTGGGACAAGCCCTGGCAGCAGTGCCTCCACGACAAGTTCGCCGGAACGGTCGTCGTTAAGGTTGCCTCGTGAGTGTGCAACCAGGCTGGTACGTCGACCCGGCCGACCCTGAAACCCGGCGGTACTGGGACGGTGAGGGTTGGCTCGGCGCGCCCATCCCCGTCGACGCCACCCCGCCGGACGGGCCGCCCCCGGCCGAGCCGCCGCCCGTACCGGTCACCCCGGCCGCACCCGCCGCAGCCAACGGGGTGACCAACCCACCGGGCTGGCCACCGCACTCCGGTTCGGCACCGCACCCCGGGCAGGGCCCGCAGACAGGTCAGGCCCCGGGCTGGACGCCCCAGGCCGGTCCGCCCGGCTGGACACCGCCAGGTGCGCCGCCCGGCTGGACGCCGCAGACAGGTCAGGCCCCGGGCTGGACGCCCCAGGCCGGTCCGTCGGGCTGGGCACCGCCAGGTGCGCCGCCCGGCTGGACGCCGCAGGCCGGTCCGCCGGGCTGGACACCGCCGGGCGCGCCGCCCGGCTGGCCCGGACAGCCGCCCGAGCCGCGCCCGCACGGGCTGCCGCTGGCCGGCTACGGCCGCCGGTTCACCGCCCGGCTGATCGACTTCGGCATCGTGTTCGCACTGAACGCGGTGGTCAACGGCTGGTTCGTCTGGCGATGGCTGGAGGAGCTTCTGCCGTACTGGCGGGAGGCCTTCCGGCGCGGCATGGAGGGCAACACCTCCACCGAGGGGCTGCCGCCGATCAGCGAGCAGGCCGGGCTCCTCCAGGTGGTGATCGTGGTGATCGCCGCGGCGCTCTGGCTGGCGTACGAGGTGCCCTCGATGGCCACCAACGGGCAGACCTTCGGCAAGCGGATCATGCGGATCCGCGCGGTGCCGATCGCCGCCGACCAGCCGTTGGGCTTCGGTCGGGCGTTCAGCCGGTGGAGCACGATGGGCCTGCCCACCCTGCTCTGGTACTGCGCCGGCCTCGGCCTGGTGCTGCAACTGGTCGGCGCCCTCTCCCCGCTCTTCGACCATCCGCTCCGCCGAGCGCTGCACGACAAGCGCGCACAGACGGTGGTCGTCCAACTCCCCGACCCCACCGAGTCCACCACCACTGACGACCACCCCCAGCCCACGGGAGACACCCCATGACGGACTCCGGACGCCACGAGCCGGCGCTGCGACTGACCCGCGCCGACCTGGACGCGCTGCCCAACTACGTTCCCGGGCGCAGCCCGGCCGACCTGGCGCGCGAGCTGGGTCTGCCGGAGGCGATCAAGCTGGCCAGCAACGAGGTGCCGTACGGGCCGCTGCCGGGCGTGGTGGAGGCGGTCACCGAGGCGATCACCGCCTCGCACCGCTACCCGGACATGGGCGTCGTGGCGCTGCGCGACGCGCTCGCCGAGCGGTACGGGGTGGACGCCGACCGGATCGCCACCGGCTGCGGGTCGGTGGCGCTCGCCGAGCACCTGGTCCGGGCCACCTGCCTGCCCGGCGACGAGGTGCTCTACTCATGGCGGTCGTTCGAGGCGTACCCGATCATCGCGGCGACAAGCGGCGCGACAAGCGTGCGGGTGCCCAACGACGCCGGGCACGGGCACGACCTGGCGGCCATGGCGGCGGCGGTGACCGACCGGACCCGGATGATCCTGGTCTGCAACCCGAACAACCCCACGGGCACGGCGGTACGCCGGGCCGAGCTGGACCGGTTCCTCGACGCGGTGCCCGACGACGTGCTGGTGGTCATCGACGAGGCATACCGGGAGTTCGTCACCGACCCCGAGGTGCCGAACGGGCTCGACTACCTGGACCGGCCGAACGTGGCGGTGCTGCGCACGCTGTCCAAGGCGTGGGGGCTGGCCGGTCTGCGGATCGGCTGGCTGGTGGCCCAGCCGGTGGTGGCGTCGGCGATCCGCAAGGTGGCGACCCCGTTCTCCACCAGCACGGCCGCCCAGGCCGGGGCGCTCGCCGCGCTGACCCAGGTCGCGGAGATGGAGCGCCGCTGCGCGCTGGTCATCGCCGAACGGGACCGGGTCACCGAGGCGCTGCGCAAGTTCGTGCCCGACGTGCCGACCAGCCAGGCCAACTTCGTCTGGCTGCCGCTGGGCGACCGGGCCGTGGCCTTCGGCAAGTCGTGCGAGGCGCGCGGAGTGATCGTCCGACCGTTCCCCGGTGACGGCGTCCGGGTCACCATCGGCACGCCGGCCGAGAACGACGCCCTCCTGGCGGCTGCGGAGGCGGCACTGACCTGAAGTAGTTGACCATCTTGTGACATAAGAGCTGTTTGTCCTGTTCTGCGTCGTTTATGCCCTACCTTCCGAAGTAAGCCGGCGTGCCGAGGACGCACGCCGGCTCACTTCGAGAAAACGGGGTAACGAACAGTGCGTACTGCCAAGATCTGTCTCGCCGGGGCCGCTGCCGCCGCGATGGTGGGCTTCCTCGCCACGCCCGCCGCCGCCGCGCCCGACGACACGACGGACACCACCTTCGAGGTCCTCGCCGGCACGCTCGACGTCGTCGCGCCGGCCACCGCCGACCTGGGCACTGGTGCCCCCGGTGGCACCATCACCGGCCAGCTCGGCACCGTGACGGTCGACGACTCCCGGGCCGCCGACGACGCGTCCTGGGTCGCGTCGGTGACGGCGTCGGTCTTCCAGACCGGCACTGGCTCCCCGCCGGAGACCGTCCTCCCGGAGGAGATCGACTACTGGTCCGGCGCGGCGACGGCGACCACCGGCACCGGCACCTTCACGCCGGGTCAGCCCACCGCCGGCGACGCGGCGCCGCTGGACAGCGTCACCCCGCTCACCGCGTTCACCCACGCTGGCGGGACCGGCGGCAACACCGCCAGCTGGAACCCCACCCTGGTGGTCAACGTCCCGCTGGACAGCATCGCGGGCGAGTACACCGGCACGGTGACACATTCGGTGGCGTAGCCGCCGGGGGCGGTCGACCATCGCGGTCGCGCTCGCCCTGTTCTGCCTCGCCGGTCCGGGTCTGTCGACCCGGGCCGGCGCGGCCGAGCCGGGAACGGGGTCGGACGAGGGCAGCATCGGGATCCGGTTGCTGGAAGCCCCGACCGACCGCCGCACCGATCCCCGGGCGCTGCGCTACATCGTCGACCACCTCCCGCCGGGCACCACCATCAAGCGGCAACTGCTGATCGCCAATCGCACCGGCGAAACTCGTCGCATCGACGTTTATCCGGCGGCGGCCACCCTGGAGGGTTCGGCGTTCCGCTTCGGCGAGGGACGCGCGACAAACGAGCTGACCTCATGGATCACCCTCGACCACCCGACCGTGGAGGTGCAGCCGTGGGGCGAGACCCGGGTCCAGGCGACCATCACGGTGCCGCCACCCGCCTCGCGCGGCGAGCGGTACGGGGTGCTCTGGGCGTCCACCGCGTCCGCGCCCCGGACCGGCGGGGAGATCACCCAGGTCCATCGGGTCGGCGTCCGGATGTACCTCGACATCGGCCCCGGCGGCGAACCGGCCTCCGACTTCTCGATCGGAGAGCTACGCCCGGCTCGCAGCCCCGAGGGTGAACCGTCGGTGACCGTCCAGGTCGCCAACACCGGCGGTCGCGCCCTCGACCTGACCGGGACGGTCACCCTGAGCGATGGGCCGGCCGGCAGCCGGGCCGGTCCCTTCCCGGTCGGGCAGGGCGTCACGCTTGCGCCCGGTGGCTCCGGGCAGGTCGTCGCTCGACTCCCCGCCGAGTTGCCCAACGGCCCCTGGAAGATGGAGGTGAACCTGGAGAGCGGGTTGGTGAAGCGCAGCGTCACCGCGCAGATCCAGTTCCCCGACGCGGGTCAGGTCGGAGAGCGGGGCAGCGTCGTCTCCCGGATGATCTCCGGCTGGGCCGTGGGCGCAGCCGTCGCGGGCCTGCTGTTGATCACCGGCCTCGGGGTGCTGGCCCGCCGATCGCGCCATTCCGGTCGGCCTCCCATCCGCAGGCCGCGGGAGCGGATCCCGGCCGGGCGCTGATGCCGGCCGCCACCGGCGGCGGCGCAGGCCATCAGACCGGCCGCCTCCGGCGGGCGGCGAGCCAGCCGACAAGGAGCAGAGCCCCGCCCAGCCCGGCGAGCAGCAGCGCCGACCCTCCGGAACCGGTGACCGGCAGCTGACCACCGTGGCTGGGCGTGGGCGTCGGTGGTGTCGGCGTGGGGGCGGGTGGCGTCGGGGTCGGCGACGCCGGCACGATCTCGAAGGTGACGCCGTCGTCCGTCGACCGCTCGGCCCACGCGGCGCTGAGCCCACGCGCCGAAGCGAAGTCTGCGGTAAGCGTCGGCGAAACCGCCAGCGTGAGGCTCGCGGTGGCGGCGAGCGCGCTGCCCACGAGGTAGTTGGCTGCCGTCCGACCCATGCGCCGACCCCTTCCCACGGAAACCTGGACCGTGAGAAACATACCCTTTTTGGACAAAGGGTATGACCAGGTGCTGAAACCCCGCGATCAGGTGGCGGCCAGGATCACGGCCTCGGCGGTCAGGTAGTAGCGCTGGTCGTCACCCTCCGGGTCGACCGGCTTCCGGAGCCGCTCCACCGCGACGTAGCCGTCCTCGGCTAACACCGCCCCGGGCGCCCAGCCCGTTCCGTCGGACCCGACATTGAGAGAGAAGCGGGACAACTGCGCGCCGGTCGCCGGATCCAGCGTCACCAGGTCGTTCACCTCGGTCAGCAGGTGCACCCGGCCGGGCTGCACCGCGAGCACCCGCGCCGTTCCGAGCCCCGGCGACCGCCACAGCTCGGTGCCGTCACGCGCCGAGCGACCCACCGCCGCCCCGTCGACCACGGCGACGGCCTGCTCGCCGGCCAGCGTGGCACCGGCCGGGTCCAGCGCCGGAGCGGGAAGCGGCTCGCCCTCGCCCAGCAGCCAGCCCCGACCACCCGCGTCCCCGGGCCCGGCGGTCCGCAGCCCGGAGCACGCCGAGTGGCCGGTACGGCAACCCAGCGGAGTCGCCACCAATCCGTCCGAGCCACCCGGCGGTCGCCACCGCGTACCCACCGCGCCCGTCGCCGCGTCCCGGAACTCGACAGTGGCCGGCCCCGCGCAGCTGTCCAGGCCGATCAACTGCCCGGATGCCGTGGTGCCGACGTCACGGCGGCAGTCGCCGGGCAGGTCGACCCGCCACAACTCCCGGCCGCCGGCCACCTCCACCCCGCGTGCCTCGGTGTCGCCGGTGACCACCAGCACCGTCCGGCCGTCCGCGAGGTCGGTGAGGTAGAGCCCGCGAGGATCCCAGACGATGGCGGCCCCGGTCCGCCGGACCACCGCCGCGCTCTCGGCGGGCACCGGACCCTCGGCCCGCCACCGCACCCGGCCGGTGGGCGCGTCGAGCGCGACCACCTGACCGTCGGACCAGCGGCTGATCACCGTGCTGCCGCTGGCCACCACCGCGGTCAGCTCCGCCGGCCAACGCCGGTACGACCAGTAGGGGGTGGTGCGGTGCCGCCCGTCGACCGGACGGTCGGCATAGACCTGGCGGTGTGCGGCGTACACCCGCAGCCTCTCGTCCACGATCAGCGGGGCGACCGGCAGCCGACCGACCACACCGACGGGCGGTTGGGCCGCGGCCGGGTAGTCACCCGTCGCCACCGTGCTCACCTCGGCCGGCGCGAGCACCCGGTGCACGATGATCGCGGTGGCCGCCGTGGCGAGCAACGCCACCACCGCCAGCACGAGCCGTCGCCGGCCCCTCGGGAACCCCATGCCGCACCTCCGCCCGGCACCCTACCCAGCGGAACTGGTCAGACCCCGGTCAGGTCGCGTCGGCCACTGTCGCACTTAGTGCGGGCTGGGCGCCGGTCAGGCCGCTTCGACCGAGCCGGCCACACCCGCCGCCACGGCCAGGTCGGCGAGATCACGCCGGAGCGCCACCTCGACCGCCCTGGCGGCGAGCCCGCCGAGCAGCAGCGCCACCACGCGACCGTACGGGTCGGTCGGCACCGCCTCCTGAGTGATGGTGATCGCCGTGCGAGCCCGGCCGCGACGGCGGACCTGTCGCAGGCTCCAGGTGATCCGGTATTCCGCGCCGGCACCGGAGGAACACAGCACCAGTCGCTGCGGGGCGAGGGCCTCCACCACCAGGAACTCCTCGGTGAGCGTGCCACCGCCCGGCTGGACGCGCTCCTCACGCCAGGCGGTGCCCGGCCCGAACGGGCCCGGGGTGAGCAGCTCGACCGGGCCGACAGCCGTCGGCCGCGCCGCCCGGCCGGGCAGGTCGGTCAGCAGACGCCAGACATCGACAGCGTGTGCATCGATGAGCCCGGAAACCGTCACCGTCGACATGCCACCCTCCCGTGTCGTCGACGGTACGCGCGGTGAGGGCCGGACGAGGCCCCCGGGACGGAATTTCCACCACCCGGAGGCCACGCTGTCCGTTTCGGCAGTCGCTTGGCACCGGTCGTCGACCGGTGCCGGCGCGCCGGTCAGCGTTCGAAACGACCGCCCCGGATGGCGCCGATGAACGCCGTCCACCCCGGCGGGCTGACGGTCAGTGTGGGACCGGCCTGGTCCTTGGAGTCGCGGACCCCGACAACGCCGAGGACGTCGACCAGGTTGTCCGCCACCTCCACGCAGAGCCCCTGGTCGTTCGAGCGGCTGCTGGTCCGCCAGATCGCTCCCGCAAGATCGTGCATCGTGATTACCTCCGTGTGCGATGGGATTGCCCCACCGCTGACAGGCGGGCTAAGGCCCGACCGTGCCGGTCGACGGGGCAACATGATCCGCGTCAACCAACGGGGTAAGCAGGCTTGGTGATCGCACAGCCGGTGCGATCACGAGTCCCGCCGATGAGACGGCCCGACGGACCGCGTGTCCGACCCGCGCCAGGGCGGGTGGAAGCGCCCGACTCAGCGAGCCGGGCGGATCGTTCCGGTGACCTCACCGAGGGCGATGGTGGTGCCGTCCGGGCCAGGGGCCGTGGCCGTGATGGTCACCGTGTCGCCGTCGACGAGGAAGGTGCGGCTCTCGGTGCCGACCTTCGCCGGCTCCGCCCCACCCCAGGTCAGCTCCAGGAACGAGCCGACCTGCGAACGGTCGGGGCCGGAGACGGTGCCCGAGGCGTACAGGTCGCCGGTGCGCAGGGACGCGCCGTTGACGGTGAGGTGCGCCAACTGCTGGGCCGGCGTCCAGTACATGCCGGCGAACGGCGGCTCACTGACCCGTTCGCCATTCCATTCGACGGCGAGCCGGAGGTCCAGACCCAGGTGCGGCACATCGCGCAGGTAGTCGACCACCGGCGGGTCCTGGTCGGGTGCCGGCACGAAGGCGTCGGCCAGCGCGTCCAGCGGCGTCACCCAGGCCGAGACCGAGGTGGCGAAGGACTTGCCGAGGAACGGGCCGAGCGGCTGGTACTCCCACGCCTGGATGTCCCGGGCCGACCAGTCGTTGACCAGCACCACGCCGAACACGTGGTCGGCGAAGTCGTCGACGGAGACTCGCGCGCCCAGCGGGCTGGGCACACCGACCACGAAACCGACCTCGGCCTCGATGTCGAGGCGTACCGACGGGCCGGTGACCGGACCCTCGGCAGAGGCGCGCTGACCGGTCGGCCGGATCACCGGCGTGCCGGAGACGACGACCGTGCCGGCCCGCCCGTGGTAGCCGATCGGCAGGTGCTTCCAGTTGGGCAGCAGCGGCGGTTGACCGGGGCGGAAGATCTGGCCGACGTTCGAGGCGTGGTGCTCGGAGGAGTAGAAGTCGACGTAGTCCGCCACCTCGATCGGGAGCAGCAACTCCACGTCGGCCAGGGGCACCAGCAGCGGCTCCACCGCCGGCCGGTGCGCCGGGTCGGTCAGCAGCTCGGTGATCCGCTGCCGCACCGACGTCCACTGGGGACGACCGAGCGCCATGAAGTCGTTGAGGGTGGGCCGGCCCAACGTGCCTGCGGCCAGCACCAGCTCGGCGGCCTCCGCGCCGGCCAGGTCGAGCACCCATGACCCGATCCGTACGCCGATCCGCGCCTGACCCCCATCGGACCGGAACACCCCGTACGGCAGGTTCGTCACCCCGTACGGCGAACCGTCAACGCCGGTCACCCAGGTCATGCGTCGTAGCCCCCGTTCACCAGCCCCAGCTGGATCAGATCGGTCAGTGGTTCCAGAATGCTGCACGAGCCGAAGCCGACCCAGAGTGGACGCGGCGCGTCCCGCCACGCGTTGACGCGCTCCAGCAGCGGGCGCGGGTCGAGCACGGCCAGCAGTTCGGCGACCGCGCCGACGCTCTCACCACCGGCGGCGGCGAGCGTCGCGGCCAGCACGTTGGCGTAGCCGTGGTGGGTGAAGCCGGTCTCCGGATCGAGGTGCCGGACCGCCTGGTGCAGCCCTGCGGTGAGCTTGAACGGCAGGCCACGGTCCCGGCAGGCGCAGATCACCGCGGCCAGTTCGGCCGGGGTGGGGAACAGTTCGGCGGCCAGTCCGCCGGTGCGGAACTTGGCCGCGATCGGCAGGCCGTCGGCACGGGCGGCGGCGAGGGCGTCCAACGCGCCCATCAGCCCGAAGGTCAGCGGCAGTTCGGCGTAGACGGCCTCCACGCCCGGTAGCGCGTCGGTCAGCCGCAGCAACTCGGCGATGCCGGGCAGCGGGTCCTCGCCGCGCTTGGCGACCGCCACCTCGACCTGACGCGCGGTGACACCGTCCGGGGCGAGAAACGACAGGGCGAACGGCAGGTTCCCGATCCCGGTGTCACCGATCACGCCGACCACCAGGCCCTCGCCGGGGTCGATGAGACCGCTCAGCTCACCGGCGGCCACGTCCGAGGCGGGGATCAGCAGCGGGCCGACCAGGTCGGCGTACCAGGCGGCACGGTGCTGGCGGTGGGCGGCCAGGGCGTCGTGCAGCGCGGCACTGCCCGGAGGGAAGACAGCGGCGTCGTCCACCAGGCCGTGGAGGAGTGCGGGCACCTGCGTTGACACGGAACAAGAATGTACGGGACGCTACGAGGAACGGACAACAGCGTCCGATTATCGGACGCCTTCGGCCGGTGAACGGGATATATCGGGAGGCGAGATGCCGTACTACCGCAGCGTCGGCGAGGTGCCGCGCAAGCGCCACACCCAGTTCCGCCAGCCCGACGGCAGCCTCTACGCCGAGGAGCTGATGGGTCAGGAGGGCTTCTCGTCCGACTCGTCCCTGCTCTACCACCGGCACGCGCCCACCGCGATCCTGGCCGCCGACGAGTTCACCCCGCCCGCGTTCACCCGGGCTCCGAACCTGCCGCTCAAGCCCCGCCACCTGCGCACCCACAAGCTCGACGCCGGTGGCGCCGACCCGATCCTCGGCCGGCAGTACCTGCTCGCCAACGACGACGTCCGCATCGGGTACGTCCTCGCCGACCGGCCCTCACCGCTGTTCCGCGACGCCACCGGCGACCACTGCCTCTACGTCGAGGCGGGCACGCTGCGGGTCGAGTCGCCGTTCGGTGTGCTGGAGGCGATCGAGGGCGACTACGTCATCATCCCCACCTCGACCATTCACCGGCTGGTGCCCACCGGCGACCAGCCCGTGCGGCTGCTCACCGTCGAGGCGTCCGGGCACATCGGGCCGCCCAAGCGCTACCTCTCCGTGCGCGGCCAGTTCCTGGAGCACTCGCCGTACTGCGAGCGCGACGTCCGCGGCCCGGACGCACCGCTGCTCGTCGACGGCGAGGAGGTCGAGGTGCTGGTCCGCCACCGACGCGGTTGGACCCGCCACGTCTACGCGAACCACCCGTTCGACGTGGTCGGCTGGGACGGTCACCTCTACCCGTGGGCGTTCTCCATCCACGACTTCGAGCCGATCACCGGCCGCATCCACCAGCCACCGCCGGTGCACCAGACGTTCCAGGGGCCCAACTTCGTCATCTGCTCATTCGTGCCCCGCAAGGTCGACTACCACCCGCAGTCGATCCCGGTGCCGTACAACCACCACAACGTCGACTCCGACGAGATGCTCTTCTACACCGGCGGCAACTACGAGGCCCGGCGCGGCTCCGGCATCGAGCAGGGTTCGATCTCGCTGCACCCGTCCGGGTTCACCCACGGCCCCCAGCCGGGTGCCGCCGAGCGGTCCATCGGCGCGGAATACTTCGACGAGTTGGCCGTCATGGTCGACACCTTCCGCCCACTGGACCTCTGCGACGCGGCCCGCACCTGCGAGGACGAGGGGTACGCCTGGACGTGGGCGCGTCGCGCCTGACTCAGGAGCGGACGGCCGTGCGGGTGAAGATGGCGAACTCGGCGATGGTGGTGGTGGCGATGGCCAGCACCAGCGGCCACGGCGAGCCGACCACCGCGTACGCCAGCAGCAGCACCGGCGCGGCGGCCACCGCGTAGACCGCCAGGGCCAGCGCCCGGTCCGAGTGCAGGAGGCTGGGCAGGATGGTCCGGGTCAGCCCCGGCAGCCGGGCCGCGAGCTGCCAGACCACGATCCCGCCGGTGAGCGCGGCGAGGACCGCGAGGACGCGGGAGAACCCGTCGTTCGCGGCAGCCGCGAACGCCACCACCACCGCGGCCACCAGCGACCAGCCGGCGCCGTAGAGCACCAGGCGGTGCAGCCCGTAGGCGATGGTCCGCCCCGAGTCCATCCGCTTCGGGCTGATCGTGGCCGCCTCGGCGAGGTGCTCCAGCGCCACCGACCAGCGGCGCTGCTCCAGCCGGATGACACCCACGTCCTGCCCGACGTCGGCGAGGCGCGGGTCGAGCCGCAGCGCCTCCCCGTAGGCCCGCTCGGCCAGGTCGAACAGCTCCAGCCGGGCGGCGACCAGGCCGAGCACCAGATGCGCCTGCGGCTCCTGGGGCGCCAACTCGACCCCTCGCCAGGCCGCGTTCAGCGCCGGCTGGCCGTTGCGTGAGTCGGCCAGGATCGCCGCCGCGCTGCGTTGGGCGTACGCGTCGGCGGGGCCGAGCGCCAGCAGACGGTCGGCGGTCGCGGCGGACTCGCCGTAGCGCTCCAGGTCGGCCAGCGCCATGGCCCGGACCACCAACGGCGGCAGCGCCTCCGGAGCGGCGGCCACGGCCGCGTCGGCAGCGGTGAGCGCGTCGGCCGGCCGGCCCGCTGCCAGGTGCACCCGGGCGAGCATGGTGAGCGCCTCCGGATCCGCGGGCTTCAACGCGAGCCCGTAGGTCAGCTCCGTGGCAGCCTCGTCGTGGCGGCCGAGCTCGGCAAGGAGCTGAGCCCGGTCGAGGTAGCCGTCGGCGGCGGAACGGTCAGGCGTGGGTTCGCTGGACATCGCGGCGAGCCTAGGCGGCTGGCGCGTCGTACACCAGGGCCACCGCGATGCCGGTCAGCCCTTCCTCGCGGCCGGTGAAACCGAGCCCGTCGGTGGTCGCGGCCGAGAGGGTGACCGTGGCGCCGACGGCCGCCGAGAGCACCTGCTCGGCCTCCGCACGACGCCGGCCGATCTTGGGCCGATTGCCGATGACCTGCACGGACACGTTGCCGATCTCCAGGCCGGCGGTGCGCACCCGGCGGGCGGTCTCGGTCAGCAGGGCAACGCCTGACGCGCCCTCCCACTCCGGCTCGCCCACCCCGAAGGTGGAGCCGAGATCGCCGAGACCGGCAGCGGAGAGCAGGGCGTTGCAGGCGGCGTGCGCGGCGACGTCCGCGTCCGAGTGCCCGGCGAGGCCGTCCTGGTCGGGCCAGAGCAGGCCAGCCACCCAGCAGGGACGGCCGGGCTCGAAGGCGTGGACGTCGGTCCCGATGGCTACCCGAGGAACGATCATGAACCGAGGGTACGCGTCAACCAGCGGAAGTGAGCAGATGCTCCGCGAGAGCCAGATCGAACGGGCGGGTGATCTTCAGGGCGTACTCCGAGCCGGGCACGCAGCTCACGGTGACGCCCTGCTTCTCGACCAGCCCGGCGTCGTCGGTGAGCGCGTCGCCGGCGGCGGCGTGCGCGGCGGTCAGCACGGCCCGGCGGAAGCCCTGCGGGGTCTGCACGGCACGTAGGGCGGACCGGTCGACGGTGCCGAGCACCACCTCGCCGGCACCGACCTCCTTGATCGTGTCGACGACCGGCAGGACGGGGATCACCGCGTCCCGACCTTCGCGGACGGCCGCCGCGACGGACTCGACCAACTCCGGTGGGGTCAACGCGCGGGCGGCGTCGTGCACCAGGACGATCGTCGGGCCGGCGGGCACGGCCGCCAACGCGGCGGCCACCGACGCCTGCCGCTCCGCGCCACCCGGCACCACGATCACCGGCGCCACCGGGGCCAGCAGTTCACGGACGGCCGCCACCTCGGCCGACGGCGCGGCCACCACGATCGTGTGCACCGAGACGGCGGCGGCCAGCCGACGCACGGCGTGCACCAACAACGGTTCGCCGGCGAGCAGGCGCAGCGCCTTGGGTCGGCCGGGGCCGAGCCGTACGCCGGCACCCGCCGCAGGCACGAGGACCGCGACGTCACCGCGCGGATTGAGCTGCGCGGTCACGTCGCGGTCCTCGGTGGTTTCTTCGCTCGGAAGTGGGTACGACGATGCTGTGGACTAGGCCTCGGTGAGGACCTTGTCGAGCAGCGTCTCCGCCTCGTCCTTGGTGCTCTTCTCCGCCAGCGCGACCTCGCCGACGAGAATGTCACGGGCCTTGGCGAGCATCCGCTTCTCGCCCGCGGAAAGGCCCCGCTCCCGCTCCCGGCGCCACAGGTCGCGAACGACCTCGGCGACCTTCAGCGGGTTTCCGGAGGCCAGCTTTTCCAGGTTGGCCTTGTAACGCCGCGACCAGTTGGTCGGCTCCTCGGTGTGCGGAGCCCGGAGAACGTCGAAGACCTTGCCGAGGCCCTCTTCGCCAACCACCTCGCGGACACCCACGATCTCGGCATTCTCGGCCGGCACCCGGACCGTCAGGTCACCCTGCGCGACCCTCAGGACGAGATATTGCTTAGGCTCGCCCTTGATGACCCGAGTCTCGATTGCCTCGATGAGTGCGGCCCCGTGGTGGGGGTAGACAACGGTCTCGCCGACACTGAAAACCATAGGTTCGAAACCCCTTTCGCTGTGTCTAGGGTAACACGGTCAGGCAACGATGTCTCACCGATGTCCTGACCGTTGGCGCAGCTCAGGGGCCCTGTGAGAGGTCTTTCTTCAGCTTGACAGGCAGTCAAACCGATGATTCGAACACGCTCCGTAACCTGCGGATAACTTCCCGGTACGGGTGAACAGAACGTCGAGATCAAGGGCTATGCGCTCATCCCATGGTATCCCGCCCGGCGGGACTGCGCCCAGATGTAGCGGGAGGCGGCCCCGGTGCGGGACCCTGGAGTCCGAGCAACACTCCGCTCTCGAGACGCTTCCAGGGGGTCCGATGGGCAAGCCGGACGCAGAGGGCCACGGACCGTCCGACGGCCTACCTGACCTGCCACCCGAGTGGGGCCGCGTCGTGGTCCCCGACGACGCCTCGGCGCTCGCCAGCGAGGCCGCCCGGGTTCGCCGCGAGCTGCGCCGGGCCGCCGGTCAACACGCCGGGCACCGGGCCCTCGCCCTGCCGCTGCTGGTGCTGCTGGTGGCGGTGCTCACCACGCTGGCCGGCCTGCTCGCCGTGACCTGGCCGCGCGCCAACCGGAGCACCGACCGGCCCGCCCCGACCCCGTACGCGCCACCCCTGACCGTCGCCGGCCGGGCGCTACCCGCGCTCGACCTCGTCGACGCCGCCCAGGCGCCCGTGCCGCTGCGCGGCCTGCTCCCAGCCATGATCATCCTGGTGGACGGCTGCCCCTGCCCCGAGCGGGTCGGCCAGGCCGTGGCCGCAGCTCCGGACGGCGTCGCCGTGATCACCGTGGCCGGGGGGCGGACGGTCGCGGCCACGCCACCGGCCGGTGGAAATGTCCGGGCGTTGGCCGACCCCGCTGGTGGGCTGCGCTCGTTCCTGGGCCAACCGGCCCGCCCCGGCACGCTTACCGCACTCCTGGTCGACCGCACGGGCGTGGTGACCCGGGTGCTGCCCGACCTCGGGCCGGTCGAGACGTACCAGAAGGAACTGACCGCCCTCGCCGCCTGACCGGCGCTCAGGGCAGCGCGACGAGTTGCGCCTGGACGTCGATGGGCCGCTCACCCGCCGTCGACAGCGACACCCGGATCGGCCCGCCAGTGGGGAACACCTCGGCCGTGGCGATCGTGCCGTCGCAGTCGATGCGGGACGGGCCGGTCATATCGGCTCCGGTGACCGCCACCACGAGGGTGCCGGGCCGGGTGCACCGGTACTGAAGTAGGTGCCGGACGCCATCGTCGGCGGACTGCCGGGTCACGCCCCGCCCCGAGGTGAGTTCCTTCCGCTCCCGCCAGATCGTCGCCTTGAACATCGGCAGGTCACCCGATCGGAAGCTGTCGCCCGGCGTGCCCTCGACGTCGGTGATCATGCCGGTCGCCGGGTCGATCACCACTCTCGGCCTGGTCTGCACCTCGCTGACCTCACCCGTCTCGGGGTCGATCCGCACCCGCACCGGCCCATCTGGCGCCCCGGAGGCCAGGACACGTTCCAACGCGGTGCTGACGGTCGGCTGCTCACTCGGCTCGGCCGTCGAAGGACGAGCCGAGCCTTCGGTCGGGTGGGGAGCGGCGGCCCGCCACCACCAGCCGCCGACCACCAGGGCGGCCACCACCACCCCGGCCAGCACCGCGGACCGCAGCCGGTGGCCCACCTCCGCATCCATGTGGGTGAGCGTACCGGCCGGGGTCGCGGTCGATCAGCCCTGTCGATCGAGCAGGGCGGCGTACAGGGTGAGGCCCGGACCGAACGCCAACATGACGATCCGGCTCGGGGCCGTCGTCGCGCGAGCCAGCCGGTCCAGGATCAGCAGCACGGTCGGCGAGGAGCAGTTGCCGTGCTCGTCGAGCGTCGCCCAGGACGCGGCCAGCGCCTGCGGCGGCAGGGCGAGCTCCCGCTCGACCACGTTGAGGATCCGGGGGCCGCCCGGGTGCACGGCCCAACCGTCCACCTCGGAGCTGGTGCCGTCGTGCCGGGCCAGCAGATCGTCCACCAGCGCGCGAACATGCCGGGAGAGCACCTGCGGCACCTTCGGCGACAGCCCCATCCGGAAACCGGCGTCGGTGACGTCCCAGGTCATGTGGTCGGCCGTCGAGGTGTCGGTGACCGAGGTGACCTCGCGCAACGCGTACCCCGGGCCACCCGGCACCACCACGGCGGCGACCGCGGCGTCCGAGAAGAGCGCGTGCGAGACGATCTGCTGGGTGTCCACCCGGGCGCTGGACGGCTGGATGTGCAGGCTGGTCAACTCCGCGCAGAGCAGCAGCGCCGGCCGGCCCCGAGCGGAAACGAAGTCACTCGCCGCGCCCAACCCGGGCAGTGCCGCATAGCAGCCCATGTGGCCGACGAACATCCGCTGGGTGCTCGGCGACATGCCCAGGTCCCGAGCGAGCAGGATGTCCAGCCCCGGGGTGGCGTACCCGGTGCAGGAGCAGACGATGAACATGCCCACGTCGCCGGCGTCCAACCCGGCGGCCGTCAGCGCGCGTCCGACCGCCTCCTTGCCCAGCGGCAGCGCCTCCACCTGGTAGCGGCGCATCCGCCGTTCGGTCGGCCACTCCGAGACGTCCTCCAGGAGGGGGTTGACCGCGGCCTGGCGCCGGGTCACCCCGGAGTTCGCGAAGATCCGCTGGGCCAACGACCGGGTGGTGCCGGAGAAGTGCCGGGAGAAGAAGCCCTCCCACAACTCGTCCTGCGAAGCGGACGGCGGCTGCGCCGTCCCGAGCCCCGCGATCACTGGTACGGGCACGATCCCCACCTCTCGTCAGACGCTGTCCTCCCCCTGGACGTCCCACCGGCCACCTCGGCCGGCCCGATCCCCGCGCGAGAACCGCAAGGCCGGCTCACCAACGCGGTGCCGATCCGTCACGGTCCGGATCGCCGCCCAACGCGGCGATGCCCAGCCAGTCGGCGCAGACGTCCGACGTGGCTGGGTGCAGTGAGCCGCAGCGGGCGTCCCGATAGAGCCGCTCCAACGGATGGCCGCGCCGGGTCGCCGAGGTGCCCGCCGCCTCCAGCACCGACGCCGCCACCTCGGCGGCCGTCGTGCCGGCGAGCAGCTTCGCCCGCCACACCCAGCGGTTGGTCTCCTCGTCGCCCGGTGCGTCGTCCACCCGGCGGGCCGCCTCGGCCACCACCAGCTGGGCCGCCGCCGTCGCCGCGTCCGCCCGGCCCAGCCGCGCCCGCACCGCCGGCAGGCCGGCCAGGTTGCGGGCGTTGAGATGCTCGGCCGCCGCGTCGATCGCCGCGCGGGCCACCCCCACGTACACGGCGGCGTAACTGGCCACCAGCCAGTGCGGCATCAACTGGGCGACCACCAGGGCCAGCCCCTCCACCCCGCCCAGCAACCGGTCGGACGGCACCGTGACGTCCAGGTGCAGGTCGTGCGAGGAGGTGGCGCGCATCCCGAGCGCGTCCCAGGTCGGCTCGACCGTCAGACCATCGCCGGCCGGCACCAGGAACTGCGAGACCACCGACTGGTCGGCCGAGCTGCGCGCGGCCACCAGGTAACCGTCGGCGTGCCCGGCACCGGAGCAGAAGGTCTTGCTGCCCTTGAGGTGCCAGCCCTCGTCGGTCGCCTCGTAGACCGTGCTCAGCTGGGACAGCCGAGCACCGGCGCCCCGCTCGCTCATCGCCACCGCGTACCAGGATCCCTGCGCCGCAGCGGTGAGCAGCCGGTCCCGGGCGGCCAGCGCCTCGTCCGGCACACCGAGCGCCTCGGCCAACTCCTCGGTGACCGCGCCCAACGCGCCGGTGACCGAGGCGTGCATGTTGAACACCAGGGCGGTCGCGCCGTTGCCCCGGGCAAGCTCAGTGGCCACTGCCGCGTACTCGGCGAAGGTGGCACCCAGGCCCCCCAACGCGCGGGGCACCATCAACCCGAACAGGCCAGCCTCCCGCAGGTCACGGAAGTCCTCGACCGGAAAGGAGCCGTCCCGGTCGTGCTCCGCCGCCCGCGCGGCGAACCGCGGCGCCAACCGGCGGGCCGCCTCAAGCGCGTGCACCGTCATATCGCCCCCTCCTCGGCGTCCCTTACCCCCGCCACGACCCGACTATCCGTTACGGACCCCCCGGCCCTGGTACAACACGGCGGTGGACCGGGTCGGAACGATGCGCGGGGCACGGCCGGTGCGCGCCACACCCGACGCCCGGGTCCCCCGAGCCCTGCGCAGCAGCCAGGCGACCAGGCCGCCGACCTGCGGCCGGATGCCCCTCAGCCGCAACTCGACACCGTGCCGGGCGCACTCGGCGACCAACGCGCGAGCGTCCACGAACAACCGTGGATCGTGGATGCCACGCGGCACCGCGGGCAGCCGCTCGGCGATCCGCACCGCGACCAGCCGGGCCAGCGCCGTGTCGTTCAGGGTGTCCAGCACCAGCAGGCCACCCGGACGCAGGAGCCGGCACGCCTCGGCCACCGCGCGCCGCCAGTCCGGCACATGCTCCAGCAGCTCACCGGCCGAGACCACGTCGGCGCAACCGTCGGGGAGCGGCACCGCGGTGGCATCGCCCTGCACCACCCGCACCCCGCGCTCGGCGGCCTGCACCAGCGCCGAGCGGGTCAGGTCCACACCGACATGGCGGTAACCCTTGCCGGCCAGGTGCGGCGCGAGCAGCCCGGCGCCGCAGCCCAGGTCGACCAGGATCGCGTCGGGCCGGCCGGCCGGCGGCACCAGCGCCGCGCGGGCCTCGGCCAACCAGTGCAACATCGCGAACGCGCCATCCGGCCGCCACCACTCACCGGCCAGGTCGTCGTACTGGCGCGGGTCGTTGCGCGGCAGCACCCGGGGACCGGTGGACGCCGCGGCCGCAGCCACGTCTCGCATGGAAACGAGCGTGGCACGACTGCTCGGTAACGACCAGACTTCCCTTATGTCGTCCAGGGTGTTAGGGCTGGTCAGAGCGAGCCATCCGGAACCGGCCGCAGCGGTGACCACGGTGGCCGGTCTGCTCGCCTGGGGAGTGGGGCACCGACCGGCGGGAATCGTCTCGGTGGTGCTCGCCGTGCTGGCCAGCCAGCTGGCCGTCGGCTGGACCAACGACGCGCTGGACGCCGAACGGGACGCCACTGTGGGGCGTACCGACAAGCCGGTCGCCTCCGGCGCGGTGGGCCGACGCGCCACGGCCTGGGCTGCGGCGGCGGCCGCGGTGGCCTGCCCGCTGCTGGCGCTGACCACGAACCCAACGGCGGCGTTCTGGCTCACGGTCGCCCTGGTCTCCGCGCTGCTCTACGACTGGCCGCTCAAGGCCACCGCCTTCTCGGTGCTGCCGTACGCCGTCTCCTTCGGCGCGCTGCCCGCCTTCGTGGTGCTGGGGCTGCCCGGCGAGCCGACCCCGCCGGCCTGGCTGCTGGTCGCGGCGGCCTGCCTGGGTGCCGGCGCGCACTTCGCCAACGTGCTGCCCGACCTCGCCGACGACGCCCGGACCGGGGTGCGCGGCCTGCCGCACCGGCTCGGCGCGGCCGGCAGCCGGGCGGCCGCGGCAGGGCTGCTCCTCGCCGCGACCGCGACCCTGGTCCTGGGGCCACCCGGGCCGCCGTCGGCAGTCGGCCTGGCGGCGGTCGGCACGGCCGCCGTGGTGCCGCCACTGAGTTGGTACGCCGGGCGCTCGGCGGCCCGCGCCGGCCGGCGGCCGGTGTCCGCTTTCCGGGCGGTGATGCTGGTGGCCCTCATCGACGTGGTTCTGCTGGTGGCGAGCGGCCGGGTGGTGTGAGAGGCACCCAAGAAGGTGGCATTGCCGGGTCCGTGTGCGGGCCTCGATCAGCTCCAACTACCCTGGAGCGCGGTCTGCGCGGGTAGGGCCACCATGCCCGGCGTGCGGCCGGGTGGGGATCGTAACGAGGAGGACCGACGTGACGCGCTCGATCAGGGGATCCCGGCGGGCGGCCCTGTTGCTGTCCGGTATTGCGGCTGCCAGCCTGCTGGTGTCCGGATGCGGCACCGGTCAGATCGCCGAGACCGCGTTGAAGGAGCCGTCGGTCCAGGGCGTCAACCTCACGACCCCCAACGGCGCCTACGCGGTGCGCGGCCTGCTGGTCGACTACCCCGGCACCGAGGGCTACCGCGCCGGCCAGGACGCGCCGCTCAACGCCGTGATCTACAACGACTCGAAGAGCACCGTGACGGTCACCGTCACCACCGAGAGCGCCCGCGAGGTGGTGATCTCTGGCGGTTCGGCGAGCCCGTCGCCCTCCGCCGAGGCTTCGGCCTCCGCCAGCCCGTCGGCCTCCGAATCCGGCTCGGCCAGCCCGTCGGCGACCCCGTCCGGCACCGGGTCGTCGTCGGCCACCCCGTCCGCGCCGGAATCGGCGCGGGCATCGGGTTCGGCCAGCCCCGCCGCGCCGGGCCAGCCGGCCCGGATCGAGCTGGCGCCGCAGAGCTACCTCCAGCTCAACTCCGAGGCCACCAGTCAGCTCCGGCTGATCGGCCTGAGGGAGGCGCTGCGCAGCGGGCAGAACGTCGTCGTGACGTTCGACTTCGGCAACGGCAACACGGTCACCAGCCCGGTGCCGATCGCGGTGCCGCTCACCGCGCCGCCGGTCCCCTCGCCGATCATCGAGCGCCTGGGCGGCCACGACGAGGGCGACACGACCCACGAGTGACCGACCTGCACATCGACAGACACCCCGGCGTGGTGACCACCACGCCGGGGTGTTTTCGTCGCACGGGAAGGCTAGCGTCCTGATGTGACCACCTCCCGATCGACGTCGCCACGCGGCGGCACGGCCGGTGCCGCCCGCGGCCGGTCCGCCGCCCGCGAGCCGCGCCCGGCCTACGAGTGCGACGCCTGCGGGCACCAGCCCCCCAAATGGGTGGGGCGCTGCCCAGAGTGCGGCGAGTGGGGCTCGGTGGTCGAGTCCACGGTGACCGGCCCGACCGTCTCCGGTCGGGTGGTCAGCTCCCGGATGCCGGCCGAGCCGGCCCGGCCGATCGCCACCATCAGCGCCGCTCCGGCCCGCGCCCGGCCCACCGGCGTGAGCGAGCTCGACCGGGTGCTCGGCGGCGGGCTGGTCCCCGGCGCGGTGGTGCTGCTCGCCGGCGAGCCCGGCGTGGGCAAGTCGACCCTCCTGCTGGATGTGGCCCAGCAGTGGGCGGTCGGCGCCGGCAGCCCCTCGCTGGTGGTCAGCGGAGAAGAGTCGGTCAGTCAGGTGCGGTTGCGCGCCGAGCGGATGGGCACCCTGCACGACCAGCTCTACCTGGCGGCCGAGAGCGACCTGGCGGCGGTGCTCGGGCACCTCGACGCGGTCAAGCCCGGTCTGCTGGTGCTCGACTCGGTGCAGACCATCTCCACCACCGGCACCGAAGGGGTGCCCGGTGGGGTGACGCAGGTCCGCGCGGTCACCTCCGCGCTGGTCTCGGTCGCCAAGGAACGCGGCATCGCCACCGTGCTGGTTGGGCACGTCACCAAGGACGGCCAGGTGGCCGGGCCCCGGGTGCTGGAGCACCTGGTCGACGTGGTGCTGCACTTCGAGGGCGACAAGCACTCCTCGCTGCGCTTGGTGCGCGGCGTCAAGAACCGGTTCGGCGCGGCCGACGAGGTCGGCTGCTTCGAGATGCACGAGGGCGGCATCAGCAGCCTGGCCGACCCGTCCGGTCTGTTCCTGACCCGCTACTCGGAGCCGGTCCCCGGCACCTGCGTGACGGTGGCGATGGAGGGGCGACGGGCACTGGTCACCGAGGTGCAGGCACTGATCGGCGCGACGGTGGCCGGCTCGCCCCGCCGTACGGTCTCCGGCCTCGACTCGGCCCGCCTCGCCATGGTGCTCGCGGTGCTGCAACGGCGCACCGAGCGGTTGACGCTGCACGACCGGGAGGTCTTCGCGGCCACCGTGGGCGGCATCCGGGTGGTGGAGCCGGCGGCCGACCTGGCCGTCGCGTTGGCGGTCGCGTCCGGCGGGCTCAACCTGGCGATCGCGCCGCACCTCGTGGCGATCGGCGAGGTGGGCCTGACCGGTGAGGTGCGCCGGGTCGGTGCGGTGCCCCGCCGGCTGGCCGAGGCGGCCCGACTGGGGTTCAAGGTCGCCCTGGTTCCGCCGGGTTGCGGCCCGACCAGCACCGGCGCCGGGCCCGAGCAGATGCGAGTGACCGAGGTCACTGACGTCCGCTCGGCACTGCACCATGCGGCTCGCGCGTCCGCCGAGTGACCCACCGTGCCGACGCGGACGGCCATACCGGACACCACGGCGCCAGCGGAAATGCTCGGAAGGGGCAGCATCGTGACACATCACAGTAACCACGACAGCACCCACCGCACGGCAGTCCGTAGACTGTGCCCGTGCCGATCGACCGCGACACCACCAAGCCTGCCGGCGCGCCACCCCAGGCCCGCACCGGCGCTGTGGGCTCGCCAGCCCGCCCGATCAGCGTGAGCGTCACCGCCGCCGCCGGCAGCGCCGGCGACCCGCTGCGGGCCAACCTTGCCCTGATGGCACCCGGCACCGCGCTGCGGGACGGGTTGGAGCGCATCCTGCGCGGGCGTACGGGCGCGCTCATCGTGCTCGGTTACGACAAGGTCGTCGAGGGCCTCTGCACCGGCGGCTTCCCGCTGGACGTGGAGTTCTCCGCGACCCGGGTCCGCGAGCTGTGCAAGATGGATGGTGCGGTGGTGCTGTCCAGCGACGGCACCCGCATCGTCCGGGCGGCCGTGCACCTGATGCCCGACCCGTCCATCCCGACCGAGGAGTCAGGCACCCGGCACCGCACCGCCGAGCGGGTGGCCCGGCAGACCGGCTACCCGGTCATCTCGGTCAGCCAGTCCATGCGGATCATCAGCCTCTACGTCAACGGTCAGCGGCACGTGCTCGACGACTCGGCGGCGATCCTGTCCCGGGCCAACCAGGCGCTCGCCACCCTGGAGCGCTACAAGCTCCGGCTGGACGAGGTCTCCGGCACGCTGTCCGCCCTCGAGATAGAGGATCTGGTCACCGTACGGGACGCGGTGGCGGTGGTGCAGCGACTGGAGATGGTCCGCCGGATCGCCGACGAGATCGCCGGTTACGTGGTCGAGTTGGGCACCGACGGCCGACTGCTCGCCCTCCAGCTCGACGAGCTGATGGCCGGCGTGGATGCCGACCGCACGCTTGTCATCCGGGACTACCTGCCGGTCGGCCGCAAGTCCCGCACCCTGGATGAGGCGCTGGTCGAGCTCGACCTGCTCGGTGCCACCGAGCTCATCGACCTGGTGTCGGTCGCCAAGGCGATCGGCTACCCGGCCGCCTCGGACGCGCTGGACGCCGCCGTCAGCCCGCGTGGCTTCCGGCTGCTGGCCAAGGTGCCCCGCCTGCCGGTGGCCGTCGTCGACCGCCTGGTGCTGCACTTCGGCAGCCTCCAGCGGCTGCTGGGCGCGACCGTGGAGGATCTGCAGGCCGTCGAGGGGGTGGGCGACGCCCGCGCCCGGGGCGTCCGGGAAGGGCTGTCCCGGCTCGCCGAGGCATCCATCCTGGAGCGGTACGTCTGATCCGGCTCAGCCGGTAATGGTGATCTTCACGGGTGCGCTGAGCTTGGTGCCGACCCGGGCGAACGCCTGGTACGTCCCCGCCTGCGGGAACGGGCCAGCGGCCAGCCCACTGCCGTCACACCGGGTGGCGTCCCGCCCGTTCCAACCCACCTGGTAGGAGCGCTCGAAGTTCGGCGTGAAGGACTGCACGTCCGAGCCCTGGACCTTGCCGCAGGTGTCCGAGGACCACACCTTCTCGGCACCGGACTTGATGAAGATCTCCTGGAGATCGGCGCCGACGTTGCGGCTGCACGTCCGGTCCGACGTGTTCTTGATCTTCAACTGGAGGTCGACCACCGCCCCGCGCTGCACCGAGGTCGGCCGCGCCACCGCTGTCACACTGATCTCCGCGTCGGTGCAGGTGCTGTCGTCCACCGAGCCGGCGGAGCCTGGCGGCGGGTTGTTGCTGGTGATCTCGGGGGCCGGCTCCGTGGTCTCAGGAGCGGCGGACCCGGACGCAGGCGGAACCCCGGTCTGCGGTGTCAGCACCGGCCCGGCCGGCCCCGGGCTCGCGGTTGACGGGCTCACGGTCGGCGTCGGCGTAGCCCCCGCCTCCGTTCGCCCGCCCGAGCGACCCGAGCCGGTGCAGGAATAGAGCAGGACAATCAGGAAGAGAAGCCCCGCTCCGAGTACGACGGCGCGACGCCGCCAGTACACGGCGGGTGGCAGGGGGCCGACCGTCAGACGCATGATGCCCCCCACCGTAGCCGCGCCGCACCCACCAGCCCGGCACGACGCGCCGTAACGCCACCCCGACGACCCAACAACCCTCCATTAGGGACGGAGGGGACGGTCGTCCACGGCCCGATCAGAGGTAGACCTTTCGCTGGTAGACGGCGTGTGCGCCGGCCACCCGGTCCAGGAAGAGCAGGCCCGCGCAGTGGTCGATCTCGTGCTGCAACGCCCGCGCCTCGAAACCGTCGGTCACCAACCGGACCGCCGCGCCGCTGCCCGGCAGATCACCCTCCACGACCAGCCGGCTGGCCCGCTTCACGTCCCCGGTCAGGTCCGGCACCGACATGCAGCCCTCCCGGCCCGGCTTCCACCTCGTCGCTTCGACGACCCGGGCGTTGCAGAGCACGAACGTGCCGTGCACGGTCACCGCCTTCGGATGCCCGGTCACGTCGACGGCGAAGACCCGAGCGCCCACGCCGATCTGCGGCGCGGCCAAGCCCACGCAGCCCGGCGAGACCCGCATGGTGGCCACCAGATCGGCGGCCAGCCGGACGGTCTCCTCGGCCGTCGGATCGACGTCACCCCCGGCCTGGCTCAACACCGGGTGCGGGGCCGACACGACGGCCCGCACCTCACCCGGCACAGCCAACGACTCCGGTGTCCAGTCACCCAGGCCGGCGTACGCCTCGACGTCCGGACCGCCGCGCTCGCCGCTCACAGCAGGTCCGGGTCTGCCGGCCGAAGTGTGACCTCCACGCCCAGTTCGGCGGCCGTCCGGTGCAGCCGGTCGGCCAGCGTGTCCGCGACACCGGCCGGCAACTCGACCTCAGCCAGCACCACGTAGAGCGAACCCGCCAACCGGGTGCTCAGGTCGGTGACGTTTCCACCGGCGTCCACCAGCACCCGGGTCATGGCCGCGACGATGCCCATCCGGTCCGACCCGTGCACCGCCATCACGTACGGCTCTCCGACTGGGGCAACCTCACCGTCGGGCGTGACCGCGCGTACGGTCGCCAGCAGCTGCCCCTCGGCGGCCAGCGCCTCCAGCGCCGCCTCGACCTCGGCGGCGGCCGGCCCGGTGCAGATGAGGGTCATCGCGAAATGCCCCCGCAGGCGGGTCATCGTGCTGTCGGTGAGGTTCGCGCCCAACCGGGCCAGGACCTCGGCGACGTCGGCCACGATGCCCGGCCGGTCCCGGCCGATGACGGTGATCGCGAGCTCGTTCATCCGCGCATTCTGCCCGATCCGCCCACCGTCGCGTCGACACCCCACCCGAGCCGCCCATCCAGCGGGAACACATCGCGTGACATCATCGACGGCGCCATGACTCAACCCGATTTCGCCGCCCTGGTCAGCCGATGGTTCCAGCAGCACGCCCGTGACCTGCCGTGGCGCGAGCCCGGGGTCACACCGTGGGCCATCCTGGTCAGCGAGGTCATGCTCCAGCAGACGCCGGTGGTCCGGGTCGTCCCGGCCTGGCACGCCTGGCTGGCCCGCTGGCCGGAGCCGGCCGCGCTGGCGGCGGACACACCCGCCGAGGCCATCCGGATGTGGGGACGCCTCGGCTACCCCCGTCGGGCCGTCCGGCTGCGGGAGTGCGCGGTCGCGATCGTGCAGCGGCACGGCGGCCAGGTGCCGGACCGGCTGGAGCAGCTCCTGGCGCTGCCCGGGCTGGGCACGTACACGGCTCGGGCGGTGGCCGCGTTCGCGTACGGGCAGCGGCATCCGGTGGTCGACACCAACGTACGGCGGGTGGTCAGCCGGGCCGTGGCCGGCGAACCGGACGCCGGACCGGTCACCCGCCCGGCCGACCTGGTCGCCACCGAGGAGTTGCTCCCGACGGAGCCGGCCGCCGCTGCGCTGGCCAGCGCCGCGTTCATGGAGCTGGGCGCGGTGATCTGCACGGCCCGGTCGCCGCGCTGCCCGGCCTGCCCGGTCGAGTCGGTCTGCGCGTGGCGGGCCTCCGGGCAGGCTGCGCCGGCCGGGCCGACCCGCCGCCCCCAGCGGTACGCGGGCACCGATCGGCAGGTACGCGGACTGTTGCTCGGGGTGCTCCGGGAGACCACCGGGCCGGTCCCACACCAGCGGCTCGACCAGGTCTGGACCGATGACGTGCAGCGCGCCCGCGCCCTGGCCGGCCTCGTGCAGGACGGCCTGGTCGAACCGGTCGGCGCCGACTCCTTCCGCCTGGCCGGAGACGGCCCGTCCCTCCCGACCGCCGACCTCACCACCTGACCCGCCGAACCCTTCGGCGCGCCCCCGCCGGCCGCTGCGGCGCAGGCCTTGATTCGGCGCGCCCCCGCCGGCCGCTGGGGCGCAGGCCTTGATCGACTCCATATCGCCGATATCGGGGTTTCCCGGGGGCAGGACACCGCCATGTCGCCGATACGGAGTCGATCACCGCACGAGGCGCACGGCGCCTCCGAGGTGTTAGCCGCGCATGGTGAGCGGACAGCGCAAAAGGCGGGGTCCGGTGGCTTGCGCCACCAGACCCCGCCCTCTTGCTGCTGGTTGAGCTACTCGTCCGCGCCTGCGGCGGCGGTGCCACCGAGGTCGGCCGGCACGGCGTCCGGAACCTCGACCGGCTTCTCCGCGCCCCGGAAGACGAGCTTGGACTTGTCGATGTCGTTCGGGTCGCCTTCGCAGTCCACCACGACGATCTGACCGGGGGTCAGCTCGTTGAACAGGATCCGCTCGGAGAGGTTGTCCTCGATGTCGCGCTGGATCGTGCGACGAAGCGGACGGGCACCGAGCACCGGGTCGAAGCCCTTCAGCGCCAGGTACTTCTTGGCGTTGTCGGTCAGCTCCAGACCCATGTCCTTGTTGTGCAGCTGCGTCTCGATCCGCCGGATCATGATGTCCACGATCGAGAGGATCTCGTTCTGCCGCAGCTGGTGGAAGACGATGGTGTCGTCGATCCGGTTGAGGAACTCAGGCCGGAAGTGCTGCTTGAGCTCGTCGTTGACCTTCTGCTTCATCCGGTCGTAGTTGGACTCGGAGTCCTCCGACTGCTGGAAGCCCAGCGACACGGCCTTGGCCACGTCGCGGGTGCCCAGGTTGGTGGTCAGGATGATGACCGTGTTCTTGAAGTCCACGATCCGACCCTGACCGTCGGTGAGCCGACCGTCCTCCAGGATCTGCAGGAGCGTGTTGAACACGTCCGGGTGGGCCTTCTCGATCTCGTCGAAGAGGACCACCGAGAACGGCCGACGACGCACCTTCTCGGTCAGCTGCCCGCCCTCGTCGTAGCCGACGTAGCCGGGAGGGGCACCCACCAGCCGGGAGACCGTGTAGCGGTCGTGGAACTCGGACATGTCCAGCTGGATGAGGGCGTCCTCGCTGCCGAACAGGAACTCGGCGAGCGCCTTGGACAGCTCGGTCTTACCGACACCGGACGGGCCGGCGAAGATGAACGAGCCCGACGGGCGCTTCGGGTCCTTCAGGCCGGCCCGGGTACGCCGGATCGCCTTCGAGACCGCCTTGACCGCGTCCTCCTGGCCGATGACGCGCTTGTGCAGCTCGTCCTCCATGCGCAGCAGGCGCGAGGTCTCCTCCTCGGTCAGCTTGTAGACCGGGATGCCCGTCCAGTTGCCGAGCACCTCGGCGATCTGCTCGTCGTCGACCTCGCTGACGACGTCCAGGTCACCGGCCTTCCACTCCTTCTCCCGCTGCGCCTTCTGACCAAGGAGCTGCTTCTCCTTGTCACGCAGTTGGGCGGCGCGCTCGAAGTCCTGCGCGTCGATCGCGGACTCCTTGTCGCGACGCACCTGGGCGATGCGCTCGTCGAAGTCACGCAGGTCTGGCGGCGCGGTCATCCGACGGATCCGCATCCGGGCACCGGCCTCGTCGATCAGGTCGATCGCCTTGTCCGGCAGGAAGCGGTCGGAGATGTACCTGTCAGCCAGCGTCGCGGCAGCCACGAGAGCGGCGTCGGTGATGCTCACCCGGTGGTGCGCCTCGTAGCGGTCGCGCAGGCCCTTGAGGATCTCGATGGTGTGGGCCAGCGACGGCTCACCCACCTGGATCGGCTGGAACCGGCGCTCAAGCGCGGCGTCCTTCTCCAGGTGCTTGCGGTATTCGTCGAGCGTGGTGGCGCCGATGGTCTGCAGCTCACCACGGGCCAGCATCGGCTTGAGGATGCTCGCCGCGTCGATCGCGCCCTCGGCGGCACCCGCACCCACCAGGGTGTGGATCTCGTCGATGAACAGGATGATGTCGCCGCGCGTGCGGATCTCCTTGAGCACCTTCTTGAGGCGCTCCTCGAAGTCACCGCGGTAGCGGGAACCAGCGACCAGCGCACCGAGGTCGAGCGTGTAGAGCTGCTTGTCCTTCAGAGTCTCGGGCACCTCGCCCTTGATGATCTTCTGGGAAAGCCCCTCCACCACGGCGGTCTTACCGACGCCGGGCTCACCGATCAGGACCGGGTTGTTCTTGGTACGGCGGGAGAGCACCTGCATGACCCGCTCGATTTCCTTCTCGCGCCCGATGACCGGGTCGAGCTTGCCCTCGCGGGCGGCCTGGGTCAGGTTACGGCCGAACTGGTCCAGCACCAGGCTGGTCGACGGCGCGGCCTCACCCGGGGCGGCGCCAGCGGCGGCCGGCTCCTTGCCCTGGTAACCGGAGAGGAGCTGGATCACCTGCTGGCGGACCCGGTTGAGGTCGGCGCCGAGCTTGACCAGCACCTGGGCGGCGACGCCCTCACCCTCGCGGATCAGACCGAGCAGGATGTGCTCCGTGCCGATGTAGTTGTGCCCGAGCTGCAGCGCCTCGCGCAGCGACAGCTCCAGCACCTTCTTGGCCCGCGGCGTGAACGGGATGTGCCCGCTCGGCGCCTGCTGGCCCTGGCCGATGATCTCCTCGACCTGCTGACGGACGCCCTCCAGGGAGATGCCGAGGCTCTCCAGGGCTTTCGCCGCGACGCCTTCACCTTCGTGGATCAGGCCCAGCAGGATGTGTTCCGTACCGATGTAGTTGTGGTTGAGCATCCGGGCCTCTTCTTGGGCCAGGACGACAACCCGTCGCGCTCGGTCGGTGAACCGCTCGAACATGCCCTCGTGCTCCTCACGTGCCGTGCGCCTTGATGGTCAAGATCTTGGCGGGGCCGGTGCACGAACGTCCAGGACGGGCGTCCGTGCCTCCTTACTCTATCGTCGCTGACCGACTCAGCTGAGGTCGTGTGTCTCTGCTCTGGGTCAGTTCCACGTCGTTTTACACAACCGTCCGCGCTCAGGAGGTGTTCCGGTACCCCTGTCGCTACGCGCAGAGCGAAATCCGACCGGCGCGACAGAAGCCCTCTCCCGGCCCTCGGAGCGTCTCCGGGGCCCTGCGGAGGGCGGACCGGCGTCGGCGACGAGCACCAGGCGCGGCCCTCAGGGAGTTATCCACAGGCTGTGGATTTCCACTCCACTGGTTGTGGACAACGTCGGTCCGGCCCGAAAGCTTCCCCGGGCCGCGAACCCCGCCGGCACCGCCCCTTCACACGGCGACGCCGGCCCGGAGAATCTCCGGCCCGGCGTCGGTGTCGCCCTGCGGCGGCCAGCGGCCACCGATTGCTGAACGGATCAGCGCTTGGCGTGGTACTCGTCGACGATCTCCTGCGGGATACGGCCCCGATCCGAGATGTCCTTGCCGGCCTTCTTGGCCCACTCCCGGATCGCCTTGTTCTGCTCCCGGTCGGCGGTCGCGCCACCCCTGCCGCGGGCAGCCCGTCCACCGATCACCACGCCACCGCGACCCACCTTGGTGCCCGCACCGACGTACGGCGCGAATACGTCGCGCAATTTCGCGGCGTTGACACCGGACAGGTCGATCTCGTACTGAACGCCGTCGAGCGCGAACTTGACGGTCTCGTCAGCGTCCCCACCGTCCAGGTCATCGACCAGCTTGTGAATGATTTGCTTGGCCACGTCCCACATTCCTTTCAAGCAGGGTGTCCTGCTAACGAGAGCACAATAACCCCCGCACTGCTCGCCTCGTCAATGGGATGCGGTTCCGACTCGCTGAGAGCCAGCTGTGACTACTCCGGGCGGACCAGCGGGAAGAGGATCGTTTCCCGAATTCCGAGGCCCGTCAGGGCCATCAACAGCCGGTCGATTCCCATTCCCATACCGCCCGCCGGCGGCATTCCGTACTCCATCGCCCGGAGAAAGTCCTCATCGAGACGCATCGCCTCGTCGTCGCCTCGGGCGGCGAGCTGCGCCTGGGCCAGCAGCCGTTCCCGCTGCACCACCGGGTCGACCAACTCGGAGTACGCGGTGCCCAGCTCGAAGCCGAGCACGTAGAGGTCCCACTTCTCCGCCAGGCCCGGCTCGGTGCGGTGCGCCCGGGTCAGCGGGCTGGTCTCCTCCGGGTAGTCCCGAACGAAGGTGGGCGCCTCCAGGCCGGGCACGACCAGTTCCTCGAACAGTTCCTCGGCCAGCTTGCCCGGGCCCCACTTCGGGTCGACGGCCAATCCCACCTTGTCGGCATACTCCACCAGACGGGACCGTTCGGTGCGGACCGTGACCTCCTCGCCGAGCGCCTCTGAAAGGACTCCGAAGAGTGTCACCGAGCGCCACTCGCCGCCGAGGTCGAACTCACGCCCGTCCGCGTGGGTCACCACGGTCGAGCCGCCGACCGCGATCGCCGCCTGTTGCACGAGATTGCGGGTCAACTCGGCCATCGTGTCGTAGTCGCCGTACGCCTGGTAGGTCTCCAGCATCGCGAACTCGGGCGAGTGCGAAGAGTCGACGCCCTCATTGCGGAAGTTGCGGTTGATCTCGAAGACGCGATCGACGCCGCCGACCACGGCGCGCTTGAGAAACAGTTCCGGGGCGATTCGCAGATACAGATCCGTACTCAACGCATTGCTGTGGGTCACGAACGGTCGGGCCGCTGCTCCACCATGCAACAGTTGCAGCATCGGCGTTTCCACCTCGATGTAACCCTGCCCGTGCAGTGAATCGCGGAGACTGCGCACCGCCGCGGCGCGGGTACGGACCATCTGCCGGGCCTGCGGCCGGACGATCAGGTCGACGTAGCGCTGCCGGACCCGGGCCTCCTCGGAGAGCGGCTTGTGCGCCACCGGCAGTGGCCGCAGCGCCTTGGCGGTCATGTCCCACCGCTCGGCCAGCACGGACAGCTCACCCCGGCGGCTGGTGATCACCTCACCGGTCACGCCGACGTGGTCACCGAGGTCGACCAGGCGCTTCCAGGCCTCCAGCCGCTCCGGTCCGACCCGGTCCAGGGAGAGCATCGCCTGCAACTCGGTGCCGTCACCGTCGCGCAGGGTCGCGAAGCAGAGCTTTCCGGTGTTGCGTACGAAGATCACCCGGCCGGTGACCGAGACCTGATCGCCGGTCGCGGTGTCCGTGGCCAGGTCGGCGTACTTCGCGCGGATCTCGGCGAGGGTGGTCGTCCGGGAGAAACCGACCGGGTACGGCTCGATGCCCTCGGCGAGCATCCGGTCCCGCTTCTCCCGGCGGACCTTCATCTGCTCGGGAAGGTCGTCGGCGGGGTCCACTGGCACGGCGTTCTGCTCGCTCACGGCACGCTTCCTCGTCACGAAAGATTACGGGGGGTCAGGCCCGAGCGTACTCAAGCGTTCCGGGGGTCGTTACCGGATAACCTGCCCGCCATGGTCGATCACACTCACGCCCTCTCCTTCGGCGCTGCGGCGAGCGATTACGACCGGTTTCGACCCCGTTATCCGGAAGCGGCGGTCCGCTGGGCACTTGATGGGTTGAGCGACGCCCGGGTGGTAGACCTGGGCGCGGGCACGGGCATCCTGACCCGCGCCCTGCTCGCCCTCGGCCATGAGGTCGTACCCGTCGAGCCAGATCCGGGGATGCGAGCGCAGCTCGCGGACGCCACGCCGGGCACGACGGCGCTCGCGGGCAGCGCCGAGGCCGTGCCGCTGCCCGACGGCGCGGCGGACGCGGTGCTGGTCGGCACGGCCTACCACTGGTTCGACCGGGAGCCCGCGCACGCCGAGATCGCCCGGGTGCTCCGGCCCGGCGGTGCCTTCGCGCCGATCTGGAACGTCCGGGACGACCGGCTCGACTGGGTGGCGGAGCTGAGCCGGATCGCCCACATCGGGGAGAAGTCCGCCAACCTGATCGAGAGCTACACCGACTTCGGCGCGGCCTTCGACGCCATCGAGCTCGGCGAATTCACCCACCGCGCCACACTCACCCCCGACGAGGTGCTCGGGATGATCCGCACCCGCTCGTACTGGCTCACCGCGTCCAGCGCGGACCGGCAGCGGGTCGAGCGGGAGCTCCGGCATCTCCTGGACACCCACCCGGACCTGGCCGGTCGGGAGACCGTCGAGCTGCCGTACCGCACGATCGTCCTGCGCGCCCGGCGGCGCTGAGCCCCACCGGCGTCAGAGATTGCGGTCGTAGACCATCCGCAGGCCGATCAGCGTGATCATCGGCTCGTGGTGGGTGATGCTGTGGCACTCGTTGATCACCAGGGAGGCGAGGCCGCCGGTGGCGATCACCGCCTTCACCTCACCCAACTCCTCGGTCATCCGCTCGACGATCCGATCCACCTGGCCGGCGAAGCCGAAGTACAGGCCGGATTGGAGGCACTCCACGGTGTTCTTGCCGATCACCGAGCGGGGCTTGGTCGCCTCGACCTTGCGCAGCTGGGCGGCCCGGGCGGCCAGCGCGTCGAAGGAGATCTCGATGCCCGGGGCGAACGCCCCTCCGAGGAACTCGCCCCGACCGCTGATCACGTCGAAGTTGGTTGTCGTGCCGAAGTCCACCACGATCGACGGCCCGCCGTAGAGGGTGTACGCGGCAAGCGTGTTCACCACCCGGTCGGCGCCCACCTCCTTCGGGTTGTCGATCGCCAACTGCACACCCGTCCGCACCCCGGGCTCGACGATCACGCTCGGCACGTCGGCGTAGTAACGGCCGAGCATGGTCCGCAGCGACCGCAGCGCGGCCGGCACCGTGGAGCAGGCGGCCACGCCGGTGATCTCGACGTTGTCCGCGGCGAGCAGGCCCCGGAACTTCAGGCCCAGCTCGTCCGCCGTCGAGCGGGCATCGGTCTTGATCCGCCAGGAGTGCACCAGCTTGTCGCCGTCGAAGGTCGCCAGCACGGTGTTGGTGTTTCCGATGTCGATGCAGAGCAGCACGCACGCAGCCTAGACAACTATTCCGTGCGCAGGTCCAGCGCGATGTCCAGGATCGGCGACGAATGGGTAAGCGCACCCACCGAGAGGAAGTCGACGCCGGTGGCCGCGTACCGGCCGGCCGCCTCCAGGGTCAGCCCGCCGGTCGCCTCCAGCTCCGCCCGGTCACCCACCGCGGTCACCGCCTCGGCCAGCACCTCCGGCGTCATGTTGTCGCAGAGCAGGAACGCCGCACCGGCCTCCACCGCCTCCACCGCCTCGGCGACCGTGGTCACCTCGACCTGCACCGGCACCTCCGGGAACGCCTCCCGGACCCGCCGGTACGCCGCGGTGATGCCCCCGGCCGCCAGCTTGTGGTTGTCCTTGATCATGGCGACGTCGTAGAGGCCCATCCGCTTGTTGGTGCCCCCACCGGCCCGCACCGCGTACTTCTCCAGCGCCCGCAGCCCCGGCGTCGTCTTGCGGGTGTCCAGCACCATCGCCTTCGTGCCCGCGAGGGCGTCCGCCCAGGCGCGGGTGTGGGTGGCCACCCCGGACATCCGGCACAGCAGGTTGAGCGCCGTCCGCTCGGCCGTCAACAGCAGCCGGGTCGGGCCGGTCACCGTCGCCAGCACGTCGCCGCGGGCCACCCGCTCACCGTCGCGGGCCAGCTGCGACACCTCGACGGTACGCCCGAACCCGGTCACCTCGCCGACCAGCTCGAACACGGCGGCGGCCACGGCCAAGCCGGCCAGCACACCGTCCGCGCGGGCCACCAGGTCGGCGGTGTCGATCTGCTCCGCCGGGATGGTCGCCACGCTTGTGACGTCGAGGAAATCCGGCCCCAGATCCTCGACCAGCGTGTTCTCGATCACCTGCCGTACCTGTGCCGGATCCAGTCCAGCCGCCCGCAACGCCGCCTGCGTCGACTCTGTCATGAACGTCCCTCCCATTGCTGCGTCAACCCGCCCTGCGTCCCGACCGCCCCGACCAGATGGCCCAGCCACCGCTCGTCGGCCGTCGGGAAGTCCTCCCGCCAGTGGCATCCCCGCGTCTCGGTGCGCGCGTACGCGGCGGCCACCAGCGTCGACGCCACCGTGAGCAGGTTGGTCGCCTCCCAGTCGGCCGTCCGCGGCCGGCCCCGGGCAACGCCCAGCTCGGTCAGCGTCCCCGCCGTCTCGGCCAGCGTCGCGGCGGAGCGGAGCACCCCGGCTCCCCGCGTCATGGCCCGTTGCAGGGTCGGCGTCGCCTCGGCCGGCAGCACCCAGCCCTCGCCCCCGCGCCAGGCGCCGGTGTCCGCCGGCTGAACCTGCTCGGGCAGACCCGCCGCGATGTCCTCGGCGATCCGCCGGGAGAAGACCAGGCCCTCCAGCAGCGAGTTGCTGGCCAGCCGGTTCGCACCGTGCACACCCGTGCAGGCGACCTCGCCGCAGGCGTACAGGCCGGGGATGGAGGTGCGGCCGCGCAGGTCGGTGCGGACGCCGCCGGACGCGTAGTGCGCGGCCGGCGCCACCGGGATCAGGTCGGTGGCCGGGTCCACGCCGATCGCCAGGCAGGACGCCACGATGGTCGGGAACCGCCCGGCCAGGAAGGCCCCACCCAGGTGTCGGGCGTCGAGGAAGACGTGGTCCGCGCCGTTGGCCAGCAGCACCCGGTGGATGCCCTTGGCCACCACGTCCCGGGGAGCCAGCTCGGCCAACTCGTGCTGGCCCACCATGAACCGTTTGCCGTCGGAGTCCACCAGGTACGCGCCCTCGCCGCGCAGCGCCTCGGAGACGAGCGGCTGCTGCGCGTGCCCGGCGCCGGGCACCCCCGCACCGGGTGGGGTGATCAGGGCCGTCGGGTGGAACTGGACGAACTCGACGTCGGTCACCGCCGCGCCGGCCCGCATCGCCAGCGCCACCCCGTCGCCGGTGGAGACCGCCGGGTTGGTGGTGGCCGCGAAGACCTGCCCCATTCCCCCGGTGGCCAGGACCACCGCACGGGCCAGCAGCGCGCCGACACCGTCCTCGCTGCCCTCGCCCAGCACGTGCAGGGTGATCCCGCAGGCCGGGCCGAGGCCGTCCGGGCCATCGCCGGGCGCTCGCAGCAGGTCCAGCACCAGGGCGTGCTCCACCAGCCGGATCCACGGGTCGCGCTGCACCGCCGCGTGCAGTGCCCGCTGCACCTCGGCGCCTGTCGCGTCGCCACCTGCGTGCACGATCCGGTCCGCCCGGTGGCCGCCCTCGCGGGTCAGCATCAGCGAGCCGTCGGGGTGGCGGTCGAACTCGGCGCCGATCCGGATCAGCTCCCGCAGCCGGGTCGGGCCCTCCTCGACCAGTGCCCGGACCGCCGCCGGGTCGCAGAGCCCCACCCCGGCGATCTCGGTGTCCCGGGCGTGCGCCGCCGGGGTGTCCGCCGGGTCGAGCACGGCCGCGATGCCACCCTGCGCCCACCGGGTCGAGCCGTCGTCAATGTTGACCTTGGTGACGACCGTGACGTGCAGACCCGCCTCACGCAGATGCAGCGCGGCGGTCAACCCGGCCACCCCGGAGCCCACGACGATCACGTCGGTGGTCTCCACCCAGCCGGGCGCGGGAGCGGCCAGCTTCGGGGGCAGGGCCGGCAGATCGACGGTCGGAAGGTCCATCCCCCCAGTCAACCCGAACCATCCTCGCTCGGGGGCGACGGGGGCGGGACGAGTGGTTTGGGCTACCCCGTCCGACGGCGGCAGCGCCGCGCCGACCGGCGGGCCCCGGTCACTTCGTCCGGACCGGCAGGCCAGCCGGGCCGACGCCCCGCAGCGAGGCGGTCACCGTACGGTCGCTGAGCCACAGGTAGCAGCGGACACCCCGATCACCGACCCGCCAGCGCCCCGCACCCGGCGGACGCACCACCACGCCGCTGCGGAACCGCAGGTGGACGTCGTTCGGGACGCCGACGTACCGGCCGAGGACGCTGCGGCAACCGTCGTAGAGCGGCACCCAGTCGGCGTCCTTGGCGGGGTACGGCTTGTCCGGTGCACGCCACACCCCGACGAACTCGGCGTCGTGCTGCGTGCCGCACTCCACCGGAACCAGCGTCCGCACACCCGCGCCTGCCCCGCCACGGGTCTGCTGACAGCCCAACCGCAGCCCGGAGGCCACCTTCAACGCGTCCCGCAGACTGCCCGACCGGACCACGACGGTGGCCGCCGCCTCGACCGTTGTCAGCTCGGTGAGGTCACACCGGAACCAGCGGGAGCCGGCCGCCCAGCCCGGCCCGGACGGCAACGCCACCGACAACCGCAGCCGCCCGGCCCGCCAGTCGTCGCCCACGTACCCGGAGGCCCGGGTGTCGCACTCGGCGAACGCGCCGCGCAGCTCCGTCGACCCGTTGGCCGGGGCGGCGGCCTGCTCGGCCGGGAACGCCCCCACGTGCACGGTCTCCACCCGGTGCGGGCCGGCGCAGTCGATCGGCTGATAGCTGGCCAGGGTGATCACCTCGGCGAAGTCGGCGGCCTGGCACACACCGGCGGCCGGCGTGAACGCCGTGGCCGGCGGCAGCGCCGCCCAGTCGTCGGTCAGGTCGCCGTCCAGGTCACCGGACGCGGCACAGCCCACCAGCAGCACCGCCGAGACGGCAGAGGCGAACAGGGTCGTCATGGCACGGCGCATCGCGGCCTCCCCCAGCCACCGACCATCTTCCGACGGCGTGCCAAGGGTAACCGGAAATGACCTTCCGGTGACAGACCGGAATCGCGCCGCGTGGGATCAGACGCCGGACACGGCCAGCGGGCTGGGTACCGGGTCGCCGGCCGTGCCCGGGGCCGCCGCAGCCGGGTCGGCACCCAGCTCGACGACCCGGTTGTCGGCGTCCACGTGCACCACCCGGGGCCGGTACGACCGGGCCTCGGCGTCGTCCATCTGCCCGTACGAGATCAGGATGACCAGGTCACCGGGGTGCACGAGGTGGGCGGCGGCACCGTTGATGCCGATCACGCCGCTGCCCCGCTCACCCGGGATCACGTACGTCTCCAGCCGGGCGCCGTTGGTGATGTCCACGATCGCGACCTGCTCACCGGGGAGCAGGTCGGCGGCGTCGAGCAGGTCCTGGTCCACCGTCACCGAGCCGACGTAGTGCAGGTCCGCCTGGGTCACCGTAGCTCGGTGGATCTTCGACTTGAGCATGGTCCGCAGCATCGGGGCTGGCCTTTCACGAAAGTGGTGGAGAGGGTGCGGCCGGGTCAGGAGCGAGGGGCGAGGTGGACAGCCGCGTTGTCGATCAACCGGGTGCTGCCAACCCACGCGGCGATCACCAGCCGCGCCGGCCCGGACACCGGCCCCGGCTCCAGGTCGGGATCGGTGAGCACCAGGTAGTCGAGCTGAGCGCCGGGCGTACCAGCGCCGAACGCGGCGTGCGCGGCGGCCAGCACCGCCCCCGCGTCCCGGCCGTCGTCGGCGGCCCGGGCGCCGGCCCGCAGCGCGGCGGAGAGGCTCAGCGCCGCCGCCCGCTCGGGCTCGCTCAGGTAGCGGTTGCGGCTGGACAGCGCCAACCCGTCCGGCTCCCGAACGGTCGGTACGCCGACCACCTCGACCGGCACATCCAGGTCCCGGGCCATCCGCCGCACCAGGCTGAGCTGCTGATAGTCCTTCTCACCAAAGAACGCCAGGTCAGGCCGGGTGAGCTGGAGCAGCTTGAGCACCACGGTCAGCACGCCGTGGAAGAAGCCGGGGCGACTGGCACCCTCCAGCTCCGCGCCGAGCGGCCCCGGGTCGAGACGCACCCGGGGCTGGCCGTCCGGATACATGTCGGCCACCGACGGGGCGAAGACCAGGTCGGCCCCCGCCCGCCGGCACACCTCCAGGTCGGTGTCGAGGGTGCGCGGATAGCGGTCGAAGTCCTCGTTCGGCCCGAACTGCAACGGGTTCACGAAGATCGTCACCAGCACGTGGTCGGCCCGTTCCCGGGCCGCCCGCAGCAGCGTCTCGTGCCCGGAGTGCAGGGCGCCCATGGTCATCACCACGCCGACCGTGCCCTTCAGCGCGGCCCGGGCCTCGGCCAACTCGGCCCGCGTGTGCACGAGCTGCGTCATGCCGCCACCCCCCGATCGCTGTTAGCCAGCACGCCCAGCAGCGACTGCGCGTCCACCGGCCGCAGCCGGCCGGCGGCGATCGCCCGGTCGGCGGTACGCCGGGCCAACGCCAGATACGCGGGAACAGACTCCGGCGCGGTGGCCGCCAGCCGGGCCAGGTGCCGCTCGACCGTGCCGGCGTCGCCCCGGGAGACCGGGCCGGTCAGCGCGTCGTCGCCGAGCCGCAGCGCGTTCTCCAGGGCGGCCCGCAGCAGCGGGGCGAGCACCTTCTCCGGCCGGGCCACCCCGGCGTCACGCAGCCGGTCGGTCGCCTCGTTCACCAGGGTCACCAGGTGGTTCGCGCCGTGTGCCAGCGCGGCGTGGTACAGCGGGCGGTCCGTCTCGGCCACCCACTCGGGCACGCCACCCAGGTCGGCGACCAGCCGGGCCGCCAGCGGGCGCAGCTCGGCCGGGGCGGTCACCCCGTACGAGATGCCGGCCAGCCGGGCCAGGTCGTCCGGCGTACCGGTGAAGGTCATGGCCGGGTGCAGGGCGAGCGGGCGGGCGCCGGCCGCGGCGGCCGGGGCCAGCACGGCCAGCCCGTGCGCGCCGGAGGTGTGGGCGACCACCTGGCCCGGACGCAGCGCGCCCCGCTCGGCGAGGTCGGCGACCACGCCGGCCAACGCGTCGTCCGGCACGGCGATCAACAGCAGGTCGGCGGCAGCGTCGGCGACGGCGTCCACCGGACGGCGGGGCACCTCGGGCAGCAGCAGGGCGAGCCGGGCGCGACTGGCCCCGGAGCGGCCGGCCACGGCCACCACCCGGTGCCCGGCGGCGACGAGTGCCGCGCCCAGCACGGCACCGACCCGGCCGGCGCCGACGACGCCCACGGTGAGCAGACGGGAGGTGGCGGGGGCGCCGGTGACGGCGCGGTCCCACGGTGCGGCGGGCCCAAGCTGGGCGGCCGGACGCGGGCGCAACGGTGCGCTCATGGCGACGATCCAGTCCTCGAGAAGGGGTACCGGTCGATCGCAAGTATGCTCCCGCGCCGCAGAGCCCAAACAGGATGTGTGAAAACCTTCACCACCCCGCGCGGGCTCTCGTCACCGCCTCCCCGGGGGCGACGTGATCGCGCGCAGCTCAGCGGCCACCTCGGCGATCAGTTCGGCGAGCGAGGCGTCGCTGCCGGGCGCGACCCAGCGGGCGTACGCGACCCGGAAGACCGTGACACCCGACTCGGTGGCCAGGGTGGCCGTGGTCTCGTCGAGGCCCTTGGCACGCAGGGCGGTGGTGACCGCGGCCACCAGCGAGCCCACCTTCCGCAGTTCGCGTTCCTGCAGCTCCGGGCTGCTCTCGATGATGGCCTGTCGCGCCCGGACCAGTTCGAGGCGGTCGACGAAGACCTCCTCCGCCATCCGTTCGAAGGCGGCGATGACCACCTCGAATGGGCCGGCGTCCGTCTCGGCCACCGTCTTGGCCAGGACCTCCTCCAGGTGCCCGCTGCCACTGAAGAGGGCCTCGCGCTTGTCCCCGAAGAGCCGGTAGAAGGTGCGCTTGTCGAGGCCGGCACGGCCGGCGATGTCGGCGACGGTGGTCTGTTCGAAGCCGCGCTCGCGGAACAGCTCGAAGGCGGCCGCCTCCAGGCGGCCGCGCGCGTCCGGTTGCCAGCGGGCCATGCGGCGATGGTATCCGATGTCACACCGCGACATTATTTCCGGCGCGATGTCGCGTGGTGACATCAGGCGAGGTACGGTGATGTCGCAATGTGACATCGGCACTCACGAAGGAACCACCATGCGCGTATTCGTCACCGGCGCCTCCGGCCATGTCGGCTCGGCAGTCGTACCGGAACTGCTCTCCGCCGGACACGAGGTTGTCGGTCTGGCCCGCTCCGACGCGTCCGCAGCCGCGATCGAGAAGATCGGCGCTCAGGCACGCCGCGGCGATCTTTACGACCTCGACGTGCTCCGCGAAGAGGCAGCCGCCTCCGACGGGGTGATCCATCTGGCGTTCCGCCACGACCTCATGATCAACGGCGACCTGGCCGGCGCCGCCTCGGCTGACCTGGACGCCCTCACGGCACTCGCCGACGGCCTGGCCGGCTCCGGCAAACCCCTGGTCGGCACGGGCGGGACGGCCATGCTCGTGATGGGCGGCATCGTCGGCCGCCCCGGCACCGAACGCGACACCTTCCCGGGCGGCGGCTACCGGATCGACGCGGAGAACTTCGTGGCAGGCCTCGCCTCGCGCGGGGTGCGCTCCTCCATCATCCGGCTCGCGCCCACGGTGCACAGTTCGCTCGACCGCTACGGCTTCATCACCATCATCATCGCGGCGGCCCGGCGGAACGGGTACGCCGCGTACGTCGGCGAGGGCGCCAACCGGTGGCCGGCCGTGCACACGCTCGACGCAGCCCAGCTCTACCGGCTCGCCCTGGAGAAGGCCCCGGCCGGTGTGCGCCTGCACGGGGCCGCCGACGAGGGAGTCCCCTTCCGGCAGGTCGCCGCCGCCATCGGCCGCAACCTCGACCTCCCGGTCCGGAGCATCAGCCCCGACGAGGCGAACGACTACTTCGGCTTCCTCGGGCAGTTCGCGCAGATGGACAATCCCACGTCGTCCGCGATCACGCGCGAACTGCTGGGCTGGACCCCTGCCCACCCCGGCCTGATCGCCGACCTGCACGAAGGGCACTACTTCCGGGCATGAGCCACGACGGCGGCGCGGCGGGGATCGGAGTCGCCTCCGGACGGTGGCCGTAGGGTCGGCACGGTGACGCCCCCAGAACTCGGAGCGAGCTGATGCCGATCCCGTGGCGGGACGCGATGAGCCTGGCCCTCTACGGGCCGGACGGCTTCTTCGTGGCCGGCACCGGGCCGGCCGACCACTTCCGGACCAGCGTGCACGCCTCCCCGGCCTTCGCCAGGGCGCTGCTCCGCCTTCTCGCGCAGGTCGACGCGGCCCTCGGCCACCCTGACCGGCTCGACGTTGTCGACGTGGGCGCTGGGCGCGGGGAGCTTCTGCATGGCCTGCTGCGATCCATCGAAGACGCCGCCGGGCTCGCGGTGGGGGTTTCCGCCCGTCGGTCGCCCGGCGATCCGTCGGCCGTCGCCGTTCGCCCGTCGCTTGCGGGACGGGTGCGGTTCACGGCAGTCGAGTTGGCACCCCGCCCCCCGCACCTGCCGGAGAAAATCGACTGGGTGTCTGAGATTCCTGCGGGGATCAACGGGGTGTTGCTGGCGACCGAGTGGTTGGACAACGTTCCGCTCGACGTGACGGTGCACACCGAAGATGGCTGGCGGTACGTGCTGGTCGATCCCGACAGTGGTGCGGAGACCGTTGGTGACCTGGTCAGCCCCGCCGATCTTGAATGGCTCACAAGGTGGTGGCCCACCAGCCCGCCCGGTACGGACGGTGACCCCAGTTTTGGTGTGCCCTGGACGGACGCGACCAGCGGAGGCGAGTCGGGTTTCCGGGCAGCCCCCCACCACAACCACCGCGCAGAGATCGGCAGACCACGGGACGAAGCCTGGGCAGCAGCGGTGAAGAGCGTCGAACGTGGGTTGGCGGTGGCGGTGGACTACGGGCACCTGCGGGACAGCCGGCCGGTGGACGGGACGTTGACCGGGTACCAGAGTGGACGACAGGTGCCGCCGGTGCCGGACGGGACCAGGGATGTGACCGCGCACGTGGCCATCGACTCGGTCGCCTCCGCCGGCGCGGCGGTCGCCCGGTGCGCGTACTCCCTGGTCTCACAGCGGGAGGCGCTGCGGGCGCTCGGGGCCGACGGCGGCCGACCCCCGCTGAGTCTGGCCGGCACCGACCCGGCCGGGTACGTGCAGGCGCTGGCCGCCGCGTCGGCGGTGGCCGAGCTGACCGACCCGGCCGGGCTCGGCGGCCACTGGTGGCTGCGCCAACCGGTCGGCATCGGGCTCGGGCCGGCCGTGGCACGATGACGGGCATGACCACCGACGCCGGGGACCTCCGTGAACTGACCGTCGGCACCGGGGCCGGCCTGGTCGCCGGGACCGGCGGTGAGCAGCTCGGCACCGACATGGTGCTGAACATCGGCCCACAGCACCCGTCGACACACGGCGTGCTGCGGCTCAAGCTGGTGCTCGACGGCGAACGGGTCATCGCCTGCGAACCGATCGTCGGCTACATGCACCGGGGTGCCGAGAAGCTCTTCGAGGTACGCGACTACCGGCAGATCATCGTGCTGGCCAACCGGCACGACTGGCTCTCGGCGTTCTCCAACGAGCTGGGCGTGGTGCTCGCCGTGGAACGCCTGATGGGCATGGAGGTGCCGGAGCGCGCCACCTGGCTGCGGATGGCCCTCGCCGAGCTGAACCGGGTGCTCAACCACCTCATGTTCCTCGGCTCCTACCCGCTGGAGATCGGCGCGATCACGCCGATGTTCTATTCGTTCCGGGAACGGGAGACCATCCAGGCGGTGATGGAGGAGGTCTCCGGCGGCCGGATCCACTACATGTTCAACCGGGTGGGCGGCCTGAAGGAGGAGGTGCCCTACGGCTGGACGGGCCGTGCGCGGGCGGCGATCGGCGAGGTACGTCGACGGCTGCCCGACCTGGATAACCTGATCCGGCGCAACGAGATCTTCATGGCCCGCACCGTGGGGGTTGGTGTGCTGTCCGCAGCCGACGCCGCCGCGTTCGGCGCGTCCGGGCCGGTGGCTCGGGCCTCCGGGCTCGATCTGGACCTGCGCCGCGACGACCCCTACCTGGCCTACGACGAGCTGGACGTTCCGGTGGTGACGAAGACCGCCGGGGACTGTCACGCTCGCTTCGAGGTGCTGCTCGACCAGGTGTACGTGTCACTGGACCTCGCCGAGCGATGCCTGGACCGGGTGGACCAGCTCACCGGGCCGATCAACACGCGGCTGCCCAAGGTGCTGAAGGCCCCGGAGGGGCACACCTACGCGTGGACCGAGAACCCGCTCGGCATCAACGGCTACTACCTGGTGTCCCGGGGCGAGAAGACGCCCTGGCGGTTGAAGCTGCGCACCGCGTCGTACGCCAATGTGCAGGCGTTGGCCACCCTGCTCCCCGGCTGCCTCGTACCGGACCTGATCGCGATCCTCGGCTCGATGTTCTTCGTGGTCGGCGACATCGACAAGTAACCCGGGCGGGTCAGCGCCAGCGGTCGGTGGTCGGGGCGCCCCCGGCACGTGGCACGTCGTCCTGCGGTGGGTAGCCGTATCGCTCCTCGACCCGCCGTCGTCCGGCCCGCTCGGGCGTGGGTTCCGCCCCGTGGCCGCGCTGGCGCGGCGGGTGCCACTCGTCCGGCACGGGCACCCCACCCGCCGGCAGCGCCGGCCGTCCCTCCGGCTCGGCCCGGTGGTACGACTCGCGCTCGTCATGCCTGCGCGGGTCCTCGTGCCGGCGCGGGTCCTCGTGCCGACGGGCGTCCTCATGCCGGCGGCCGTCCTCGTGCCGCCGTGGGTCCTCGTGGCGGCGCGGGTCCTCGTGGCGGACGGAGGCCCAGCGGTCGGCCACCCGATACTCGGTGCCCGTGCTGTCGGCGTGCACCTCGGCCCGGCGCTCACCGACGTGCAGTTCACGGCCGGTGTCGTCGTCGCGGACGGCCGCCCACCGGTCACCGGCCCGCAACTGCGACCAGTACTCGCCGGTGTCGTCCGCCCGCAGCGCCGGACCGGATTGCGGTGCGCCGGCACTGCCCCGCTCGGGCTCGTGCGGCGGGGACCAGCCGCGGTCGTCGCGCTGGGACCGGGCACCCCAGGCGGGCTCCTCGGGCTGGGCGTACGCGTCGCGCGGGTCGGTCCACTGCGGGTCGTCGCGGCGGGCCGTCCAGCCCGGCTCGTCGGCTCCGAGGGCGGGCCCGTCCCGGTCCGGCCGGGTCGACTCGCCACGGGTCACGGGCTGTGCGCCCCAGGGACGGTCGTCAGCGGGGCGGGCGCGGTCGTGGGCAGGGCGGGCGCGGGCGCGGTCGGGACGGGCGCGGTCGTCGTCGTGCGCGGATCGGGGGTTCTCCGGGTCGCCCCACGAACGGTCGGCCGCCCGGGCACCTCCCTGGGGACCGGCACCGCGCGGGGTCCATTCCTGCGCCGGAGGGGCCCACTGGCCGGTGTACCCGCTGCCATAGCGTCCGTCCGGCTCGGCCTGCCCGCCATCGACCACGGTGTGCCGGGTGGTGACGTGGACGGTCTCGGTGTGCCGGACCACGCCGACCGGCCGGTGCACCGGCTCGGGACGGTCGTGCTCGCGGGGTCGGTCGTGCTCGCGGGGGCCGGGGATCGAGCCGAACCCGGTCGCCCGTGGCTCGGCGCCGTACAGCCCGGCGGCGGGCGGCTCGGGCCCGGCGTCCACGACCGCGTGGCTGCGGTACGCCGGCTCGTCGTCGTCGGCGCGCTCGGGGCCGCCCCAGCGCGCGGCGGCGTCGTCCGGGCCCGACACCCGAGCACGTGCGGCCGGCGCGTCGCCGGGAACCGGGACCCGACTGCGGGCGGCCGGGGCCTGGCCGACAGGTTCGACAGCCGGCACCCGCGCACGACCGGCACCGGCCGGCTCTGCCGCCGGGGCAGCACCGGCCAGGGCGGCGCCGGTGGCGTCGAGGCGGCGGCGGACCGCGACGATCCCCTCCTGGGCCCGCTGCGCCTGGTCGAGCGCCTGATTGCCACGCTGGGCGGCGGCGACGATCTCGGCGCGCAACTCCCGCCGTAGCTCGTCGATCTCGTCCAGCAACTCGTCGGCCCGCGCCGAGGCCTCGGCACCGTCGGGCCGCAACGCGATGGAGAGGCCGATCAGCATCACCGCCAGGATGGCGAGCACCGCCGCGACGCGCAGCGGGCCGTTACCGTCCGCGACCAGCAGGATCAGCGCAGCCAGCGGGGCCAGGCCCACGCCGACCCAGAAGAGGACGGTCAGCAGCAGCGGTTGACGCCGGGCGTCGGGGGTGGCCGGGGCTGGCATGGATGTGCAGCCTACCCACGATGTCCACTAGATGGAACGGGCTCCCCGACGTACGACGCCCCCGTCCCGGGGCGGGACGGGGGCGTCGTCAGCACGCCGAAAGTGGGTTCAGCTGGTGGCGAAGGCGCCGTCCGAGGAGAAGATCAGACCCACGCTGATCTTGCCCTCACGCAGCGCGTTCTTGGTCAGCGGCCCGCCCTGGTCGAGCGAGGAGAACGAGCCCACCGAGAGCCCGTACGTCTTCTCCAGGCCCGGCTTGCAGAACGGACGCTGCTGGCACTCCGGCGGCCCACCCAGCACGGTCGCGCTGCCGGAGCACTTCGCGGCGAACTCGGAGAGAGTCCGCACGCCGTACTTGTCGGCGAAGGCCTGGGTGACCGCGAAGGCGTTCTGGTCCTGTGCGGCGGCGGGGGCACCGAACGTGAGGCCCACCTTGTCACCCTCGGCCTTGAGCGCGGTCACCGTCGTGTTGATGTCGGGTGAGGAGACCGGCTGGGCGTTCGGGCCGTTGGCCTTGGTGTTGAGGAACTCGGCCATGGTCGCCGCGTACTCCGGGATGACCTGGACCTCGCCCTTCTCCAGCGCCGGCTCGTAGAGCTCCCGGTTGCCGATCTGCTGCACCTTGACCTGGTAGCCGGCCGCGGTGAGCGCGATCCGGTACAGCTCGGCCAGCGTCTGGCTCTCGGCGAAGTTGCCGGCGCCCACCGTGATCTCGCCGCCCGGGCCCTTGGCGATGCCCGCCGTGACGTTGTTGGTGGCGGCGAACTCCTCCGCGGCGACCTTGGGGGTCTTGCGGTCGTCGTTGACGGCCTTGTTGAGCTGGACCAGCTTCGGCGTGTCGAGCGCCGCGGAGACCTTGTCCAGTGCGGCGATCAGCTGCGGGTTGGCCGCCTTGCTGTTGACCGCCGGAATGACGTTGTCGGAGTTCTGGAGCTTCTTGTCGTCCTCCAGAGCCACGAGCTGCTGGCCGGCGACCGGGGCGCACCCGGCGCCGGACGCGCTCGGCTGCGGCGCGTCGGTGCCGGACGAACCGGCGTCACCGCAGCCGGTGAGGAGCGCTGCCCCGGCGACGGCGCCGATCGCGCCCATCGCCAGACGTGTACGTGCGCGCATGTGCCCGCCTTCCGTGTCCCGGCGCGACCCGTCCCGGGCCGGCCGCGTGTCCGACGGGCGATCCTGACTGACGGCCGCCCGCGACTATCCACCCAACATGGTCCGCAACCGACCGACAACTTGAAATGGGCATCGTCACCGCATCGTCACCGAACGTCCCGCCGCCGGTCGCCGCTTCGCCGTCCGCTCACCCGGACGGGCCACCGGCGGGCGGGCGTCAGGCCCGGCCGGTGGCGTCGGCGGGCAGGGGCCGCCCGGCGCGCTGTCGCCCACGCCGCAGGGGACGGGGGGTGACCAGCCGTTCGACGATGCCGAGGAGCAGCTCGGCCAGCAACGCGAGCCCGGCCACCAGCACACCACCGGCCAGGATCTGGCCGCCGCCGGCCGCGATGCTCAGCCCGAACCCGGTACGAATGATCTCGCCGAGCCCGCCGCCGTTGACGAACGAGGCCAGCGCGGCGGTGGCAATCACCTGCACGGCGGCGGTCCGGAAGCCGGCCGCCAGGTAGGGCACCGCGAGCGGCAGCTCCACTCGGCGCAGCAACTGCCCGCCGGACAGACCCATCCCGCGGGCCGCGTCGCGCGCCTCCGCGTCCGCCTGACGTACGCCGGTGTAGGCGTTGGCCAGCAGCGGCGGGACCGCGAAGACGGCCAACGCCACCACCACCGGGGTACGGCCGAACCCGAGGAAGGTCAGCGGCAGGATGGTCAGCAGCGCCAGGGTGGGGATGGCCAGGGTGGCGTTGGACACCAGCACCACCAGGCCGCCGCCCCGCCCGGCGTGCCCGAGCCAGAGCCCGACCGGCCAGGCCACCAGGCAGCCGAGCGCCACCGCTGCGGCGGAGATCACCAGGTGCTCGCCGAGACGGTCCAGGATGCCGCCGGGGTTGGTCCAGTTCAGGGGGTCGTTGAGCCAGAGCACCGCCTGGTGCACCGGGTTCGCCGCCGCGCTCACCGGGCACCTCGGACAGACCAGGGGGTGATCAGCCGGCCGATGAGGACCAGCAGCAGGTCCAGCAACACCGCGAGCGCCACGCAGAGCACCGTGCCGGTCATGATCTCGGCCTTGTAGAGGTTGTTCTGAAAACCGGCGAAGATCAGCTGGCCGAGCCCGCCGTGCCCCACCAGCACCCCGACGGTGACCAGCGCGACAGTCGAGACGGTGGCCAGTCGCAGCCCGGTCAGGATGCCTGGGATCGCCAGCGGCAGATCGATCCGGAAGAGCCGTCTCCACCGGCCGTAGCCCATGCCCTCGGCGGCCTCGCCGACCTCCGGCGGCACCTGGTTGAGCCCGGCCACCACGTTGCGGACGATCAGCAGCAGCGCGTACAGGACCAACCCGACCAGCACGGTGGTGGTCCCGGTGCCCAGGTACGGCGCGATGAACGCGAACAGCGCCAGCGACGGAATGGTGTAGATCACGCCGGTGACGCCGAGAATCGGGCCGGCCAGCGGGCGCACCCAGTACGCGAGCACCGACAACGGCAGGGCGATCAGCACCGCGATCAGCACCGCGCGCCCGGTGAGGGAGGCGTGTTCACGCAAGGCGGCGACGATCGTGTCAGAGTTGTCCCGCACGTACTGCCAGGAGAACCAGGGGTTACCCGGGTCGGCCCGGTAGCTCAGGCGGAAGGACATACGTGGACGTTACCCCGGAGGCCCCCGGCGCGGCCGAATCCCCTCGCGCGGCGTCGATCTCCCTACAGGGCATCCAGAAGCGTTACCCGAACGGCACTGACGCCGTCCGCGAACTCAGCCTGGAGGTCAAGGCCGGCGAGTTGGTGGTGCTGATCGGCCCGTCCGGCTGCGGCAAGTCGACAGTGCTCCGCATGATCAACCGCCTGATCGAGCCGACCGCCGGCCGGATCACGCTCGGCGACGAGGACGTCACGGACGTCGACCCGGTGCGGCTACGCCGCCGGATCGGCTACGTGATCCAGAACGTCGGCCTCTTTCCACACCAGACGGTACGCGCGAACGTGGCCACAGTGCCGGGCCTGCTCCGCTGGTCCCGCGAGCGGACCCGGACCCGGGTCGACGAGTTGCTGGACCTGGTCGGGTTGGACCCGGCCCAGTTCGGCGGTCGCTACCCGCACGAGCTGTCAGGCGGTCAACGGCAGCGCGTCGGTGTGGCCCGCGCGCTCGCCGCCGACCCGGTGGTGCTGCTGATGGACGAACCGTTCTCGGCCGTGGACCCGATCGTCCGGGCCCGACTCCAGGAGGAGTTCCTCCGCCTCCAGGCCGAGGTCCGCAAGACGATCGTGCTGGTCACCCACGACCTCGACGAGGCGGTCCGGCTCGGCGACCGGATCGCGGTGCTCTCCGAGGGCGGGCACCTGGAGCAGTACGACACGCCCGCCGCCCTGCTCGGCTCACCCGCAACCCCGTTCGTACGCGAGTTCGTCGGCGCCGACCGCGGTATCCGCCGGCTGGCCGTCACCCCGCTCGACCGGGACGCGCTGGAGCCGGTGCCCGGCGACGCCGACCTGCCCACCGTGCCGCTGGACGGCACCGCGTACGACGCGCTGGCGGTGTTGCTCACCTCGGGACACGACCGGCTCGTGGTGACCGACGCCGGCCGACCGGTGGGGGCTCTCAGTCGGCAGCGCCTGCTCGACCTCGGCCGGTCGACGGGCTGACCGGTCGGGTCAGGCACGACCGCCGAGGCTCGCGGTGCCGATGATCCAGCCGGTGAGGAAGCCGTAACCGGCACCGGCGCTGGCGTCCCGCAGCGCGCCGAGCAGCGACGGGTCCGGGCCGAGCAGCGCCGCCAGCACGGCGGCGAGCCCACCGGCGAGCACGTACGCGGCCCAGCCGGAGAAGAACTGGCTGATCGAGCCGGGCACCCGGGCCACCTGCGCGGCCGGCAGCAGGTAGAGCAGGGTCACCGCGAGGACCACCAGCAGAACGGCCCGCAGGTTGGCGGCGAACAATCCGCCGGCCTGCCCGTCCGCGTCCAGCAGCCAGGCCGGCCACGCGAGCAGGCGCAGGTAGAAGCCACCGGCCGAGTCCGGGCTGGTAAGCGTGTTGGCGGCCCAACCGGTGTACGCCGGGCTGCCGCAGATGCCGACCAGCAGCAGCACGGCGAGCGCGCCGGTGCCGGCGGCCGTGCCGTAGCGGCTGACCGGGCCGGAGCGGCTGACGAGTCCCCTGATCCGCCCAGGCCCCGAACCGGCCGGTCGGGCGGACCTGGGCTGCCCCGGACGGCTCAGTGCTTCAGCAGGTAGTCGATGAAGGCGGCCCGCAGCAGCGGCGCCGACTCCTCGTAGCCGTGACCGGTCAGCTCCCGCCACAACGCGTTGGCCTCGTCGATGGTCGGGCCGATCGAGTTCGGTGCGCCGTCCAGCACCGTCGCCTCGTCCGCGTTCGGCAGGCGCCGCAACACCGACCAGTAGAAGCCCACGTCGCGACGCTCCCGGGCCCGGGCGAAGGCCCGCTCCCGCAACTCCTCGGTGGACAGCGCGTCGAGTTCCTCGAACGAGGATCCGCCCCCGGTGGCGGCAGGTGTGTCGGTCATGTCGCCGAGCCTAACGCTCGAGATCACCTTCGGCTCGACGGACGGCGCGGCTCACCGGTCGTTGGCGTCCCAGCGGCGCGGGCCGTCCTCCCAACGCGGGTCACGCCACGGGTCGACAGGTTGCGGCGCGGGCGGCGTCGGCAACGTCGGGGGCCAGTTGTCGGCCGGCTGCGCCTGGGGCACCGACCAGCCCGTGCTGATCGCGCCGTCGCCGACCGGCTCGGGCGTGTCGACGCTGCCTGGGCGGGGCCGCCCGAACCTCTCGACCAGCCGGGTCACCGCCAGCCCGACGCCGAACGCCACACCACCGACCGCCCAGACACTCACCGTCCAGTCGCGCTCCGGCGCGTACGCCAGGAAGACGGTGACCAGGCTGACCGCCAGCACGGTGCCGAACACCCCGCCCCGGCGGCCGTACGCGCTGGTGCCGCCGAGCAGGGACACCCCGACCGCCAGCACGGTCCACTCCAGCCCGGAGTTGGGTGTGACCGGCCCGGGGTTGTTGGCGGCGAGCAGGATGCCGGCGAGCGCGGCCAGCACGGTGGAGCCGACCAGCGCGACCGCGGTGACCACGGCGGCCAACGCACCCCGACGACGGGCCGGATCGGCGACCGGTCGGTACCGGCCGACCAGCTTCCGGATCGACCGGATCGCGCCGAACAGCCCGCCGAGGACCGCGACGGCGGCGAAGCCGGCGAAGAGGTAGCCGGCCGTCCGCGAGGGCTCGTAGTCCCCCTGCACCAGCACCGGCGCCGAACGGCGTTCGATGTACACCACCACACCGGCGGCTCCCGCCAGGCTGGCCGCCCAGCCGGGCACCTGCAGCACCACCACGGCCAGCGCCAGCACGAGCCCGCCCAGCGCGGCGACCACGACGGCCGACCCCACGGAAGCCATCAGGCCCCGGTCGCCCTGCTCCGCGTAGTGCAGCGCGGCGGCGACCGCGACCGGCCCGATGATCAGGTTCGGGGCGGCGGTGCGCAGGCTCAGGCCGGCGGCGATAGCGAGCAGGCCGAGCCCGACCGCGTTGACCAGGAGTGTGCGCAGGGCGGCGCCGCGCAGCACATCCGGGTCGGCCCGCCAGAGCAGCCAGCCCAGGGCGACCAGGCTGGCCAGCAACAGGAATTCCCAGCCCACGTGCACGCCGATGCGGTCCCGGCCGGGCTCACCGTGGGTGGGGTCGTCGAAAACGTTCTCCAGGACGGCGGCGGGAACCCCTGACGAGGGTTCGATCGGCCGGTCCCGGCCCGCTTCTTCGTACCCCATGGCGCCGCCTCCCCAGTCGCCGGCCGTCCTCGGTCCGGCGCACGGACGGATCGGGGGCGGCCATTGCTCTCCGATCGCAGGCACCGTACCCGCGCCCGGAGCCGGACGTAACCCCTCGGCTCAGCGCTGGCCCGGGCGGCTCTCGCGCTGGTCGGGCTCGTGGTCGTCCGGGCGCTCCGGCACCCGGCAGGATCGCTCCAGCCAGAGCGCGGCGCCGACCAGCGCCAGCGACGCCAGCAGCCCGCCGCTGGCGGCCGGCCGGTCCTCCGACGCGGCACGAGTGGTCTCGATGAAGAGCCAGCCGCTGAGCCCGGCATAGAAACCGGCGAAGATGGCGCCGGCCAGCGCCGACGCCTTGGCCAGCACCACGAACCGGGCAACCATCAACGGGTTGACCGGATCCCGGCCGGGCTTGCGGTCGATGCGGCCACGGGTGTTGATGGCGGCGTACGCCTCCAGCACGGCGAGCGCGGCCAGCGTCACCACCGGCAGCCAGGGCAGCCGGGGGATGCTGCTGTAGTAGAAGGTGCTGATCAGCAACCAGGCCACCGCCGCCGCGCCCAGGGCGGCCACGACCAGGGTCGAGATGCGGGTGGGGCCCATCCGCGACCCGTCCGGGCCCGGCCCGCCCGGTGGTGGGGACTTCGCCTGCGTCATGCCGGCCGGCTCCACTGGGTCATGCCGTCGACTCTAACGCCAGTTCGGGCCGGGACGCAGTTCCAGCGCGTCGTCGGCTGCGGGGCCGGCGGTGAGCAGGTCGGTCAGCCATCCATGGCCGGGCAACCGTCCGTAGGGCTGGATGTCGATCCACGGCCGCAGCACGAACGCCCGCAGGTGCGCCCGGGGGTGCGGCAGGGTCAGCTCCTCCTCGTCGCTGAGCACCGGCTCGCCGTCGTCGCCCCAGACCGCGATCACGTCCACGTCGAGGGTGCGCGGCCCGAACCGCCGCTGCGGGTCACGGACCCGCCCGGCCGCGCGCTCCGCGGCCCGCGCCCGCTCCAGCCAGTCGCGCGGCCTGGCGGCGTCGTCCTGGGCCAGCACCACCGCGTTGAGGTACGCGGGCTGGTCGGCGTCTCCCCACGGTGGAGTCTCGTACACCCCGGAGACCAGGAGCACGGCGTCGCCGAGCGTGGCGACGGCCGTACGCAGGTGGTCGAGCCGGTCGCCCAGGTTGCTGCCGAGCGACAGCACGGCCCGCGTCACCGGGTACGCGCCCGGGTCATGGTGACAGCCACGTCGGTGAACGTGTGCGGCACCGGCGCCTCCGGCTTGTGCACGGTGACCGTGGCGGCGCTGACCCGCTCGTCGGCCAGGCAGACCGCGAGCAGCCGGTCCGCGAGGGTCTCGATCAGGTTGACCGGCTCGCCGGTCACCACCGCGACCAGCCGCTCGGCCAACTCGCCGTAGTGGACCGTCGCGGCTACGTCATCGCTGGCGGCGGCCGGGGCCAGGTCCAACTCGAGGACGGCGTCGACCACGAAGTCCTGCCCCTGTTCCCGCTCGAAGTCGTACACCCCGTGCCGGCCGCGGGCCCGCAGTCCGGTCAGCTGAATGCGGTCGGTCATCGCTTCCCCTCTCGCCGGCCGGCCACCCGGCCGATCGGTGCTGCGGCTGCCGGGTCTGCCCGACGTACGTGGGCGCGTCCGGCATTGCGGATGTGCACCCGACGTGGACCGCTCACTCGGACCGCCCCTGACCGGCCCAGGCGGGGACCAGGCGCGGGCTGCCGGTGGCGGCCCAGACCGCCAGCGCGTCGGCGGTGGCCCGCACGTCGTGCACGCGTACCCCCCAGGCACCGGCCGCGACGGCCAGCACGCTCGTGGCGACGGTGGCCGCCTCCCGCTGCGCCGTGGGTCGCGGCGTGCCGTCGCCGGCCGCGAGCAGCCGCCCGAGGTACGACTTGCGGCTGGCCCCGAAGAGCAGTGGGTACCCGAGTTCCAGCAGCTCCGGCAGCCGGGCGCTGAGCTCCCAGTTGTGCGTGGCCGTCTTGGCGAAGCCGAGGCCGGGGTCGATGACGATGCGGTCGGCGGCCACCCCCGCGGCCAGTGCGGCGTCGATCCGCTGGCCCAGTTCGGCCCGGACGTCGGCCACCACGTCGGTGTAGCTGGCCAACTCGCCCATCTGCTGGGAGTGGCCACGCCAGTGCATCAGCACCCAGGGGCAGCCGGTGTCGCGGACCACCCGGGCCATGTCGGGGTCGGCCAGCCCGCCGGAGACGTCGTTGACCACCGCCGCGCCGGCCTCCAACGCGGCCTCGGCCACGATTGCGCGGCTGGTGTCGATGCTGACCGGCACACCGGCGGCGGCCAGCTCGCGGATGACCGGCAGGACCCGGCCGGCCTCGGTCGCCGCGTCGATCCGCTCGGCGCCGGGGCGGGTCGACTCGCCACCGATGTCGACCAGGTGCGCCCCGGCGTCACGCAGACGCACGCCGTGTCCGACGGCGGCGTCGAGGTCGGCGTACCGTCCGCCGTCGGAGAAGGAGTCCGGCGTGACGTTGAGGACGCCCATCACCACGGGGCCTGGAGCCCGTACCAGATCGGTCACGACTAGACGGTACCGGTCGTGGCGGCGGCGCCCACCGGCCCGGGTGGCCCCCGAACCAACGCCCCTGACGTGCACATTGGAACAGGTGTACGATCGGTCTTTCGGGCAGAATCAGGCAGCCCCCTCGCGCTTGTCGCAATCCGGGGCGGCCCGTACGCTTTGGAATTGGCCAGCATCGAGATGGCGAAGCCTGGAGGGGAGGGCCGAAGCGGGGAAAACCGCCCAAAGCTCGCCACTCTCCGTGGTGAGTAACGAACGCAGGGTCGACAGCGCTGCGCCCTGTGAGCAATTTCCCGCCAGGCTTGCCTACTGCACCGCCGCGGCACGGCCGGCCGCGATATGGGGAGGTTTCCAGTGATCGCCTTCGAGCTCATGGAGACGGCGTCGTCCGGCGTCGCCCACGCGCTCTCCACCCTGGCGTCAGCTCCGCTCGCGGAGCCGGCACCGAAGGGGATCGACACCAATGGTGTGGTCACCTTCTTCGCCAGCAAGATCGCGCCGATCCTGCTCGCCGTGCTGGGCGTCATCTTCATCGGCCGAGCCAGCCGCGGCGAGATATCCAAGGTGCTGACGAGCTCCGCCATCGCCATCGTCGGGTTGGCCTTCATCGCCGGCGCGGCCACGCTCTTCTTCGTCGGCGATTACCTGATCGACCTCATCTTCGAATAGGCGCGTTCACCAGATGCGGCTGCGCACCGACGACGACATCTACCGGGCCCGCCTGGTCTACCTCGGGCCGCCCGGCTACACCCTTCCGGTCCACCTGCCCTACGCCCAGTACGGGCTCTTCATGCTGCTCGTCCCCCTCTACATGTTCATCCACTGGCTGTTCACGTTGACGGTCGAGCTCTTCCCAGCCTGGGAGATCGCGCTCGCCATCGTGACCACGTCGTTCATCTTCCGGCACGTCGACCCCGATCGGCCGGCGCGGGTGGTCATCCGCACCGCGCTGACCGACTGGCGACGCACCCGGGAGCCGGCGATCGAGCAGCGCGACCCGCGCCTGGTCGGCAGCCGGATCAGGATCCGGGAGGAGCTGGCATGACCGGGCGTACGCCGATCGGTTTGGCACACGTTGTGGGTGAGGCTGCCGCATGAATCGCTCTTCCACGCCGGGCTCCCCGGCCGGCCGCCCGGCCGTACCGGCCAGTCACCGTGCGCAGTCATTCGACTACAACGAGGCCGAGGATGAGGTGGCGCTCGATCCCGCGCTGGTGGCCTCCCCTGGTCACGGCGCGGTCGGCGTCTTCCAGGCCCCTCGGCCGGTCAACCGCCGCACGCCACCCGCCGAGCCCACCGCCGTGTCGGCCGGCGAGAACGCCGACATCGACTCACCGTTCCTGGATCTCTTCGGCGCGTCCCGGCCCGGCTCGGCACGGGCCGTGACGGCCGGCCCCGCCACCCGGGAGCAGCCGGCAGTTCCACAGCAGTCCGCCCTGGGGCCAGCGCCCACCCGACCGGCTCAGCGGGTGCCGGACCGCGCACCCGAACTGGAAGCACCGTGGACCCCCGACGACGAGCCCGGCGGCCGGCCCGTCGAGCCGTGGCGCGGGGGTGCGAGCCCGGCCATCGAGTCCCGGGTGCCACACCAGGCCGGCGACCGGCTGCCCCTGCCCCGCCCGCCGGCCGCGCCCGACCCGGTCACGGGCCACACGTCGACCTCGGCCACCACCAACCCCGCCACCCCGATCGACCGGTCGACGGCACCGCCAGGCGGGCCCGGCGCAGCACCGCCGATGCGGGCACCGGCAGGCCCGGCCGAGGTGACGGCCGCCGAGCGGCCGGCCCTGGAGCGGCCAACGCGGCGGGCCTCCGCGACCGACACGGCCCGACCCAGGTCCGCCGGCACCGAGCCGACCGGGCGGGATGTCGCCACCCCCCGACAGCGGTCCGCCAACCGCCAGGACCGACCGATCCGACCGACCCGGGTCCGCGCACCGAAGATCAAGTTCGGTGACCGGGATCCGTCGGTCGAGCTGGCCATCACCGAGATCGCCGGCCACCTGACCTTCACCCTGAACACGGTCACCGCCTGGTATTGGCTGCCCGAGGTCCGCTGGGCCTTCCGTCCGGACGCCGAACGCGAGGCGCTGCTGTCGGCGATCTCCGAGCAGTACGCGGGCCTGGCCGGCTTCCGGCTGCACCTGCGCCGCACCACCCGGCCCTTCCCCGCCGACGAGTGGGCGCGCACCATCGACGCGCACACCCCGGCGCCGCTCGCCGACGTACCCGGCACCACCGGTTGGGCCGATCACCTGGTCGCCGCCCAGCGGCACCTGATGTCGGTCAACCACGCCGAGGGGCAGACCTACCTGGGCGTCACCTTCGCCCGCCGGTCCCTCGGCGACTCGCTCACCGAGCGGTTGCTGCGCACCTTCGGCCGGGGCACCGCTGACGGTGAACGCCGCAAGCTGGGCCGCACCGTGGAACAGTTCGACGAGGTGCTCGGCGCGTTCGGCATGCGCGGCCGGCGGGTCACCGCCCAGGAGTTGGAGTGGCTGCTCTACCGCTCGGTGGCACTCTGCATGGCACCGCCGGGTCGGCTCTCCCCGGTCACCGACGGGCGCTGGGAACGCGGCGACCTGCTCGCCCTGACCGAGCAGGTCGAGCGCTACCGCACCCCGTACGGCTCGACCGTGAAGCTGGTCAACCGGATGACCGGCGAGGAACGACACGTCGCGGTGCTCGCCGTCGGCCGGATGGAGCCGCTGGAGATCCCGGAACGACACGAGCCCTGGCTGCACTTCCACGAGCGGCTGCCCTGGCCGATGGAGATCTCCACCCGGGTCGACATCCTCGGCTCCGGCGACTCCTTCCGTAATCTCGAACACCGGCTGCGGATGATCCGCTCCCAGCAGCTCGACTACGCCGAGCACGGCATCGACGCACCACCGGAGCTGGAACGGCTCGCCAAGCGGGCGCTGGTGATCGGCGACGAGATGACCACCGGGCTGCCCGTCGACTCGGCCCGCGCCCACGGCTGGCACCGGATCGCGGTCGGCGGCCGGACCAGGGAGGAGTGCCTGGAGCGGGCCCGCCGGCTCATCCAGCTCTACTCCCGCGAGCTGCGCATTTCGCTTCAGCACCCCAAGAACCAGGACTGGCTGGCCCGCGAGTTCATCCCCGGCGAGCCGATCGCCAACACCGGCTACGTCCGCCGGATGCCAGTCCCGCTGCTCGCCGCCGCGCTCCCGCAGGCCGCCTCCAACGTGGGCGACCGGCGCGGCGACCTGATCGGCCGGACCGCCGGCACCTGCCGCCGCCCGGTCTTCCTCGACCTGCACTTCCCCATGGAGGTCCGCGAACGCTCCGGGCTCGCGGTCTTCGTGGCCGAGCCGGGCGGTGGCAAGTCCACCCTGCTCGGCGCCCTGGGTTATCTGGCCGCCCGCCGAGGCGTCCAGGTGACCCTGCTCGACCCGTCCGGGCCGCTCGCCCGGCTCTGCGCCATGCCCGAGCTGCGGCCGTACTCCCGAGTGTTGAATTTGACCGGCTCGGAGCACGGCACCCTGGCCCCCTACTCGCTCATCCCCACGCCCCTACGCAGCGAGTTCGCGGCCGGGGCCGCCGGTGACCGGGAGTTCGAGATCGCGGTCTCCAACGCCCGCGCCGAGCGGCGGATGCTGGTCCAGGACATCTGCATGATGCTGGTGCCACCGCAGGTGGCCCGCGAGGCGTCGACGGCCACCCTGTTCCGGCACGCGGTCCGGCAGGTTCCCGCCGAGGAGACGTCCACCCTGGACGACGTGGTGAGCTGCCTCGGCCGGCTCGACGACGATGCCGGCAAGGAGTTGGCCAACCTCCTGCTGGACACCGCGGAGATGCCGCTGGCCATGCTCTTCTTCGGCCGGCCACCGGAGGGCCTGCTCGGCGCCGACGCGGCGCTCACCGTGATCACCATGGCCGGGCTGCGACTGCCCGACCTCAAGATCGAACGGGAGTACTGGTCGGCCGAGGAGGCGCTCGCCCTGCCGATGCTGCACACCGCGCACCGGCTCGCCGTCCGGCGCTGCTACGGCGGGTCGATGTCGTCGCGCAAGCTCGTCGGCCTCGACGAGGCGCACTTCATGGAGGGCTGGCGCTCCGGACGTTCGTTCCTCGTCCGCCTCGCCCGGGACTCCCGCAAGTGGAACCTCGCCGCACTGGTCGCCTCGCAGAACCCACGCGACATCCTCGGCCTCGACGTGCAGAACCTCGTCTCCACCGTCTTCGTCGGCCGGATCGCCGAGGACGCCGAGATCGCCTCCGAAGCGCTGCGGCTGCTGCGGGTGCCGGTCAACGACGGGTACGAGGCCACCCTCGCCTCGCTCTCCGCCGCCGACACCAACTCGGCCAGCCGGCTCGGCTTCCGCGAGTTCGTGATGCGCGACGTCGACGGCCGCGTGCAGAAGGTCCGGGTCGACGTCTCGTACGTCGACGGTCTGCTGGACCACCTCGACACGACGCCCGCCGCGATCGCCGCGGCGGCCGGAGTTCTGCCGAGCATCCCCCTGCCGGATCTGGAGGCGTGACATGGCGAGGGCCCGGGCACGGATCGCGTCGTTCCTGCTCGCCCTCGGCGTACTGGCCGGGGCCTCGCTCACCTGGCCACTGATCGGCGCGGAGGCGGCAGCCGCCGCCCCGCCCGCCGCCCAGGCCCGCGCCGACCTCTGCACGACCCCGGAGTGGCAGGCCGATTTCCGGGCCTGCGTGGCAAAACTCCAGGCGGTCAGCGAAGACGAGATCACCTGCCGCAACGCCCCGACCCCCGGCGCACCGGACTCCGGCCTCGCCGGCTGGTTCGCTGGTCGGCCGGACTCCGCCAAGCAGCTCGGGCCGAAAGGGCTCTACAGCGACTATGGCTACGCCGGGTACAGCTATCCGACGTACGACATCCCCGGCGGCTGTGCCTCGTCGGTCCTGCATCCGGATTACAAGTTCACCACCACGGTGGCGAACGGCGAGTTCATGGTCGCTACCGCGATCGTCGGCGCCTCGAACGCGCTCCGGGAGCGGGCCTGGGATCCGCGGTCGATGTGGGGCTGGGCAGACCCCCTGGTCGAGCAGGCGACCAAGGCTGTTTACCAGAAGGTTTTCAGCGTATTTGGCATCGTCACCCTCTGCGTTGTGGGGCTCTACCTGCTCTGGCGGTCCCGGCAGTCGGACATGAGCAACGCGATGACCACCGCCGGCTGGGCTCTGCTCGTCATGGTCGCGGTCACGGCGCTCGCCGCCTGGCCGGTCAAGTCGGCCAATATCGCGGACGGCACGCTGATCACCACACTGGGCGTGGTCCACGACGCGGTAGGCCCCGCAACCCGGGACACGCCGCCGGATCGGTGTGCTCTTCCCAACCCAGACGCCTGTATCGACAAACGGCCGCCCGCCGTTCGGGCCAGTGACACTGCCACCGAGGCCATGCTCTATCGGAACTGGCTGCGGGGAGTGCTCGGCTCAGCCGACAGTGAGACCGCCCGCAAGTACGGCCCGGCGCTCTACGACGCGAAGTCGCTGTCCTGGGATGAGGTCGAGAAGCTGCGTGCCAACCCGGCCACCCGGGAGGCGACGATCAAGGCAAAGCAGCAGCAGTGGGCGCGGGTGGCCCAGCAGATCCAGACCGAGGATCCGGAGGCGTACGAGTACCTCCAGGGAGTTCGCGACATGGACCGGGTCGGCGCGGGATTCATCGCGGTGTTGGCCTCGATCCTCTTCGCCATGTTCGACCTGACGGCGTCGCTGCTGGTGCTGTTGGGCTTCCTGATCTTCCGGTGGGCGGTGATCGCGGCGCCCATCCTGGGCACCGTCGGGCTGCTCCGACCTGCCAGCGCCGGGTTGCGGCGGCTGGCGAACGCGGTGGTCGCCGCGGTCTTCAACATCGCCATCTTCGGCACCGGGGCAGCCATCTACCTGTTCGCCGTCGACCTGATCATGAGTACGCCCACCCTGCCGGGCTGGCTCCAGGTGGTGCTGGTCTGGCTCTGCGGAGTCGTCGGCTGGCTGCTGCTGCGCCCATACCGGCGGATCACCCAACTGGGCGGTAAGGACAGCAGCGAGGCGGTCAGCTCGGCCGGGTCCTGGCACCGTCGGTTCTTCCGGGACATGCGGGTCGCGGCGCGGCTCGATGTCGCGGAGCCGGGCGGCACGGCGGAGCCGGTGGGTGGACGCCGCCGATCGCCCGACGCGGAGCAGACCCGGCTGCGCCCGGAGGCGCGCAGGGAAGACCCGGTGCCGACACCTACCGCCCCCGTTGACGGCCGACGCGCCGACAGCGGACGGCCGGACGGTCAGGAACGCGCCGACGAGACACCGACAACGGAGACGGGCGGCCGGGGCCGCCCGGTCCCGCCCCAACCTCGGCGGCGGCAGCCGGCGACCTGGACCGAACCGGACGTGCCGGCCGAGAATACGTCGTTCGTGGTCTACCGGCCGGGCTCCACCGAGCGTGCACCGGACCGCACCGGACCGCGGGTGCGCTCAGAGGCTCGGTGACGGTGATGCGGCGGGCTCTGGAGTTCCTCTTCACCCGGGCGCTGCGGTCCCGGCTGGGGGTGGCGCTGGTGATCGCGGTGCTCGTCTTCGGCGTGATCGGGGCGGCCCGTCTGGCCTCCGGTCCACTCGACCCGGCGGACGGTCTGAGCAGCCGACCGAGCCGGCCGATCACAACAGTGGACCCGAAGGCCGGTGACGATGGCGTGCTCTCCACCGAGGCTCCACCATCACCGGTCACCTCGGCGGGTGCCCCTACACCGGAGCAGACCGCTGACCGGTTCGCTGCGGCCTGGCTCGGCCGGCCCGGGATGACCGCCGAGGAGTGGCATGCCGGCCTGCGGCCGATGTCGACGTCGGCACTGACCGAGAAGCTAGCCGGTGCCGACCCCGGCGGGGTTCCGGCCGAGGAGGTGACCGGCCCATCGTCGGTGCGAGCGCGCACCGAGACGTTCGTCGAGGTGCTGCTGCCGCTCGACAGAGGTCGGCTCCGGCTCGAGCTGGTCACCGCCGACGGTGGCTGGCTGGTCGACGTCGTGGATTGGGAGCGGCCGTGACCGCCGGCCGCGCTGCCACCGCTGTTCGCCGACCGCTGCGGGTCGGCGTGATCGCGAGCGTTCTCACCGGTGTGCTGCTCCTGCTCTGCTGTACCGGCGGCACGGCGGCGTTCTTCCTCAGTGGGCTCGGCGGCGACGCTGACAGCGGGGACACCCAGGCCGGTTGGGGCTGTGGTCCGATCCGTCCGGTGGATATCGCCGGTGAGCTGCCACGGTTCGCCGAGTACGGCGACGCGCAGGTCCGCAACGCCGCGATCATCATCAAGGTTGGCCAGGACATGGCAGTGCCCTCGCGTGGCTGGGTGATCGCGCTGGCCACCGCCATGCAGGAATCCGCCCTGCGCAACCTGGCGAACACCAGCGTGCCCGAGTCCCTCGCCCTGCCGCACGAGGGTGTCGGTGCCGATCACGACTCGCTAGGCCTGTTCCAGCAGCGGCCGGGGTGGGGCACGGTCGCCGAACGGATGACCCCCGCCTACACAGCCCGCAAGTTCTACGAGAAGCTCGTCAAGGTACGGAGCTGGCAGCGCCGACCGCTGACCGTGGTGGCACAGCAGGTCCAGATCAGCGCCTATCCGGACGCGTACGCCAAGCACGAGGAACTGGCCAGCAAGATCGTGGATGCCCTGGCCGGCGGCGCGGCCCGCACCGTCGAGATCAATGGCAAGGCGGTCTGCAACGCGGCCGAGCGCGGTGAGATCGCCGCCTCCGGCTGGACCGCGCCGATCCCCGGCGACGTCGGCTCCGGTTTCCGGACCGCCGAGCGGCCCAGCCACAACGGGGTCGACATCGGTGCGGCCAAGGGCACCGATATCCGTGCCGCGGCCGCTGGTCGGGTGCTGGTCGCCCGCTGCGACCCCGACGACCGTGGGCGGCAGAGCTGCGACGTGGACGGATACCCCGACAAGGGCGGCTGCGGGTGGTTCGTCGACATGCTGCACGCTGGCGGCTACATCACCCGGTACTGCCACATGGTGAGCCGTCCCCGGGTCACACCCGATCAGATCGTGCCGGCTGGCGAGGTCATCGGGCAGGTCGGGAGCAGCGGCAACTCGTCCGGCCCACACCTGCACTTCGAGGTGCACCTGCGCAACGACCGGTCCAGCCGGGGCGCGATCGATCCGGTCCCGTTCATGCGCGCGCGGGGTGCTCCGCTGCGCGCCGTCGAGTGAGGCCACCACGGGCATGACCGGACCGTTGCCGGACCCGTTCGCCGACCAGCCCGACTGGGCGCCACGGCCACCCCGCCCGCTGACCATCGTCTCCGCGATCGAGCCCGTGGAGTTGCGCGGGCGGCGGGTGGTGGTGGGCCTGCCAGGGCTGGGCTGGCGCGGTGACCTGCGCGCCGACGACCGGGTGGTGCAGGGTGCCCGAACCTACGTGCCGGTGATTCCGGAGCACGAGTGGTACCGGGCCGAGGCCGACCAGGTCGAGGTGTTCGCGCCGCTGATGCCCGTGGAGCGGGTCTGGGTGGAGACGGTCGGTGAACGACCCGTGCCGGACAGCACCCGGGGCACCGGCATCCGGCTGGTCTCACTGGACGGCCCGTCCCACCGGTCACCCACCCCCGTCTTCGAGGCGGACGCGGTCACCGGACGCCGGGTGGTACACGTCGAGGGCGGGGTGGAACATCGGGACATGCGGGCGGTCACCGAGACCTACTCGGGCGCCGAGGGCGACATCTGCGTGCGGATCACCCCCGAGGTCGAGTGGTACCGCTGGGCCTGGCGCGGCCAGTCCCCCACCACCCTGGAGGTCCCAGTTCATCTGCTGTGGATTGAATGATTAGACAGCCGGGGAGCCGCCGCATACCCGCCAGTCTTTGCCTAACCGGGTGTCGAACTGCCAGGGCTGCCGGTCACTCTGCTTGACCCCGTCGACCATGGCCGAGATGATCAAAGTGACTCGAACAACTACAGAGTCGCCCTGCTCCTGCTTGGCAAGCTGCCCCCAACTCAGCGTGATTGTGACGTCGAAGCGCTCTTCACGGGCAATCAGGTCGGCTCGTAGCGAGCGAAGTGGTTCCAGTTGCGCGCCGCCCTCGCAGGTGAATAGGTCCGCCCTCGCGTCGTTACGGTCTACCAGGAACGCACGCAGGTAGTTGTCCACGACCACGTCGGGCGCGCTGCGATCCGGGGCAGCGGCGCGGTTGTACCAGACGAAGCCGGTGATGGCAGCGCCCATGCCGAGCAGGGCGAGCACCCCTCCGACCACGGTGAGCACGGTCCGCAACCGGCGGCGTGGCGGCTGCGGCGCCGGTGCGGCCGGGGCCGGCGGCAGCTGCTCGGACGGCGTCCGCTGGGCCGGCACGCGGGAGACCTGGGAACCGGCGGGGGGCTGCACTGATTCCACCTCCTGACGTTAACGGCTGGATGCTCCGGAGCCAATGCCTCAGATCGAGCGGATCGTGACGGACCCCTCCCCACTGGTGAGATCCGCGACAACACCGGCGCACCGCCGTGGCACCTCCCGAAGGTGCGGCCTCGGCTGGGATACCGTCTCTGCTCAGGGAGGGGTTGCCAACCTCGGGTAGAGGGGGTGGGACGCGGTGGCCGGTCCGAAGGCACGCACGAACCGCGCCGCAGCGCTGCACCGCCGGGCCGCAGCTGTCGTGACCGCCGCCGCCGGCATCCTCGACGAGACCCGACCGGCCCCCGCTGACCAGCGCCGCCAGTACGAGTTGGCCGACCGTCTGCGGGTGGTTGCCGGGCGACTGGCACCGGGTTGGTCTGGTGCCGCCCTGGATTCGCTGACCGTGGACTCTCCGGCGGGTGACGGCCCGCCGCCGTTTGTGCGGGTGGGTACGGCGGCGCCGTTGGACGATGCCCGTTTCCCCGCGCTGGTGCCGCTGTTCGGCACGGGGCACCTGAGTGTGGACACCGATGCCCGGGAGCCGCGGGTGGCGGGGTTGCTCCGGGCCGTGCTGCTGCGGTTGCTGGGTGCGGCCCCTGCCGGTGCGCTGCTGGTGCGCGCGGTGGACGCCACGGGTGACGTGCTCAGCCCGTTCGGCGCGTTGGGCGATGCCGGTCTGTTGCCGCCGCCGGCGGTGGACGTGGCGGGTTTGCGCGCGGTGCTGACCGAGGCGGAGCAGTGGGTGACCCCGGGGGCGAGTGGGCGACGTCGGCACGACCGGACGCTGCTGTTGGTGGTCGCGGCCCTGCCGGAGCTGACCGGCCCGACGGACCTGGCACGGATTGAGGCGTTGGCGGAGCAGGGTCCGGCCGCTGGGCTGCACCTGGTGGTGGCCGGGTGGCCTCCCTCCGGTCCGTACGCGACCCGGGCACCGCTGCCGCGGGCCACCCCGTTGGTGTTGCGCAACGCGTACGCGCTGCTTGGCGACCCGCCGGGGACGTCCTTCGCGAGCCCGGGTGCCGAGCCGCCGGGCGGGTTGAACTCGCCGGTCTTCGTCGAGGCGGACCCTCCGGCCGACCTGGTCGACGCGGTCTGTCGCCGGCTGGCCGAGCAGGTGGAGGCGGGTTCCCGGTTGGGGCTGGCGAGTCTGCTGCCTGCGACGGGTGAGCGGCTCTGGGAGGCGGATTCGGCGGACGGGCTGACCACGATGGTCGGCGACGCCGGGGGCCGGCCGGTGCCGCTGGGCTTCACGGAGCTGACCCCGCACTGGCTGGTGAGTGGCCGGTCCGGGGCGGGGCGTGCGGCGTTCCTGACCACGGCGCTGCTCGGGTTGGTCGCCCGGTATGGCCCGGACGACCTCGCCCTCTATCTGGCGGACCTCGGGGATGGCGAGTCCTTCGTGGAGTTCCTCCAGACCGAGCGGGACCGGTCCTGGATCCCGCAGGTGCGGGCGGCCGCGATGGCTGCCGACCGGGAGTACGTCCGGGATCTGCTCGAACAGTTGACGACCGAGGTGCAGCGCCGGGCGGAGGCGGGCGGGCGGGCCGGTGGTCAGCGCTTCGCCGAGCTGCGCCAGCACCAGCCGCTGCCCCGGATCGTCTGTGTGTTGGACAATCTGCCGCTGGTCTTCGCCGAACGGGACCGGCTGGCCGCCGAGGTGGCCGCCCGCCTGGACGGGCTGGCCCGGACCGGTCGGGCGTACGGCGTACACCTGGTGCTGGCCGGGGCCGGCGAGCTGGGGTTGAGCGCCCGGTCGGACGCCGGGCACCGGGATTCGGTGCTCGGGCAGTTTCCGGTGCGGGTGGCGCTGCCGGGTGGCAGCCCTGTCCTGGAGCCGACGAACGACTCGGCGGCCGGCCTGCCGGTCGGCAGCGCGGTGGTGAACACCGCCGGCGGGCTCGGCGGTCCCCGGGGCGCGATCCGTGGTCACGAACGGCTGATCCACCACCCCGATCCGCAGGACCATCCGGAGGTGGTGGAGCGGCTGCGGCACGAGCTGTTCGCCGCCCGGCCGGCGGCGTCGGCACCGCCGGTGGTGTTCGCCGGGTATGCCAGGCCGCTGCTGGGCAACGATCCGCGCCACCGCGCTGCGCTGGCGGGGCAGGCGCACGGGCCGGCGGCCCTGCTCGGCCGGGCCGTGGACGTGGCCCGCACGACGGTTGCCGTACCACTGGGGCCGGCGGCCGGCCGTAACCTCGCGGTGCTGGGGTCGGGTTCGGCGGCGGGTGGGTTGCTGGCGACGGCGGCCCGGAGCACCGCGGCCCATCACCCGCCGGGCACCGCCCGTTTCCTGCTGGCGGCACCGGACCCGGGGGCCCGACCACTGGTGGAGACGCTGACGGCCGAGCTGGCCGCCCGTCACCCGGCCTGCATGGTGGACCTGCCGACGCTGCTCGCGGATCCGGACGACGACCTGCCGACGTACCTGGTGGTCTTCGGGTTGGATCGACCCGGGCCTCGGGAGCTGCCGGCGGACCGGCTGCGTGCGCTGCTGCGGGACGGGCCGCCGGCCGGCCGGCACCTGTTGGGCTGGTGGCGGGCGGTGCCGCCGTTCGCCGCGCTGCTGGAGCCGGAGGGCGAGGTGGACAAGCTCGCCGCCGTCGCGGTGCTGGATGTGCCGACCGCGCAGCTCGCCGCCGTCTTCGGCCGGCCGGTGGAGTGGCGGTCGCGCCCCGACCGGGTGACGCTCTGGGATGGTCCGGACGAGCGGGGCACGGTCCTGGTGCCGTTCGCCGACGAGGCGGGGTGATCCGGTGGTGCGCGCGGGAGGTGCGGGGATGAGCTCGGAGGCGACGGTGACCGGGCCGGGCCGCCAGCGGACGGCCGGGCCGGACGACGCGGTCACGCGGTCGGGCGCCGAGCCGGCCAACACGTGGGCGGAGTACCTCGCGGCGGCGCGTCAGCTGGACGGTGTGCGTCGCGGCGCGGCCGCGGCCGCTGGCGAGCAGGCCCGTTCGGCGGAGGCGGCTCGGGAGGAGCTGACGGTGGTCCGCACCGGGCTGGCGAGCCAGCAGGAGCGGCTGCGGGAGCTGGGCGTACCGGCGATCTCGCTGATGCCGTCGCCGCCGGAGCTGACCGAGGCGGCCCGGTCGATGGCCGGCGGCCCAGCGGCCGTGCTGGCGGCGTTGCGGGCCGCACGCGGCCGGGCCGAGGCGGCGGACGCGGCGCTGGCCGCGCGCCGCGGGCTCCGGCCGGGCTCCTGGCCCGCACGGGCGCGGAACCTTCTGGTGTACGGGCCGCTGGCGCTGCTGGTGCCTCTGATCCAAGTGATCGTGTACGCGTCGACCGGGCCGGGTCCGGCGAGTGTGGCGGCGCTGATCTGCGGGCTGCCGATGCCGGCTGTCGCGTTCGTCGCCGGTTGGGTGGGCATCGGGCGGTCGTTCCGCGCTGGCCCGGGCGAGCGGCTGGACCGGACGGTGCGCTTCGGCGCGCTGGTCTGCCTGGTGCCGGCGGTGCTGGTCACGGCGGGCCTGCTGCTGGCCCTGCTGGCCGGCTGACCCGCTGCGGCTGCTTCGGAAAAGGGGCGGGAAACGGAACGGCCGGCCGTCCCGAGAGGGGGTCGGCCGGCCGTGGTGCGTACGGGTCAGCGAGGGATGATCAACGCCATCGCCTCGGCCCGTGACTTGGAGTCCGTCTGTAGGATCCCGCGCACCGCCGAGGTGATGGTCTTGGCACCGGACTTCTGGATGCCGCGCATCGCCATGCACATGTGCTCGCACTCCAGCACGACGACGACGCCCCGCGGGGCGAGTTTGCTCATCAGCAGGTCGGCGACCTGCGAGGTGAGTCGTTCCTGCACCTGCGGCCGGCGGGCGTAGACCTCGACCAGTCGGGCCAGCTTGGACAGGCCGGTGATCCGCCCGTCCGGGCCGGGGATGTAGCCGATGTGCGCGCTGCCGCGGAACGGCAGCAGGTGGTGCTCGCAGAGGCTCATCACGTCGATGTCCCGAACGATCACGAGCTCTTCGTGGTTGGCCTCGAAGGTGGTGCTGAGGACCTGGGCCGGGTCGACCCGCAGACCGGCGAAGAGCTCGGCGTACGCGCGGGCGACGCGGGCCGGGGTCTGCTGGAGCCCGTCACGATCCGGGTCCTCGCCGACCGCGATCAGGATCTCCCGGACCGCCTTCTCGATCCGGCCGAGGTCGACAGCGTCCTCGACCGGGCGGCCACTCAGCCTGCCGCTGATGAGTCGGGCGGCCACGTAGTCCAACGCGTCGTCGCCGTCGGGTTCGGTCGCGGAGACGGCCAGCTCCCGGTGAGGGGAGCTGGCCGTCGGGTCGTTGCTCAGTGCGTACCGTCCGAGTTGTTGGACGGCGTGCCGCCACCAACGGACGCCTGCGCGCCGTCAGCCTGGGCCTGCGCCTTGAGCTTGTCCTTCTCCGCAGGGGTGAGCACGGGCGGCTCGGTGGACGGCTGGCGCTTGCCGAAGCCGTTGTACGGCGCCAGCGGCGGGCGCTTGACCACCCGGGCGCAGATCCGCGCCATGTCGGCCGTGGAGAGGGTCTCCTTCTCCATCAGCTCCAGCACGATGTTGTCCAGGACGTCCCGGTATTCCACCAGGATCTCCCAGGCCTCGTCGTGCGCCAGCTCGACCAGCGCCCGCATCTCGCCGTCGATCTCGGCGGCCACCGAGTCCGAGTAGTCCCGCTCGTGGCCCATGTTGCGGCCGAGGAACGGCTCGTCCCCGCTGGTGCCGTACTTGATCGCGCCGAGCTTGGAGCTCATGCCGTACTGGGTGATCATCGCGCGGGCCAGTTGGGTGGCCTTCTCGATGTCGTTGCCGGCACCGGTGGTGGGCTCGTGGAAGACCAACTCCTCAGCGGCCCGGCCGCCCAGCGCGTACGCCAGGGTGTCGATCATTTCGGCGCGGGTCTGGGTGTACTTGTCTTCGGTCGGCAGCACCAGGGTGTGGCCCAGCGAGCGGCCACGGGACAGGATCGTCACCTTGTGCACCGGCGCGGCGTGCGGCAGCGCCCAGGCGACCAGCGCGTGCCCACCCTCGTGGTACGCGGTGATCTTCTTTTCCTGGTCGCTCATCACCCGGGTCCGACGCTGCGGACCGGCGATCACCCGGTCGATCGACTCTTCCAGCGAGTCGTTGGTGATCGCCCGCTGGTCCTTGCGGGCGGTGAGCAGGGCCGACTCGTTGATCACGTTGGCCAGGTCGGCGCCGCTGAAGCCCGGGGTACGCCGTGCCACCGCGTCGAGGTCGACGTCGGGGGTGAACGGCTTGCCCTTGGCGTGCACCCGCAGGATGGCCTTGCGGCCCTCCATGTCGGGGGCGTCCACCGGGATCTGCCTGTCGAACCGGCCCGGGCGCAGCAGCGCCGGGTCGAGGATGTCCGGCCGGTTGGTGGCCGCGATCAGGATGACCCCGCCCTTGGTGTCGAAGCCGTCCATCTCGACGAGCAGCTGGTTGAGCGTCTGCTCCCGCTCGTCGTGGCCGCCGCCCATGCCAGCGCCACGGTGCCGGCCGACGGCGTCGATCTCATCGACGAAGACGATCGCCGGGGCGTTGGTCTTGGCCTGCTCGAAGAGGTCACGGACCCGGCTGGCGCCGACACCGACGAACATCTCGACGAAGTCGGAGCCGGAGATGGAGTAGAAGGGCACTCCGGCCTCGCCGGCGACCGCGCGGGCCAGCAGCGTCTTGCCGGTGCCGGGCGGGCCGAACAGCAGCACGCCCTTCGGGATCTTGGCGCCCAGGGCCTGGTACTTCGCAGGGTTCTGCAGGAAGTCCTTGATCTCGTGCAGCTCCTCGACGGCCTCCTCGGCACCCGCGACGTCCGCGAAGGTCGTCTTCGGAGTGTCCTTGGTGATCATCTTCGCCTTGGACTTGCCGAAGTTGAGCACCCGGGAGCCGCCGCCCTGCATCTGCGACATGAAGAACAGCAGCAGGAGCACGAGCAGCGCGATCGGCAGCAGGTTGACCAGCAGGCTCACCCAGATGCTGTCCGACGAGACCTCGGTGTCGGCCGGGCCGGTGACCCGGTTGGCCGCCTTGGCGTCCAGCACCTCGTTCCAGATCTGGTCGCCAGCCTGGTACGGGAACTGAGCCTCGATCTTGTCGGTCTCGGTCTTGCCGAACTTCGCCTTCTCGGCCAGGTCGAGCTGGAGCGTCTGCTCCTTGTCCTGGAAGACGACCTTGTTGATCTTGGCGGTGTGGAGCTGGTCGAGCGCAACGGAAGTGTCCACGCGGTGGTAGCTGGGACCACTGGTGAACAGCTGACTGAGCACAACGGCGCCGAGGATGACCAGGATGATCCAGACCACCGGTCGGCGGAAGAAACGCGTACGTTCCATACTGTTGTCGAGCGCCAAGGCGCCCGCATCCTCCTGATCGACGTCCTGACCGTCTGATGGTGTCGCCGCGCTGGGCGGCGGCCGGAGCCGCCGTGCGGGCCGGCCTCGACCCCGAGACGCGAAAACTGCCGCGCCGCGGTCATTCGACGGTACACCGTGTACGCGACGAGCGAGCTTGCGAGCCCCGCACTCGGCGCACCATTGCCATCGACGACGGGCACCGTGGGCGGCCTCGCCAGCCCCGCATCGAAGTCGTACGGCGGGTCCGGGCAGAAACCGGCGTGGCGGGAATTTCGGCCCGACCACCCGAACGCCCGGTCACGCGGTCGAGGGGCCGAGCGCGAGGGTACTTTCGCGCCACCGGGCTCCACGGTAGCCGGAAGAACTGAGAGCGCGCTGAACGTCGGCTTGACGAGCACCGATGCGAGTTGCCCTCACACCGTGGGTGACCCGGACCGGCCAACCTCAGGACCGGGCGTAGACCTCAGGCTTGAGCACCCCGACGTAGGGCAACTCCCGGTAACGCTCCCCGAAGTCCAGGCCGTACCCGACCACGAACTCGGTGGGGATGTCGAAGCCGACGTACTTCACCGGGACCGGCACCTTGACGGCGTCAGGCTTGCGGAACAGCGCGACCACCTCGACGCTCGCCGCCGAGCGGGACTCCAGGTAGCGCAGCAGCCAGGAGAGCGTCAGCCCGGAGTCGACGATGTCCTCGACGACCACGACGTGCCGGCCGGCGATGTCCCGGTCCAGGTCCTTGAGGATGCGGACCACCCCGGAGGAGGTGGTGCCCTGGCCGTAGGAGGAGATGGCCATGAAGTCGAGTTCGGCCGGGGGGCCGTTGCGGCCCAACGCTCGAGCGAAGTCCGCCATGAACATCACCGCGCCCTTGAGCACGCAGACCAGCAGCAGTCCGTCACCCACGTGGGCGTAGTCGGCGGAGACCTGCTTGGCCAGCTCGGCCGTCTTCTCGCGGATCTGCGCCTCGGAGATGATCACGTGGTCGATGTCGGCGTCGTACCAGGAGCCGTCAGCCATGTCTCCTAGCCTGCCGTACGGCGGATGCCCTCCGTCGGCGGGGCCGCACCTTTCGGCGCGGTCCCGCCCGGGATTTTCGGCGCAAAAAGCATCAAAGCCATCAGCAGGTACGGGACTGCCAGCGACGGCCGTCCTCACTGGGCTTCCAGTCGGCCGAGTCGCGGCTGTCCGCGGTGAGACCGGCCGCCGAGGCGGCGACGAGCAGGGCGAGGAACAGGAGGAAGATCAGGAACTCCATGGCGGCGCTCACTTTCGCATGGTTGCTGTCGGTTTCGCCGCCGGTGCGCACCGGACTGAGACCAGTCTGCGACGACTCGCGCCGGCCGAACAGTGGCAGTGATGCCACTGATCATCGATTTACTGCCACCTGTCGGGTTACCCTCGTCACATGCTTCGCTCCGTCGCCGTCCTCGCCCTCGACCAGGTCGCCCCCTTCGAGCTCGGCGTGCTCGCGGAGGTGTTCGGCACCGACCGCACGGCCGACGGCTTCCCCGCGTACCGCTTCGACGTGTGCAGCCCGGACGGCGCTCCCGTCCGCACCTCCGCCGGGTTCCACCTCACTCCAAACGCCGACCTCGGGCCGGTGGAGGAGGCCGACCTGGTCGCCGTACCGGCGCACGCCCAGGGCACCAACGTTCCCGAGCCGGTCCTCGACGCGCTCCGCCGAGCCGACGCACGCGGAGCGCACCTGTTCAGCGTCTGCTCCGGCGCCTTCCTGCTGGGCGAGGCCGGGCTGCTGGACGACCGGGAGTGCACCACCCACTGGCGGTACGTGGACGAGCTGCAACGCCGCCACCCGCGTGCCCGGGTCCGCTGCAACTCGCTCTATGTCCAGGACGGTCGGCTGCTGACCAGCGCCGGCACGGCGGCCGGCATCGACGCCTGCCTGCACCTCATCCGCCAGGCGCACGGCTCGGCCACCGCGACCCGCCTGGCCCGGCGGATGGTGGTCCCGCCGCACCGCGACGGCGGGCAGTCACAGTACGTCGAGGCGCCCATCCCGAAGGTGCCCGAGGCGCCGACCCTGGAGCCGGTACTGGAGTGGCTGATGGGACACCTGGACCGGCCGATCACCGTGGAGGAGTTGGCGGCCCGCGCCGGCATGGCGCCGCGCACGTTCGCCCGCCGGTTCCGCGCCGAGACCGGCACCACCCCGCACGACTGGCTCACCAACCAGCGGGTGCTGCTCGCCCGGCGGCTGCTGGAGGAGACCCCGCTGAGCGTGGAGGCCGTGGCCGACCAAGCCGGCTTCGGCGACGCGGCGGCGCTGCGCCACCACTTCAGCCGCCGCGTCGGTGCCACCCCGCACAGCTACCGGACCACCTTCCGGGACCGCGCACACACCGTCTGACAGGCCGACCGAGGGAACTCAGTCAGGTGGGGTCCACCAGCGCCAGTCGGTCGGCGCGGCGGAGCACCCGGATCCCTCCGGGCAGGTCGGCCGGGCCCTGACCGTGCCACTCGGTGACCAAGGCGTCCAGCGCGTTCACGTGCCGGTACGACAGCGCACCCGGCAGTGCGCCCAACTCCCGCGCCCAGGTGTGCAGCACCCGGCCACGCACGGCGGGCACCAGGCCGGCCAGCGCCGGCACGGAGAGCCCGCCGTCGGAACACCGGGCCGCCGCCAGCGCCGCCGCCGCCACCTCGTCGAGGGCGGCATTGTCGGCCGCCACCAACCGGGCGGTACGCGCCAGGTTGCCCACCACACCCGGCCCGAGCGCCCGCACCAGCGCCGGCAGCACGTCGGCCCGCACCCGGGAGCGGGCGTACGACGGGTCGGTGTTGTGGGGGTCCTCCCATGGGCTCAGACCGAGCACCGCGCAGGCGGCGCGGGTCTGTTCCCGGCCGATATCGAGCAGCGGGCGCAGCAGCGGTACGCCGTCCAACTCCCGCCGGACGGGCATTCCGGCGAGCCCGCGCGGGCCGGCCCCCCGCGCCAACGCGAGCAGCACGGTCTCCGCCTGGTCGTCACGGGTGTGCCCGGTGAGCACCGCGACCGCCCCGTGCTGGCGGGCTACCTCGGTCAACGCCTGGTAGCGGGCCTCCCGGGCCGCCGCCTCGGGGCCACCCGGACGCCCGGCCACCTCCACCCGGGCCACCGCCACCGGGGCGAACCCCGCCTCGCGTGCCCAGGCGGCCACCGCCTCCGCCCGCTGCGCCGAGCCCGCCTGCAGGCCGTGGTCGACTGTCACCAGGCCCGCCGGCCGGCCCAGGCGGGGCACCACGAACACGGTCGCCGCCGCCAGGGCGAGCGAGTCAGCACCACCGGAGCAGGCCACCAGCACCGGGCCGCCGTCGGACGGCAGGCCGATCAGCGCGCGGCGGACCGCCACCCGGATCGCGGCCACCGGCGGAGCGAGCGCGGCCACCGACGGACGGTCAGCCGGCAGCCGGGATGGTGCCCGCCGGGCCGTGCACCCGGGCCACCCACGCGTCCGGGTCGCCCAACTCGGACAGCCGGGGCAGGGTCAGCGGTGAGTTGAAGATCGAGTTGAAGCCCTCCATGCCGACCCGCTCGACCACGCCGTGCACGAACTTGCGGCCCTCGGCGTACTGGCGCATCTTGACCTCCACCCCGAGCAGCCGGCGGATCGCCTTCTCCAGCGGATTGCCCGCCTCGCGACGCCTGTTGAACGACGCCCGGATCCGATCCACGCTCGGGATCACCGTTGGGCCGACGCCGTCCATCACGAACTCGGCGTGCCCCTCCAGCAGGGTCATCAGCGCGGTGAGCCGGTCCAGAACGGCCCGCTGCGCCGGGGTCTGCACGATGTCCAGCACGCTGGTGCGGCTCTCCGGGTCGCGGACCGCGTCGGACAGCGTCGCCACGCCACGCCGCAGCCGCTCGACCAGGTGCTCACCGCCGCTGGACGAGGCGTCCACGAACGCCTGCACCTCGCTGAGGAAGTACGCCCGCATCCACGGCACGGCGGTGAACTGGGTGCGGTGGGTGACCTCGTGCAGGCACACCCAGAGCCGGAAGTCCCGTGGGTCGGCGCCGAGCTTGCGCTCCACCTCGACGATGTTCGGTGCGACCAGCAGCAGTTGGCCCGGGTCGGCGGAGAAGACCTCGTACTGGCCGAGCACCCGGCCGGACAGGTAGGCCAGCACGGTGCCGGCCTGCACCCCGGTCAGCCGGGACCCGATCGCCTCGGTCAGCACGCCCGGCTGCTTGTCACCGGAGAGCCGGCCGACCAGCGGAGTGATCACCTCACGCAGCCCGGCGATGTTGGTGGCCGCCCAGTCCCGGCGGTCGACCACCCGGACCGGCGGATGCGCTACCTGCGCCCGCAACCCCGTGTAGTCGGCCACGTGCCCGGCCGCCTCGTCGGTCAGCCGACGCAGGTCGCCGACCACGTCGGTGGCCTCGGAGTACGACACCCGAGGGCCCGACTTGCTCAACGCCCCCGCGGTGGCGGCGGCCAGATCCCAGTCCACGAACTGCGCCATGGACCCACCGTACCCGCGCCGCGACACCCCGGCCCGGGCTCGCGTCGGCGATCGACGCCGGTCGCGGCTGCCGGAACCCACGCCGGAGGCGGGGTCAGTGGCAGCCGCAGCCGGCCAGCGCCGCGGCGATCCGGTCCAGCGCCGGCTGGGCGGTGTCCGTGCCGCCGGGCACCTTGTCGGTGAGCACCGCGAAGGTGAGCAGCCGGCCGTCAGCCGTGGTGACCAGGCCGGCGATGGCGTGCACCCCGGTCAGCGTGCCGGTCTTGGCCCGTACGGCGCCCGCCCCGGCGGCGGTGCCCGGAGCGCCTCGATAGCGGTCGCCGAGAGTGCCGGACCAGCCGCCCACCGGCAGGCCACCGAAGACGCCGGCCAGCTCCGGGTGGTCCGGGCTGGCGGCGAGCCGGATCAGGTCGGTCAGCAGTGACGGGCTGATCCGGTTACGGCGGGACAGGCCGCTGCCGTCGGAGAGGGTGATCTCCTCGGCGGGCAGGCCCAGCGTGGCCACCTCCGCGTCCATCGCGGCGGCGGCGCCGTCGAACGAGGCCGGTTGGCTGCGGGCCAGCGCCACCTGGCGGGCGAGCGCCTCGGCCAGCAGGTTGTCGCTCTCGCTGATCATGATGTCCACCAGCCGGATCAACGGCGGGGACTGCACCGTGCCCAGCTCAGTGCCGGACGGCGGGGTGCCGCCGGCGGCGGTCGACAGGGCCGGGGCGGTGCCCCGCTTGACGGTGCTGGTCGGTACGCCGAGCAGCCGGGCGAACGACCGGCCCGCGGCGAGGTCCGGCTCGGCGACGCGTTCGGCGCCGCCGGGCTCGGCTCCCGGGTCCCTGCGAGCGCCGTCGGTCATCAGCGCGGTCACCGCGCCGCCGTAGCCGCCGGTGGGGATGTCGGAATCCCAGCCGGGGCCGTACACCGGGCCGGAGTAGATCGAACCGTCGACGGTGACGCTGGTCGGGGCGGTGCCACCGAGCGCGGTACGCACCTGCGCGGCCAGGTCGTCCAGGCGGGCCGCGCCCGGGTAGTAGCCCTTCTTGTCCACGGCGAGGGTGGGGTCACCACCACCGACGAGCACCACCTCGCCGGGCTTCGTGCCGGCCACCACCCGGGTGGGGATCTGGTAGCCGGGGCCACGGGCAGCCAGCACGGTCACCGCGGTCGCCAGCTTGGTCACCGAGGCGGGCACCGTCCCGTCGTCCGCCCCCTTGGCGAACAGTGTCTGGCCGGAGGTCACGTCGGCCACCGAGACGTTCACCCGGTCACCCAGGGCGGCCGCACCGACCAGCGGGTCCAGCGCGGCTCGTACCCCATCGGGGGTGGGCAGCGGAGCATTCGCGTCCGGCCCGGCCAGCACGTCCGACGGGTCGGGTTCCGGGGTGGCGCCGGCTGCGGTCGGCGCGGACGCGACGTCCTCGCCCAGCCAGCCGGCAACCGGCCCGGGTCGGACCACGACCACGCCGACGCCGGCGAGCACCAGCAGCAGCACCGTGGCGAGTACGGCCAGGAGCCGCCCCCGGCGGCGCGGGCTGGCCGGCGCGGCGGGCGGCGGGTCGACAGCGGCCGGAGCCGGCAGCGCGGAGATCGGCGGGCCCAGCGGTGGAACGCCCCCGGGTGTCGTCGGTCCGCCCGGAGCAGGGCTGACCGGAGCAGGGCTGACCGGAGCAGGGCTGACCGGGGCCGGGCTGGCGGGGGCCGGGCTGACCGAAACTGGGCTGGCCGGAGCAGCACCACCCGGGGCTGGGCTGGTCGGCACCGTGGCGCGGCCCGCCGCCGGGGCGCTCGTGGGCCGGTCACCGCCGAGGACCGGGAAGCGGCCGGTGTTCGGCCCGGCGGGAGCCGAACCGGGCGGACGCCACGGCAGCGGCGGAGGCCGCTCGGAAACCGACTCCGGCGCCGGTGTCGGGCTTGCCGGAGACGTCGGGCTCGCCGGAGACGTCGGCTCGGGAGCCCGAGGGAGGTGGGCGTCGGGCACCGGAACCCGTCCGGTGGCACCACCGGAGCCGGATCGTCCGGTACCGCGCGCGGCGCCCCCGTCCGGGCGGTAGTGTGAATCTTCCCTCCCCACGACCCCCTCCTCCCCCAGCGAAAATCGGCTTGGGTGACACTACTTCGGTCCGAAGACTATGCGGCGGCCGGAGTCGGCGGGTGGGCATTCGCCTGTCCGGGGAGCCGTCAGTGATATCCGTTAGCCAGCATGGGCAGACGAGGGAGCGTGCAGATGGATTTCGACGTTACGGTTGAGATCCCCAAGGGTCACCGGAACAAGTACGAGGTGGACCACGCGACCGGCCGGATCCGGCTGGACCGCACCCTCTTCACGTCCACCCAGTACCCGGCCGACTACGGGTTCATCGAGGGCACCCTGGGTGAGGACGGCGACCCGCTCGACGCCCTGGTGCTGGTCCCGGAGCCGACCTTCCCGGGCTGCCTGATCCGGTGCCGCGCCATCGGCATGTTCCGGATGACCGACGAGAAGGGCGGGGACGACAAGGTCCTCTGCGTACCCTACGAGGACCCCCGCCAGGAGCACCTGCGCGACATCCACCACGTGGGCGAGTTCGACCGGCTGGAGATCCAGCACTTCTTCGAGGTCTACAAGGACCTGGAGCCCGGCAAGTCGGTGGAGGGCGCGACCTGGGTCGGCCGCATCGAGGCCGAGGCCGAGATCCACGCCTCGTACCAGCGGGCCCGCGACGCCGAGGCGCGCGGCGAGACCCTGCACTGACGCACCCTGACGCACCGGGCCCGGGGGCCGCTCAACCGAGCAGCCCCCGGGCCCGGTCGTACAGGTCGAGCACCGCGCAGGCGACCGGCACCACGGCGACCACCAGCGCCGTGTCGGTGAGGTCCGCGACCCTTCCGAGGTACGGCGAGACCGGCCGACGCGCGTACCCGGTGCCGGCGGCCACGGCCACCAGGCCCAGCGCCGCCCCGCCGAGGACCAGCGCCAGCCGCCCGGTGTCGTCGGCCCGATCGACCAGCACGGCACCCAGCACCGCGTAGCCGGCCAGCCCGGCGAGCACCGTCGGCACCCGGTGCCGCAGGGCCACGAACAGCCGCGACCGCAGCAGCAGCACCGCCGAGACCACCGCCACCAGCACCCGCCCGGCCGTACCCCCGGTCGCCCCGAGCACGGTGGCCGCGGCCACCGCCAGCAGGGCGTGCCCGAGCAGCATCCCGGTCAGCACCTCCTCCGTGCGGCTGACCGCCGCGTGCACCCGACCCCGGTCCGGCAGGTCCCGGGCCCGCTCCGGCTCGTCGGCGGACGCGGCGGCCGGCAGGGTGATCGGTGGCAGCGGCAGCTTGCCCAGCCGGATCGCCAGCAACGGGATCACCCCTACGGCGAAGACCAGCGCGCTGAGCAGCACCGCCGCCGTGCCGGCCGGCGTCAGCAGAAGCGCGCCGAGCGCCGCGCCGGCGCCGATCAGGCCGACCGTCACGCCGGCCACGAAGACCCGCAGTCGGCTGGCCACCCCGAGCAGCCCGAGCAGAGCCACCAACAGCAGCGCCACCGAGCCGGCCAGCAACTCGGGCGCGCCGACCCAGCGCGCCAGCCCGAGCGGCCCGACCGGATCGCCGGAGCCGACCGCGAGGGCGCCGGCCACGAACGCGTACGGCAGGGCGTAGCCGCCGAGCGTCGCCCCGGCCGTGCCGTCGCCGTTGGCCCGGGAGGCGACCGCGCCGGCCACGGTGAGCAGCAGAGCCACCACCGTCGCCACGAGCCAACCGCTGCGGTGCGTCGGTCCGACGGCGAGCAGGGCGAGCAGCCCGACGGCGAGCGGCACGGCGGCACCGGCCAGACCGGCCACGCGGGTGGCGGTGGGCGACCAGGCACCGCCGCGACGCCGGGCCCCGTCGGCGATCGCCTCCACCACGTCGTCGTACTCCAACTCGGGCCAGTGCGCGCGGGCCGGCACCAGGTGCAGCACCTCACCGTCGCGGACGCCCTGCGGCAGCAGTGCCTGGGCGGTCGCCAGCAGCGCGCCGTCGGTGCGGCGCAGCACCCAGCCGCCGTGCCGTTCACCGTCGTCGGCCAGGCCCTCACCGGCGTGTCGGAGCACGTCGGGCAGCAGCTCTGCCAGGGGTGTCTGCTCCGGCAGGGCGACGTCCACCCGCCGTTGCGGCGCGCTGATGGTGACGCGGGCCAGCCCGGTTGTCATCGACTGGTCTCCATATCGAGGGGGATCGGAGGCTGCGCGGACGACAGGACTTTACCTACCATGAGCCAGGCTCGGGTTACCCAGCGCTGTCAGGAGGCCGAGTGTCCACCGTCATCATCAAGCGCCCGCCCCGCCGGCCGGCACCGGAGATACCCGTCGGTGAACTGCCGGTCGAGGCGCCCCCGGAGATCCCCGCGGTGACCGGCGGGCGGTGGCAGCAGATGCTCATGCTGCTGCCGATGCTCGGGGGCACGGTGGCGATGGCGATGATGTTCGGCCGGGGCGGCGGCGCCTACTCGTACGTGGTCGGCGGGATGTTCGGGCTCTCCTCGCTGGCGATGCTGGTGACCTCCTGGGGCAGCGCCTCGGGCACCCCGAAGAAGTCGGAGATGATGGCGGCCCGCCGGGAGTACCTGCGTCACCTGGCCACCCTGCGCCGCCGGGTACGGCAGACCGCCGGGCAGCAGCGGGCCGGGCTCTACTACCGACACCCGGATCCGGGCCGCCTCTGGTCGACGGTGGACAGTCACCGGGTCTGGGAGCGGCGTCCCGCCGACCCGGATTTCGCGGTCGTGCGGGTCGCCGTCGGGCCGCAGACGCTTGCCACCCCGCTGGTCCCACCGGTCACCCGGCCCCTGGAGGAGCTGGAGCCGATGACCGCGGGCGCGCTGCGCCGCTTCCTGGACGCGTACTCCGTGGTGCCGGAACTGCCGGTGGCCCTGTCGTTGCGCAGCTTCGCCCGGGTGCACGTGCGCAGCGGCACCGGCGGCGGGTCGGGCACCGGCCGGCCGCCCGACGGCGACCCGGCGGCGCAGGCCCTGGTCCGGGCCGTGTTGACCCAACTGGCCGTCTTCCACGCCTCCGACGAGTTGCTGATCGCGATCTGCGCGGGGCCGGAACGCCGAGCCAGTTGGGAGTGGGTGAAGTGGCTCCCGCACGCGCACCACCCCGGCCGCACCGACGCGCTCGGCCCGGTGCGGCTGGTCACCACCTCGGCCGCCGAACTGGAACGGCTGCTCGGCGACGTGCTGGCCAGCCGCTCCCGGTTCAGTCCGTCCGGCCCGGCCACCGACGGCCCGCACGTGGTGGTGGTCCTCGACGGCGGCGACCTGACCGGCGCCAGCGATCTGACCGGTGACGGCGGCATCGACGCGGTCACCGTCCTGGACCTGGACACCCCACCGCCCCGCCTGCTCGACCGGTACGCGCTGCTGCTGGAGCTGCGCGGCCGGCGACTGCACTCCTGGTCGATCGAAGGGCACGCCGAGGTGGGCACCGCCGACCAGCTCGACCTGACCGACGCCGAGGCGGTCGCCCGACGGTTGGCGCCGCTCCGACTGGCCGGCACGGCCCGTGGCCCGGACGCGCCGCTCCAGGCCGAGCTGGGCCTTCCGGAACTGCTCGGCGTCGGCGACCCGGAGAGCTTCACCGCCGAGCAGGGCTGGGCGCCGCGCTCGGCCCGGGACCGGCTGCGGGTGCCGATCGGGGTGGGCGCCGACGGCGGTGCCATCGAGCTGGACCTCAAGGAATCGGCCCAGGACGGGATGGGCCCGCACGGCCTGCTCATCGGCGCCACCGGCTCCGGCAAGTCCGAGTTGCTCCGCACGCTGGTGCTGGGGCTGGCCGCCACGCACAGCTCCGAGCAGCTCAACTTCGTCCTGGTCGACTTCAAGGGTGGTGCCACTTTCGCGCCGTTCGACCGGCTGCCGCACACCGCCGCGGTGATCACCAACCTGGCCGACGCGCTGCCCCTGGTGGATCGGATGGTCGACGCGATCAACGGCGAGCTGGTCCGCCGGCAGGAGCTGCTGCGCCGGGCCGGCAACTTCGCCAGCGTGCGCGACTACGAGCGTGCCCGGGCGGCCGGCACCCCCCTCGCCCCACTGCCGTCGCTGCTGCTGATCTGCGACGAGTTCTCCGAGCTGCTCTCCGCCAAGCCCGACTTCATCGACCTGTTCGTGCAGATCGGCCGGCTGGGCCGGTCGCTCGGCGTGCACCTGCTGCTCGCCAGCCAGCGACTGGAAGAGGGCCGGCTGCGTGGGCTCGACACCCACCTGTCGTACCGGATCGGGTTGCGCACCTTCTCCGCGCTGGAGTCCCGCACGGTCCTCGGCGTGCCCGACGCGCACGAGCTGCCCCGCTCACCGGGCCACGGCTTTCTGCGCGCCGGCACCGATCCGCTGGCCCGGTTCAAGGCCGCGTACGTCTCCGGCGCGGTCCGCCGCCGGGCCGCGTCGGCGGGCACGGCAGCCGACGGAGGCGTCCGCCTGCTCACCTTCACCACCCACACCGTGCCGCTGCCCGAGCCGGCCACCCCGGCCCTACCGATGGTGGCCGAGGACGAGAGCGGCCGGAAGACACTGCTCGACCTGCTGGTCGACCGGCTCGCCGGGCAGGGTCCGCCCGCGCACCAGGTCTGGCTCCCGCCGCTCGGCCCGCCGCCGGCCCTGGACGAACTGCTCGGCACGGTCGAGGTGGACGCGACGCGCGGGCTCACCGTGGGCAACCCCGAGTTGCACGGCGCGCTCGGCGTGCCGGTGGCCGTGGTGGACCGGCCGTTGGAGCAGCGCCGGGACCTGCTCTGGCTGGCGCTGGACGGTGCGGCCGGGCATATCGCGGTGATCGGGGCGCCGCAGAGCGGCAAGTCCACCGTGTTGCGTACGTTGATCTGCGCGCTGACGCTCACCCACACCCCCGCCGAGGTGCAGGTCTACTGCCTCGACTTCGGCGGCGGCGGCCTGGCCGCACTGCGGGACCTGCCGCACGTGGGCGGGGTGACGGGCCGCGCCGACCCGACCGCCGTTCGGCGAACCGTCGGCGAGATGACCACCCTGCTGGCCGAGCGGGAGCGTCGCTTCGGCGAGTTGGGCGTGGAGTCGATGGCAGCGTACCGGCAGCGTCGGGCTGCGGTGGGCGCGGCCAGCCAGCCGGGGGCCGACCCGTTCGGCGACGTGTTCCTGGTGATCGACGGTTGGAGCACCGTCCGTGGCGAGTACGACGACCTGGAGCCCCTGGTCACCGACCTGGCCACCCGGGGTCTGTCGTACGGGCTGCACGTCGTCGCCACTGCGCTGCGCTGGCTGGATTTCCGCCCGGCGATCCGGGACCTGTTCGGCTCCCGGCTGGAGCTGCGACTCGGTGACCCGGCGGATTCGCTGGTGGCGCGCAGAGCGGCGGCGAACGTGCCGGAGCAACCCGGTCGGGGGGTGACGGCGGAGGGCCTGCACTTCCTCACCGCGCTGCCGCAGCTCGGCACCGACAGCGGGGACACCGCCGACCTGGTCAAGCGGGTCGCCGACAGTTGGACAGGCCCGCGTGCGCCCCGGGTCCGGCTCCTGCCGCCGGTGCTCCCGTACGCCGAACTGGACCTCACCGCGACGACCGGCCTGCGGCTGCCGATCGGGATCGCCGAGGCGGACCTGAGCCCGGTGCTGCTCGACTTCGCGACCGAACCGCACTTCGTGGTCTTCGGCGACGCGGAGTGCGGCAAGTCCTCGTTCCTGCGGGCGTTGGCCACCTCGATCATCACCCGGTTCACGCCCGAGGAGGCCCGGGTGATCCTGGTCGACTACCGGCGCAGTCTGCTCGACGCCATCGAGACGCCGCACCTGATCGGGTACGGCACGGCAGCGGCGCACACCGCCGACCTGGTCGAGTCGGCCGCCGGGTACCTGGAGCGGCGGGCACCCGGTCCGGAGGTCACCGGGCAGCAGCTGCGCGACCGGTCCTGGTGGTCGGGGCCGGAGCTGTTCGTGCTGGTCGACGACTATGACCTGGTGGCGGCCGGTCCGGCGAACCCGTTGCGGGCGCTGGAGGAGCACCTGCCGCACGCCCGGGACGTCGGGCTGCACCTGGTGCTGGCCCGCCGAACAGGTGGGGCGGCCCGGGCCCAGTACGAGCCGATCGTGCAGCGGCTGCGGGAACTGTCGACCGCCGGTCTGGTGATGGCGGGCAGCCCCGACGAGGGCGCTCTCGTCGGGCCGGTGCGGCCCGGGCCGCTGCCACCGGGCCGTGGCCGGCTGGTCACCCGGCGGGAGGGCGTACGCCTCGTTCAGCTCGCCCAACTGCCGCCGCCATGACCTGTCTTCGTAGTTCCTCCCGAGACGGGTGGGGAAACCGGTAATCTCCGATCGTCATGGTTCCGTCGGGGTGAATGGCTGGGGATGTGACTGGGGTTCGGCACAGCTGTCCGGCAGCGGCCCGCAGGGTCGCCGGCCGGGCGCTGCTCGGTGTGGTGGCGACGCTCGCCGTCACGGCCCCGGCCGCCGCACCCGTCACGGCGCCCACCACTGGCGGACAGCTCGCCGGCGCACCGATGGCGTTCGCCCCCGGCGACACCGTGGCCCGCACCGACCAGGTCCGCGACGAGCAGTGGCAGCTCGACGAGCTGCGAGCCGAGACGGCCTGGCGCACCTCGACCGGCCGGGGCGTGACAGTCGCGGTGGTCGACTCCGGAGTGGACGGCACCCATCCCGACCTGGTCGGCCAGGTGCTGAGCGGCGTGGACCTCGTTGGTCCCGCCGGCGGCGCCGGCCCGGATCCGGTGGGGCACGGCACGACAGTCGCCGGCCTGATCGCCGGCCGCAAGGACGACAAGCGGGGTGTGGTCGGCCTGGCGCCGGACGCCCGGATCCTGCCGGTCCGGGTGCTCGACGAGGAGAACCGCTACGACGACGCCCTGATCGTCGCCAAGGGGGTTCGCTGGGCGGTCGACAACGGTGCCCGCGTGATCAACCTGTCGCTCGGCGGCAGCGGCGACAGCCCGGCTCTGGCGGCGGCTCTTGACTACGCGTTCGCCCGGGACGTGGTGGTGGTCGCCTGCACCGGCAACCTGGCCACCTCCACCAACTCGAAGGTGTGGTACCCGGCCCGCGAGCCGGGCGTGATCGCGGTCGCCGGCCTGGAGGGCAGCAGCGACAACCTGTGGTCCGGGTCGATCACCGGCCGGGCCACGGTACTCACCGCCCCCGCCACCGGCCTGGTCGGCGCCCGACCTCCCACCGGGTACTGGCGGGTGCAGGGCACCAGTTTCGCCGCGCCGCTGGTGGCAGCCACCGCCGCGCTGGTCCGGTCCCACTATCCGCAGATGTCCGCGGGCGAGGTGGTCAACCGGTTGCTGGCCACCGCCCGGGACCTCGGCCCGACCGGCCGCGACGACCGCTTCGGGTACGGGGTGGTCGACCCGGTGGCCGCGCTGACCGCTCAGGTGCCGTCGGTGACCGCCAACCCGCTGGACGATCAGACTTCGCCCGGTGTGGTCGGCTTCGGCCCGGCCCCCGGTTCCGCCGACGACGACCCGGTGGAGGGTGCCGGCAGCGACCCGCTCGGTTTCACCGCCCCACGGCAGCAGACGGGGTGGACGGCCCGGGCTGCGGGCGTACCGGACGATTCGGCGCCCGAGCACCTGTGGACGGGGGCTGTGCTGCTGGCCGCCCTGATCACCGGCGCGGCCCTGATGGTGCGCCGGTTCCGTCAGCGCGCCCGCTGATCGGCAGGGCTGATCACCGGCCGAGCGGGGTAGAACCCCTCCCATGAGTACGTCCGGCACTCGTACCCTCGACACCGCCCGGCATCCGTCCTGGCGGCGCCGCCGTCTGGACCCGGACCAGGCACTGGGCCTGCGGCTGACCCTGGCGGCGACGGCGGCGTTCCTGGTGCTGGTGCCGTTCGCCCTGCTCGCCCTCCTGGTGCTGGGGGTCTGGGCGCCGCTGCACCGGCTGGACACGACGGTCACCGAGGCGCTGCACGACTATGCGCTCGACCACCCGGCCTGGGTCACGCTGATGCGGGTCTGGACCGAGGTGTTCGCGCCCATGCCGCTGCGGGCCGCCGCCCTGCTCGTGGTGATCTGGCTGCTGCGCCGGGGTGCCCGCCGGCTGGCCCTCTGGGTGACGACCACCATGGTGGTCGGTGGGTCGCTCGGTCCGCTGCTCAAACTGCTCGTCGGCCGGGACCGGCCGGAACTGCTCGACCCGGTGGCACGGGCCGCCGGCTACTCGTTCCCCTCCGGGCACGCGCTGAACGCCACCCTGGCCGCCGGGGTGCTCCTGCTGGTGTTCCTGCCGTACGCCGGGCGGGGAGTCTCGCGGGTCGCGCTCTGGGTCGCCGCCGTGCTGGTCACCGTGGTTACCGGGCTGAGCAGGGTGGCGCTCGGCGTGCACTTCACCAGTGACGTGATCGGCGGCTGGATGCTCGGTGTGGCGGTGCTCGCGGCGACCACTGCCGCGTTCACGAGTTGGCGGGCGGCACCCGGCGAAGCCGCGGGTGGCCCGAGCTGACGTCGCTCGACGCTCAGGTGCACTCGCCGGTGGCGACGGCACGGTTGCGCTCGGCACCGGCCAGCGCCACCGGGCGGGCCTCGGCGGCGGTCACCGCGAAGCCGGTGTTGGGGTCGTCCGCCGCCGCCGCGAAGATCACGCCGAGCACCAGGCCGTTGGCGGAGAGCAGCGGGCCGCCGGAGTTGCCGCTGCGCACCAGCGCCCGGATCGTGTAGACCTCTCGGGTGACGTCGCCGGAGGAGTAGATGTCCGGCCCCTTGATCTTGTCGACGTCGCGGATCCGCGCCGACTGCGCGTTGTACGGGCCGTCGAGCGGGAAGCCGAGCACGATGGCGTCCGATCCGCTGCCCGCGTTGCCGGCGGCGAACCGTAGCGACGGGCCGGGCAGCCCCGGCACCAGCAGCACGGCCAGGTCCCGGTTGGGGTCGTAGACCACCACCTGACCGTCGTACCGCTCGCCGCCCAGCTCCACGGCCACCGATCGGGTGCCGGCGACCACGTGCGCGTTGGTCATGACCCGGTCGTCGGCGTAGACGAAGCCGGAGCCCTCGATGCGGCGCGAGCAGCTCGGCGCGGAACCGAGCACCTTGACCACCGACCGCTGGCCGTTGACCACCACCTGGGAGCCGGCCAACGCCGGGTCGGGCGGGTCGACCTGCCGGGCCCGGGTGGGCGCGAGGTCGCCGAAGACGTCCGGGAAGCCGTCGGTGTCGACGGTGTCCTCCAGCGCGGTGGAGAGCCGGTGGGCCTGCTCGGGCAGGACACCGTTCACCACCGTGATCAGCGCGCTGTTGCGCACCGCGGACGCGAGCCAGGGGACCGAGGACGAGCCGAGCGGCACGGCGACCAGCCAGGCGAGCAGGAGCACCGCGAACAGTGAGACGAAGGCCCCACCGACGTCGTCGATCCGTCTGCCCACGTCGCTGGTGATCGTCTTGCGCAGGTGCGAGCCGAGCCAGCCGGCGAGCGCCTGCCCGACCACCGCCAGCCCGAAGATCGCCACCAGGGAGATCAGCACGCGGGTGCCGGCATCCACGAACTGCCGGGCGAACAGCGGCCCGACCTGGAGGCCGAGCAGCAGACCCAGGAAAAACCCGGACAGCGACGTGATGCCGATGACGAAACCCTGACGGTATCCGCTGATCGCGAACACGAGCATGAGCAGCAGGAGGACGAGATCCACGACGGACACGGGTCAAGCGTACGGGCAGCGCGCCCGCCAGATGACCATCGCTTGCGGAAGGTGACCGCGTGGTCAGCGCAGGGCGGTTTCGTCGACCTCGTCGGTGCCGGCCGACGGCGCCGGGGTCGCCCCGCTGGGCGGCAACTCGACCACCCGTTTCCGCGACCACGGGCGGGCCCAGCCACCCATCTCCAGCAGGGTGGCCAGCACCCCGGCGGTGAAACCCCAGACGAGCATGCCGCGCGCCGAAAACGCCGGCCCGATCCAACCGCTGGGGTGGCGGACAAGCATCCGGTTGGCCGGATCGACCAGCTCACTGACCGGCAGTCGGGCCACGTGCGCCACCTCGGCGGGCTCCCGGGGGTGCACCGGGTGCGGGTCGTGCCACCAGGCCAGCACCGGGGTGACCACGAAGTCGCTGACCGGAATCCACAGCTTCGGCAGCTCGGCCAGCACTGTCACACTGCCCGGGTCGAGGCCGACCTCCTCGTTCGCCTCGCGCAGCGCGGTGGCGCGCACGTCGGCGTCCTCGGGATCGGCGGCACCGCCGGGAAAGGCGGGCTGGCCGGCGTGGTTGCGCAGGTTGGCGGCCCGTTGCAGAACCAGCACGTCGGGCCCCACGCCGGGCTGCTCGCCGAGCAGCACCAGCACGGCGCTCTCCCGGCCACCCTCGGCGGGGGTGGTCAGGCGGGTGAAGTCCTCGGCACGGGCAGTGCCCAGCCGGGCCAGCAGAGGCTCGAACCAGCCCGGCGGTCGGCCGGTCACGCCGGCACCGCCAGGCCGAGGTGCTGGCGGACCAGCGTGGTGAGCTGGGCGTCGTCGAGGGCCCCGGTGGCATCGATGTGCCGGATCCGGCCCTGCGTGTCGACGAAGAGGGTCAGTGGGATGGCGTTGCGGTTCAGTCCCCGTTGCAGCGCCTCGCCCTGGTCGACCAGGATCGGGAACCGTACGCCGAAGTCCTCACCGATGGACTGCGCGCCGCCGCGGCTGTCCCGGCTGTTCACGCCGACCACCTGGAGCTGGCCGGCAGCCCGCTCGCTGAGCCGCTGGAAGGCGGGCAGCTCCTTGCGGCACGGCGGGCACCAGGAGGCCCACACGTTGATCACGGCCGGCCCCGCCACGTCGCGCAGCGCGACTGGCGCACCGCCGGTGAAGCAGGTCAGGGTCAGCTCCGGCAGCGCCACCCCGCCAGGTGCCGTCGACGTGCCCGAGCCGGGTGTGGCGGGGGCCGCCGTGCCGGCACCGGGCGACGCGGGGGTCGACGGCGCGGCGGTGGGCGACGTGCCCAGCGCGGCGCAGTCCCGGAACGGCGACGGGCGCTCGGCGGCGGCCCGCCTCGGCGCGGGGTCGTCGTCGGCCGTGCCTCCGGTGCAGCCGGCGACGGCCAACAGCAGCGGCAGGGCGAGCAGGGCGAGACGCCGGTTCACGGCACCTCCGCGGCGACCGCCTGGGCGGGCACCAGCTCCGGGTCGACCCCGGCGGCCACCGCCAGGTCCCGTGCCCGAGGGCCCTTGAGCAGCTTGGCGGCGGCGGCCGGCTCGGTCGGGCCGGTGCCGTAGGAGGGGCAGAGCTTCACGAGCGTGCACGCGCCGCAGGCCGGCTTGCGGGCGTGGCAGACCCGTCGCCCGTGGAAGATGATTCGGTGCGACAGCATCGTCCAGTCACGCTTGTCGTACAGCGCGCCGATCGCGTGCTCGATCTTGACCGGGTCGGTCTCGGTGGTCAGCTGCCACCGGTGCACCAGCCGCTGGAAGTGCGTGTCGACGGTGATCCCGGGGACGTCGAAGGCGTTGCCGAGGATGACGTTGGCGGTCTTGCGGCCGATCCCGGGGAGCGTCACCAGGTCGGCGAGCCGGCCGGGGACCTCGCCGTCGTACCGCTCGACGAGCGCCTGCCCGAGCTTGAGCAGCGAGTCGGTCTTGTTGCGGTAGAAGCCGGTGGGCCGGATCAGCTCCTCCATCTCGCCCCGGTCGGCACCGGCGTAAGCGGCGGCACTCGGGTAGCGGGCGAAGAGCTTCGGGGTGACCTCGTTGACCTTCTTGTCCGTGCACTGCGCGGAGAGGATGGTGGCGACGGCCAGCTCCAGGGCATTGGAGTGGTCCAGCTCACAGTGCGCGTCGGGGTGCGTCTCGGCCAGCACCCGGCCGATCTTGCGGGCACGGCGTTTGCGCCCGAGGTCGGTCTCGCTGGCACCGGGAGGGCTACTGGTCACGACGGCCAGCCTACGTCGCCCCCCGGACGTTCCTGCTCGGGTCAACCGGCCGTCGGCGCGGAGATCTTGCCGTCGGTGTCGAACCGGGCGCCGGTCTTCGGGAAGTCGGTGCGGCTCAGTTCGGTGACCAGGCCCAGACCCCGGTCGTTCGGGTCCATCGTCGGCTTGCCGGCGGAGTTCATGTACGTCGAGGTGAACGAGCCGCCGGCCCAACTGCCGTCGGGCTTGAGCGACACCTTCAGCACCCCGCCCCAGCCGAGCCGCCCGGCGTTGCTCAGCGAGTTGCCGCCACCGGCGAAGTTGCCCAGGCTGTAGGCGATCAGGCGCCCCTGGTAGAACTCCACCCCGCGCAGCACGTGCGGCCCGTGCCCGACGATCAGATCCGCGCCAGCGTCGATCATGGCGTGCGAGAACTTCACCGGGTCGCCCCGGTTCTCGCCCAGGAACATCTCGGTGCCCGGCTTCACGCGGGTCTTGTCCGCCCCCTCGCCGCCCATGTGCACCTGCACCACGACCAGGTCTGCCATCGTGGCGGCCTTGGCGACCACCGCCTTCGCCTTGGCGATGTCGACGAGGCTGTTCGACCAGACGTACGACGAGAAGCCGGCCACGGCCACCTTGACACCCTTGACGTCGACCACGGTGATCTGGTTCGGCGCCCCGGTGTGCTGCAGGTCGTACTTCTCCAGCGCCTGCTGGGTGTTCTCGTAGCCCTTGGGGCCGTAGTCGTAGCCGTGGTTGTTCGCCTGGTTGAGCAGGTCGAAGCCGGCGTCACGCAGGTGGGCGGCGTACTCCGGTGGAGCCCGGAACTGGAAGCAGCGCGTCGAGTTGGCCCCGCACTTGCCGGTGCCGGTGTCCACCGTCAGCGGCTCCTCCAGGTTGCCCATGACCAGGTCGGCCTTGAGTGCCTGGGTGACCGAGTCGAAGAAACCCTTACCGCCGCCGGCGGGCAGCCGGTTCGGTGCGTTGCCCATGATGATGTCGCCGGTCGCGGACAACGAGATGGCGTCACCCCCGCTGGCGGCCGAGGCGTCACCGCTGGCCTTCGGGCCGGCCGTGGCCACCGGCGCTCCGGTGCCACCGCCACCGACGCCCGGCTGCCACACCGGAGCCTCAGCGGCCTCGGCGCAACCGGTGACGAGAAGGGCGGCCAGCAGCGCGGCGAGGCCGAGGGCGACGCGGCGACGCGGGCGGGACGCGAGGGGGGCGGTAGCGTACATCGCCCGCGACCCTACCGGCCCGTAAACGCGCCGACGAGGGCCGATCGGTCGGAACTTCAGCCGGTCAGCTGGTCTGACCAGGGCACGACCGGCCGGTCACCGCCGGCGAGCACCGCAGCGTGGACCGCTCGGGCCAGCGGGGCGCCCCAGGTGGAGCGCGGCCCGCCGTACGTGGCCTCCGGCCCGTCCACCGGGCAGAGCACCGTGACCGCGTCGGTGGGGGTGCCGGTCCCCGGCAGCCCCAGCTCGCTGATCGCCTGGGTCTTCGCCTCGGTGGCGGTGGCCACGGCGTTGACCAGAGCGGAGTCGGCGAGCCGCGCCGGCACGTACACCACGATGTTGACCGTGCCGACGCGCTGGGTGAGCGCGTCGGCGGCCGGCGCGGCGGCGAGCACCGGGGTGCCGAGCCCGACCGTCGCCCAGGCCCGCACGCCGGTGTCGGTCCGGGCCACCACCTCGGCCACGTCGACGCCGGTCAGCAGGCCGACCCCGGGCCCGTCGAGGGCCAGGTCCGTGGCGAGCGCGGCCAGGTGGGCGGCGGGGTCGTCCCGGTCGTACGACATGGGCACCGTCGCGTTCAACACCCAGCGCCGGACGCCGATGCCACCGCCGAGCGGGCCACTGCTGACCGCCCGCAGCGGCCCGTCGGCGCGCCAGACGAGCAGCGGGATACGCCGCCCGTCCTCGACGCGGCTGGTCAGACTCGGATCGCTCAGCACGTCGGGCAGGTTACGCCCACCGATCAGGATTCCAGGGGCGACCTCTGATTCATGCTCACGTGCGCCTAGACTTGGCGGCGCGCGAGGGGATCAGCGGACGGCGGCCCCGGGCCGACGGACGGCACGCGCAACCGGAGGTGCGTGATGGATGAGGTACTGGCACGCAGCGGGATCTTCCAGGGTGTCGACCCGGAAGCTGCCGAGGCGCTCGCTAAGGAGATGGAGACGATCGAGGTCCGCAAGGGCGAGATCGTCTTCAACGAGGGCGAGCCCGGCGACAGCCTCTATATCCTGCTGTCCGGAAAGATCAAGGTTGGCCGCCGGGCGGCCGACGGCCGGCAAAACCTGATCGCGGTGATGGGGCCGTCGGACATGGTCGGTGAGCTGTCGCTCTTCGACCCGGGTCCGCGTACGGCGACCGCCACCGCGGTGACCGACACCCGGCTGGTACGGCTGCGCAAGCAGGCCCTGCGGCCGTGGCTGAACAACCGCCCGGAGATCGCCGAGCAGCTCCTCCGGGTGCTGGCGCGGCGACTGCGCCGGACCAACGACTCGCTCGCCGACCTGATCTTCACGGACGTGCCGGGCCGGGTCGCCAAGAACCTGCTCCAGATGGCCGGCCGGTTCGGCACGCGCGACGGCGGCGTCCTGCGGGTGACCCACGACCTCACCCAGGAGGAGATCGCCCAGCTCGTCGGCGCCTCCCGGGAGACGGTCAACAAGGCGCTGGCGGACTTCGCCTCGCGCGGCTGGCTGCGGCTGGACGGCAAGAGCATCATCATCCTCGACCCGGAGCGCCTGGCCCGTCGCGCCCGCGTCTGACCCCTGACCGCCGTATCTCCCCGGCCCGGATCGCCCTCGGCGGTCCGGGCCGGTCGGCGTGTCGGTGCTCTGCCCGGCGGTCTGCCCGGCGCAGAATCGCTGGCGTCCGGCCGGCGCGGCGGTGAGGGTGGGGGGATGCTGAACCGGGTTGCCGTGCTCTCCGACATCCATGGAGTGCTGCCCGCGCTGGAGGCCGTGCTGGCCGAGCCGGACGTCGCCACCGCTGACCTGATCGTGCTCACCGGCGACATCGCGGCCGGCCCACAGCCGGTCGAGGTGCTGGACGTGCTCGCCGGCCTCGGTGATCGCGCATGCTGGGTGGGAGGCAACGCCGACCGCGAACTGGTCGAGGCACGAGCCGGCCGGCCCGCCTCGATCGAGGTGTCGAACTGGGCCGCCGGGCAACTCCGCGACGACCAACTCACCCGCCTCGCCGGGCTGCCGACAACCGCCACGTTCGAGATCAATGGTCTCGGCCAGACGCTGTTCTGCCACGCCACACCCCGCGACGACGAGGAGGTCGTGCTCGTCGACTCCCGGATGGAGCGCTGGTCGGAGGTCTTCGCCGACCTTCCGGCCGAGATTTCGACGGTGGTCTGCGGTCACACCCACATGCCCTTCACCCGGCTGGTCGACCGACGCCTGGTGGTCAACCCTGGAAGCATCGGCATACCGTACGGAGGTACGGGTGCGTGGTGGGCACTGCTCGGGCCAGGTGTGCAGCTACGCCGTACCGTCTTCGACGTGGACGCGGCCTGCGCCCGGGTAGCAGCCGAGTCGACCTTCCCCGACGCCGCTGCCTGGGTCGACGAGTACCTGCGCTCCCAGCACAGCGACGCCGACGCGCTGGCCGCCTTCGGCCCCCGCGACGGCCGCTGAGCAGTGACCCCCGCAACGGCCGTCAAAGCAGCAGTCCTCGACGGCCGTCCCCGCGACGGCAGCCGTCGCGACCGCCGCCGAGGCAGCGGGTGGGGTCCATGCTGGGGGCCTTTGGAGCTGAATCGCTTGCGACATCAGCGGGCGACATCAATCCGACGCGACCAGGCCGACGCGACCAGGCCGACCCGACCAGGCCGACCCGACCAGGCCGACCCGACCAGGCCGACCCGACCAGGCCGACCCGACCAGGCCGACCCGACCAGGCCGACCCGACCGGGCCGACACTGCCAGGCCTGGCTGCCCAACGGTCGGTGCGGTGACCCGGGTCGTAACGGAGTTGAGGGACGCGACCAGGTCGACGCGACCAACCCGACACCGCCACGCTCGTGCGACGCGCTGTCGGCCACGCCGACGCAACCGCTCCGACGCGACCAGTAGATGAGTCCGCGCGGACCACACCGGCCGATGACTCGTTTGTGACATCAGCTCCAAAGGGCGCCACCACACTGCACCCAACCCTTGGGGCGGTGCCACGCCGCGACCACGCACCGGCCCCACCGTTCCACCGCCCCACCCCGTAACGCGAGCACCCAGAAAAAGTCAGTCTTGACTGTTTGTTTCTGAGCCGGCAGGCTGTCCCGCATGGCCGCCGCATCGACCCGTGTCCCGCAGCAGGAGCGCAGTCGCCTCACCCAGGCCCGCCTGCTGGAGGCGACCGTCGACTGCCTGATCGAGCACGGCTGGTCCGGCACCACGACCACCGTCGTCGCCGCCCGGGCCGGTGTCTCGCGTGGTGCGCAGCTGCACCACTACCCCACGAAGGCCGCGTTGGTCACGGCCGCCGTCGCCCATCTGGCCGAGCGCCGGGCCGACGAGCTGCGCACCGAGGCGGAGATGTTGCCGGCCGGCCCGCAGCGGTTGGACCGGGTGATCGATCTGCTCGCCGCCGCGTTCACCGGGCCGCTCTTCGTCGCCGCACTCGAACTCTGGGTCGCAGCCCGCACCGACCGCGAGCTTCGCGACGCCCTTATGCCGCTGGAGGCGATGGTCGGTCGGGAGATGCACCGGCTCACCCTCTCGCTGCTCGGCGTCGACGAGCGCCGACCCGGCGTCCGGGAGGCAGTGCAGGCCACCCTCGACCTGCTCCGCGGACTCGGCGTGGCCAACCTGCTCAGCGACGACTCGGCCCGTCGCACCGCCCTGCTCGTCACCTGGAAGCGCCAACTCGCCACCCTGCTCACCCCCTGACCACCGGCCGCACCGGCCCGCACCGACCGGAGGCACCATGGTCGACCTCACCGACCTACTCGCGGACCTCGCCGCTGAGTCCGCTGAACTGGACGCTCTGGTGGCACCCCTGTCGGCGGGCGACTGGGCGCGGCCGACCCCCGCACCGGGCTGGAGCATCGGCCACCAGATCGCCCACCTCGCCTGGACCGACCACGTGGCGGTGCTGGCCGCCACCGACGCGGAGGCGTTCTACGCGACGGTGCTGGCCGCGCCGGACCCGTCCCGGCTGGTCGACGCTGGCGCTGAAGAGTTCCTCGCCCCGCCCGCAGAGTTGCTCGCCCGCTGGCGGGCCGGCCGGGCAGCCCTCAACGACGCGCTCGCGGTGGTTCCGGCCGGCGAGAAACTGCCCTGGTACGGCACCCGGATGTCAGCCACCTCCATGGCGACCGCCCGGATCATGGAGACCTGGGCACACGGCGAGGACGTGGCCGACACGCTCGGTGTCGTCCGCCCTGCCTCGGACCGGCTCCGGCACGTGGCGCATTTGGGCGTGCGTACCCTCGGGCACGGTTTTGCCGCCCACGGCCGACCGGTTCCGACGGCGCCGGTCCGGGTCGAGCTGGCCGCGCCGAGCGGCGACACGTGGGCCTGGGGTCCGGCGGACGCCGCCGACCGACTGACCGGCCCGGCTCGGGACTTCTGCCTGCTGGTCACCCAGCGCCGGCACCGCGCGGACCTCGCCCTGCTGGCAAGCGGCCCGGTCGCCGACGAGTGGCTCGACGTGGCACAGGCCTTCGCCGGCCCGCCGGGCGCCGGCCGCGAGCCGGCCAGCCGGAACGGAGCCCTGGCGTGATCCGCATCGGCAACGCCTCCGGCTTCTACGGCGACCGGTTCACCGCCTGGCGGGAGATGATCGACGGCGGCGAGCTGGACGTGCTGACCGGTGACTACCTGGCCGAGCTGACGATGCTGATTCTCGGCCGCGATCGGCTGCGCGACCCCGACCTGGGGTACGCGAAGACCTTCCTGCGCCAGTTGGAGACCTGCCTCGGCACGGCCCTCGACCGTGGCGTGCGGATCGTGACCAACGCCGGCGGGCTGAACCCGGCCGGCCTGGCCGTCGCCATCGAAGCCCTCGCCGGTCGGCTGGGCGTGCCGGTGCGGGTCGGGTACGTCGAGGGCGACGCGCTCCAGCGGCCCGACGCGCTGACCGCGAACGCCTACCTCGGCGCGTTCGGGATCGCCGCCTGCCTCGACGCCGGGGCGGACGTCGTGGTGACCGGCCGGGTGACCGACGCGTCGCTGGTCGTCGGTCCGGCGATCGCCCGGTACGGGTGGGGTCGTGACGACCTCGACAAGCTGGCCGGCGCGACTGTCGCGGGGCACCTCCTCGAGTGCGGCGCGCAGGTCACCGGCGGCAACTTCAGCTTCTTCACCGAGTTGCCCGACGGAGGGCGCCGGCCGGGTTTCCCGATCGCCGAGGTGCACCCGGACGGCTCCGCGGTGCTCACGAAGCATGCGGGCACCGGCGGTGCGGTCACGGTGGAGACGGTCACCGCCCAACTGCTCTACGAGGTCGGCTCGCCCGCGTACCTGGGGCCGGACGTGGTCACCCGGCTGGACTCGGTAACGCTTCACGCCGATGGGCCGGACCGCGTCCGGGTCTCCGGCGTCCGGGGCACTCCGCCGCCCGCCACGTTGAAGGTAGGCGTCAACAACCTCGGCGGCTTCCGCAACTCGATGACCTTCGTCCTCTGCGGGCTGGACATCGAGGCGAAGGCGGCCCTGGTGCGGGGGCAGATGGAGGAGGCGGTCGGCAAGGAGGGGCTGGAGTTCACGCTGGCCCGGACCGACCACCCGGACGCCACCGACACGGAGGCGGCCAGCGCCCTGCTCCACGTCCACCTGCGCGACACCGACCGGACGCGGGCCGGCCGGGCCTTCTCGGCCGCTGCGGTGGAGCTGGCCCTGGCCTCGTACCCGGGTTGCACGCTGACCACCCTGCCGGGCGACGCGACACCGTACGGCGTCTTCACCTCCGACGCCGTGCCGCAGGACGCGGTGGCGCACGTGGCGGTGCTGCCCGGCGGCGCACGGGTACCGATCGCTCCCCCGAGCCACACCGCGCCCACGCCCGTCCCGGACACCGAGGCGGCACCGGGCGACGCGACCGCGGTCGACGGCCCGACCCGACGCGGGGCGCTCGGCGAACTGGTCGGCGCTCGCTCCGGGGACAAGGGCGGCGACGCCAACCTCGGTGTCTGGGCGCGCTCCGATGCCGGGTACGCGTGGCTGCGCGGCTGGCTGACCGTCGAGCGGCTGGCCGAGCTGCTGCCGGAGACCGCGCCGCTGGTGGTGCGGCGCTACGAGCTGCCGAACCTCCGTGCGGTCAACTTCGTGATCGAGGGCCTGCTCGGGGCGGGAGTGGCCGCGTCCACCCGGTTCGATCCGCAGGCCAAGGCGCTCGGCGAGCTGCTGCGCTCCCGGCTCGTCGACCTGCCGGCCGACCTGTCGATCGACCCTGCGGCCAACGATGGGGAGGTGGCATGAGCATCGTGGACACTCCGGAGCGGCGGCAGTTGCGCGAGCTGACCAGGGCCTTCGTGACCCGGGAGGTGCTGCCACACCTGGACGACTGGGAGCGGGCCGGCGAGGTGCCGAGAGCCCTGCACGCCACCGCCGCGAAGCTCGGCCTGCTCGGCGTCGGCTTCCCCGAGTCTGTCGGCGGCAGCGGCGGCGACCTGCTCGACTCGATCATCGTGACGGAGGAGGTGATCCGCTCCGGCGGCTCGTCCGGCCTGATCGCGGCCCTGTTCACGCACGGCATCGCGCTGCCGCACATGGTCGCGGCGGCGGGCGTGGGCATCGGCGGTTCGCTGGTCGGCCGGCTCGGCGGCACCTCGACGCCCGGCGACGACGACCTGATCCAGCGGTACGTCCGGCCGACCCTGGCCGGCACGATGATCGGGGCGCTGGCGATCACCGAGCCGGACGGCGGTTCGGACGTGGCCGGCATCCGCACCACCGCCCGCCGCGACGGCGACCACTACGTGGTGAACGGGTCGAAGACGTACATCACCAGCGGGCATCGGGCCGACTTCGTGACCACGGCGGTCTGCACCGGTTTCCCTGGCAGCGGCTCGGTCAGCCTGCTGGTCATCGACAAGGACAGCCCCGGGTTCACCGTGGGACGTCGGCTGGAGAAGCTGGGCTGGCACTGCTCGGACACCGCCGAGCTGTCGTTCGTCGACGTGCGGGTGCCGGTGGCAAACCGGATCGGCGCGGAGGACACCGGCTTCCTGGCGATCATGCAGAACTTCGCCGCCGAGCGGCTCTCGCTGGCCACCCAGGCGTACGCCACCGCGCAGCGCTGCGTCGAGCTGACAGTGCGCTGGTGCCGGGACCGGGAGACCTTCGGGCGTCCGCTGGTCAGCAGGCAGGTGGTCCGGCACCGACTCGCCGAGATGCACACCCGCGCCGAGGCGGCCCGGGCGTACGTGCACGAGGTCGCGGTTCGGGTGGCGGCCGGTGAGCCGGTGGTAACCGAGGTGGCGATGGCCAAGAACGTGGCGGTGGCCGCCTGCGATCAGGTCGTCGACCAGGCGTTGCAACTGCACGGCGGGTTCGGCTACATGCGTGACGCCGAGGTGGAGCGGCACTACCGCGACGCCCGGATCCTCGGCATCGGCGGCGGCGCCACCGAGATCATGAACGAGATCATCGTGAAGGGGATGGGCCTGTGACCACACTGGACACCGCTGCCGACCCGTCCGCGCCCGGCTTCGTGGCGAACCGGGCGGCGCTGCTGGACCGACTCGCCGAGTTGGACGCGGCGCTGGACCAGGCCCGCGCGGGCGGCGGCGAGAAGTACGTGACCCGGCACCACAAGCGGGGCAAGCTGCTGGCCCGGGAGCGGATCGAGCTGCTGGTGGACGCCGACAGCCCGTTCCTGGAGCTGTCGCCGGTGGCGGCGTACGGCACCGACTTCCCGGTGGGCGCCAGCGTGGTCACCGGCATCGGCGTGGTCGAGGGCGTGGAGTGCCTGATCGTCGCCAACGACCCGACGGTACGCGGCGGCGCGGTCAACCCGTGGTCCCTCGCCAAGACCCGGCGGGCCGGCGAGATCGCCCTGGCCAACCGGCTGCCGATGGTCAACCTGGTCGAGTCGGCGGGCGCGGACCTGCCCACCCAGGCGGAGATCTTCATTCCGGGCGGTCGGGTGTTCCGGGACCTGACCCGGCTCTCCGCCGCGAAGATCCCCACGGTCAGCGTGGTTTTCGGTAACGCCACAGCGGGTGGCGCGTACGTGCCGGGGATGTCCGACCACGTGATCATGATTCGGGACCGGTCGCAGGTCTACCTGGCCGGGCCGCCGCTGGTGAAGATGGCCACCGGCGAGGTCACCGACGACGAGTCGCTGGGCGGCGCGGCTATGCACGCCGGCACGTCTGGACTGGCCGATCACTTGGCCGAGGACGAGCGCGACGGCATCCGGCTGGCTCGGCAGTGCATCCGCCGCCTCAACTGGCACAAGGTGGGCCCGTCGCCGCGTACGGCCGTGCCGCAGCCGCCGAAGTACGACCCGGAGGAGCTGCTCGGCATCGTCAGCGGCGACCTGAAGGTGCCGTTCGATCCCCGCGAGGTGCTGGCCCGGATCCTGGACGGCAGCGACTTCGACGAGTTCAAGCCGGCGTACGGGGACGCGCTGGTCACCGGCTGGGGCGAGCTGCACGGCTACCCGGTGGGTGTGCTGGCCAACGCGCGGGGTGTGCTGTTCAGCGAGGAGGCGCAGAAGGCGGCGCAGTTCATCCAGCTCGCGAACGCCTCGAACACCCCGTTGATCTTCCTCCAGAACACCACCGGCTACATGGTGGGCACCGAGTACGAGCAGCGCGGCATCATCAAGCACGGCGCACTGATGATCAACGCGGTGTCCAACTCGACGGTGCCGCACCTGACGGTGAACCTGGGCGCCTCGTACGGGGCCGGCAACTACGGCATGTGCGGCCGGGCGTACGACCCGAGGTTCCTGTTCACCTGGCCGAACGCGAAGTCGGCGGTGATGGGTCCGGCACAGCTCGCCGGTGTGCTTTCCATCGTGGCCCGGCAGGCCGCCGCCGCGCGGGGGCGCGACTACGACGAGGACTCCGACGCGGCGATGCGAATGATGGTCGAGCAGCAGATCGAGTCGCAGTCCGGCGCGCTGTTCCTCTCCGGCCGGCTCTACGACGACGGGGTGATCGACCCGCGCGACACCCGGACCGTCCTCGGGCTCTGCCTCTCGGCGATCCACAGTGGCCCGGTGAAGGGCGCCGACGGTTTCGGCGTCTTCCGGATGTAGCCCGTGAGCACGAGGAACGCAGCGAACCGCAACCCCGCAGTGGCGAACGAGAGGCAGGCTCAGCCAACATGATCAACCGATTGCTCGTCGCCAACCGGGGGGAGATCGCCCGCCGGGTCTTCGCGACCTGCCGGGCGCTCGGCGTGGAGACGGTCGCCGTGCACTCGGACGCCGACTCCGACGCGCCGTTCGTCGCGGAAGCCGACCAGGCGGTCCGGCTGCCGGGTGACACGCCGGCCGAGACGTACCTGCGGGTGGACCTGATCCTGGACGCGGCCCGGCGCAGCGGCGCGGACGCCGTCCACCCGGGCTACGGGTTCCTGGCCGAGAACGCCGAATTCGCCGCGGCGGTGACCGACGCCGGGCTGACCTGGGTCGGCCCACCGGCCAAGGTGATCGCGGCGATGGGCGACAAGCTGGCGGCGAAGTCGCTGCTCGCCGAGGCGGGCGTGCCGATGCTGCCGAGCTGGACCGACACCGAAGCGGTCACCGACTTCCCGGTGCTGGTGAAGGCGTCCGCCGGTGGCGGCGGCCGGGGCATGCGGATCGTCCGGGAAGCCGGGGAGTTGGCCGAGGCCGTGGCGTCCGCGCGCCGCGAGGCGGCTGCGGCGTTCGGCGACGGCACGGTCTTCATCGAGCGGTACGTCGAGCGTGGCCGGCACGTCGAGGTGCAGATCTTCGGCGACACCCACGGCACGGTGAACGCGCTGGGTGTGCGGGAGTGCTCGATCCAGCGCCGACACCAGAAGATCATTGAGGAGGCGCCCGGCGTCATCCCGGCGGACGTGCGGGAGCGCCTGCACGAGGCGGCGGTGGCGGCGGGCCGAGCGGTCGACTACGTGGGCGCGGGCACGGTCGAGTTCCTGCTGGCGCCCGACGGGGCGATCTACTTCCTGGAGATGAACACCCGGCTCCAGGTGGAGCACCCGGTGACCGAGCTGACCGCCGTGGGCGGGTTGGACCTGGTCCGGCTGCAACTGCTGGTCGCCGAGGGCGCGGCCCTGCCTGAGCTGGCGCAGCACCCGGCCGCCGACGGCTGCGCGATCGAGGTGCGGCTGTGCGCGGAGGACCCGGCCCAGAGTTTCCGCCCGGCCACCGGAGTCCTGCACCGCTTCGCCGTCCCCGGGGTGGACCGCGAGTTCGGCGACCTTCAGCGGGCGGGCCTGCGGCTGGACTCGGGCGTCGTGGACGGCTCGGTGGTCGGCGTCCACTACGACTCCATGCTGGCGAAGCTGGTCGCCTGGGCGCCCACCCGCGCCGAGGCGGCTCGCGCTCTCGCGGGCGCGCTGGCCCGGGCCGAGTTGCACGGGGTGGCGACGAACCGGGATCTGCTGGTCCGCGTGCTGCGCAGCCCCGAGTTCGGTGCGGTGGAGATCGACACCGGCTTCCTGGACCGGCACCCGGAGGTGTTCGCCCCGCTGCTTCCCGCCGACCGCCTTCCGGTGGCCGCGCTGGCCGCAGCGCTGGCGTCGGCCGCCGGCCGTCGCGCGGACGCGAAGGTACTGACCGGGCTGCCGTCGGGCTGGCGCAACGTGCCGGCCGTCCCGCAGGTCACCCGCTTCGCCGGCCCGGACGGCGAGATCGAGGTCCGGTACCGGCTGGACCGCTCCGGCCGGCTCGCAGAGTGGTCCGCCGCACGCGACACCGACGACCCCGCCGACGACGACGACCGCGCTGCCGGGGCACCGCCCACGGTGGAGTTGGTCGAGGCCACCCCCGACCGGGTGGTCCTGGACGTCGACGGGGTTCGGCGGGCTGTGCGCGTACACCGGGTGGGGTCGGAGGTCTTCGTGGACGGCCCGGACGGGGCGGCGAGCCTGGTCGAGCTGCCGCGTTTCCCGCTGCCCACCGCGGAGCTAGCCGCCGGGTCGCTGCTCGCGCCGCTGCCCGGCGCGGTGACCCGGGTGCACGTCGAGGTCGGTCAGCGGGTCGCGGCCGGCGACCTGCTGCTCACGCTGGAAGCGATGAAGCTGGAACACCCCGTGCTCGCCCCCACCGACGGCGTCGTCGCCGAACTGCCGGTTCCCGCTGGCGGTCAGGTGCGTACCGGCGCCGTGCTGGCCGTCATCGACGGCGCATCCACCCCAGACCCTGCGCCGTCGAACCCCGAGGAGGACCCCCGATGACCTTCGACCTCACCCCCGAGCAGGACCAGTTGCGCGACGCCGTGCGGGCGTTGGGCCGCCGGTACGGCCACAGCTACTTCGTCGAGAAGGCCAAGTCCGGCGAGCACACCACCGAGCTGTGGGCCGAGGCGGGCCAACTCGGCTACCTGGGCGTCAACATCCCCACCGAGTACGGCGGCGGGGGCGGCGGCATCACCGAGCTGGCCATCGTCTGCGAGGAGCTGGCGGCGGCCGGTTGCCCGCTGCTGCTGCTGGTGGTGTCCCCCGCCATCGCGGCCACGGTGATCAACCGGCACGGCACCGAGGAGCAGCGCAAGCGGCACCTGCCCGGCCTCGCCGACGGCTCCCAGAAGATCGTCTTCGCGATCACCGAGCCGGAGGCCGGCTCCAACTTCCACCGGCTCGGCACGGTGGCCCGCCGCGACGGCGACGACTGGCTGCTCTCCGGCCGCAAGTGCTACATCTCCGGCGTGGACGAGGCGGACCACGTCCTGGTGGTGGCTCGCACCGAAGACTCGTCCACCGGCAAGCTGAAGCCGGCGCTGTTCCTCGTGCCGACCGACGCGGCCGGGCTGACCCGCTCCAAACTGGACATGGAGATCCTGTCGCCGGAGAACCAGTTCCTGCTCTACCTGGACGACGTGCGACTGCCCGCCGACGCGCTGCTCGGCGGATCGTTGGACTCCGGCCTGCCGGCACTCTTCGCCGGGCTCAACCCGGAGCGGATCACGGTGGCCGCGATGGGTGCCGGCACCGGCCGGTACGCCATCGAGCGGGCCACCGACTACACCGCCACCCGCAAGGTCTGGGGTGGCCGGACCATCGGCTCCCACCAGGGCGTCGCGCACCCGCTGGCGCACGCGGCGGTGCAGGTGGAGCTGGCCCGCCTGATGATCCAGAAGGCGGCCACCCTGTACGACGCCGGCCGCGACCTGGAGGCGGGCGTTTCCGGCAACATGGCCAAGTACGCCGCCGGGGAGGCCGCCGCGCTCGCCGTGGACACCGCCGTCCAGGCTCTCGGTGGGGCCGGCATGACCACCGAGTACGGGATCGCGACCCTGCTCGGCGCCGTCCGGGCGGGTCGGATCGCCCCGGTCAGCCGCGAGATGATCCTCAACTTCGTGGCCCAGCACGTCCTGGGCCAGGACAAGTCCTACTAGAGCTGGAGGGGTTGAGCCGCCCGGGAAACACGGAGGGTGACGAACCGAGTCCAATGCGTGTCGAACTGGATCGGCCATGTCGGACCAACCGGTCGATCCGGGCCGATTTACGCGGCGAGTCGTCTCTCCGGTTGACAGCCGGCCAGGTCACGGCATGCTTGAGGGGTGAATCGACTGGTCAGGCCCGACCCGCGGATGGTGGCGGCGGTCGCCGCCCTGGGAGCACTCACGCTCCTGGTCCTGTTGGTCGTGTGGCGCCGTCAGGACCTTCTCGGCGTGGTTCTCGCGCTGCTCTTCGTGCTGCTGACCATGGTCACCGGCGTGGCGGTGTCCGCCGCCCGGCAGGACGACGGGCCGGAGCCGACGGACCGGATCGCTGCCGGGCCGCCGGAGTTGATGCCGTACGGGATCGACGCCGACACTCTCGACGCCCTGGACAGCCGGGCCGCCCTGCGTGCGGTGCGTGACCGGCGTGGGACGCCCGGCAGCCTCAGCGACCGGTGAGGGTCGGGCCGGTGAGCGCGTCGACGCCCCGCCCGGCCAGGCACCGGTAGGACCGGTCGACACTGCCGTCCACCGGCGGCAGCACCTCCAGGTGCCAACCGACCGGGTCGCTGATGCCGGTGGTCACGCGGAACGTCGTCGTGCCACACACCTGCCGGACCGGCGCGGCGGAGGCCACCTCGTCGTAGGCTGCGCCGACGAGCGACACCGGCAGGATGCCCTCGGCGTACGTCTCCCAGGTGTGCCGGGCGTCGCAGGGGACCCGGACCGCCTCGGCACGGTTGCCGCGGATCCGCATCGGCCCGAAGCACTCCAACTCGGGCAGGCACCGGGCACCGCTGGGCAGGGCTGTTGGCGCGCCGGCGCCGGTTGAGCAGCCGGGCAGTGGGCCGGTCGGTGGCGCCCCGACCTGACTGACCCAGGGAGACGGGCCGGGCGGCGGCCCACTGCTGGCGACCCAGGCCCCGGCGGTCGCTGAGGCGGCGAGCGCGAGCACCCCTGCGCCGCCGAGGAACCAGCGTCGCCGCCAGCGCCGAGCGTCGGGGGCGGTCGGATGGGCGTCCTCGACCGGGGGCCGGGGTGCCGGCTGGCCGGCGACGTACGGGCCACCGCTGCTCGGCGCGCCGCTGATCGGGGCGCCACTGACCGGCGTCGGCGGCGAGCCGAACGGCAGGCTGGTGAGCAGGTCGTGCAGTTCGAGGGCGGAGGGCCGCTCGGCCGGATCGTTGGCCATGCCGGCGCGCAGCACCTCGATCAACTCGTCCGGCACGCCGGGCAGGCCCGGGACCTGCTGGTTGAACATCTCCAGCACGGTGACCAGGCTGGGGTTGCGCTCGGACTGCCAGCGTGGCGGACGGCCGTTCATCACCGCGTAGAGGGTGGCGCAGAGCGCGTACACGTCGACGGCCGGCGACGGCGGGCTGTGGCTGAACATCTCCGGTGGCGCGTACGCCGGGGTGAGCACCTCCAGGGTGACCGAGGGGTCGCGGTGCTCCGCGAGCACGGCCAGCCCGAAGTCGGCGAGCACCGCCGAGTTGAAGTGCGAGTAGAGGATGTTCGCGGGCTTCACGTCCCGGTGCAGCACCCCGGCCGCGTGCGAGTGGGCCAACGCGTCAGCGATCTTGATGCCGAGATCGCGGGTCTCCACCGGGCCGAGCGGCGAGGTACGCATCCGCTCGGCGTACGACCCGTCGCAGAGTTCCATGATCAGGTAGGGGTGCTGGTCGACGGTGACCCCGACATCGAAGAGGTCCACCACGTGCGGGTGGGACGACATCCGCCCGGCCGCCCGCGCCTCGCGCAGAAAGCGGGCCTGGTCCCGCTCGCTGTCCAGCGTGCGGTTCTCTACCTTGACGGCGACCTCACGCCCCACCGAGATCTGGGTGGCCCGGTAGACCGTCGCATATCCGCCTCGGGCAAAAATGCGCAAATCGGTCAGGCCGGGCACGATCGGCACCCGCAAGCCGCCGGTCGGGGTGTCGGTCACTGCTCGAAAATACCCAACCCGACCGGAGGCTCAGCGCACCGCGTCCGCCGGAGCGGCACCGGCCGCGCCGGGAGCCTCCCCGGCGTCGCCCGGCGCCACCTCTGCGGCGGTCGAGGTCGCGTCGACGGCGGCCGGCGTGTCCGTGGCCGCCGGCGCACCCCGGCGCGCGTCCAGGCGCAGGCCAACCGCGGTGGCCAACGCGCCCAGGCCCTCCCAGGCGGCCACGCCGAAGAACCGGTCGGGAGCGATGTCGGCGAGCACCGCGATGGTGAACACGGTGAAGGTGACCAACCGGAAGACCACTGTGAAGCGGTAGAACGCCCGCCACTCGGTGACCGTGGCGAGCAGGTAGTAAACGCCCATGTTGAACGCCGCCATCGAGGACGCCAGCAGGAACGTGCCGGTGTAGTCACCGACAGCCCGCGTCTCCGGCGTCTCGAACCCGAGCATCCGCAGCTGCGCCTCCGGCCAGAGCAGCCCGAGCGCGCCCATCAGCAGGGCCAGCACACCGAAGACCGCGATGGTCCAGCCCGCGACGGAACGCGGCAGCTTCATGAGGGGCCTCCCAGGCACGGCGACGGTCACCACTGTGGACCGGCACACGGTGGTGACACGCTAGCCGGTCCCCCCGACAAACCACATCCCCAGAACCGCCAAAACCCGATGAAACGCTATGCCTGGGCGGCGATCCGGGCTCGCAGGGCGTCGGCGTCGGCGCGTTCACTGCGCTGCTCGGTGGCGTACGCCAGGCGAACCGCCTCGTCCGCGCAGGACAACGCCTCCGCCGGTCGGCCGCAGGCGGCCAGCGCCTCCGCCAGCACGCTGGCCGCGATCACCTGGCTGCGCACGTCCTCGGCGGGCACGGTGACCGCCCGTCGGGCCCAGTCCAGCGCCTGCTCCCGCTGACCGTGGGCGAGCAGCGCCGACGCGTACCGGGCCATCGTCTGTCGACGGGAGAAGAGCAGCGAGGGCGCGTTCGCGGCGGTTGTCGCTACCGGAGCGAGCAGCCCGACCGCGGTCGCCGGGTCACCGGCCGCCAGTCGGGCGGTGGCCAGCAGGACCCGCGGCGCGACCTGCGCCGGCGCCTGCGGGTTGTGCGGCTCGACAGCCGTGAGCACCCCGCGCGCCGCCTGCTCGGCGGTCTCCCAGTCGCCCATGTCCAGCGCCACGAAGCCGCGCAACGTGCCGGCCATGCCGGTGAGCAGCGGGTGCGAGGTGCGCTGCGCGCCCGCCAGGGCATCGGTCAGCAGGTCGGCCGCGTGTTCCGGCTCCCCCAGCCCACGCGCCACCACGGCCCGGACCACCAGCGCGAACCCGAGCCCCCAGTCGTCGGACGCGGCAGCGAACTCGCGGTACGCCCGGCGTGCCTCCTGGTCCGCCTCGGCCAGCTCACCCAACTCGGCCGTGGCGTACGCCGCGACCGCGCGCAAGGTGCCGACCGCCCACGCCTCGCCGACCCGCTCGCCGAAGGGCAGGAACGCCTGCGCCAACCGACACGCCTCCCCCAGCCGGCCGGCGAGCAGCCGGGCGAACGCGGTAGTGCCCCGCAGCCAGGCCCGCCCGTACGGGTCCTTCAGCTCGGCGAACAGCCGGGCGGCCCGGCCGAGCACCGCGTCGGTGCCGGCGAAGTCACCTCGGGTGGTGGTCACCCAGGCCAAGTTCTGCAACGACCAGGCCTGCCCACGGCGGTCCTGCGCACCGAGGCTGACCTGGTACGCGGCGGCCAACCGGCTGCTCGCCTGACCCAACCGCCCACCCACGAAGTCGGCCATGCCGAGCCGACGCATCGCGGACGCGCGCAGCGTGGGCAGCCCGCCGTCCGTGGCCACCTGCAACGCCTCCTGCCAGGCGGTCACCGCTCGGCCTTGGTCACCGAGGGTCTGCTGGGCCTGCCCGGTGAGCAGCAGGGCGCTGGCCCGGGTGGCCTCGTCGCCGGCGTTCGCGGCGATCTTCTCGGCGTAGGCGAGCGCGTCGACGACCCGACCGATCTGGAGCAGCGCCCGGGCGTGCACCACCCGGTCGATCGCCGGCACCCCGTCGCGGGCCAGATCGTTGGCGCGTTCGGCGTACTCCACGGCGAGCGCCGGCTCACCGGCGGACAGCGAACGGCGGGCGGCCCGGCCGAGCGCGGCGACCCCGAGCGGGACCACGGCGCGGGCCGGGGCGTCCGGTCGCAGCTTCACCGCGTCGGCGAGCCGTGCGGCCCGCTCGACGTGCGTCGCGACGAAGTCGTCCCGGGCCTCGTCGGTGAAGCCACCGGGGGTGGGCGCACCGGCGTCGCCGCCCGGTGCCGCCCAACGGGCCAGCGCGGCGTGCCGATCAGCCAGCTCCGCCTTGCTCACCCCCGCGTACGCGGCCTCCCGCATGAGCGGGGTGGCGAACGCGTAGCCGGTGCGGGTGCGGTGCAGCATCCGGCGTTGCAGCAACTCCTCCACGGCCCGGTCGAGCTCCACCGCGACCACGGCCGAGGGCCGCCCGTCGCGGCCGGCGCGCTGGTCACGCAGCGCCTCCAGAGCGCCGTCCGGCACGGTGTCACCGACCACCGCGGCGTCCCGCAGGACCGAACGGGCACCCGGCGGCAGCGCGTCGATCCGGGCGGCGAGCACGGCCGCGAGGTCACGGGAGAGCAGTCGGCTGCCAAGCGAGCCGGGCACCAGCCGCCAGGTCGCCGGGTTGCCCTGATCCCGCTCGCCGAGGCCGGGCCGGGCACCTCGAGCGGGCTCGACAGTCGTGAGCGCGCCGCGTTCGATAAGTAGGGTGACCAGCTCGGCCAGGTAGAACGGGTTGCCCTGGGCGGTGGCGAGCAGCCGGTCGGCGTCGGCCGGCGGCAGTTTTCCGCCGCCGAGGTAGCTGGTGAGCAGCCGGGCCGCGTCGGCGCCGCGCAGCGGCGGCAGGGAGTGCACCTCGGCGTCCGCGACGCGGGTCAGCGCACCGGCGGTACGGACCAGCTCGGGGCGGCCGAGCAGCAGCACGAGGACCGGGCCGGTGAGTCGGGACAGGGCCAGCCCGAGAGCGCCGATCGTCTCGGCGGTGGCGTCGTGCAGGTCGTCCACCACGATCACCAGCGGCGCCTCCGAGGCGAGCCCGCTGAGCAGGTCGGCGACCGCGTTCGGCACCGCCTCGGCGTCGGCGGCCGACGTGCCCGTGCTGCCCCACTCGCCGTTGTCGGTGCCGGCGTGCGCGGGGAGTTCGGCATAGCCGAGCAGAGCGAGCAGTTGGTCGGTGACGATCGGCGGTTGCTCGGCGCCGGCCCGGGCGAGCCGCTGGCCGAGCCGGCGCAGCCGCTCCTCGACCGCCGGCCGGGTCAACGCGGTGGCCGCGTCACTGGGCAGGCCGACGGCGGCGCGGACCAGGTCGGCCAGCGGAGCGAGCCGGCGTCGCTCACCGAAGGCGGCGCAGCGCACCGAGAGCACCCGGGCACCGGTGTGCGCCGCGTACCGGCCGGCGCCCACGTCGTATCCGGCGGCGAGGCGCTCGACCTCGGCGGCGAACCGGGACTTGCCGATGCCCGCCTCGGCGGTCATCAGCAGCACCCGAGGGTCACCCTGGTCGATCACCTCGGCGAGCCGGCCGGCGACCCGGCCGATCTCGGTCTCCCGGCCCACGTAGGGCGCCTCGTCGCCGAGACCCGACCGGGTGCCCGGCGCGTCCAGCAGCCCCAGCAGCTCGTACGCCTCGACCGGCTCACGCTTGCCCTTGAGCCGCAGCGGGCGCAGCGCCCGCCAGGAGGCGACGTGCCGGGTGGCGGCGGCGGTGCGACCACCGGCGTAGACGGCGCCGACCGCGGCGGCGTCGGCCAGTCGGGCGGCGGTGTTCACCGTGTCGCCGATGACCGTGTACTCGATGGCGGCCTGGATGCCCGCGATGACGTCGCCGGTGTTCAGCCCGACCCGCAGCCCGAGCGGCGCGCCGCCACCCCGCTCGTCGTCGAGCACCCGGCGGACGGCCCGCTGCATGGACAGTGCGGCCCGGACGGCCCGCTCGGCGTCGTCCTCATGCGCCACCGGAGCCCCGAAGACCGCCATGATCCCGTCGCCGGTCAACTTGTCGACGTGCCCGCCGAAGGTCTTCACCGCTCCCGCGAGGGAGGCGAGCACCCGGTCGGTGACCGCTCCGACGCGTTCCGGGTCGAGATCCTCCGACCAGGAGGTGAATTCGGACAGGTCGCCGAAGAGCACGGTGACCACCCGGCGCTCGGCCGCCGGCAACGTGGCGGCGGCCGGCAGCGCGGCACCGCAGTTGTGGCAGAACCGCGCGCCGGGCACGGCGACGGTTCCGCACACGGGGCAGGTCACATGTGCTCCAACCCACTGACCCCGGGTGCGGATTCCCCGGTGTCGACACCCAGGTACTCCAGTTGGGCGCGGACCGACCAACCGGCTGCCCACCAGAGCGAGCGGTCCACGTCCGCGTAGACCACGGCGACCACGGCGTCGGGCGTGCGGGCGCCGGCGGCGACCGCCGCCCGGACCTGGTCGAGCCGGGCACGCCGGTGGGCGAGGTAGAAGTCGGCCGCGGCGCCGCAGTCGGCCAGCGCCGGGCCGTGCCCGGGCAGCGCCGTGATCCCCTGGTACGTCGACAGCAACTCCAGGCTGCCCAGGTAGTCGCCGAGGTGCCCGTCCGGGTGCGCCACCACGGTGGTGCCCCGGCCGAGGATGGTGTCGCCGGTGAGCACCACCCGCTCGTCGGCGTGCTCCACCAGGAAACAGATCGAGTCGGCGGTGTGCCCGGGGGTGCTCAGCAGGCGAATGTCGAGGCCGAAGCCGCCGAGGTGCTCGGCCGGCTCGGTGAGGGGCTCACCACCGATGGTGTGCCTCGGGTCGGCGGCCAGGACGTGTGCCCCACCGAGCAGTTCGCTGAGCCGGGCCGAGCCGTCGGTGTGGTCCGGGTGGCCGTGGGTGATCAGCACGAGCCCGATCGGCCCGTGCGCGGCGATCGCCGCCAGGTGCCCCTCGTCGGCCGGCCCGGGGTCGATCACCACTGCCGGCTCGCCCGGGGCCGCGCGCAGCACCCAGGTGTTGGTGCCGTCGAGGGTCATCGGGCCTGGATTCGGCGCACGCAGCAGCGTCACCCAGCCTGGCAGCTCAGCGGCGAGTGTCGCCGCCGGCGCCGTCACGTGACCACTCATGGCTGCGATCGTACGACCCCGCCCGCCACCCCCCGCGATCTTGCGCTTTCGGCCCCTGATTCGTCCCTGTTCAGGGCTTTGATCCGGGCGCAAAGTGCAAGATCGCGGGGTGCTGGGGTCGTGTCAGGCGACCTCGACGATCAGTTCGACCTCTACCGGGGCGTCGAGGGGGAGCTCAGCCACCCCTACGGCGCTGCGGGCGTGGCGGCCGGCCTCGCCGAAGACGGTGCCGAAGAGGTCAGAGGCGCCGTTGATCACGCCGGGCTGGCCGGTGAAGCCGGGCGCGGAGGCCACGAAACCGGTCACCTTGACCACCTTGACCACGTTCTCCAGGCCGACCAGCGAGTCGATCGCGGCCAGCGCGTTGAGCGCGCATCGCTGGGCCAGGTCCTTTGCCTGCTCGGCCGAGACCCCGGCACCGACCTTGCCGGTCGCCAGCAGCTTGCCGTCGGCGATCGGCAGCTGGCCGGAGACGTACACGTGCTGCCCGGACTGCACGGCCGGCACGTAGCTGGCCACCGGCGGCACCACCTCGGGCAGTTCGAGGCCCAGCTCGGCGAGCTTCGCGTGCGGACCGTTGCTCATGCCGTCACCCCTTTGCTCGCGACTGCGGGGCTCCGCTGCGCTGCACTCCTCACGCTCACGCCTTGGGCCGCTTCAGGTACGCCACCAGCTGGTCCGGGTTCGGGCCGGGGACCACGGCGACGAGCTCCCACCCGTCCTCACCCCAGTTGTCGAGGATCTGCTTGGTCGCGTGGACCAGCAGCGGGACCGTGGAGTATTCCCACTTCTGCATCGCTGGAAGGCTCCCTCTCGGTACGGACTTCGTCGAGGCACAGCCTACGGTCCGCTTGCCGAGCGAGGCGCGGGACGCTGCTCCGGCGTGGCTGGCAGCTCCCCACAGGGCCCCTCGTGTCCGTACCCCTGGGGGCAGCGCGACCGGTCGGGCAGCAGCAGGTCGCAGAAGACCCGGTACCGGTTGTTCTGGTCGTCGGCGTCCGACACGGTGGTCTCGCCGGCGTCCAGCTCCGGCAGGAACCCCAGGGACACCGCGACCCGACCGGCCAGCGCGGTCGCCGCCGCCAGGTCGGGGACTCGGATCGGCAGGTGGATGACGAAGCCCGGCTCGTCGTCGTCCCGCCGCTCGACGGATCGACTCGGCTCGCGGACCACCTCCGGCGGCTCCGGAACCCGGCGGTACGACCGCTCGTTGATCGGCAGGTTGCCGAGCGACCCACCGGCTGCCTCGCCCACCGACCCGGGCCGGCGCAGCCGGTCGTTTGTCGGAAACTGGGTGCGAGGGATGTTGTCCGCGTCGCGCATGCACTTCCTCCGGTCGAACCTCTCGGGTCACGCCTCCGGCCGGGCCATCCAGCGTCCGGCCCCCGCACCGGGACGAAGGTAGGTCTGCGGGGGCAGTCCCGCCAACAGGACGCGCACATCAACGCCCTAAAGTCACATATGCGACAGATCGCATGCGGGGAGCCAGCGGTGTCCGAAGCGGCAGTCCCGTCGACCGGATCCGTGACCCGCGCGGCGCGATATGGGCCATACCAACCGGGCGATCGACCGCTACCCTTCCCGTCGGACGGTCGCGAGCAGCGCCCGGCCGCCCGCTCGATCACGCTCGGCGCCCGGGATGGCGGCCGGGCATCGCACCCTCGGGGGAACGAGATGACCCAACCGCCCAGCGGCGACCAGACCGGCCCGCGCGCCCTCCCGGCGGCCCACCCGGATCCCGCCGGTCAACCCGGCGATCCCACCGTCCCCCCGCAGCCCGACGCACCGGCCGTTCCCGGTCAGCCGGCCATCGCCGCGCAGTCGGGGACGGCCGCGCAGCCCGGCCCGCTCGCTCTTCCGGCCCAGCCCACCCCGCCCACGCTCCCCGCGCAGGCGGGTCCTCCCACCCAGCCCGGCGCACCCGGCGACGCCCCGCACCCGCACCCCGGGGCTCCGGCGAGCGACCCATACTCCGGAGTTCCGGCCGGCGACCCATACTCCGGGGCTCCGGCGAGCGACCCGGCGGCCCAGGCACTCGGGGCCGGCACGACCCCGGCTCCGGCCACCTCCGAGCCGGGTGCGATCCCGCCAGCCCCGCCCGGCTACCCGCCGTACCAGGGCACCGCCGAGCCGAAGAAGAAGCGTGGCCTGCTGATCGCGGCCATCGCGCTCGTCGTGATCATGGTGCTCTGCGTGGGTGGCGGCGTGGTGGCGTTCCTGACCCTGCGCAACGCCGAGTCCGGTGAGGGCGCCAAGGAGCCGGCGGTCGCCGTCGACGAGTTCCTCACCGCGGTCTACAAGGATCGCAACGCCGACAAGGCGGCCAGCCACGTCTGTGCCGCCTCCCGCGACGACGACAAGATCGCCGCGAAGGTGGCTGAGGTGCAGAAGTACGCGGCCGAGTACCAGAACCCGCGCTTCAAGTGGACCACCCCCAAGGTCGACAACCAGACCGGGGACCGGGCGACGGTCTCCACCCGCGTCACCATGACCACCGCCGACGAGAAGGTGGCCGACCAGGACCTGCGCTTCACGGTGGTGCAGAAGACGGGTTGGTGGGTCTGCGAGGTCGCGTGACCCGCGACCCTGGATAGGCTCGACGGGTGCGAGCAGCTGAGCGGCCGTCCGACCCGGCCGGTACCGGATGGTCGGCCCGCCTCCACGTCGTGACCGGCAAGGGTGGCACCGGCAAGACCAGCGTGGCGGCGGCGCTTGCCATGGCGCTGGCCGCCGGCGGCCGGCGCACCCTGCTGGTGGAGGTCGAGGGGCGGCAGGGCATCGCCCAACTCTTCGGCATCGACCCGCTGCCGTACGAGGAGCGGCACCTCACCGACGCCCCGGGCGGCGGTGAGGTGCGGGCGCTCGCGGTGGACGCCGAGGAGGCCCTGCTCGAATACCTCGACATGTTCTACAAGCTGGGTGCGGCGGGACGGGCCCTGCGCAAGCTCGGCGCCATCGACTTCGCCACCACGATCGCCCCGGGTCTGCGGGACGTGCTGCTCACCGGCAAGGTGAAGGAGGCCACCACCCGCACGTCGGGGCAGCGACGCGTGTACGACGCGGTGGTGCTTGACGCACCGCCGACCGGGCGGATCGGTCGCTTCCTCAACGTCACGGCTGAGACGGCCCGGCTGGCCAAGGTCGGCCCGATCAAGACCCAGAGCGAGGGGGTCTCCGCGCTGCTGCGCTCCCCGATCACCGCGGTGCACGTGGTCACGCTGCTGGAGGAGATGCCGGTGCAGGAGACGGTGGACGCCATCGCCGACCTGACCTCCCTCGGCTTCGGGGTCGGCAAGGTGATCGTCAACGCCACCCGCCCGCCGCTGCCTGCCGGCCAGGCGGTCAGCCCGGCGGAGCTGAGGCGTGGGCTGGTCGCCGCCGGGCTGCCGGCCGACCGGGAGATCGTCGCCGGCCTGCACGGCGAGGCACGTGACCAGGTCATCCGGCGCGAGCTGGAGGATTCGCTGCGGGCCGAACTGGTGGAGCTGGGGCTGCCGATGGTCGAGTTGCCGCTGTTGCCCGAGGGGGTCGACCGGGCCGGACTCACCACCCTGGCACGGGCCCTCGTGCGGGCCGATTGACTCACACCTGATGTCGGCACAGGCGCACGGAACCAGCCGGCCCGATACGCTCGATTGGTGCCTTCCGAAGACGCGGCGCCGCAGCTGGACGTCGACCAGATCCTCGCCGACCCGGGCGTGCGGATCATCGTGTGCTGCGGTGCCGGCGGGGTGGGAAAGACGACCACGGCCGCGGCGCTGGCGCTGCGGGCCGCCGAGCACCACGGGCGGCGGACGGTGGTGCTCACCATCGACCCGGCCCGCCGGCTGGCCCAGTCGCTGGGCCTGACCGAGCTGGACAACACACCCCGTCAGGTCAAGGGGATCGACGTCGAGGCCAGCGGCGGTGAGCTGCACGCCATGATGCTGGACATGAAGCGCACCTTCGACGACGTGGTGCTGCAACACACCGATCCGACCAGGGCCGCGGAGATCTTCGCGAACCCGTTCTACCAGGCCATGAGCTCGACGTTCGCCGGCACACAGGAATACATGGCGATGGAGAAGCTGGGCCAGCTGCACGCCCGGGGCGAGTGGGACCTGATCGTGGTGGACACTCCGCCGTCCCGCTCGGCGTTGGATTTCCTGGACGCGCCGGCACGGCTCTCCCGCTTCCTCGACGGCCGGATGCTGCGACTGCTGCTGGCACCGGCGCGCAGCGGTGGGCGGAGCATGTTCAGCCTGGTCACGGCCTCCTTCGGGATGTTCTCGAAGGTGGTGCAGAAGGTTCTCGGCGCGCAACTGCTCACCGACCTGTCCGGCTTCGTGGCCGCACTGGACTCGATGTTCGGGGGCTTCCGGCAGCGGGCCGAGCAGACGTACCGCATCCTCCAGGCACGGGAGACGGCCTTCGTGCTGGTCGCGGCACCGGAGCCGGACGCGGTCCGGGAGGCCGCGTACTTCGCCGGTCGGCTGCGGGACGAGAAGATGCCGCTGGCCGGCCTGGTGCTCAACCGGGTGCACCGACCGGCGGTTCCGGAGTTGGACGCGGAGCAGAGCCGGGCCGCCGCGGAGCGGCTGACCGAGCTGGGTGGGCACGAGGCCACCGCCGAGGTGCTTCGCGCGCACGCCGCGCTGGCTCGTCAGGCGGTACGCGAGCAGCAGGTCGCCGCGCGGTTCACCGAGGCGTTCCCGGGCGTGCCGGCGGTGTCGGTGACGGCGCAGCCCGCCGACGTGCACGACGTCGACGGGCTACGGACGATCGGCGCGGCGATCAGCCGGCCGTGACGGGCGTCAGTTGGCCGCGCTGACGAGGATTTTGTCCTTGCCGGCCTTGTCCTTGCTGTTCTTCTTCATCGCCGCCTCGAACATCTTGCGCCAGCTCGTCACCTGCGGGTGACGACGCAGCAACGCTCGGCGTTCGCGTTCGGTCATGCCGCCCCACACACCGAACTCGATCCGGTTGTCCAGCGCGTCGGCCAGGCACTCGTACCGAACTGGGCAACTCCGGCAGATCCGCTTCGCCACATTCTGTTCGGCGCCCTGTACGAACAACGCGTCCGGGTCCCCGTTCTGACACGCCGCCAGCGACGGCCAGTCAGTGATCATGCCCATGTGTACACGTCCCCCCTTGCAGTACCTACCGACCTCGTTGCACGGCAGCCGGCAATTCCCCCCGATCGTTCGGCCTGCCTTCCCCAAGGCGGCACGAACGACATGTGGCGCTGTCGCCGCCATCATCATGCTCTGTAGTCGACCGATTACGCAACGTTGTCGACGAAATCCATCATTCCGGACACTCCCGGCTTCCCGGGCTTTCGACCGCCGGTTACCCCGCCGAGGTCCGTGAAAACGCTGCGCCGTTCCCTCCGATCGGAGGAGACTCACGCCAGGTCACACGCAACCTCGTACGGGGGGTCATGCGTTTAGCACAACGAGGGCAGCGCACGCAGGAAATGGGGAAAGAACGCCCCAGCGCCCCTCGTTCCCTACTCGCGTACCCTGTCGAGGTGACCTGGATGCGGAAACGTGACCACAATGTGCTGACCAACGCCGCATCGCTGCTCATCTGTGGCCTGTTGGCTGGCGTGGTGGTCGCTGCGGCGGCCTTCCCCGCGGTGGCGATGTCCGGCTTGGCCGCCAAGGCCGGTGCCGAGACCTTCGGTAATTTGCCCACGGAGCTGACGGTGGCCCGCGCGCCGCAGATCAGCTACCTGCTGGCCTCGGACGGCAAGACGCCGCTCGCGACGATGTACGACGAGAACCGGCGCGACGTGAAGCTCGCCGACATCTCCGAGCCCATGCAGAAGGCCATCATCGCGGCCGAGGACCACGACTTCTACAAGCACAACGGCGTCGACATCAACGGTGTCGCCCGCGCGTTCGTCAACAACCAGAACGAGAGCGCCGGGCGCCAGGGCGCCTCGACGCTGACCATGCAGTACGTCCGGCTGGCCATCGCCTACTCGGCCACCCACCCGGCCGACGTGGTCGCCGCGACCGAGGACACCAGCGCCCGCAAGCTCCGCGAGATGCGACTGGCCCTGCAGGTCGACAAGGAGTTCTCCAAGGACGAGATCCTGACCCGCTACCTCAACCTCGCCTCGTTCGGCAACGGCGCGTACGGCATCTACGCCGCCAGCCAGGTCTACTTCGGTAAGCCGCCGAGCAAGCTCAAGATCGAGGAAGCGGCGCTGCTGGCCGGCATGGTCAAGGCTCCGACGACGAACGACCCGACCACCAAGAGCGGCTACCCGCTCGCGTTGGACCGGCGCAACTACGTCATCGACAACATGGTCAAGACCAACGCCATCACGCAGCAGGAGGCCGACGCGGCCAAGGCGACCAAGCTGGTCGTAAAGGACCGGCGCACCCCGAACGGCTGCGTCGCCGCCAACGTCAACAGCTGGGGTTTCTTCTGCGACTACTTCTACCGCTGGTGGATGCAGCAGGAGACGTTCGGCTCGACGTCATACGACCGTGAGCGCCGGTTGAAGAGCGGCGGCTACACCATCATCACGTCGATCGACGTCCAGGCGCAGAAGGGCGCGGACAAGGCGGTCCGCAAGGCCAAGAGCGAGAACAGTAAGGAAGCCGCCATGGTCGCGGTGGTCGAGCCCGGCACCGGCCGGGTCCGGGCGCTCGCGGTCAACCGGCAGTTCAAGCTCGACGACCCGAAGAACCCGAAGAACAAGATCTCCAGCGATCCCGCGAAGAGCAAGAAGAAGATCCGGGGCAACTACCCGGCGACCGTCAACCCGCTGCTCACCGGCGGCGACGGCATCACCGGCTACCAGGCCGGCTCGACCTTCAAGATCTTCACCATCCTGGCCGCGCTGGAGAAGGGTGTCCCGCTCAGCTACCCGATCAACGCGCCGCAGCAGTTCAAGTCGGAGTACAAGATTCAGCCCGGCCCGGCCGCCTGCCCCGGCACCAACCTGTACTGCCCGACCAACTCCGGCATGAAGGCCGGCGGCATCCAGAACATGTGGAGCGCCTTCGCGCAGTCGGTCAACACCTACTTCGTCCCGCTCCAGCAGCAGGTCGGCGCGGAGAACGTGATCGACGCCGCCAAGCGGGCCGGCATCCAGTTCCGCACCTCGGAAGACCTCCGACTCAGCGGCACGAAGGAGGCCGCGCACCAGTGGGGCGCCTTCACCCTTGGTGTCTCGCAGACCACTCCGCTGGACCTGGCCAACGCGTACGCGACCCTCGCGGCGGACGGCAAGTACTGCGAGCCGATCCCGGTGCAGGAGATCCGCGACCCGGAGGGCAACAAGCTGGACATCGCCAACCCGCGCTGCGAGAAGCGGTTCAGCACCGACGTGGCCCGGGCCGCCGTCGACGCCGCCCGCTGCCCGGTCGGCGACAACTCCAGGACCAGCAAGTGCGGCGGCAGCCGCACCGCCGGCGTGGTGAAGGGCATCGTCGACGCGCCGGTGGCCGGCAAGTCGGGCACCACCGACTCGGAGAAGACCGCTGCCCTGGTCGCGATGACCAAGCAGTACGCGGTGGCCGGCATCATGGCCGACCCGGACTGGCCGCAGACCAACGTCAAGATGAAGCACAAGGAGCGGGACGGCATCAACCCGCCGGTGTACGAGACGCTGCGGGACGCCATGAAGGGCAAGCCTCGGATCAACTTCGAGCCTCCGGGCCAGAAGATCTCCGAGGGTGACCAGCGCAGCATCCCCGATGTGAAGTGCCAGTCGATCGAGACCGCCAAGTCCCGGCTCAAGGGCGCTGGCTTCGTGCCGATCGTCTCCGACGGGCGGGTGACCTCGACCTGCCCGGCGGGCACCGCCGCCGGCACCAGCCCGAACAACCGCCAGATCAAGGGCGGCGTGGTCTCCATCGACGTCAGCAACGGTGGCGGCACCACACCCGGCACCACCACGCCGGGGCAACCCGGTAACGGGCCGGGCAACGGGCCTGGTCGACCCGGCGGCGGCCGACCGGGCGGCTGAGTCGCTAGGTAAAGCACGCGAAACGGGCGGACACCCCTGGAGGGTGCCCGCCCGTTCGCCTGTTCTCGACTATCGCTGCGCGCCGACGCGCCCGGCCACGCTGCAATATTCGCCGGTCTGTCTGAGGCCGAGCTGGCGGGCTCGCGCTGGCCCGATTCGCCGGTCGGTCAGAGGCCGAGCTGGCGACGTACCTCGGCGGCAACCCGACCACCCTCGGCCTGGCCCGCCACCGCGGCCTGGGCCGCCTTCATCGCCGGGCCCATCTGGGCCTTGCCGGTGAAGCCGCCCGCGGCGAGCGCCCCCGACACCAACTCGGTCAGCTCGGCCTCCGAGAGCTGCCTGGGCAGGTAGCGGTCCAGCACCTCGCCCTCGGCGGTCTCCTTCGCGGCCTGCTCGGCGCGGCCCGCGTCGGCGAAGGCGGTGGCCGCCTCCCGGCGCTTCTTGGCCTCCTTGGTGAGAACAGCGAGCACCTCGTCGTCGGTGAGCTCGCGCTTGGCCTTGCCGGCGACCTCGGCGGTGCCCACGGCGGCCAGGGCCATCCGCAGCGTGGAGGTGGTCAGTTCGTCGCGCGCCTTGAGCGCGGAACGCATGTCAGCGGTGAGGCGGTCCTTCAGCGTGCTCATGGACGGTCAAACTACCCTGAACGCCATGCGAAAGCGCACACTATTCCGTCTCGCCGCCGGAACCGCCACGCTCGGCGCGGCCACGCTCGCCTACGCGTCGCTCATCGAGCGCAACATGTTCACCCTGCGACGGTACGACGTGCCGGTGCTGCCGGCCGACGCGGAGCCGCTACGCGTGCTGCACCTGTCGGACCTGCACATGATGCCCGACCAGGCACGCAAACAGCGCTGGGTGGCGTCACTGGCCGCCCTCGACCCCGACCTGGTGGTGGTGACCGGCGACAACATGGCGCACCCGGGGGCGGTGCCGGGTGTGCTGCGGGCCCTGCAGCCGCTGCTGGATTATCCGGGCGCGTTCGTGTTCGGCTCCAACGACTACACCGGCCCGGTGTTGAAGAACCCGTTCAGCTACTTCCTGCCCGACCGGGAGTACACCGAGGGCGTCGAGCTGCCCTACGAGGAGCTGCGCCAGGTGTTCACCGGCGCCGGCTGGGCGGACCTCAACAACGCCCGGACCACCCTCAAGGCCGGCGGTCGGCAGCTCGACCTGGTCGGCGTGGACGATCCCCACATCGGCCGGGACGACTACCCGTCGGTGGCCGGCGCGGTCTCGTCCTCGGCCGACCTGTCGATCGCGCTGACGCACTCCCCCGAGCCGCGGGTGCTCGACCAGATGGCCGCGGACCGCTTCGGGCTCCTGCTGGCCGGGCATACCCACGGCGGACAGGTCTGCGTGCCCGGGTACGGGGCGCTTGTGACCAACTGCGGCCTGCCCCGCTCGATGGCGCGCGGGCTGCACCGGTGGCCCGGCTCGGACTCCTGGCTGCACGTCTCCGCCGGCCTCGGCACCCACCCGACCGCCCCGATCCGCTTCGCCTGCCCCCCGGAGGCGAGCATCCTCACCCTGATCCCCCGCTGACCCTGGCTTCTCGTCCGTCTGCCTTTCAAGATCCGCACAACTTCCGGGAGCTTGTCTCATCCTGTTTGGGCTGGTGGGGGGTGGTTGACAGGTTTGGTGGTGTGGTTGGGGTGCTGGTGGGCAGGTGTGGATCTTTAGTGGTGATCATTTGTTGGGTTAGCGGTTGATTTCGGCGTTGGTGAGGACGAGTAGGGCGCGTAGCAGGGTGGTGGCGTGGTGGCGCCAGCCGTGGCGTAGTCGGGTGAGGATGCGCCAGTTTTTGAGGTGGGCGTGGGCGTGTTCGTTGGGTGCGCGTTCGCGGCTGAGCAGGGTGTTCACGGTGTGTTGGGCGGGGGTGAGTGGGTGGTGGCGGTTGCCGCGGTGTCCGGTGATGACGGTGGGGTTGTCGGGTTGGTCGTCGAGGCGGGTGTGGATGCGGTCGCAGATGATGGCGAGGTCGTGATGGCGGAGTCGGGCGGGTAGGCGCAGGCGTTTGGCTTGGGTGGCTTCGTGGGTGCGGGCGCCGGTGGCGGCGGAGATCCAGAGCAGCCGGCCGTGGTGGTTGGTGAGGGTGAGTACGCGTAGGTGGTGGGCTTTGTGTTTGCCGCACCACAGGCGTCGTTCGGCGTGACCGGCCGGTCGGTGCACGGGTAGGCAGGTGCCGTCGAACAGCAGTGGGTCCTCATCGTTGGTGTGGGCGGCGCGGGTGAGGACCCGGTCGAGGCGGGGGGCCATCGCGGCGAGGGTGGTGATGCTCTGCCGAACCCAGCGACGCACGCTGTGATGCGATACCCCGTAGGCGGCGGCGAGGTCGGCGGGACGTTGATCATGGCGGAGTACGGCCAGCACGATGAGGGCGACCTGCTCATCGGGCAGCTTGCGCCACCGTGAGCCCACACCGCGGCGATACTGATGGATCGCTTGGGTGATCAAGGCCAGCGACTTCGTCGACAAGGGCAGATGGACCTGGTAGACCAGAGCGTGGCCCTCGGTGGGCGTGTTGTCGTGTGTCACGACCTGCAACCCTCACCGAGGGCCCCGCTATGAACCACGCGCAACGCCGGACACGGTCAAACATCCACGAGGGCAGCTGATCACCGACGAAGATCACCACGCCCTGACCAGGGTCCCGACTCCATCACCCATCCTGTCAACACCACCCGACCAGCCCAAACAGGATGAGACAAGCTCCGGGATGTAGTGCCCTCCGGGCGCCGCGAGGCCACCCCGTGCTCAGCTGGTCGTAGCAATCGATCTTGTCGTTCGTTGTCCTCTTGGCGGGGCGAATCGCTGAGAGATCGGTGGGCACGTGGCGGGTCGTAGACCGTTGACGGTGGCGGATCGGGAAGAGATCACGCGGGGTATCGCTGAGGGGTTGTCGGGTCAGCAGATCGCGGTGGTGATCGGTCGGGATCCGAGTGTGGTGTCGCGGGAGATCAGCCGGGGTGGTGGGCGGGGGTTCTATCGGGCGTGGCGTTCGCAGCGGCAGGCGCAGCGGGCGCGGCGTCGGCCGAAGCCGTGCAAGCTGGAGTTGGACGCGCGGCTGCGGGAGGTGGTGGTGGCGTTGTTGGGTGAGGGCTGGTCGCCGGATCAGGTTGCTGGGCGGTTGCGGTTGGACTATCCCGACGACGAGGCGATGCGGGTGTCACACGAGGCGATTTACACGTGGATGTACGCGTTGCCGGTCGGGGAGTTGGCCCGGCAGCACCTGCGGTTACGCAGTGGCCGCAGAAACCGTCGTCCGGCGCGTTCGGCCGCGTCGCGGGCGCCGAAGATTCCCAACCCGACGTTCATCGATCAGCGGCCCGCCCAGGCCGAGGACCGGCGGATACCCGGGCACTGGGAAGGCGACCTGATCATCGGCAAGAACGGCGCCAGTGCCACCGCCACGCTGGTGGAGCGCACCTCCCGCTTCTTGATCCTGATCCCGCTGTCCGGCCGAGACAGCCCCACCGTCACCAGCGCCGTGGCCACCGGCATCGCCGGCTTACCCGACGCCCTGCGCCGCACCCTGACCTGGGACTGCGGCACCGAGATGGCCGAACACGCCGCCCTGAGCGTCGCCGCTGACATCGACGTCTACTTCGCCCACCCCCACAGCCCCTGGGAACGCGGCACCAACGAGAGCACCAACCGCTGGATCCGCGAATACCTCCCCCGCGGCACCGTCATCCCCAACGACCACCAGCACCTCAACGCCATCGCCGACCGACTCAACAACCGACCCCGCCGTATCCTCGCCTACAAGAAACCCAAAGAAGTCTTCGCCGAGCTGCTGACCAGCCAGATTGCTTCCACCAGCTGAGCACGGGCACTAGATCCCTGAAGTTGCGCGGATCTTGGCTGCTCCAGGCGGCGGGGGTACCGAGTTTGACCATCGGAGCGGGTGGGCTACTATTTGTCGGCACGCCTCGGGGTGTGGCGCAGCTTGGTAGCGCGCTTCGTTCGGGACGAAGAGGTCGTCGGTTCGAATCCGGCCACCCCGACCAGGTCAGAGGGCACATCCGATCCATGGATGTGCCCTCTAGTGCTTCCTGGATGACTATGCCTCGGCAGCCGGCGCGAACATGACCGCCGCGCCCTAAAGCAGCACCGGCCGCCCCCGAAAGGTTGCGGGCGCAGTTGACCAAGCCCAGCGCGGCTGTCCTGGTCAACCGCTGCAAGCCCTCACCATCGACCCGACCCAGCTGCACAACCGGAACACGCCACCGCCGCCGCCTTGGCGGGCCTCGCCCGCCGAGTCACCGCACTACCGGCGGAATCACCACCCTCGGCCGGCAACTGGCACCGCTGGTCCGCCGGGCCGTGCGTGACAGACCGGTCTGGGGACTTGGCTGGCACCGTCCGGCTAGAAGATCTCTAGTTGGCCAGGGCACGGCGTGGGTGGTTCTGGCGGGGGCAGGAGGTTCGTAGCTTCGGTCGTGAGGCGGTCGAGCGTGTCGAGGGGCATGGAGATGGCGAGGTGCCAGGTTTCGTCGTCTGGGCCGATCAGAGCTGTGAGGGTGTCGTCGATGATTGACCAGTGCACCGGCGTGCCAGCACCGTCTTCGCCGAGCTGCACCGAGCGCCGTGCGTTCCAGTCGGCCTTGCGGAGAGACCGTAGGCGAGCGAGCTCACTGAGGTGGATCCAGAAGTGGAACTCCCATGACGGTGGCCCCTGCAGCATCACCATCACGACAGCAGGGTCCTCACGGTTGTCGTCGATCACCACGTTGACCATTCGGGGATGGTCGCAGACCTGCTTCGGTGGGAGCGACGAGCGGCGTGGCGGCTCGGGCTTACGGGCCTTGAACCGGGCCATCTGCTTGATGGTGCGGGTGGTTTCGATGAGGAGTAGGCCGCCGCCCGCGCCCCCTCTTGATCAGAGCACCGAACACGCCGGCGCACACAACCGAGCAGACGCCCATGACCACCGCCGCGAACGGATCACTTTTCGGGCCTGACAAGAGACCCACCGATGCAATTCCTGACCCGATGGCAAAGATGGGCAATACCATGCGCGCCGCACGGCGGTGATGACGCCGGTTGTGCTCGGCGTTAATCCGACGTTCTTTGGGACTGAGCTTGCTCTCCCACGGGGTGTTGAAGGGCCAGTTGGCGACCCAGATTATTGCAGCCAACCCCGCAATAGGCACCAGCGCCGCAAGGATGGATTTGAAGGACACGGTCTACCTCCCAGAAGCAGGGCCCGGGCTCAGTGGCTAACCGGCTGACGACCGATACACACCGCCGGACGACCGTGGCGCTTGTGGACCTTTCCGCAGCTCAGCCAACAGATCGAATCCGGCCACCCCGACCAGAGGTACGAGGGCACACCCGATTCATGGATGCGCCCTCGTGTGCCTCTCGAGTGACCAACACCTCGGGCTCAGAGGGTTATTCGAACCGGTCGGCGAGCTTCGTCAGCCTGGCGACGTACGCCGTCCAGTCATAGCCGTCGGGGATGTTGGTGTTCTCCCGCCGCAGGCCGATCACCGTGTCGTGCTGCTCGCGCATGATGTCGGCGTGACCGGCGTGACGGGCGAGATCGCACGTCACGTGCATGATGATCCTGTGCAGCGTCACGGCCTGCGCACCTGGCCGCCACCACGTCACCTGCCCCGGCGCGTCGAGCGGTAGCTCTCGGATCGTCTGATCCGCGAACGCCCCGACACGGCGATACAGGTCGATCAGCCCGTCCTTCGTCTCGTCCTCCCGCGCGTACCAGTCTGCCTGCGGGTCCTCGTCGAACGCCTGCTCGGGAACCAGTTCCTCGGGCGTGGGGAATTCGCGCCCGAAGGTGGGCCCGAAGTACCCGGCTTCGACATTGAGGCAGTGCTTGATCACGCCCAGCAGATTGTTGCCGGTCGCGGTGCGGGGCAGTCTGGCTTCGCGTTCGCTCAGCCCGTCAAGCTTCCAGATCAGGTCTTCGCGAGTCCCCTGGAGGTAGTCGTGTAACGCGGTTTTCGCATCGCCCAGGTCAGCCATGCCGGCCAGTGTTCCCTATGCGCCGAGCCATTGTGGGGCACGGGCCGGTCAGTCGTGCCGTTCGGTACGCTCGATCTCGGCGAACGCGGCAGCCAGATGGTCGTCGAGCGGCCGACCCGCAGCCGACACCAGGTCGGCGATGAGCAGCGGAGCGTGTCGGGCAACCGCCGCCGGGCTGGGCGGATGGTCGTCGTCGCCCGGGTCGTACACGCCGAGCGCCCCGGCGAGAAGCACCAGCACCACATGCGGGTCGACGTCGGAACACCATTCGGCGGCCGAACGAACGCAGCGTTCCAGCACCTGGCGGACGTCGTCACCGTCCAGCCCGTCCGGGTGGGTCTCCTCCAGCAGCAACCGGACCGCGACGCCGAGCACCAGGCCGGACCGGTCGGCGCCGGTGAGCCGCGCAACCGCCGCCTCGTACGCCGTGGGGTCGCGCTGCTGCACGGCTGCGACGGCCTCCCCGGCCGCGTTGGCGATCTCACGGGCCGATGCGGGCAGATGCCGCCAGGTCACGCTCACCGGGCCAGCATGGCAGAGCACACCGACAGCCGCCGCGCGCCCCGGCCACGGAGGACGCTGACCTGTGCACGACAGTGCCGGCGCTGGGGGCTCGGCCACGCAGGCCGGTTAAACGGTTCGCACTCCGTCGTACCCAGCGCACAGAATGCCGGACATGCTGCGCCGCTCCCTGCCCCGCCGTCCGGAAGCCCGCCGACTCCTCATCGGCACTCTGCTGTCGGCGATCGGGCGGGGCATGACCCTGCCGTTCCTGTTCATCTACCTGACCGACGTACGCGGACTCACCGACACCCGCGCCGGTCTGGTGATCGGCTGGTACGGCGTCGTCACCCTGGCCCTGTCTCCGCTGGGCGGAACGCTGATCGACCGGTTCGGCGCCCGCCGGGTGGTGATTCCCTGCCTGCTGATCGAGGCGGTCGGCACCGGCTCGCTCGCGCTGGTCCACTCGACCGGCTCGGCCCTGCTGGTGATGACGGTGATCGCCGTCGGCAGCTCGGCGATCTGGTCCGGGCAGAACACGATCCTCGCCTCGCTGACCGAAGACGACGAGCGGCAACGCGTCTTCGGGTTGAACTTCGCCCTGCTCAACCTCGGCATCGGCATCGGCGGCATGACCTCCGGCGCGATCGTCGACACGGCGCGACCGGTCACCTTCCAGACGCTCTACCTGCTGGACGCGGTGAGCTACCTGATGCCGGCAGTGATCCTGTTGACCCTGCCGGGCGTTGGCCACCGACTCGTCCACCGTTCGACCGGCGAGGGGCCGTCGTCGGGCGGCGGCTACCTCACCGTGCTCCGCGACCGCCCGTTCCGCCGGCTCGTGATCTTCGGCCTGGTCCTGACCACCTGCGGGTACGCCCAGGTCGAGGTGGGCTTCGCCGCATTCGCCGTACGGGTCGCCGAGGTGAGCCCGCGGGTGGTGGCCTGGGCGCTCGCGGCCAACACCGTGATGATCGTGCTCGCCCAACTCCTGGTGATCCGCCGGATCGAGGGGCGCAGCCGTACCGGCGCACTTGCCCTGGTGGGCGCGGTGTTCGCCACCGCCTGGTTGGTCCTCGGCGTCGCCGGCGTGGTCAGCACCGGCAATGCCCTGGTGGCAGCCCTGTGCGTGGTGGCCTGCTCGGCGATCTTCGGCTTCGGCGAGACGATGCTGTCGCCGGTGATGCCGGCGCTGACCAACGCGCTGGCCACCGACGAGCTACGCGGCCGGTACAACGCCATGAGCTCGATGATCTTCGGCATCAGTGGGGTGATCGGCCCGGTGACCGCCGGCCCACTCATCGAACTGGCGAACGGCATGGTCTGGGTGGCGGTGGTGGTCGGCGGCTGCCTGGTCGCCTCGGTCATCGCGCTCTCCCTGCGCCGGTTGCTCACCGCCGATCAGGACGGCCGCGCAACGACGACCCCGACCACCCCCGACCCAGCCCTGGCCTCCGCCTGACGCTGCGCAACCCAGCCCCGCCGCGCACCCCCCGCGACGCATCGCACCGCCCCGCCCCACACCGCATCGCCTCGACGCCTCGACGCCTCGACGCTCGCAAGATCGTGCTCGATCCTGGTTGTAGTGGCCTTCCTCCCCGCCGGAGGCCACTACTTCCATGTTCGAGCACGATCTTGCGCGGGACAGGCGGCAAGACCCGCGCACGCCGCAAGGCCTACGCAACGGCAAGGCCCGCGACAGGCGGCAAGGCCCGCGCAACGGCAAGGCCCGCGCAACGGCAAGGCCCGCGCAACGGCAAGGCCCCGGAGCGGATGCTCCGGGGCCCGGTCGTCGCGGGGTCGGCCGTCAGGCGGCGGGGACCTCGGCGGTGGTGCGGATACGGTCCAGCGTCGGGGCGGAGACCGGCGACTGCGCGGTCAGGTACGCCACGAACGCGTCCAGGTCGATCTGGCCGGTGACCAGGTTCGTGCCGCCGGTGAGGGCGCTGAACCCGTCGCCGCCGCCGGCGAGGAAGTTGTTCACCGTCACCCGGTAGGTGGCGGCGGTGTCGACGGCGGTGCCGCCGAGGGTGAGGCTGCCCCGGACGACGCGGGTGCCGGCGCACGGGTCGGTGGCGGTGCCGGTGGTGCCGGCCGGGTCGACCACGTAGCCGACGGTCGACGACGGGTACAGCGTCCGGCCGGTGACGAACTGCTGCTCCAGGACGCAGTAGAGCTGTGCTCCGGTCAGGTCCAGTGTCACCAGGTTGTTGGCGAACGGCTGCACCGTGAACGCCTCCTCGTAGGTGACCGGGCCGGCGTCGAGGTCGGCCCGGACGCCGCCCGGGTTCATGAAGGCGGCGACGGCATTCTGTTCGTCGTCGGTGGCGGCGAGTTGCGCGTCGGCGATCAGGTTGCCCAGCGGGGACTCGCCCATGGCCGTACCGAAGAGGGTTTCCTGGCTCCGGGTGATGGCCTGGGTGGTCTCGCCGACCTGGCGGCCGGCGACCGGGCCGAGCACCGTCTTGTAGCGGTTGATCAGCGCGGTCTGCTTCGGGTCCTTGGCGACGTCCCGGCTGACCACCACGTTCTCGGCGGCCGCGGAGATGATGTCACCGGAGTGACGATCGATCTTCAGGTCGATGTTGGTGACCAGGCGACCGAACGAGCTGGCACTGGTGACCAGCTTGCCGTTGATGTCGCAGTTGTACGCCTGGTGGGTGTGGCCACTGACCACCACGTCGATCGACGGGTCCATCCGGTTGGCGATGTCCACGATGGGCCCGGTCATGCCGACGCAGTCGTTGATGCCACCGGTGGCGGCCTGGGTGCCGCCCTCGTGCAGCAGCACGACGATCGCTTCCACGCCCTTGCGCCGCAGCTCGCGGGCGTACCGGTTGGCGGTGTCGGCCTCGTCGGTGAAGGTGAGGCCGGCGACGCCCTGCTGGCTCACGATCTCCGGGGTGCCCTCCAGGGTCATCCCGATGAAGCCGACCTTGACGCCCTGCACCTTGTGGATCGCGTACGGCGCCATCAGCGGCTTGCCGGTGGCGGTCTTGAAGGCGTTGGCGGACAGGTACTTGAAGCCGGCGCCCCGGTACGGGGTGCCGTCGCCGCAGCCGTCCACCGGGTGGCAGCCGCCGTTCTGGATCCGCAGCAGCTCGGCGGCGCCCTCGTCGAACTCGTGGTTGCCGACGCTGGCGTAGTCCAGCCCGGCCATGCTCAGCGCCTCGATGGTCGGCTCGTCGTGGAACGCGGCGGAGAGCAGCGGGGACGCACCGATCAGGTCACCGGCGGCGACGGTGATGGTGTTCTTCTTCTTGGCGGCGGCACGCAGCTCGGCCAGGTGGGTCGCGAGGTATTCGACGCCGCCAGCGGTCTGCCCGGCGATGGTGCCGCTGGACCCGCTCGGCGGTTCGAGGTTGCCGTGGAAGTCGTTGAGGGCCAGCAGGGTGACGTCGACCGGCTTCGGTCGGGCATCCGCCTGCTCGGGGGTGGTGGCGACGGCGCCGAGCGCTGCCACCGCGAGCGCGGTCAGGCCGACAGCGGCCCGACGCATCCCGGGTATGGACATGAGACTCCTCGTGAGAATCGGCGTGTGCGGCGTCCGGACTGTGGGTCGACCGGGCCGCCGACCGACGCCGTCGGAAGTGTCGATCGTGGATGGCGGCGGTTGGGGGTCGCCGCCCTCGGACAGCCTCTCATCCGAACGCCGACCGGTCGAGCCGTGTGTTCGGCGCGGTCAGTCGACGGCGAGCGCATCGATGACCAGGGCAGTGACAGCATCGGGTGACCAGCCGTCCGCGACACCGGGACGCTGCGCGAGGTAGCCGGCGATCCGCTCGGCCGGCCAGCCGTGCGACTCGCGCAGCCCTCGGGCGATCATGCCGAGGTAGAGCGGCGCGGGTGGCCGGCACCGGACGGCGGATGCCGGCTCGGGAGCGGTGAAGGTGAGCATCGGGACTCCGGCGCGGCGGCCCGGGCAGACCAGCGTCTCGTAGCGTCCGGGGCCGAGCGTGGCGCGTCCGTCGGCGACGGCGGTGTCGATCGCCTCGACGGTCGTCGGGAGCAGGCCGGCGCTGTCGCCCGCTGGGCGGTACATCTCCTGGGCGGCGATGTCGGTGAACTGCTCGATGGTGACCAGGTAGGCCCGAGCCGCGGCCAGCCCGGGCAGGTGCGGGTCGTAGAACGCCATCCCACCGGTCCAGGCACCGGACTCGCCAGCGAAGTAGATCCCGCCGGGCAGCGACACCGGCATCGACCGGCTCGGAGGGCGGGGGTTCCGGCAGCCCGGGTACGTCCGCCGGCCGCCGGGCGGGCAGCCGCCACCGATGTACCAGGCCAGCCGGGCGGCGTGCATGTTCGAGCCGTACGCGACGTACCAGACGAGTTGTTCCTCGGCGGCGACCCCGACGGAGCCGCGGGTCACGGCGGCGGTCGGACGCGGGTCACCGGGCATGGGCTGGCCTCCTCGGCGCCGGGGGTCCCCACGCTAGTGCCGGCCGCCGCCTGAACCCACAGGCTGCGTCCACAGCCTGTGGATGGCACATGTGTACGAAGCAAATCGGTGCCCGGTCAGCCGTGAGTACGCTTGATCGCGCGGCTCGGCACCCGGCCGACCCCTCCCCTACCTGGAACGACGTGCGAGTGGATCATCAGCGAGTCATCCGTGACGTCACCGCCCGCCTGACGATGGCGTCGAGCGTGCCGGAGGCCTGTCGGTGGACGGTAAGCGCCCTGTCCCAGCACACCTCGGCAACCATCTCCGTGCTTCTCGATGTCCATGACCGGCTGCGCTGCGTGGCAGCGACCGGCGCCTGGCAGGTCTTCGCCACGGTGCCGGCACGCACCGGGATCGTCGGCCGGGTGTTCGCCACCGGCACCGCGGCCGTGGTCCCGGATGTCACAGTCGACCCCGACTACCTGCCGGTACGCCCCGACGTGACCGCAGAGCTGTGCGTGCCGGTGCTGGACCCGGCAGGCCGGGCGATCGGCGTCCTTGACGTGCAGTGGAGCGGGCCGGTCGACCTGGAGCCGTGGCGGGACACCGCTCAGCGGGTGGCGGCTCGGCTCGGCGCTCGGATCGCCGCGCTCGGCGGCCCTCCGGCGGAGAGCCGCAGCGAGAAGCTTCTCCGGCACGCCGCCGCGCTCTCGTCCGCCGCGACCGAGGGGGACGTGATGAGCGCGGCGACCTGCGCCGCCCGGGAGGTCTCCACCCTCTCCACGGCGGTGTTGCTGATCGGCGGGCCGGGTGGTGCCCGGCTCGGGCCGTCGCCGCTGGCCCCGGGGGACCTGGAGATCCGCATCCGTGCCGAGTTGGCCGTGGCGGGGCCGGAGGCGCTCGGTCGGATGGTGGACCGAGCGCACCGGTACGGGGCCGGGTACACGCTGGGCGAGGTGGGGCACCCGCCGACGGAGGACTACCGGCCGCTGACCCGGGCCGGGGTGCGCTCGCTGATCGCCGTTCCGGTCGGGCCGTCGGACGCGGGCGGGGCGCTCCTCGTCGCCGACGAGCGGGCACTGCGTCCGGACCCGACCACGGTCAGCCTGATGGAGTTGCTCGCCGGGCAGGTGTGGACCAGCCTGGACCGACTGCGCACACTGGCCCGGCTGCGGGAGCAGGCCAGCTCGGACCCGCTGACAGGGCTGGGGCACACCGGCCCGTTCGGGCAGCGGATAGCGGCGGCCACCCCGGGGCGTACGGCGCTGCTGGCGATCGACGTGGACGGCTTCAAGACGATTAACGACACGTACGGCCACCAGGCCGGCGACCAGGTGCTGGTCGGGCTGGCCCGGGCGCTGGAGGGAGCGCTGCGGCACGGGGACGAGCTGTACCGGATCGGCGGTGACGAGTTCGTCGCGGTGATCGAGGTGAACCGCCCGGAGGAGGCGGTCCGGATCGCCGAACGGCTGGCCGAGGCGGCCCGTCGCACCGGACGCACGATCAGCGTGGGCGTCGCGCTACCCCGCCCCGGCGAGTCCCCCGATCGCACCCTCCGGAGAGCCGACCAGGCCCTCTACGCGGTGAAACGCCAAGGCCGAGACGGAGTCCACCTAGCAGCGGCCTAATCCCCGCCACCCCACCCCACCCCACCCCCGCGATCTTGCACTTTCGGTCGCCTCTTTGCCGCATTCACCCCATAATGTCGGGGCAGAAACTGCAAGATCGCGGGTGAAGAGAGGCAGCGGGGTTACGGGGTTTTTAGCTCTTTGGCTAGGAGTTCGGCGATCTGGGCTGTGTTGAGGGCGGCGCCCTTGCGGAGGTTGTCGCCGGTCACGAAGAAGTCGAGGGCGCGCGGGTCGTCCAGGGCGCGGCGGATCCGGCCGACCCAGGACGGGTCGGTGCCGACCGCGTCGATCGGCATCGGGAACTCCCCGGAGGCCGGGTCGTCGACCAGGATCACGCCGGGGGCGTTGCGCAGCGCCTCGCGGGCGCCCTCGGCGTCCACCTCGGTGGCGAAGACGGCGTGCACGGCCACCGAGTGGGCGGTCACCACCGGCACCCGGACGCAGGTGGCGCTGACCTTGAGGTCGGGCAGGCCGAGGATCTTCCGCGACTCGTTGCGGATCTTCATCTCCTCCGACGACCAGCCGTCGTCGGCGGGTGAGCCGGCCCAGGGCACCACGTTGAGCGCCAGCGGGGCCGGGAACGGGCCGAGGTCGTCGCCGACGGCCTGGCGGACGTCACCCGTGCGCGAGCCGAGCGCGCGATCCCCGGCGACCTTGGCGAGTTGGTCGTGCAGGATGTCCACGCCGGCCTTGCCGGACCCGGAAACCGCCTGGTAGGAGGCGAGCACCAACTCCCGCAGGCCGTACTCGCGGTGCAGCGGCGCGACCGCGACGATCATCGCGAGGGTGGTGCAGTTGGCGTTGGCGATGATGCCCCGGGGCCGATCGCGGACCTGCTCGGGGTTGATCTCCGGAACCACCAGCGGGACGTCCCGCTCCATCCGGAAGGCGCCCGAGTTGTCCACCGCGATCGCGCCGCGGGCGACGGCGATGGGCGCCCACTCGGCGGAGACCTCGTCGGGCACGTCGAACATCGCCACGTCGACCCCGTCGAAGGCCTCTGGTGTCAGAGCCTGGACGACCATCTCCTCGCCCCGGCAGCGCACCCGCTTGCCCACCGAACGTTCGGAGGCGATGAGCCGGATCTCACCCCAGACGTTGCGACGCCCGGTGAGCAGCTCACACATCACGGTGCCGACGGCACCTGTCGCTCCGACCACGGCGAGGGTGGGCAGCGCCGTCATCGGCGCTACCTACCCGTCCCCGCATAGACCACGGCTTCGCTGTCGCCGCCCAACTCGAACGCGTCGTGGATGGCGCGCACCGCGGCGTCGAGGTCGGTGTCCCGGCAGACGACGGAGACCCGGATCTCGGAGGTGGAGATCATCTCGATGTTGACCCCGGCCGCGCCGAGCGCGGCGAAGAAGCCGGCGGCCACGCCGGGGTGCGAGCGCATACCCGCGCCGATCAGCGAGACCTTGCCGACGTGGTCGTCGTAGAGCAGGCCCTTGAACTTGACCGACTCCTGGATCTTGCTGAGCGCGGTCATCGCGGTCGGGCCGTCGGCCTTGGGCAGGGTGAACGAGATGTCCGTCCGGCCGGTGCCCTCGGTGGAGACGTTCTGCACGATCATGTCGAGGTTGATCTCGGCACCGGCGACGGTGTCGAAGATCCGCGCGGCGGCGCCCGGCTCGTCGGGCACGCCGACGATCGTGATCTTGGCCTCGCTGCGGTCGTGCGCGACCCCGGTGATCAGTGCCTGCTCCACGGAAAGGTCCTCCATCGATCCGGTGACCATCGTGCCGGTGTTGGTCGAGTATGACGAACGGACGTGGATCGGCAACCCCGCCCGGCGGGCGTACTCCACGCTACGAAGGTGCAGCACCTTGGCGCCGCACGCGGCCAGTTCCAGCATCTCCTCGTAGGTGATCTGCTGGATGTGCCGCGCGTTGGGCACGATCCGCGGGTCGGCCGTGAAGATGCCGTCGACGTCGGTGTAGATCTCGCACACGTCGGCGTGCAGGGCGGCGGCGAGCGCCACGGCCGTGGTGTCCGAACCGCCCCGGCCCAGCGTGGTGACATCCTTGGTGTCCTGCGAGACGCCCTGGAAACCGGCCACGATCACCACCGACCCCTCGTCGAGCGCGCCCTTGAGGCGCCCCGGGGTGACGTCGATGATCCGTGCGCGGCCGTGCACCGAGGTGGTGATCACGCCGGCCTGCGAGCCGGTGAACGAGCGGGCTTCGTACCCCAGGTTGTGGATCGCCATGGCCAGCAGGGCCATCGAGATCCGCTCCCCGGCGGTGAGCAGCATGTCCAGCTCGCGGCCCGGCGGCAACGGGCTGACCTGGTTGGCCAGGTCGAGCAACTCGTCGGTGGTGTCCCCCATCGCGGAGACCACCACCACGACGTCGTCGCCGGCCTTGCGGGCGGCGACGATGCGCTCGGCCACCCGCTTGATCCGCTCCGCGTTCGCGACGGAGGACCCGCCGTACTTCTGCACCACGAGTGCCACGACGGTGCACTCCCTCCCGGAGTCCCTGAGCGTGCCGACGCCGCCGGAACCGGGGCCGGCGGCGCATGTCAGACCCCATGAGGGTATCCGGCGGGCCACGACGCCGGGTCGTGTGATCCCACCATCCGGCCCGCGTGACCCGTCAGTCAGCGTGGGTGGCCAGGTCCGCAAGCCCGTCGGGTACGCCCAAAAAGTCGCGCCCGACACGCCGGGGCGGCCCGGTCGCGCGCTGCTCCCCGCGAGCCGGCCGCACCCACCAGAATGAGCCGGTGCCCGTCCTCAACCGCTCGGCCGGCCGCGTGCTCGGGTCGCTCGTGTTCGCCCTGCCGACTGCCCTGCTCTCCTGCACCACTGAGCAGCCCGCACCCCCACCCCCGGCCGATCCCGGGCCGGTCAGGGTGGACGCCGCCCGCGACGAGTTGGCCGCCCTGGCCGCCGCCGCGCAGGATCGCCATCTCGTGGCGCAGTACGTGTTCAGCCAACCCGGTCAACCCGACCGCAGCATCGTCTTCACCAGCGCGAACGACGGCAGTTGGCGGGTCGACGTGCCGGGTGGGGCGCTCGGCGGCACCGCAGACATCTCGCTGGCCGCCACGGCCGACGGGCTGTTCCAGTGCGCCCTTCCGTCCAGCGCTCGACCGGAGCCGGCGCGTTGCGTACGCCTCGGTGAGCGCGACGACACACTCCCGCGCCGGCTCGACCCTCGGATCCAGCATGCGCTCACCGACTGGCTGGACGTGTTGACCGACCGACGCGCGCCGCTCGCGGTCGCCCTGGCCGCCACACCCAAGGGACTGACCGGCGCCTGCTACTCGGTGGAGTCCACCTCGGCCTCACTCAACGCCCCGCTGGACGTCGGCATCTACTGCTACGACCCCGACGGCACGCCGACCGGTGTCCGGACCGCTGCCGGGACGCTGCGGCTGGCTGCCCCGCCCGCCCCCGCACCGGCGACCGTGCAGTTGGCCGGGCCGGTGGTGGATGCGGAACCCCTCGACACCGCGGCACCCCCAACCCCTGACCCGTCGGACAGCCCGGGCGCGGGAACGCCCTGATCTTCATCCCGTTACGGGTGCGTTTGGCCACATTTGGCGAGGCTGCCCTGAGTCACGAATCACCCGTACAGGACGATTCTCACCATGGTTGACCTCACCCCGCTGCTCGCCTTCCGCTGGAGCCCTCGCGCCTTCGACCCGAGCGCCGCACTGACCCCGGACGAAGCGGCCTCGCTGCTCGAGGCCGCGCGCTGGGCGCCGTCGGAGGAGAACGGGCAGCCCTGGCGGTTCGCCCTCGGCCACCGGGACGACGAGAACTGGAAGCGGATCATGAGCAGCCTCCCGGACAGCGACCAGGGCTGGGCCAGGCACGCCGCGACCCTGGTGGTCGGCGCGCACACCGGCGGCGACACCGAGCGGGCCGCGTACGACCTCGGTCAGGCGATCGCCCACCTGACCTTGCAGGCCACCGCGCTCGGCCTGCACGTGCGCCAGCTCACCCGCTTCGATCAGGCCGGCCTCGCCACCGAGCTCAACCTGCCCGGCGGCGTCCGCCCGCTGGTGGTCGCCGCCATCGGCCGACTCGGGGACCCGTTCGCTCTCCCGGCCGACCTACGCGCCCGGGAAACCGACCTGCGTCACCGCCGCCCGGTCGCCGACCTGCTGCTGTGCTGATCGCCCGATCAGGTCACCCGCCACGGCTGGCACGGAGCAGAATCCTCGCGGCATCGGTGTTGCGATAGAGGACGTGCCGACCCTGTCGAGACCGGGAGGCCAGGCCGGCGGCGTGCAGCGCGGCCAGGTGCTGGGAGACGTTCCCGGCGGACATCCCGGTGAGTCGGGCCAGGTCGGTGGTGGTGGACGCCGCGTCGAGCAGGTGCAGCAGCGCGGCCCGGCCGGGGCCGACCACCCGCGCCAGCGAGTCACCGGGCGGCCTCGGGGTCGCCTCCCAGAGCGTTCCGACCGCCCGGACCGGGTACACCCCGACGGGCAGCGATTCCTCCAGCAGGTTCCACAGCACCCGCCGGTCGGTGAACACGCCCGGGTTCAGCGCCAGCCCGCGACCGCGGAGGTCGAAGTCCCGCTCGAACGGGTCGTCGGTGACGACCCGGTCACCGAGCCAGCGCAGGCTCGGGTGGAGTTGCTCGAACAGCCGCTCGGCACCGCCCTCGGCGAGTTGGGCGGCGCGGTACGCCACGTCGGCGTCGAGCAGCGCGCGCATCCGTGGCCAGTCCGGGGCGATCGCCTCGTCGTACCAGACCCGCATCGCGTCGACGAGCTGCGGCAGCAGGCCGCGGGGATCGGCGAGCAGCGCCTGCCCGAACGGGCTCAACGGTCGACTCGTGGTGGTCGCCCACAGGTCCCGGACAACCACGTCCGGCGGCGTCGCCGCGATCTGGTCGAGCTGCTCGACCATCTCCAGGTTCGGCCGGGCCGCCGGGGTGAGGAAGTCGGGCAGCCAGCAACGCGGCCGGGTCAGCTCCACCAGCGGTCGGACCCGGTCGGCCACCTCGGGCCGACGCAGGGTCACGCGGGCCCGGTCGATCCAGGGCAGGTGCACGGCGTAGCGGGTCGGATTGGCCAGCGCAAACATGCTCATGACCGTCTCGTTGGCCGGCGACACGGCGAGCCGCACCCCCGCCACGTCGGCCAGGCTGAACCGCAACTCGGACACACGCACCCCCGCACGATTCGGTCCAGCCTAAAAGGTTCGACCGGGGCCATGGGGGCACGGTTCACTCACCGGCCATGGGGGCCAGAGAAACCATCCGCACCGTCGTCCGAAACGTCGTACCGCCGGCCGGGCTGACCCGCGCCCTGGCCATGCAGGCCATGGTCTACGCCATCGGCAGCGGCCTGTTCCACGCCGGCAGCGCCGTCTTCTTCACCCGGGCGCTCGGGCTCAGCGCCGCACAGGTCGGGCTGGGGCTGTCCATCGCGGCGGGGGTGTCGCTGCTGGGTACGGTGCCGCTGGGCGGGCTCACCGACCGGTACGGCCCGCAGCGGGTCTGGATCGTCGGGCTGGTGCTGGACGCGGCGCTGTTCGCGACCTACCCGTTCGTCGGCGGCTTCGCCGGGTTCCTCGCCGTGGTGGTGGCGCTCGCCACGGTGGACGCCGCCACCGGCGTGGCCCGCCAGGTCTACTCGATCAACGCGCTCCCCCCGGCCGAACGGGTCACCGCGATGGCGTACCAGCGTTCGTCGCTGAACGTCGGCTTCGGGCTCGGCGCGGTGATCAGCGGCGTGGTGCTGGCGGTGGACACGATCGAGGCGTACCGGGGGATGGTCTGGTTCATCGCGACGGTGATCCTGGTGACGGCTCTCTTCGTACGGCGACTGCCCCGGCTGCCCCACGTGGCCCGGCCCGTGGAGCCGATGAGTCGGCTCACCGTGCTCCGGGACCGCCCGTTCATGGCGGTGTCCCTGCTGTCCGGGCTGCTCACCGCGCACGGGGTGCTCTACCTGACGGTGCTGCCGCTGTGGATCCTCACCCACACCGACGCCCCGAAGACGGTGATCGCCGCCCTGGTGCTGCTCAACACGGTCCTGATCGTGCTGCTCCAGGTACGCGTCAGCCGGGGTGCCGACACCGCGTCGGGCGCGGCCCGGGCCTCGCGCCGGGGCGGCCTGCTGGTCGCCCTGTTCTGCCTGGTCCTGCCGATCTCCGGGGTCACCCGGGGTGGGCTCACCATCGCGGTGTTGGTGGCCGCCGCGACGCTGCTGATCCTGGCCGAGTTGATCCAGTCGGCGGGTGCCTGGGGGCTCACCGCCACCCTTCCGCCGGACGACCAGCGCGGCGCGTACGTGGGGGCGCTGCGGCTCGGCGAGCAGGTGCAGTACCTGATCGCCCCGGCGGGGCTGACCGCGCTCGGGGTGACCACCGGCGGCTGGGGGTGGTACCCGACGGCGGCGATCTTCGTCCTGGTCGGGCTGGCGATCGTGCCCGTGGTGGCCTGGGCCGGACGGACTCCGAGGCTGGGTGCCGCGGCCCCGGAGGAGAGCATGACGTCGGTCCCATAGTCCGGACCTACCTTTGCGCCTCCCGCTCCACCACGTAGGGTTACCTGGTCATGTGGCGTGCGCTTCTTCTCCTTAGCCGCCGCGACGAGGCCTAACCGGCCGGCACCTCGTCGCGGAGTCGCATCGCGCCGTCCAGCACATCCGATCTTCTTATCGGCAGTTGCGCGTGCACCGTCGCGCGGCACCGTGCCGACACCTTCCGATCTGCTGACGCCACATGTTCCAGGGAGCACTCTGAGATGGCTCAACCTGTCACCGACGCTGACACCGATCCGATCGCTCGGCAACGCCCGAGTGGGATGCCGTACCACCGCTACCAGCCCTACCAGGAGCAGGTCCGGGTGGAGCTGCCGGACCGCACCTGGCCCACCCGCACTGTCGAGGCCGCGCCGCGCTGGTGCGCGGTGGACCTGCGCGACGGCAACCAGGCGCTGATCGACCCGATGTCGCCCGAGCGCAAGCGCCGGATGTTCCAGCTGCTGGTGCAGATGGGCTACAAGGAGATCGAGGTCGGCTTCCCGTCGGCCAGCCAGACCGACTACGACTTCGTCCGGCAACTCATCGAACAGGACATGATCCCGGACGACGTCACCATCCAGGTGCTCACCCAGTGCCGGGAGCACCTGATCGACCGGACGTTCGAGTCGCTGCGCGGTGCGAAGCGGGCGATCGTGCACTTCTACAACTCGACCTCCACGCTCCAGCGCCGGGTCGTCTTCGGCCTGGACAAGGACGGCATCGCCGACATCGCCACCACCGGTGCCCGGCTCTGCCAGAAGTACGCGGAGATCCACACCCCGGACACCGAGATCTTCTACGAGTACTCGCCGGAGTCCTACACGGGCACCGAGCTGGAGTACGCGCTGGAGGTCTGCTCCCGGGTGATCGACGTGATCGACCCGACGCCCGCCCGGCCCCTGATCATCAACCTGCCGGCCACCGTCGAGATGGCGACGCCGAACGTGTACGCCGACTCGATCGAGTGGATGCACCGGCACCTGCCGCGCCGGGACAGCGTGGTGCTGAGCCTGCACCCGCACAACGACCGGGGCACCGGGGTGGCCGCCGCCGAGCTGGGCCTGCTCGCCGGCGCCGACCGGATCGAGGGCTGCCTGTTCGGCAACGGTGAGCGCACCGGCAACGTGGACCTGGTGACGCTGGGCCTCAACCTGTTCTCGCAGGGCATCGACCCGATGATCGACTTCTCCAACATCGACGAGATCCGGCGAGCCGTCGAGTACTGCAACCAGCTGCCGGTGCACGAGCGCCACCCGTACGCGGGCGACCTGGTCTACACCGCCTTCTCCGGCTCGCACCAGGACGCCATCAAGAAGGGCTTCGACGCCCTCAACGCCGACGCGAAGGCGGCCGGCGTACCGGTCGACGAGCACACCTGGGCGGTGCCCTACCTGCCGATCGACCCGAAAGACCTGGGCCGCACCTACGAGGCGGTCATCCGGGTCAACTCGCAGTCCGGCAAGGGCGGCGTCGCGTACATCATGAAGAGCGAATACCAACTGGACCTGCCCCGCCGGCTCCAGATCGAGTTCTCCGGGGTGGTGCAGCAGGTCACCGATCACGACGGCGGAGAGGTCGACCCGCGCGCCATGTGGGAGATCTTCGCGACGCACTACCTGCTCGACCACCAGCCCGACCCGGCGGTCCGTCTGGCCGGCTACACGATCGGCACCACCGACGGCAAGGTCGAGATCGAAGCCCAGGTCGGCGTGGGCACCGAGCAGCGGTCACTCACGGCGATCGGTAACGGCCCGATCGACGCGTACGTCAACGCGCTCCAGTCGGTGGGGGTGGGCGTGCGGGTGCTCGACTACCACGAGCACGCGCTCTCCTCCGGTGGTGACGCGCAGGCCGCCGCGTACGTGGAGTGCGAGGTGGACGGCCGCACGGTCTGGGGCGTCGGCACCGACGCCAACATCGTGACCGCCTCGATCAAGGCGGTCACCAGCGCCGTCAACCGCGCCCGCCAGTAGACGACACGCGCCGCACCCCCGAGGTGGTGCCCTACTTCGGGGGTGTGGCGGCGGGCAGCGAGTGGCAGGGCTGCGACGGTGGGGCCGCGCGGGGCGGTCGGTGCACCAGCACGAGGGCCAGCACCGCGCCGGCCAGCAGCAGCCCCGCACACCAGAGCAGCGCACCCCGGTACGCGTCGGTCAGCTCGGTCTTCTGCTCGTACCCGCTGCCGGAGAGGCCGACCAGCAGCGGCAACGCGGCCACCGCGAGCAGACCGCCGGCCCGGGCCGCGGCGTTGTTGAAGCCGCTGGCCACCCCCGAGAAGCGGTCCTGCACCGCCGCCAGCACCGACGCGGTCAACGGCGCGACCACCAGGGTCAGCCCGAGGCCGAAGAGCAGCACCCCGGGCAGCACGTCCCGCCAGTACGACGCGCCCGGCCCGACGCCCCGCAACAGCAGCAGACCGACGGCGGCCACCACCGGCCCGACGGCCAACGGCAGCCGCGGGCCGATCCGCGCCGACAGCGCCCCGGCCCGGGCCGACCCGATGAGCAGCAGCACCGTCATCGGCAGCAGCGCGATCCCGGTGCGGAGGGCCGACCACTCGACGACGTTCTGCAGGTAGACGGCGAAGAAGAAGGTGAAGCCGCCGAGCGCCGCGTAGACCACCACGGTGAAGATGTTCAGCACCGAGAAGAGCCGGCTGCCGAACAACCCGGTCGGCAGCATCGCGGTGTCGCCGCGCCGCCGTTCCAGCACGACGAAGACCACCGCCGCCACCACCCCGACGAGCACCGCGACCAGCACCGGGGCCGAGGCGTAGCCGCGTGCGGGCGCGTCGATCAGGGCGTACGTGACGCCGGCGAGCGCGAGCGCGCCGAGCAACGCACCGGCCACGTCGAACCGACGTCGGGTGTGGCCCGGCCCCTGGGTCCGCGAGACGTTCTCGTCGCGGCTCTCCGGCACCCATCGCGCGGTGGCCAGCAACACCAGTACGGCGAGCGGCACGTTCAGGAAGAAGATCCACCGCCAGGACAGCGCGTCGATCAGCCAGCCACCGATGAACGGCCCCAACGCCGTGGACACTCCGGACAGGCCGGCCCAGCCACCGATGGCCCGCCCCCGGTCGTCGGGGTGGAAGCTGGCCTGGAGCACCGACAGGGAGCCGGGGGTGAGCAGCGCGCCGCCGACGCCCTGGAGGAACCGGGCCGCGATCAGCGTGCCGGTGCCCTGGGCCAGCCCGCACAGCACCGAGGCGGCAGTGAACCACACCACCCCGATCAGGAAGACCCGCCGCCGGCCGAAGCGGTCCCCGAGCGCCCCGCCGAGCAGCACGAACGCCGCCAGCGTCAGCAGGTAGCCATTGACGGTCCATTGGAGATCGGCCACATTGGCACCGAGATCCTGACCGAGTTTCGGCAGCGCCACGTTGACGACGGTGCCGTCGAGGAAGACCATTCCGGAGGCGAGCACTGCGGCGAGCAGCGTCCCCCGACCGGCGGCGGTGCCCATCCGCAGAGCGGGCGAGGGAACGGAGGTGGTCATCTCACCAATCTGCCTTGCAGATTGTGGGAGACGCCACGAAACGCCGAAACCGTGCCCGGGTACTGTGCGCAATCGCCGAGAGCCCGCAAGCTGGAGAGGTGTCGTCTGTGCGTACCAGATCAGGATCGCGCGCGGCGGTGACCGCGCTCGTCGCGGCGCTGGCGCTTGGTGTTGCCGGTTGTGTCCCTCCGGACGAACCGGAGGCGTCCCCGTCGGGTGGCGGCGGTAACGCGGCGCAGCAGTTGGGTGAGCTGACCGTCGCCGAGGCCGGCTCGATGAAGGGCTACAGCCGGAGTCGCTTTCCGCACTGGCGGAACACCGGCAAGAACTGCGACGTGCGGGACACCATCCTGCAGCGCGACGGCGAGGACGTGAAGCTGTCCGGCTGCAACGTGGTCGGTGGTCGCTGGGAGAGCGTGTACGACGGCCGCAGCGCCGCCGACCCCTCTGAGGTGGACATCGACCACATGGTGCCGTTGGCCAACGCGTGGCGTTCGGGCGCCGACGAGTGGGACGACACGAAGCGTGGCGACTTCGCCAACGACACGACCCGACCGCAACTCTTCGCGGTTTCGGCGTCGTCGAACCGGTCAAAGGGTGACCAGGACCCGTCCCAGTGGAAGCCGGCGAACCGGTCGTACTGGTGCCAGTACGCGGAAGACTGGGTAGCCGTCAAGCACTACTGGCGGTTGACTGTGACAAGTGCCGAGAAGTCCACTCTGGCCGACATGTTGGAGGGCTGCACGGTGGGGAGTAATTCGTGACAGAGGCCGAGGAGACCGGTGACAAGGGCCCGGCCACAGCCGGCATGACCGCGGACGGCGCCGCCGAAACCCCGACCGCCGTGCCGGGGGCCGGCATGGTCGCGGATTCCGATGGTGCCGGCGGGGCGCAGAGCCGCACCGCCGACATCGTGCCGGGTCCGGGTGGGGTGATGACCGACGAGGTCGGTGTGGTCACCGGCGAACTGACGCTGCGCACCGAGTACGCGGACGGCACCGTCACGCTGCGGGTGCAGTACAAGGACGCGGACGAGTGGTACGTGGTGACCGGCGGGTCGGTCCCGCTGGGCGACCCGGCCGGGCTGGACGCGGTGCACGGTGTCGCGGTGGCCCTGCTGCACCGCCCGGAGGGCTGACGACCTCCGGACGGTGCGTCACGTCTCAGACGTACGAGCCGGGCTCGCTGGGGGCGGAGACCACGCCCGGCGAGTCGCCCTCGCTCTCGGGGCGGACGATCTGCACGCTGACCTTGTGCGGGCGCAGTTCCCCGCTGGCGATCTGCTCGGCGAAGTGGCAGGCGACCCGGCTGGTGCCGATCTCCCGCAGCACCGGCCGCTCGTCCTTGCAGCGGGTGGGCTGCGCCCACGGGCAGCGGGTGTGGAAACGACACCCGGACGGCGGGTTCGACGGCGAGGGCAGGTCGCCCGCGAGCAGGATCCGCTCCCGCCGGTCCTCCACGTCCGGGTCCGGCACCGGCACCGCGGACATCAGTGCCCGGGTGTACGGGTGCAGCGGCTCGGTGTAGAGCCGGTCGCTCGGCGCCTCCTCGACCAGCGCGCCCAGGTACATCACGCCGACGGTGTCGGAGATGTGCCGGACGACCGCGAGGTCGTGCGCGATCACCAGGTAGGTCAGCCCCAGGCTGTCCTGTAGCTCGTCCAGCAGGTTCACGACCTGAGCCTGGATCGAGACGTCGAGCGCCGAGACCGGCTCGTCGGCGACGATCAGCTCCGGCCCGAGCACCACCGCGCGGGCGATACCGATGCGCTGGCGCTGCCCGCCGGAGAACTCGTGCGGATAGCGGGACAACGCCCAGCGGGGCAACCCCACCGCGTCCAGCGTCTCGCCGATGATCCGCCGACGGTCGGTGCGGTCGGTGCCGATCCCGTGGGTCTGCAACCCCTCGGTCAGGATCGACTCGACGTTCTGCCGCGGGTCGAGGCTGGACATCGGATCCTGGAAGATCATCTGCATCCGACGCCGCATGGTGCGCAGCTTGCCCGGCGGCAGCGTCGTCAGCTCGACGCCGTCGAAGCTGACCTCGCCCGCGGTCGGCGGGGTGAGCTGGAGCAGTGCCCGGCCGAGCGTGGACTTTCCGCAGCCCGACTCGCCGACCAGGCCGTACGTCTTGCCGCGCGGGATGCTCAGGTCAACCCCGTCGACCGCCTTCACGTGCCCGACCACCCGGTCGAAGAGCACTCCCCGCTTGATCGGGAAGTGCACCTTCAGGTCGCGTACCTCGACGAGGATGTCGTTCTCGCTCACGCCAGCGCTCCGCTTCGCTCCGCGCCGGCGCGAGACGCCACGCTGCTGTGCCTGATGGTTCGCTCGCTACGCTCGCTCACGCTGATTCCTCCTCGCGGGGAGCGGGCACCGTGCCGGGCACCGGCTCCGGGTTGACGCACCGGTAGCTGCGCCCGTCGTAGGTGTGCGCCAGCTCCGGCGGCTGCCCCACGCACTCGTCGGTCCGGCGGGCGCATCGCGGGGCGAAGGCGCAACCGTCCGGCCAGGGCAGCAGGTCACGGACCGAACCGGGAATCGGGGTGAGCTTCTCGCCCCGTCCGGCGTCCAGGCGCGGCACCGAGCCGAGCAGACCCACGGTGTACGGGTGCCGCGGCTCGCGGAACAGTGGACGACGGCGGGCCGTCTCCACCACGCGGCCGGCGTAGAGCACGTTGACCGTGTCGACCATCCCGGCCACCACACCGAGATCGTGCGTGATCATCAGCAACGCCGTGCCGGAGTCCCGCACCAGGTCCTTGAGCAGCTCCAGGATCTGGGCCTGGATGGTGACGTCCAGCGCGGTGGTCGGCTCGTCGGCGATCAGCAGCCGAGGCTGGCATGCCACCGCCATCGCGATCAACGCCCGCTGCCGCATCCCGCCGGAGAGCTGGTGCGGGTACTCCTTCAGCCGGCGCTTCGGGTCCGGGATGCCGACCCGGTCCAGCAGCGACGCCGCCTCCTTGGCTGCGGCGTCGCCCTTCATCCCCCGGTGCCGGGTGAGCACCTCGGTCACCTGCAACCCGATCGGGATCACCGGGTTCAGTGAGGAGAGTGGGTCCTGGAAGATCATCGCGATGTCGCGACCCCGGATGTCCCGCCGAGACCGGTCGTCGAGCTGGAGCAGGTCGGTGCCGTCGAAGACGGCCTTGCCACCGACCCGCAGGCCGGGCTGCTTCGGCAGCAGACCCATGAGCGCCAGCGAGGTGACGCTCTTGCCGCAGCCGGACTCGCCGACCAGGCCGACCACCTCACCGGCGTCGACGGAGAAGGACACACCGTCGACCGCGTGCACGGCCCGCTGGCCGCGCCGGGCGAACGTGACGGAGAGATCGTCCACTTCGAGCAGTGCCATTACTGGCCTTCCGTTCGCGACTGCGGGGCTCGCAAGCTCACTCCTCGCGCTTCACACAAGCGGTCTTCCGTTCGCGACTGCGGGGCTCGCAAGCTCACTCCTCGCGCTTCACACATACCGGGCCTACTTCCGCAGCTTCGGGTCGAGGGCCTCGCGCATCGCCTCTCCCAGCAGGGTGAAGCCGAGCGCGGTGATGATGATCGCGACCGCCGGGTAGATCGCCAGCGACGGCCGGATGCCGAGGTACTGCTGCGCGTCGGCGAGCATGACCCCCCACTCCGGTACGGCGGTGTCGGGGTTACCCAGGCCCAGGAAGGAGAGCGCCGCGGCCTCGATGATCGCGGTCGCCAGGGTCAGGGTGGCCTGCACGATCACCGGGGCGAGCGAGTTCGGCACCACGTGGGTCAGCGCGATCTTCGACTTCTTCACGCCGAGCGAGGTGGCCGCCAGCACGTAGTCGCTGTTGGCCTGGGAGATCATCGAGCCGCGCAGCAGCCGCGCGAAGACCGGCACCGAGACCACACCGACGGCGATCATCACCGTCGTCAGGCTGGCGCCGAGCAGGGCGGCGATGCTGACCGCCAGCAGCAGGCTCGGCATCGCCAGCAGCATGTCGACGAACCGCATCAGGGTGGTGTCGATCCACCGCCCCCACCGGCCACCGAGGCCGGCCGCGGCACCGGAGATGCCGCCGATCAGCGCGCCGACCGCCAAGCCGATGAGGGTGGAGACCACGCCGACCAGCAGGGTCTGCCGGGCACCCACGATCATCCGGCTGAACTCGTCCCGGCCCTGGTGGTCGTAGCCGAACCAGTGATCGCCGTCGGGGCCCGGAATGACGCCCGGCTTGATCAGACCCTCGCGGATGCCGATCGTGTCGGTCGGCGCGTACGGCACGAGGAACGGCCCGATCACCGCGACCAGCACGAAGATCGCCAGGATGATCGCACCGACGATCGCCGCCGGGTTGCCGCGCAGCCGTCGGAACGCCTCCTGCCAGAGGCTGACGCCACGCTCGTCGTCGCGGGCGGCCAACTCCGAGAGCCGGTCGATCTTTTCGCGCTTCTTGCCCGGGCTGAGGGTCATCGGACCCTCACCCTCGGGTCGATGAAGCTGTAGGAGAGATCGACCAGGAGGTTCACCAGCACGTACACCACCGCGATGATCAGAATGAAGCCCATCAGCACCGGATAGTCGCGCTGGCCGATGGCCTCGGCGACGAATGCTCCGATGCCACTGAAGGCGAAGACGGTCTCGGTCAGTACGGCACCGGAGAGCAGACCGCCGGCGAGCAGGCCGATCGAGGTGGCCACCGGCAGCATCGCGTTGCGCAGCACGTGCCGGCCACGGACCGTCCGCTCGGTCAGGCCCTTGGCCTCGGCGGTCCGAACGAAGTCCTCGTTGAGAACCTCCAGCACGCTCGCCCGGGTTATCCGGACGATGATCGCCAGCGGGATGCTGGCCAGCGCGATGGCGGGCAGCACCAGATGCCAGAGGGCGTCGGCGGCCGCGTCCCACTCGCGGGTCATCAGCCCGTCGAGGACGAAGAAGTTGGTGACGCGGGTCGCCCCGAGCGTCGGGTCCTGCCGGCCGCTGGACGGGAACCAGTGCAGGTTCTCCGAGAAGATCGCCTTGAGCACGTAGCCCAGGAAGAACACCGGGATGCAGATGCCGATCAGCGAACCGCCCACGGACGCGTGGTCCAGGAACCGGCCACGACGTCGGGCGGCCAGATAGCCGAGCGGGATGCCGACACCGATCGCGATCACCATGGCGGTGATGGTCAGCTCGACGGTGCCGGGGAAGCGCTCGATGAACTCCGTGGTGACCGCCCGCTTGGTGGAGGTCGAGGTGCCCAGGTCGAGCTTGATCATCCGGCGTACGAACCGGCCGTACTGCACCAGGATGGGCTCGTCGAGGCCCATGTTGTGGCGGATGGCGGCACGCATCTCGGGCGTGCCGCGCTCGCCCAGGATGGCGGTCTCGGGGCCGCCGGGAAGCCGACGTAGCCAGATGAAGAGCAGGAGGGAGAGCCCGAACAGCGTGGGTATCAGCTGAAGCAGGCGTCTGACGATGAACCGGAACACGGCGGCCTCGAAGGGGTGCGGAGGGTTGCGGGCGGGCGCTGTGCGACAGCGCCCGCCCGCGTTCCTTGCGTCAGATCAGACTTACTTGAACTCGGCGCTGGCGTACCGCTCGTCGGTGAGCGGGCTCGCCTTGACGCCGGTCACGTCCTTGCCGAACACGATCGCCGGCGGCGAGTGCGAGATCGGCACACCGGGCAGGAAGTCCATCACGGACTTGTTCAGGGCCTTGTACTTCTCGGTCCGGGCCGCGATGTCGGCGGTGCTGTCCGCGTCCTTGAACTGGTCGAACAGGGCCTGGTTGGTGAAGCCCCACTCGTCCTTCGGCCGGTCGAAGAAGGTGCCGATGAAGTTGTAGGCGTCGCCGTAGTCGCCGGTCCAGCCGAGGAAGTGGATGTCGTGCTTGTTCCCGGAGGTGGTGGCGTTGAGGTAGTCCGGGCTCCACTTGAGCGGGATCGCCTCGACGGTGATGCCAACAGCCTTCAGGTCCGCCGAGAGCAGCTCGAAGATGTCCTTCGGGTTCGGCATGTACGGCCGGGTGACCTCGGTCGGGTAGTGGAACCGCAGCGTCAGGTTGGACGCGCCCGCCTCGGCCAGCAGCGCCTTCGCCTTGGCCGGGTCGTACGTGTACTTGGTGACGTCGCCGTTCCAACCCTCGACGGTGTCCGGCATGAAGTTGTCGGCGACCTTGGCGCCCGGGGGCAGCTTCGAGTCGACGAGCTGCTGACGGTTCAGCGCGTACGCGATGGCCTGCCGGACCTTCAGGTCGGCGAGCTTCGGGTTGCCCTTCTGGTTGATCGCCAGGTAGAGCACGTTGAACGCCGGACGGGTGAGGACGTTGAAGCCCTCGCCCTTCAGCGGCTCGACGTCGGCCGGGCCGACCAGGTCGTAGCCCTGGATGTCACCGGAGCGCAGCGCCTGCTTGCGGGCGTTCTCGTCCGAGATCGTCTTGAAGATCAGGGTCTTCAGCTTGGCCTTGGGGCCGGCGTAGTCCTCGTTGCGCTCAAGGGTCAGCGTCTTGTTCGCGACGTCCCAGGCCTTGAACTTGAACGGGCCGGTGCCGGTCGGGTGCTCCGTCGCGTACGACGGGTACTTGATGTCCTCGGAGGTGCCGCCCACGTTGCTGGCGTCGAACTCCTGCAGCGCCTTCGGGCTGTGGATGGAGAACGAGGGGAGCATCAGCGCGGCCGGGATCTTGCTGGAGACCCGGGTGAACGACAGGTCCACAGTGGTCGCGTCCTTGGCGGCGCACGACTTGAAGAGGCTCGGCGGCAGGTCCGCGTTCTCGTTCGCGGCGAAGCCACCCATGACGTCCTGCCAGTAGGCGGTCACGTCGGGGCTCTGCATGAGGCCCTTGGCGTTGTACCACCGGTTGAAGTTGACGCAGACGGCCTCGGCGTTGAAGTCGGTGCCATCGTGGAACTTCACGCCGGACCGGAGCTTGAAGGTCCAGGTGGTGCCGGCGGCGTCCGGAGTCCAGGACTCGGCCAGGCCGGGGGTGACCTTGGTGCCGCCCTCCTCCGGCCGGACCAGGGTCTCGAAGACCTGACGGGCCACACGCAGCGACTCACCGTCGCTGGCGAAACTCGGGTCGAGCACCTTCGGGTCTCCGGCAACGCCGAAGACGAGGGTGTCCTTCTTGCTACCGCCGGAATTGTCATCGCGGTTGCTCTCGGCGCAGCCTGCTACCGCGAGGGCCGCGACCGCGACGGCCGCTATCGCGACCTTCGGCCTGGGTGCACGCATCGTGCTTCACCTCGTCCTTGGGGGTACGGACAACGTGGTGACAGGGGTCACCGATGGCGGTGACCATAGCTCCCGTGGCGTCCAGCCGGAAACTGCCGGGTGGACGGTTGGTATCGGATCGTGCCTCAATCGTCGCTTGACATTCGAATCGAAGGTAATCGGCGTCCAGAACCGAATAATCGGTACCCGCGATGCCAAACTGTTACGTCGATGCGGCCGCAGGGGCAAGCAGGTGTCAGATCGTTTCCGGGCAGTGGCCGGGCCGAGACGCCGATGGTCGGCACCCGGACCGGGTGCCGACCATCGGCGCATACGACAGGGATTCAGACGGCTCGGCGCCCCTCGAAGGCCCTCCCGAGGGTGATCTCGTCGGCGTACTCCAGGTCGCCGCCGACCGGCAGCCCGCTGGCCAGCCGGGTCACCGCGATGCCCATCGGCTTCACCATCAACGCCAGGTAGGTGGCGGTCGCCTCGCCCTCGGTGTTCGGGTCGGTGGCAAGGATCAGCTCCCGCACCGTGCCCTCACCAAGCCGGATCAGCAGCTCCCGGATACGCAGATTGTCCGGACCGATCCCCTCCAGCGGATTGATCGCGCCGCCGAGCACGTGGTACCGGCCGCGGAACTCACCGGTCCGCTCGATGGCCACCACGTCCTTGGGCTCCTCGACCACGCACAGCACCTCGTTGGTGCGGCGTGGGTCGCGGCAGATCCGGCACTGCTCCGACTCGGCCACGTTGTAGCAGGTCGTGCAGAACCGCACCAGCTCCTTGACCTTGCGCAGCGCGCCGGCCAGCCGGTTGACGTCGGCCGGATCCGCCGACAGGACGTGGAACGCGATCCGCTGGGCACTCTTCGGACCCACACCCGGCAGCCGACCGAGCTCGTCGATCAGATCCTGGATGGCACCTTCGTACATCTGCCGGCTCAGAAACCGGGCAGGCCGAGGCCGCCCATGCCACCGGCGACCGGGCCCATCTTGCGCTCGGTCAGCTCCCGCGCGGCCTCGGCGGCGTTGTGCATGGCCGCAACCACCAGGTCCTCCAGCGTCTCCACGTCGTCCGGGTCGACGGCCTTCGGGTCGATCTTGATCGCCTTGAGCTCGCCGGAACCGGAGACGGTCGCGGTGACCAGCCCACCACCGGCAGTGCCAGTCAGCTCGGCCTCGGCCAGCTCGGCCTGGGCGGCGGCGATCTGCTGCTGCATCTTCTGCGCCTGCTTCAGCATCTGCTGCATGTTCGGCTGTCCACCTGGGCGCACGGATGGCTCCTTCTCGCACTCGTCTGCTCGGCCGCCGCCCAGCCTAACCGCTGTGACCGCCCCCGCCCCGTCCGGTGCGTACGCCCACGCCGAGCCGCCGGGTACGGCTACCCCTACCCGCAACGGGCCATCTACCGGTAGTGCGCCGGGCACCCCCGCGCTGGTCTGCTCGACGGCATGAACCTCAGCCGCACCGGCCGCGTCGGAGCGCTGTGCTGGGTGGCGGCAGCACCGGTCTTCCTGGTCGCCAACCTGATCACCGGCGTGCGCTGGCAGCATCCGACCTACAGTTGGGCCACCAACAACATCAGCGACCTCGGCAACGTCGGCTGCGGGGTCTGGGACACCACCCGGCCCCGCTACGTGTGCTCACCCTGGTATCCGCTGATGAACGCCGGGATGTTGGCCACCGCCGTACTGCTCGCCGCCGGCCTCCTGCTGACCTGGCGGATCGTCGGTCGCGGCGGCGTGGTGCGCTCCGCCCAGACGCTCCTGCTGCTGGCCACCACCGGGTACGTCCTCGCCGCCCTCTATCCGGCGGACGTCGACGAGAACCTGCACGTCCTCGGCGCATTCCTGATCATGGGAGCGGGCAACGTCGGCCTGCTCGTCGCCGTGCTCGCACCGAACAGCACGCTGCTCGGCCGGTGGCGACGGCTCACCCTCGCCGCCGGGCTCACCGCGCTGGTCGGCACGGTGCTGTTCATCGCCCAGCACGGCGTCGGGATCGGGGTGGGCGGCATGGAACGCGTAGCCGTGCTGCCCTTCCCACTCTGGGCGTGCTGCCTAGGCGTCCTGCTAGCCGAAAACCCAACCCCAGCAACGCAACCCCCGGCCCCCTAACCAGCCAAGCCGTCCCCCCAGCCCCAACCCCGCCGCCCCGCCGCCCCCACCCGCCCCCAACCGCCCCGGTCGATCATGGAGTTGTGGTGCCCGGGTTGGACCTGCAACGGGTGGTTTGTCACCCACCACAACTCCGAGATCGACTGTGGGTCGGGGGGTGGTGGATCAGCGGGCGTCTACCTCGTCGATCTTTTCGGCGCCGAACGTCTCCCGAAGCAGCCGTACCGCCTGCTCCTCGCTGGACTCCCGGGCGGTCTTCTCGTCGATGACCTCGTCCAACGGCTCGTCGCCCGGGTCGAACCCCTCGTAGACAGGCGCAGCCGGCGCCGCGCCACCCGGCCTGCCACCGCGCGACGGGCCGTCGAAGTCCGGATCGTAGGGCGGCTCGCCGGCCCATTCGGCGTCGGCGACGGGCCGGGCTGCCGCTGCGGTACGCGCACCGCGCCCCGCCGCCGCCGCGCGAGCTGCGGCGATGGCGCTGCTCACCGGGGCACCACCGGCTGTCGCCGGCTGCCGGGCCGCCGGTGTCGGGTTACCCCGCACACCCGGCTTACCGCCGCCGGCAGCAGGGCCGGAACCACCTGAACCGCCTGCTCCGGTGCCATGCCCGCCCGCGCCGTTGGTGCCCGTGCCGTGCGTGCCCGTGCCGTGCCCGGCGGTGCCGTTGGTGCCCGTGCCGTGCCCTCCGGTGCCGTTGGTGCCTGTGGCGTGCCCGCCGGTCGGTGCAGGTGCCGAGCCGGAGCCGTCCAGTGCGACCCCGGAGCCCGCGCCGTTTGCGGCCGACGCGCCACCCGGACGAGCGGCCTCCGGCCAGTCCTCGTCATCCGTCGCCTCGGCAGCGGGAGCACCACCGCCGGGGCGGGCCGCTTCCGGCCAGTCGTCGTCATCTGCCAGCGCGGTGGGCGGTGCTCCACCCTCCCGGCCCGCATCGTGGCCACCGGAGCCATCCCCGCCCGTTCCGTCGGGCAGACCACCACGGGCGCCCGAGCCGGCAGCACCGGTCGGATTCGCTGGGGCAGGCGGCGCGTTGGTCGGGCCGGAAGTGGCGGCTGGGGTCCGCGCAGCAGACGGCACGCCCGTCTGAGCAGCAGCGGTGTTCATGCTCGTCGGGGCGGGCTGCACGCTCGTCGGAGCAGCAGCGGCCTGCGCGTTCGACGCGGCCGACGGCGAGCCCGACGCGGCAGTAGCGGCCTGCACATTCGACGGGCCGGCTGCGGCGCTCGGATTCGCGGGGGACGACTCGGCCGGCGCGGAGGGCGGTGCGGCGGCGCGGGGCGGGTCGGAGTGCGGTGCGGCGGCGCGGGGCGGCTCGGGCGGCGCGGCAGCGCGGGCCGGCGCGGCGGACTGCGAGCGGGGCGGACCGGACAGCGACACGCCACCGCGCTCGCCAGCTACCTCGCAGCGGATCTGCCAGCGGCCGCCCAACTCCTCGTAGAGCGCGTCGGTGAGCACCGCCGCATGGTCGGCCATCATCTTGGCCAGCACGGTGGACTTCACCGTCAGCACCAGCATGTCGCCGTCGAGTTCGCGTACCACCGCGTCGCGCATCAGTGCGGCGATCCGCTTGTTGGTGCGGTTGACCTTGCCGACCACGTCGGGCCAGACCCGGCGGACCGCGACCGCGTCCAGCGCTGCGGCGGGGGCACCCGGTCGGGGCGGCGCTGGCGTGGCCGGGTCGGGAAGCACCGCCGACGGCGGCACCACGCGACGCGGGGCCGGGGAGCCGGCGCCTGGTCCGGCGGGCGAGACGGGTGCGTCCCGGTCGGCGGATGCCTGGCCGGCGGCGGGCGGCACCGGGATCGACGCGTCGACGGCCGAGGGACGCGAGGCCGATGCGCCCGAGGCCGCCGCATGCGACGAGTCAGCACCGACGGCGGCAGCCGCGTGCGGCACCCCAGCACCGGCAGAGCCCGAGGTGTGCACGGCCGGCGCCTGCGACACCCCGGCGGCGGCAGCGGCAGCCGCGCGCGCGGCGGCAGCGCCCGAGCCGGCAGCGCCCGAGGCGGGAGTGTTGTGCGGTGCGGGCTCCGCCGGATCGACCGCCCACGGCGGTGCGGAGGTCGGGGCGTTCGCGGGTGCCGGGGTGGCGGCAGCCGGAACCGGTGGGGCGTGCTGTGGGCGTACCCCTGGGTTGGTGGCGGCGTCGGTGCCGCTCAGGGTGAGCCGGCGTTCCATGCGTTCCAGGCGCTGGAGCAGGCCGCGGGTGGAGTCGTCCGCGCCGGGCAGCAGCATCCGGGCGCAGATCAACTCCAGCAGCAGGCGGGGCGCGGTGGTGCCGCGCATCTCCACCAGGCCGTCGTGGACGATGTCGGCGCAGCGGGACAGCGTGCCCGGGCCGAGCTGTGCGGCCTGCGCGGCCATCCGCTCGATCTGGTCGGCGGGGCCGTCGATGAGGCCCTTCGCGGCGGCGTCCGGCACCTGCTGAAGCACGATCAGGTCGCGCAGCCGCTCCAGCAGATCCGACGCGAACCGGCGGGGGTCGTGCCCGGCCTCGGCCACCCGGTCGACGGTGGCGTACGCGGCGGCGCCGTCCCCGGCGGCCAGCGCGTCGCACATCTCGTCGATCAGCGCGGCGTCGGTGACCCCGAGAAGGGCTGCGGCGCGGGCGTAGCTGACGCCCTCCGGGCCGGCGCCCGCGATGAGCTGGTCGAGCACCGAGAGGCTGTCCCGGGCGCTGCCGCCACCGGCGCGGACCACCAGCGGGAACACCGCCGGCTCGACGGAGACGCCCTCGGCCTGAGTGAGTTGCTCCAGGTACGGGCGGAGCACCTTCGGCGGGATCAGCCGGAACGGGTAGTGGTGGGTCCGCGACCTGATCGTGCCGAGGACCTTCTCCGGCTCGGTGGTGGCGAAGATGAACTTGACGAACTCCGGAGGCTCCTCGACCAGCTTGAGCAGGGCGTTGAAGCCCTGGGTCGAGACCATGTGCGCCTCGTCGATCACGTAGATCTTGAAGCGGCTGCTGGCCGGCGCGAAGAAGGCGCGTTCGCGCAGCTCACGGGCGTCGTCGACACCGCCGTGGCTGGCCGCGTCGATCTCGATCACGTCGATCGAGCCGGCGCCGTCGGTGGCCAGCGAGCGGCAGGACTCGCACTTGCCGCACGGCTCGGGGGTGGGGCCCTGCTCACAGTTGAGCGAGCGGGCCAGGATCCGAGCGCTGGAGGTCTTGCCACAGCCACGTGGGCCGGAGAAGAGGTAGGCGTGGTTGAGCCGGCCGCTGCGCAGCGCCTGCGACAACGGCTCGGTGACGTGCTCCTGCCCGATGACCTCGGCGAAGGTACGCGGCCGGTACTTGCGGTAGAGCGCCAGCGTCACTCGTCCCGCCTCCTCTCGACCGAGCCATTCTGCGCCGCTCAGGCGCGGGTGACCACCCACCCCGCCGGCCCCGGCATTGGTTGCGGCGGGTTGTGGCGGGTTGATCGACTCCATATCGGCGATATGGCGGTGTCCACGGCCCGGGACAGCCCCACATCGGCGACCTGGAGTGGATCGAGGGCCCCGGAGACAAAAAGGCCTCCCGTGCACCCGGCAGAGCTCGCTTATCCTTGCTGCCTTCCGGCCCTGGGGAGGTTCACGAGATACCGCCGCACGGGAGGTGACGCCCAGCCTACCCGACGACCCGTCGATCTTCAGGGGGTGGTGGGGTGGCCCGGCCGGCGAAGGCCTGTATCCTGGCTCGCGGAGGATTCGCCTAGAGGCCTAGGGCGCACGCTTGGAAAGCGTGTTGGGTTTACACCCTCACGAGTTCGAATCTCGTATCCTCCGCTCATCTGAGCAGCACCAACGCCCGGCAGACCATTATCGGTCGGCCGGGCGTTGGTCTTGTGGTCTCATCGATGCCGTGACGGACGCGGTGTGGCAGTGGGACGAGACGTTGTACGCGGGCAGCGCGAGCCACTACAGCGTCGGGCGCATGCCCTACCCGCCCAGCCTCGTGGAAGCGGTCGGCAAGGAACTCGACCTCGACGGCACCGGCCGGCTCCTGGACGTCGGCTGCGGGCCGGGGTCGTTGACGCTCCTGTTCGCGCCCCGGTTCGAGGCGGCGGTGGGCGTCGACGCCGACCGGGGCATGATCGACGAGGCGCGGCGCAGGGCAGCCGAGGCCGGGGCCACCACCGTCGAGTGGCGGCACCTGCGCGCCGAGTCGCTGCCGGCCGATTTGGGTACGTTCCGGGTGGTCACGTTCGCCCAGTCGTTCCACTGGATGGACCGGCCGCTCGTGGCCCGGCGGGTCCGCGACATGCTCGCGCCCGACGGGGCCTGGGTCCACGTCCACGCCAACACCCACCAGGGCGTGACCGGGGACGACCTGCTGCCGCACCCCCGGCCGCCGTGGCAGCAGATCGACGAGCTCGTTGCGAGTTACCTGGGGCCGGTACGCCGAGCCGGCCAGGGTTGGCTGCCCGCCGGCACCCCGGGCGGCGAAGACGAGATCATGCGGCAGGCGGGCTTCACCGACCCGACCCGCATCGAGGTCGACCCCGCGATGGTCGTGGAACGCTCCGTCGACGAGGTCATGTCGGCGGTGTTCTCGCTGTCCAGCTCGGCGCCGCACCTGTTCGGCGAACAGTTCCCCGCGTTCGAGGCGGACCTACGTCACCTCCTGATGACGGCGGCACGCGATGGCCTGTTCGCCGAGCGACGGCGCGAGGTCGCCGTGTCGATCTGGCGTCTCTGACACCGGCCCGATATGCGCGACACGTATACCGGTTCCGGCCTACGGAGGATTGAATGAGCGTGATCCGGGCCGCGCTACCCGAGGGAGCCGCCGACCATGACGGGAACGCGCTCGCACTGCCCCCGGTGCGGCGGCCGGCTCGCTCGTGACAATGACACCGGACGCTGCGCGCCCTGCCGAGCGGCAGAGCGGGATCGCGTCGGCGCCCCGCCAACGGTGCCGGCAGGCTTCTGGGACCATCCGCCGCTGCGGCAGGCGCTGGCCGGGCGGCACCTTGGGCAGGCGTTCCGCGCCTACCGCTGCCACCCCTACCACGGCCGCAGCCCTTTGGCTCAGACCGTCGTCGCCCGATGGCTCGGCCTCACCCAAGCCCAACTGAGCAGGCTCGAAACTGGGCCGCCCATTGTCCACCTCGACCGCCTTACGCACTGGGCGCAGCTTCTGCACATCCCTGCCCAGTACCTGTGGTTCCGGCTCCCGAGCGGTCATGAGGGCGGGGCAGAGGTGACGGATCGGCTCCAGGAACCTGATCCTCACCTCCTGCGATCGATGCGGGTTGCGGATCGGATGATCGGCGGCAGCTGCCTGTACCCGGCTGTAGCCGCTCGCCTCGCCTCGGGTCGCTTGCCTCGGCTGGAGATGGCAGAAGAGCCAGTCCCGAAACCGACGCTGGCCGCGGTCGCTGCCCTACACGAGATGGCGGGCTGGATGGCCCATGATTCCGGCGCAGACTCGCTGGCCCGCAAACATCTGGGGGATGCCCTCCGATTCGCGCGGGCGAGCGGAGACACGCACATCGGCGCACAGGTACGAGCGAGTCTGAGCCATCTCGCTTCTCACCGTGGCGATGCGGTCGCCGCAATATCGCACGCCAGAGAAGGCCTGGGTCTTCTCCAGACGGGTCCACCACATGGCCGACTCACTGCCCGGCTCCTCGCGTTACACGCCCGCGGCCTCGTCAGCACAGGCAAGGCGCTTGAGGCACACGACGCCCTGACTGCGGCAGAGGCTGTGCTTGGGGCCGAGAGCGGCCATACACCGGCGTGGCTGAGTCCCTTCGACACGACGTCATTCGCGATCGAGGCGGCGCGTTGCTTCCTGCGCATGGGTGACCTCGATGAGACCCAGGCGAGGCTCCGGGAAGTACTGACCGATCCACCGGGGCGACGGGTGAGGAGTAGGGCGTTTGCGCAGCTCCTACTGGCTACGGCGCTGATCGGCAAGGGACAGATCGAGGAGGCGTGTGCGCTGACCCACGAGGCTCTGGACGAAACGGCCGGCCTCGGCTCGCTCGTCGTCGTAGATCACCTACGGCATGTGGCTGTGTTGCTCCGGCCGAGAGGGGCAACGGTGGTCGAAGCTCCACCGCTACTCGACCGGCTTCAGTGCGCGATCCGAGAGCGGGCGTGGATCGGCGTGCCCGCGCCCTAGCAATAGGGGGCGTCAACAATGGCACGCATGACGGATGAACGTCCGCTCTACGAGCGGGATCCGGTGGCCTGGCGAGCGCACCTCGCGGAGGGCAACGCGAAGCAGGCTCGAAAGAGAGTCGGCGCGGACGTCCTGATCCGCAACGCCCTGGGGGACGTGCTACTGGTCAATCCCCGCTACAAGCCCGACTGGGATCTGCCCGGCGGCATGGTGGAGGCGAACGAGCCACCCGATCATGCAGCCGAACGAGAAGTGCGGGAGGAACTCGGTCTCCACCTGCGGGTGGGGGCGTTACTCGTGATCGACTGGGTGGCGCCACACGGCCCGTGGGACGACAGCCTCATGTTCGTCTTCAACGGCGGCACGATCGCTGAGGGCTCACCAACTCCACAGCCATTGGACGGCGAACTGCTCGCGTGCCAGTTCACCCCCCTCACGCAAGCACGCAGCATGCTCCGGCCGTATCTGTGGGATCGACTCGACCAGGCCGTAGCTGCCGCGTTGACCGGAGCACCCAGGTACCTCACAAACGGCCGGCCGCGAGACAGCGCTTAGACCGAGAGCAGTGCCAGCTCAAACCGCCGCCGCAACGGCCATGACCGCGGCATGGGAGAACGTGCGCGGCGAGGCGTTGTCCCACTGGCAGTCGGTCGATCTGATGATGGAAGTGGCGGAGACATGGAACTGAACGGCGCGAGGTGGCGCAAGAGCAGCCGCAGCAGCGGCAACGGCGGCGCGTGTGTCGAGGTCGCCGACAATCTGCCCGGCGTGATCGGCGTACGGGATTCGAAGGACCCGAGCGGGCCGGTGCTCGCCGTCGCGCCGACGGCCTGGCGCGCGTTCGTCGCGCACATCGCCCATCGCGCCTGACTGCGGGCGGCCCAACACGAGATCTTGGACAGTTTCCGTCAGGTGGGCGGGCTCAACCGGTGGACGGAAACTGTCCAAGATTCGCGTCAGTTCACCGTCCCCGCCGACCCGCAGGTCGAGCTAGCCGGGGATCGGCGCTGACGCCGCGCGGATTCCGTCGTACACATGTTCTATCCACAGGCTGTGGACAGCGGCGGCCTGGGTCAGGAGCCGTCGCGGAGGTCGGCGAGGCGTTCGGCCCGGAAGCGGATCTCGTCGAAGGTCACGCCGCACCCCTCGCCGGTCGGTGACTGGCCCGCGAACCCGATCCGGTCGCGGGACGTCTCGCCGTCGAAGCCGAACACGCGGATCAACTGCCAGGTCCGACCGTCGAGTGAGGCGTGGTACGCGTAGACCCGCCCGATTCGCGAGACCCGCAGCCACACCGACCGGTCGGCCACGACGAAGGCGTTCGCGTCGTCGGCAACGCCCCGGCAGATGACGGACACGATCATGGGCTCTGCCTCGGGCGAGAACTCGAAGCACAACTTGCCCCAGCAGCGCTCGTCACGCCAGAGCATGAGCACCCCGGCGTCGAAGGTCGCGCCGAAGGCCACGGTGACCCGTGCGCTGAACTGGAAGTCGCCCTCCGGCGGCAGGTCGCCGAGCAGCGTCGCCGCGTTGAGGACGGGCTCGACGCTGCCACTCGGGTCGATGAAGATGTCCGTACGCGGCTGCGCCGACACCGTCACGGCACCGTTCGCCTCGTCGACCCGCCAGAGCGCCGCGGACGAGGGCGTGAGTGGGGACGGCATACCGGGGACGGTCAGTTGATCAGCCACGCTAGAACGGTACAGCGGGACCCGCTCGACGGGTACGGTCCGGGGATCGACGCCGGCCGGCCGGAATCCGTCGTACACATGTTCTATCCACAGCCTGTGGACGGCGGAGGGATCGATGGCTTACCAGCTCAGCGCGGTCGTCGCGGACGTCGAACTGCTCCGCGAGCACACCGCCGAGCTGGATCACGCAGTCCTCGGAGGGCTGCGCCAGGACTTCGCGCTGCTGCCGGTGACCCCGCAGTTGGTGGTGGAGCTGACCGGGTCACTGCCGGACTTCGCGGTCGAGGACCGCAGCGCCGAGCACCCGTTCGACCTGGTGCTGTCGCCAACGCTGACCGAGCTGCTGACCGGCTGGTCGCAGTCGGGGCCGGTGGCGTACGTCGAAGCGGAGTTTGGCGGTGGCGCCGGCTACCAGTCGGCGGCGGTGTGGCTCGGTGGCGCGGTGTCGTGGGGTCCGCAGTTCGACGACGTGTTGGACGCGCCGCGCGAGCAGTGGCCGATCAACGCGGCGCTGATTCGGCTCGGCGTCGAGCGGGGCACGTGGATCGACCCGTTCGCCGAGGTGGGCCTGCACCTGGAGCGAAACACCGACGGCTGGCTGGCGCACGGGCGGCGGCGGCTCAGCGCCGACTACTGGGACGAGCTGGTCGAGCAGTGGGAAAACCAGTAATCCGGCGACGGGCAGCAACCTGAACGCCCTGGTCCCGTTGTGGACCAGGGGGATTCCATGAAATTGCGACAATTCACGTTTATTGCCACGCTGATGGCTGCTGCCTCGATCGCCGGCAGCGGCGCGCCACCACCCGGGCCAATCCCGGCGAACCGGCCCGCCGGCAACGAGATCGTCGACCTGAACGGCCTGCGCAACATCGAGTTCGGCGACACCGAGGACGAGCTGACCCGGCGGGGCATCCTGCGTACCGACCTGGACGGCTGCGGCCCGCTGCTGACCGGCCACGACACGGTGAGCCCGGTCTTCGTCGAGGCCAAACTGGTGCTGCTGTGGGCCGGCGACCCGATGCGGACACCCGAGGGCATCACGGCCGGCTCACCCGTCGACCAGGTCTGGGCCCGCTATCCGTGGGTCACCCGACTGCCCGCTCCACGGGGGACGCACCGGCTCGACGGGCTGCTCGCCCGCACCGGCGACCGCGCGTACCTCTTCCTGCACGACGGGCGCACCGTCCGGAAAACCATCGCCGGGTACGCCGACTGGGCCCGCCGCCTCTTCGACGAGGGCGCGGGCCCCTGCTGACCCGACCAGACAAGCTCGAACGCCCGGCCGATCCTCGCGGACCTGCCGGGCGTTCGAGCTGTTCAGAGCGGTGGCGGAGGGATTTGAACCCTCGGAGGGCGTAAACCCTCACACGCTTTCGAGGCGTGCTCCTTAGGCCGCTCGGACACGCCACCGCCGACGAGGGTACAGGACCGCTGGTTCCGACGCCGAACCGGTATCACCGGAGTCGGCCTGGCAGGATCTTTGCCATGAGTACGCACATCGGCGCGAAGCCGGGCGAGATCGCCGAGCGGGTCCTGATGCCGGGCGACCCGCTGCGGGCCAAGTGGATCGCGGAGACCTACCTCGAGGGTGCCACCTGCTACTCGACGGTCCGGGGCATGTTGGGCTTCACCGGCCGCTGGAACGGCGTCGAGGTGTCCGTCCAGGGCTCCGGCATGGGCATGCCGTCGGCCTCCATCTACGCCCACGAGCTGATCAACGAGTACGGCGTGAAGACGCTGATCCGGGTCGGCTCCTGCGGTGCTCTCAGCACCGACCTGCAACTGCGGGACGTGGTCGCGGCGATCGGGTCGTCGACCGACTCGAACATGAACCGGATGCGTTTCGACGGGTTGATCGACTACGCGCCGGTGGCCGATTTCGGGCTGCTGCGTACCTCGGTCGAGGTTGCCGAGCGGCGCGGCATCGCCATGCGCGTCGGGCCGATCCTGGCGGCGGATGCCTTCTACACCGACCGGCCGGACCTTTACGACACGCTCGCCGACTACGGCGTGCTGGCGGTGGAGATGGAGTCGGCGGCGCTCTACACGATCGCCGCCCGGTTCAAGGCTCGCGCGCTGACCGTGTTGACCGTCAGCGACCACATCAAGACCGGCGAGAAGACCACGTCGGAGGAGCGGGAGCAGACCTTCAGCCAGATGGTCGAGATCGCCCTCGACACGATCATCGCCTGACCCTTCGCCCTACCCGCCGCCCCGTCGTCCCGTCCGGACGGCGGGGCGGCGTGCTGCGTGCCAACGGGTGACGACAGTCACTGAGGAAAACAACACGACCGGTCGTGCTTATTGAGTACGGTGTCGACATGACCGCCGACGGACGCCTCGCCCGGGGAGAGCGCAGCCGCAACGCCGCGCTGGACGCGGCCGTGGTGCTCGCCACCGAGGCCGGCCTGGATGGGCTCAGCCTCGCCCAACTCGCCGACACGCTCGGGGTGAGCAAGTCTGGCCTCTTCGCGCACTGGCGGTCGAAGGAGGCGCTCCAGCTCGCCGCGATCGACCGCGCGGTGACGCTCTGGCAGGAGCGGGTCATCGCACCGGCGCTGCTCGCCCCACCGGGCGTACGGCGGCTCCACGCCCTGCACGACGCCCGCCTGGACTTCTACGCCACCGGCGTGCTCCCCGGTGGCTGCTTCTTCGCCAACACCCAGTTCGAATTCAACGCCCGTCCCGGCCCGGTCCGCGACCGGCTCGCCGAGACGTACCGCCAGTGGACGGCGTACCTCGAACGCCTCGTCCAGCAGGCGGTCGACGCCGGCGAACTCCCCGCCGACCTGGACGTCCCGCAGCTGGCGTACGAAATCGACGCGCTCGGGATGGCAGCCGCGATGAACTCCCGGATGCTCGACCCGGACGCCGCCTACCGGCACGCCCGCGCCGGCCTGCTGAACCGCCTGCGGGCGCTCTGCCCCGACCCGAACCTGCTAACGGAAGGCCCCTCATGAGCAACGCCGTCGCCGACCAACCCGCCGTCGACTTCGGGCACGTCGAGCACGTCACGGTGCACTTCGACGACCTCGACGCGATGGGCATCCTGCACAACGCCCGGTACGCGGTGCTGCTGGAACGGGCCCTGACGCCGTACTGGACCGAGCGAGGGCTGGCCTACCGGGGCAGCGCCACCCCGCCGGACCTGTTCCACGCGGTCCGCGAGTTCACCATCAGCTACCGGGCGCCGATCGTCACCACCGGGCCGGTGGCAGTGCACTTCTGGCTTGAGAACTTCGGCACCAGCAGCGCCGAGTACGGCTTCCAGTTCCGCTCGGTCGACGGCGGCACGGTGCACGCCGAGGGACGACGGGTGATCGTTCGCCTCGACCCGGCGACGCTGCGGCCGGCGCCGTGGACCGAGGCCGCGCGGGCCGTGGCCGCCACCCTGCTCCGCCCCGACGCCGTGGCCTGACCTGAGCAGCGTCCCGTCCCAAGGGGGAGGGATCAGCGGAAGAACGCCCGCAGGACGGCGGCGGTTTCGGCCTCCAGCACGCCGCCGTACACCTCGGGTCGGTGGTTGAGCCGGCGGTCGCGCAGCACGTCCCAGAGGGAGCCGGCCGCGCCGGTCTTGGGTTCCCAGGCACCGAAGACGACGGTGGAGATCCTGGCCAGCACCAGCGCCCCCGCGCACATGGTGCACGGCTCCAGGGTGACCACCAGGGTGCAGCCGTCGAGCCGCCACCGGCCGGCGCGTTCGGCACCCCGGCGCAGGGCCAGCACCTCGGCGTGGGCGGTCGGGTCGCCGGTCAACTCCCGCTCGTTGCGTCCGATCGCGAGTTCGGTGCCGTCCGGCCCGTAGAGCACCGCACCCACCGGCACGTCGTCGACGTCGACTGCGCCCACGTCGTCGACGGCGGGGCCGGTGACGGCGACCTCCAGGGCCCGGCGCATCCACAGTTCGTGTCGCTGCCGCCGGCCAATCTGCCCCGGCTCGGCCAGCCCTTCGTGAGCACCCGGCCCGGCATGGCCAAGCACGCCAGTCGTCTCCAGCAAAGGATCCGTGGCGTCGGCCGGCTCCGCGCCGCCGGTCGGCACCGACCCGAGCGGATCAGACCTCACGCAGCTCCTCGACCTCGTCGGAGCAGCCGAGCACCTCGCAGATCTCGGCGGTGACGTCCGCCGGCAGCATCCCCTCGTGGGTGCAGAGGTTCAGCAGCTTCTGCGCCGAGATGCCCAGGTTGGCCAGCAGGTCGGCCTCACCCACCGGGTCGGCCTCCGGGTCGACGGCGGGTTGTTCGCTCTCCTCGTCGCCGCTGGTCGCCGGTCGCGGCTCGTCGTCGCCGTCGAGCCCGGTGACCGAGGTCTTCAGGTCACCGACCAGCAACTGACCCAGCCGGGACTCCTCGGCGAACGCGGAATCCGACCCGAAGACCCGCAGGTCCTCGCCCTCGTCGAGACGCAGGATCACCAGATAGGCGTCATCGGCCTCGACGAAGAGCAGCGACACGTCGGCTTCCTGGTCGACATCGCGCAGCCGGTCGGCGACCTCGTCGATGTCAGTGGCGCCCCGCAGGTTGACCTCAGCGGCGGTCCAGCCACTGTCGTCGCGCACCACGGCCGCAGCGAAGTACGACACGGTCCCCCCAATAGCCCTCGGCACAGCGCCGACTCGTTACGCGTGCACGTTAGCCGGTCGGGTCGGCAGGCGACCGGTCAACGCCCCGACAGGCCGGCCAAACCTGACAAAATCGGGATCAGCCGGCAACCCGACGGCGGGTGGCGATGAGCTGGCGTAGACGCTCCGTGCGCAAACGCTGCGGCCGGGTGCGCTGTCGTACCGACCGGGCGCCCGCCAACTCGGCGAGCAACTGGAGGCGACGGCGGTTTCGATCCGGGTCCTGCCGCGGATTGGTCCAGGCCATACCGCCGAGCGTGCCGAGTCTCGGCGGCCACGTCAAGACGGCGTTCGCTACGCAGCCAACCGGGCACGCGACGCAGTCATCCACGCCCGTTACGGGTGTCTGTGCGGCCCATTCACCACAGCGGCCAGTCGCCGGTGCCCGCCCAGCGGACCGCCACCACGGCGGCGGCGATGCTCCAGCCACCGGCGGTGACGATGGCTACGCCGGTGCCCACCCCCCGATCGCCGTGGCGGACCAACACCAGGGCGGTCAGCCAGGCCAGCAGACCGGCGATCAGCGTCCACCACGCGTAGCTGGCCACGTCGGTGCCGAGCAGGCCGAACAGCACCAGCCAACTGGCCGCCGCGCCGCCGCCGATCGCGACACCGCCGCCGGTCACCGGGTGCGGTTCGCGGTAGGTGGGCCTGGTCGGTGGCCCGGCCGGAAAGAGCCCCGAGGGGGTACGCGTCATCGGGGGTGCGGCGAAGCCGGGACCCGGGTCGGGGCCGGGCTGGGCGATGGTCACCGTCGCTGCCCTCCCCTCCGCTCGTCATTCGTGCCCACCGTACCGGTCTGCCAGGATGACCGGATGTCCTCGCCGACGATCCGCCGCGTGCGTTCGGCGTACCCGATTCTGCTGCTGCTCGCCCCGGTGCTGGCCGCCGGCTGCGCAACCACCCGGCCGGGAGTGCCTCCGGAGGGCGCCGGGCCGACGGCACCGTCGGTCTGGGAGACCGGCGAGCAGCCGGCGGCGCCGTCGTCGAGCGGGCCGACCAGCCCGGCGCCGTCGTCGGCCGGGCCGTCGTCGACCGCGCCCCGCGCGGGGCTGCGGCACGTCTTTCCGGTACGCGCCGACGACGTCGCCTATCACCCGACGCACGGGGCGTACCCGGCGACGGACATCTTCGCCGACTGCGGTGAGCCGTTCGTCGCGGTGACCGACGGGACGGTGCTGGAGGTGAGTCGCGTCGACAAGTACCGCAAGCGTGGGCCGCAGGGTCCGGACAACGGCGGCCTTTCGGTGGCCCTGCTCGGTGACGACGGGGTGCGCTACTACGGCTCGCACCTGAGCGTCGTGGCCACGGGCATCGACGCCGGGGTGCGGGTCCGCGCCGGGCAGCAGCTCGGCAAGGTGGGCCGCACCGGCAACGCGAACAACGTCTGTCACGTGCACTTCGGCATCTCACCGCCGTGTCCCGGCAAGGACGGCTGGTGGATCCGGCGCGGCGTGCTGTGGCCGGCGCGCTACCTGGACTCGTGGCGACGCGGCGGCAATCGGGAACCGGCCGCCGAGGTGACCGCGTGGCAGCGCGAACACGGCTGTCCGAAGGCTCCCTGACGAGCCCCGCACCCGCTAGGTTCGGTGGGATGAACGCCCGGGACCCCATCGCCGACCTACGCCGGATCGCGTTCCTGTTGGAGCGGGCGAACGAGGCCACGTACCGGGTGCGGGCGTTTCGGTCGGCGGCGAAGGCGCTCGCCGGCCTGCCGTCGGCCGAGGTTGCCGAGCGGGCCGGCAACGGCACGCTCACCGAGTTGGCCGGGGTGGGCGACGTGACGGCCCGGTGCGTGGCGGAGTCCCTGGCCGGTGAGGAGCCGGTCTATCTGCGCCGGCTGGTGGCGACCGAGGGCAGCGACCTGGATGCCGAGGCCACGGCGCTGCGCGCCGCCCTGCGCGGCGACTGCCACACGCACTCCGACTGGTCCGACGGCGGCTCACCCATCGAGGAGATGGCGCTGGCCGCGGTGGAGTTGGGCCACGAATACCTGGTGTTGACCGACCATTCGCCCCGGCTGAAGGTGGCGCGCGGGTTGACCGCCGACCGGCTGCGTCGTCAGTTGGACCACGTGGCGCAGGTCAACGCGGCCCTGCCGGAGGGTTTCCGGATCCTGACCGGGATCGAGGTGGACATCCTCGCCGACGGCTCGTTGGATCAGGATGACGAGTTGCTCGCCCGGTTGGACGTGGTGGTGGGGTCGGTGCACAGCGGCCTGAACGACGAGCGGGCGAAGATGACCCGGCGGATGCTGACCGCGGTCGCCAACCCGCACCTGGACATTCTCGGTCACTGCACCGGGCGGATGGTGTCGTCCCGACCGGCCGGGGTGACCGGGCCGGGTGATCGGGGGCATCGGGCCCGGACCCGCGGCGAGAGCGACTTCGACGCGGACGCGGTCTTCGCCGCCTGCGCGGAGCATGACACCGCCGTCGAGATCAACTCCCGGCCGGAGCGGCAGGACCCGCCGAAGCGGCTGATCCGCCGCGCCCTGGAGGCCGGCTGCCGATTCGCGATCGACACGGACGCGCACGCGCCCGGTCAGCTCGACTGGCAGCGGTTCGGCTGCGAGCGGGCCGCCCGCTGCGGCGTCCCGGCCGACCGGGTGGTCAACACCTGGTCGGCCGAGCAACTCGTGGAGTGGACGCACAACCGGGCCTGACCAACAGCGCGGTCTCGGGCCGTGATCGACTCGCTTTCCTTGAAATCGGGGTGTCCAAGTACGCCGGACACCCCGATTTCCATGAAGCCGAGTCGATCACGCTCGGGACGGCCGGGCGACGCGCCGCCGGACGCAGGCGGGCTCAGTTGCGGGCGGGCTCAACGGCGGGCGCGGCGGGCGCACCGAGACCGACCACCGGGCGGGGCTTCCGGCGGCCGAGGACACCCTGCGCGACCGCGACACCCAGCAGCACGATGAGCGCGCCGACCGGTTGGTGCCAGTTGAGCCGCTCGTCGAGCACGACGGCGCCGATCAGCACCGCGAAGATCGGGATCAGGTAGGTGACCGTGGACGCGGTGCTCGCGCCCGCCACCCGGATGTTGCGGATGTTGATCACGAAGGCGAGCCCGGTGCCGAGGGCACCGAGAGCCAACACGCTGGCCACCACCTTCGCCGACAGGTCGGTGGGCAGCGGCGGGGCACCCGCCACGAACGGGGTGACGACGGCCAGTTGCCCGGCGGCGAGCAGCAACTGCGCCGTGGAGAGCGACAGGCCGGAGTGTGCGCTGCCGGCGACGAACCGCTTCTGGTACGGGATGGCGACGCCGTAGCAGGCCGCCGCGCCGAAGCACATCAACTGCCCGACGAAGTGCGCGCCGCCGATGCCTTCCCAGACCCCGAGCACCACGAGTACGCCGAGGAAGCCCAACCCGAGCCCGACCGCACGGCGCACGGTCAGCCGCTCGGTGCGAAAGACCAGCACCGCCAGCGGCAGCACGATCAGCGGAGTGGTGGCGTTCCAGATGCCGGCCAGCATCGACTCGACCCGTTGCTCGCCGTAGCCGAAGAGGGTGAACGGCACGGCCACGCCGAACGCGGCGACGACGAACAGGTGTGCCCACACCCGAGGCTCGTGCGGGAGCCGGTCGCGCAGCACCGCGAGGACGACCAACAGGGTCAGCGCGCCCGCGACGACCCGATAGAGGGTGAGCTGGACCGGGTGCAGCTCGGCCACCCCGATCTTGATGAAAAGAAAGCTGGAACCCCAGATGGCGGCGAGTGCGAGGAAGCCCGGCAGCCACGTCCGCAGTGGCGCCTTGTCAGGGGCGATATCGGTGGTCACCCCTGACACTCTGCCGGAAGGGTGTGACAAAGTCGCGGGACTTTCGAACCCCGGATCTGCCGCTTGAACACGCCAAACGCCATCGACAGCGGGGAGGGGTGGTCACGTAGTGTCGCAGCGTGGGACAAATTGATGAACTCGCCAACCGCTACGTAGCCGAGTGGGCGCCGTTGAGCCCCACCGGCGCGACCCATGTCGGCATCGCCGGCCATGACGACCAGCTCGACGACCTCTCCCCCGAGGGTTACCGGGCACGCGCCGACCTGACCCGCCGGACGCTCACCGAGCTTGAGGTCACCGAGCCGGACACCGAGGCGGAGCGCACCGCCAAGGAGGCCATGCAGGAACGACTCGGCCTCGACCTGGCCCGGTACGACGCTGGTGAGGCGACCAGCGAGATCAGCGTCATCACGAGTGGGCTGCACGAGATCCGCATGGTGTTCGACCTGATGCCGACCGCGACGGCCGACGCGCAGGCCAACATCGCCGCCCGGCTCAACGGCCTCGCCGGTGCGCTGGAGGGCTACAAGACCACCCTGCGCGAGGCGCTCTCCGCCGGCCACGTCAGCTCGAAGGTGCAGCTGGTCGAGGTGGCCAAGCAGTGCGACATCTGGACCGACCCGAACGGGGACAACTTCTTCCACGGGCTCGTCGAGCGACTGGGAGCGGACGGCACGCTCGGCGCGGAACTGCGTCGGGGCGCGGCGGCGGCCACTGCGGCGACCGCCGAGTTCGGCCAGTTCCTGCGCGCCGAGTTGGCGCCGCACGGGCGGGACAAGCAGGCCGCCGGCCGTGAACGCTACGAGCTGGCCTCGCAGTACTTCCTCGGCGCGAAGGTCGACCTGGACGAGACGTACGCCTGGGGGTTCGCGGAGTTGGCCCGCCTGGAGGCGGAGATGCGGGTCGTCGCCGGACGTATCGCCGGCTCGGGCGCCACCGTCGCCGAGGCCGTGGCCAAGCTGGACGCCGACCCGGCGCGGACCATCCGGGGCAAGGAGGCGTTCCGCGACTGGATGCAGGCGCTCGCCGACAAGGCGATCACCGAGCTGAACGGGACGCACTTCGACATCCCCGAGCAGGTCCACCGGATCGAGTGCTGCCTCGCCCCGACCAGCGACGGCGCCATCTACTACACCGGGCCGAGCGAGGACTTCTCCCGTCCTGGCCGCATGTGGTGGGCGGTGCCGCAGGGGATCACCGACTTCTCCACCTGGCGGGAGGTGACGACGGTCTACCACGAGGGCGTGCCGGGTCACCACCTCCAGGTGGCGCAGACCGCCGTCCGCGCCGACCTGCTCAACCGTTGGCAGCGGCTGCTCTGCTGGGTCTCCGGTCACGGCGAGGGTTGGGCGCTCTACTCGGAGCGGCTGATGGACGAGCTCGGCTACCTGGAGGACCCGGGCGACAAGCTGGGAATGCTCGACGGCCAGGCGATGCGCGCCGCCCGGGTCATCGTCGACATCGGCATGCACCTGGAGTTGGAGATCCCGAAGGACAATCCGTTCGACTTCCACCCGGGTGAGCGGTGGACGCCCGAGCTGGGCTGGGAGTTCATGCGGGCGCACTGCCGGGTTCCGGACGAGAACCTGCGCTTCGAGCTGAACCGCTACCTGGGCTGGCCGGGGCAGGCGCCGTCGTACAAGGTCGGTGAGCGGATCTGGCTGCAGGCGCGCGAGGACGCGAAGGCCCGCAAGGGCGCTGAGTTCGACCTGCGGGAGTTCCACCGCCAGGCGTTGGACCTGGGCGCGCTGGGCCTCGACCCGCTACGCAAGGCGCTGGCCCGGCTCTGAGCCGGCGACGGTCCCGGGCACCGGCGGTACGTCCGTCGGCGCCCCGGAACCAGCGCGGTCACGCTTCGGTGCGGCGGGAGACGGCGGTCCGTTGTCGACGCAGCGGGGCGCGGCGGCCGGGCCGGGTCGGCGGACGTGCCGCTCAGCCGAGGGTCAGCGCCAACGCCGGCCGGGCGGTGAGCGTGTTGCTCGTGACGAACGCCAGGTCGATGACCGGGTCGGTGAACGAGACCGGGATGGGCAACGTGACCGGGAGACCGTCGGGGAACGGCAGGTCCGGAGTCAGAGTGATCTTGATGCCGGCCAGCTTGCCGACGAATCGGGTGGAGTAGAAGGCCACGTCGCCGCGGACCGTCAGGCGATCGGTCGCGTACCGCTGGGTGCGCCCCCGGGGACCGTCCGCGGTCAGCAGGAAGTCGTCGGTCACGGCCTCCTTCATGCTGAACTTCAGCACCTTCAGGGCGCCCTTCTCGGTCTGCAGGTCGGTGATCCCCTCGAACCGGAGCCCGGTCATGGTGACCTTGGATCCGGTGAGCTTCGACGGCCTCTGGGCCACCCTGGGCAGACCCGGGTCGGCGGCGATGCGCGGCAGCGGCTTGCCCGGCTCCACCTTGTCCGGCTTCTCGGGAGTCGTCGTGCCCGGCTTACCGGGCTGGGCCGGCGACGGGCAGGCCGTGGGCTTGGGCCGGGCCGTCGGTGTGCTGGTCGGCGTGACGGTCGGGCTCGCCGACGGCGTCGGGGTGGCCTTACGGCGTCCACCGGTGAACAGGTCGCCGATCCCGTCCAGGATGTCCGTGATGATGTTGCCGTTCCGCTCGGGGCTCGCGCTCGGGGTCGGCGTCGCGGCGCTGGAACTGGGCGACGGCCTGACCGACTGGGACGGGGTGGGGCAGGCGCTCGCGGCAGGCCGGGTCGGTGCGGCCTGCACCGCTCGGGGCTGGGTTGCCAGGCCGGCGGTGGCGAGACCGAGCACCACCAGCACGATGCCAAAGGCACGCGGATCGGCGGATCGCTTGGGCCACGCGGGCTGAGGGCTCGCGTCGGCCGGATCCATGACCGGCTGCTCAGCGGTCGGCTGCTCAGCGGTCGGCTCCTCCGCGTCGGCCTGGTCGGCTGGGGGTGCCGCCGTGCGGGAGGGCGTCCACGCGAAGGCGAGCGCGCTGCCGACGATGCCGAGCAACAGGCCGACGAAGAAGCCGCCGAGGTTGAGCCCGATCAGTGAGTAGACCGCCGTGACCGCCGCGACGATCGAGTAGAACAGCCGCTGCGCGGGGCTGAGCCAGATCAGCAGGCCGCAGGTCACCAGGATGACCGGGATCAGCAGCGAGAGCAGACCGCTGGCTCCGCTGTGGAAGCTCAGGCCGTTGATGGTCATGCGCGTGGAGGCGAACATCTCCACACCGGCCAGGATGGTGAAGAGGCCGCCCCAGAACGGTCGGCTCCGCTGCCAACGGCGGAAGCTTCGCCACGCCTGGGCCGCACTGCTGGGACGGGCGTGGGACGGGTTGGCGGTTGTCACGTACTCCTCCTGGCGGAGCGGGGACGGGGGTGGCGGCCCGCGATGGCAGACATCGCGGGCCGGCGCTCAGCTCAGAAGCACTCCTTGCCCTTGGCGTCCTCGCCCACGTTGACCTTGAGTCGGAGGCCGACCAGGTTGAAGGTGGCCGCGGTGGTGTACCGGGACACCTGCTGCAGGTTGCGGATGCTGACGTGTTCGGAGTTCTGGCCGAACGAACCCTTCTGCGCCGTCGGGTTCAGGTCGGTGGCGTCGCGGCCGATCTGGATGTTGGAGAAGGTCGCGTTGCCGTTCAGCGAGTCCATCGCGATCATCAGGTTCTTGGCGCGTACGGGCTCCTTGCCCTCACCGGCGTTGATGGTGAGCACCACCGGCAGGCCGGGCAGGTCGGCGCGGACGGACTGGCAGAGGTTGTACAGCTCTGCGCTGCTGATCTCGGAGAGCGCGACCGGGTGCACCTGGCCGTCCTTGCCCTTCTCGCGGACGATCCCGCCGTACTGCTTGAAGCCGTCGCCCTCCAGGCGGTCCGCGCCGATCTTGAACGTCTGCCCGGACACGGTGATGTCGGACGCGATCGCGCCGCTCGACATGCCGAACAGGATGACGCCGACGGCAGCCGTGGCGGGCACCATCATGGCGGCGAACCGACGCCACCGGGTACGACCCTGATTGTCCTGCACCGGTTCCTCCTCGAGTGGATGTGCGCGGGGCCGGTCCCGAACCGGAGGCCGCGCCGGGCCCGTCGCTGTTACCGGCAGGTAACGATCGGGCTTGATGGTGCACCCGTTGCGACGCGGCTCACAACCCCCCGATTACCGGGCGGTAACACGAGGGTGGCCAATCGACAGGAGATCACCACGAAGCGTTGAACTCGCTGGAGGCACATAGGCCAAAAAAAATGACAAATACCGGCACTGATTCTCACGACTACTACCGAGGGCGACTAAACATCGAGGGATTACAATCAGGTAACGGATGTAAAGCGCGCGGGCCAGACCGCCTGCTCAGGTCGTCGCCCCCGACCGAACATCCGAGCGTCCGGTCGATCCCGGCGGCCCCCGGATGCCCTAGGGTTTCGGCGTGAATCTGAACGACGTACGGCGCGACTGGACCAAGCTGGGCGCCGAGGATCCGCTGTGGGCCGTGCTTGTCCAGCCCGGCAAGCGCGGCGGGCGGTGGGACGTCGACGAGTTCCTCGCCACCGGCCGCGCCGACGTCGAGGAGACGGCCGCTTGGCTGGGGCAACTCGGCCTGCCAACCCGGTGGGAACGGGTGCTGGACTTCGGCTGTGGGGCCGGGCGACTCTCGCAGGGCCTCGCCCCGCACGCCGACGAGGTCGTCGGCGTCGACATCGCTCCATCCATGCTGGAGACCGCCCGGCAACTTGACCGGAGCGCCGGGAACATCCGTTTCGTCCTTAACGACGCACCGGACCTGAGCCAGTTCCCCGACGGCCATTTCGATCTGGTCTACAGCGCGCTGGTGTTGCAGCACCTGCCCCGCCCGGCGATCGACCGGTACCTCGCCGAGTTCCTGCGTGTCCTACGGCCCGGCGGGATCGCCGTCGTGGGCCTGCCGACCGAGCCGGCGCGTACGGCCAAGGGCATGATCTGGAAGGTCGCGCCGTTCCGCCTGATCAGCTGGGCACAGCGTCGGCTGCTCAACTACCCGGCGCCGATGAGCATGACCGCGGTACCGCACGCCGACATGGTGCGGCTGGTGGCGGCACACGGCGGGGAGATCGTCGGGCAGCGACCCGACCTGCCGTACACCGAGGACTGGGTGTGCACCCGGTACGCGGTGCGGCGCGCCTGACCCACCGCCCGGCAGCCTGGCTAACGATCGGGCCGGCCGACCCTCGGGGTCGGCCGGCCCGGTCAGGTCGGCGTGCGGTGGTGTGATGGTGGGTTGGTTACGGCTCGCTGCGCTCCACAGCGTGGCGCCCGCCAGCGGGTGCCGGGGAGTCCTCGTCCGGCTCCGAGGCCCTCTGCGAGGGCAGCTCGGTCGTCGGCTGGTCGCCGGCGTGCACCGGCGCCGCGTCAGGCCCACGGCGACCCGCGCGGATGATGAGGAACAGACCGAGCAGGACCAGAGCGAGGCCGAGGAGACCGAGCACGATCGGCACCACCGTGGTCAGCAGGTTGATCTGACCACGCGCGTCCTCGGCAGCCTTGGCCTGCTGCTTCTGGGTCTCCTCATTGAAGACGAGAGTAGCGTCGATGATCTTGATCTTGTCCGCGCCGGTTTCGTCGCGGAGGGTCTGGAGCTGCTTCTCCTGACCCTTGACGATCACACCGCTGTCCGGCTCCACCCAGAGGGTACGGGTGTTGGCGTAGAAGCGGCCCGCGGTCACCGTGGCCTCCGTCGAACCGATCAGGTTGCCCGGAACGTCGATCTCGCTGATCTTGACCGGCTCGGCCGTCATCTCGAACTTGTAGACGGTCAAACCCTGGAGCTGCTCGGTGCCCAGGTACTTGGCGGGGTACGCCTTCCGAGCGGTGTTGTCGAAGTACTGGTAGGTCTTCTTCTCGGTGCCGAACGGGAAGGTGTAGGTCAGGCCCTCGTGCTTGAAGGGCGCACCGTTGATGTCCTCGGCACAGCAGGCGACCGCCTCTGCGGTTCGCCGATCGAGGGCAACCCGGTCCGTGCTGACCGTGATCTCCTTGCCGGCGTCGTCGATCACCCGGACACCGACGTTGAAGACCGTCCGGTCGGCGTTGCCGTCGTCGACGTCGCCCCGCACGGCGCGGTGGGCGGTCAGGTTGACGCCGCTCCGCTCCGACAGGGTGCTGAAGTCAAGGACTGTCGCGTTCTGGGCTTCTGAAACCGTTACCGAACTCTGGTCAAGGGGCACCTTGACGAGAGCGGGCGCGACGATCAGCGGCGTCGCCACGGCCCCGACGATCAGGAAAGCGCCTGCCGCCACCAAGATGGCACCCGACGTGGATCGCATGTAACTCCTCCCCTTGTAAAGACTCGACTAGTCGGCTGACAGTACATGACGAGGCCGATTTCGGATATGGTCCGAGGCGACCTTCGAGGCGTACCGACTCCGGTGGAACGCAGCCGCGCGGCTGCGACATCAAAATGGATGTTGAGGGAACTGTGAGCCGACCTGTCAAATCGGGCTCGATCAGCGGACAGGCGGGCCTGTCCGCTCCTAATACTGGCCGTTCGGATAGCTGGCTTCCCGCTTTGGAAGGACTCCGCGCCATAGCGGTGATCGGCGTTGTCGTCCACCATGTCGCCTTCCTCAGCGGACTCACAAACTCGTTCGCCCGCCTCGGAGGTGTGCTGGCCAGGCTGGATGTGGGGGTGGCAATCTTCTTCGCGCTGTCCGGCTTCCTCCTCTACCGACCATTCGCGCTCGCCACCATTCACGGGCAGTCCGGACCGTCTGTTCGGAGATACCTCTGGCATCGTGCGCTGCGCATTTTGCCCGGGTACTGGGCAATGGCTGCCGTTGGACTCGTCTGGCTCAACATCGATTACCTCAGGTCAGTCTGGGACTGGGCAATTCCCCTTCTGCTGGCACAGATTTATGAGCCATTGCGACTACCGGTCGGCATGGAGCAGACCTGGAGCCTGGCTACGGAGGCGACTTTCTACCTGGCACTGCCGGTGATAGCGATGCTCGGCCGCCGAATGGGCGGTCGAACTCCGCTGGGCCGAGCCCGACGCCAACTGGCACTCGGCGCCATACTCGTCCTTGCCGGCCTAACCTGGAATGCGTACGCGCACGGTCCCGACTCGCCACTACCGGGACTTGGGGTGCTCTGGCTGCCCGCCTTTCTGGACTGGTTCGGCATCGGCATCATGCTGGCCGTGCTCGCCTCGTGGCCCGCCAGCACGACCTCGTCCCCGTTCCTCGCGGGCCTGGCCGGCAGCGGGTCCGGCCGAGGCGACGACGACCTGTGGTCCGCCACGCCGCGCGGTCTGCGCGTCTTCACGTTCGCCCCGGGAACGTCGTGGCTCATCGCCGGCGCGCTGCTGTGGATCGCCAGCACCCCGATCGCCGGCCCGCGCGGGGTCGAACCCGCCAAGGCGATCGAGTCGATCGTCGAGCACCTGGTGTTCCTGCTCATCGCCTGGTGCGTGATCGCCCCGCTCGTTGGCCCGGGCTCCGGCGGGGTGCCGCGAGCGCTCCTCGGCCATCGGGTGGTCCTGTTTCTCGGCCGGATCTCCTACGGCATCTTCCTGTGGCACCTCCTCGCCCTCGAGGCCTGCTTCCGCCTGCTCGGATTCACCCGGATGGACAGCTCCTTCTGGGTTCTCCTCGCGCTCACGCTGGCCCTCACGATCCCGGTCGCGACGGCCAGCTACTACCTCATCGAGCGGCCGTCGCGGCGATTCCGGCGGGTCGGGCAGCGGCGGCGCGACCGCCCCGGGCCCGAGGTCGTCGAACCCGGCTCCCTGGTCCAGGTGCCGACGCCGGTGCCAGCGCTGCAGGCCGCGTCGTCGGTCCCCGGCGGGCACCCGACCCTCGCGGCGCAACTCGTACCGCCCGCGCACCCGGCGGAAACGCAGCACCAGAGCGGCGATCGCGACGAGGAGCAGCCCGGTCGGAAGCACGACCAGTAGATCCGCCAGCCGTTCCGAGCCGACCCGCGGCAGCCACCACCGCTGGGTCCCGTAGGCCGCGAGCCCCAGGGCGGCCGGCACCCAGATCCAGCCAGGGCTGGGCGTCCGTCGCCGGTGCAGGGCCAGGACCACGGCGGCGCAGCCGAGCCCGATCCAGCCCCCGAGCAGCGCCGGCACACCCACCGCGAGCAGCGGCGCCGTCGGCATCGTCGACGGCACCACCGGGTACGACGGCCGATGGCGACGCGCGGGGATCAGCGCTGCGACGACCAACAGCAGCAGCAGACCCACGCCGACGCGCAGAATGAGGACGTACTGCTCCCCGGGCGTGAAGACCAGGTCGACGCGGCCGGCGGCCCCGGCCGGCACGAACCACGCCTGCTTCCACCCGTCCAGGCGCGTCGGTACGAGCTGGACACCGTCGAGGGTTGCCCGCCAGCCGGGGTTGGCGTTCTCCGGGACGACCAGGTAGCTGCCGCCACCCGCCCCGACCTCGACCGACCGACGCTGGTCGTCCCAGTCGAGGACCGCAACGGCCTGGCGGGGCGACTCGGCGCCCGCTGCCACAGCGGGTCGCACCGCCGGCTCACCGGTCAGAATCACGCTGTCCACGACGAACCGATCCGGCGGCGCGGAGACCTCGTTCGGGCCGCCCCGCAGCGAGACCTCGTCGGCATCCGCCTTCGGGGTGGCCTTGGCTCGGCCCGCCGGCTTGGTTTCGGGGAGGCACGCGCGGTACCGCAGTGGCCGCAGATCCCTCAGGTCCCGCAACGTGCCCGAGGCAGTCGTCGGCATTGGCGCCCCGTTGATCACGATCGTCGGGCCCGCGCCGCACGGCAACGTCACCTCACGGTCGAGGCCACGGGGCTGGTTGGCTTCGGGCACGCCCTGCACGTCCATGCCGCTGAGGCCGACGGGCAGCGGTTGCGGCTCGAACAGCGCGGTCGACTGGTTGATCCTTGGCACCGTCGAGGTCACGGCCACGGCGAGGCCGCGGGTACGCAGGGCCGGGAAGCGGGCAACACCGTCCAGGTCGACCGTCACCTCCCGGATGCCGTCGTCGCCGGTGATCCGGACCGTCCTGGGCGGAGCCGCGACCAGGCTCTCCGCGAACCGCAGGCGCACCCAGCTCACCGTCCGAAGCTTGGCCCAGCGCACCTTCACGGTCGGCTGCGGGTCGTACGGGTCCGCCCACCAGGCCGTGCCGTCGTCCCCGTCGCCCAGCGACCTCGATGAGGCGACCGGATCGTCGAACCACGAGCTCGACGTGGTGAAGGTTTCGCCGCCCGTCATGTCGTCGTACACCGCTCGCGCGGTGGCGGGTGTGGCGCGGGCCAGGCCGGTGAGGTGGTAGTTGGTGGACGCCGGCAGGTCGAAGCGGCGGGGCACCAGTCCCGTCTCCTCGCCCTGCCGGATGAGGTCGGGAGAGCACAGGTAGTGGACACCGGCGACCGCGCAGGCCGGCCGGTCCACGGCCTTGCGGGTCAGCGCGACGACCTCCGGCGCGCTGGTGGCATCGGGCATCGCCGGCAGTTGCAGGTACCGCTGTGGGCTCACCCCGGCAACGCGTACCTCCCGGATGCCCGCGCGGCGACCCGGCACGTCGGCACCCGCGACACCGTCGATCGTCACCCGAAGCCAGGTGGTACGCCCCGACGGCAGCGACAGTCGCAGCGGCGCCGACCCGGCGTCGACCACCGAGTGCACGTACGAGCCGCCCTCGGTGCTGACCTCGACCCGGGTGACCGGTGCGCCGACAACCTCGTCGCCGACCACCTGCAACTCCACCGACCCGGCTTGGACCTTGTCCTGGAACCGGATCTCCACCCACTGGCCCACGGGTTTACGCGCACCGTCCGACAGCCACGAGGTGCCGCTGTCGCCGTCGATGGCCGCGAACGGGGTGGCCGAGGGGTCGCGCAACCCGGCCGGCCCCGCGACGTCGGCCGCGCTGGAGGACGCCTCGACGCTGGTCACCCCGGCATGTCCCGACGAGGTGACCGACGAGGTCCACGCGGGATCGATGATGTCGTGTTCCATGCGCGACAGCCGGGGCCGCTCCTCGGGGGTCAGTGTCCGCGAGGTGTTGCCACGGACGAGGCCGAAGTCGATCTCCCGGTTGCGCAGGCTGTCGGCGAGCACCGTGCCCCCGCCGGTCGTCGACGGGGCGTCGCCGTCGAGGATCACCGGCCGGTTGCCGAGCACACCGGCGTCGCTGAGGTCCAGCAACGTCTCCGGTGCGCCGACCAGGTTGAGCGGCTGCGTCGCGTCGGTCAGCGTGGCCCGAGGGGTCGGCCGGTCCACCTCGTAGATCTCCACCGCCGGATACGGCACGTGCAGCCCGTAGTCCCACGCTCCGGTGAAGTCCGGCGTCGCCCCGCTGTTCGGGCCGAACGCGGCGACCCGGAACAACCCCGGAGCGCTGTCCAGCGTGCGGTGCACGAGAACCGGCCACGCGATGCCGCCGACAGGCTGGCGGAGGTCGTTGCGGACGAGCAGGTATCGCACGCCGAGTCGACCGAGCACGTCGGCCAGCCCTGGCGAGGCGGTGCCGGAGGCGAGTCGATCGTCGATCGCGGAGAGCAGCCGGGCGTTGCCCGCCGACCCGGCCGGCACCAGCGACCGCACCGCCCACGGCGAGTCCAGCAAGGGCTGGACCGGCTCGTCCAACGATCGCCCCCAGTTGTACTCGGCGAAGTTGGAACCGGGGACCAGCAGCGTGGTGCCCGGGCCGGCGTTCCGGTCGAGCCATCCGGTCGCCTGCCGCCAGTGGTCGGGCACCGTCCAGAATCCGCCGCCCGCCGCGAGCCCCGCATTCCCCGCGCCGCTGGTGACCGCGAGGAGCGCGACGGCGGTGACGCCCAACGCGACCCGCCGGGGTGCCATGTTGGTGGGACGCGTGACCCGGCGGATGACAGCGATCCGGCCGGCGGTGTGCAGCATGTGCGCGGTGGCCAGGGCCAGCGGCAGGCGAAGTACGACGTCGAACTTGTGCAGGTTGCGCAGCGCGGCGAGCGGGCCGTCGAGGGCCTCGCGCACCGTCGAGGCGAAGGCGGCGCCCCCGTCCGACAGGTTTCCCGCGGTCAGGGTCAGCAACCCGACCAGGGCCCCGATGAACAGGAACCGCCGCTCCGGCAGATCCCGACGGGCCAGTCCGGCCAGGCCGATGCACGCGATAAGGCCGGTGAGCACGATCATCCAGAGCGTCGTGACCAACGCCCATCCCGAGCGCCACCAGGGCACACCGTCGACGGCCAGGTAACCCACCCAGTGGGTGGCGCCCCGCACGGCCGACGGGAGCGACGTCACGCTCGTCGTGACCGCCGCACTCTCGGTGTACGGCAGGAACGGGAACCCGTACCGCTGTAGGAGCAGCAGCGGCACCAGCCACCAGAAGGTGGCCACGACCATCGCCACCGTCCACCAGGCCAGCAGGCGGATCCGTCGCCAGCCCGGCGCGCGGGTCACCACGAAGAGGAACGCCGGGAGTACGGCGCACGCGGCGGCGGCCCCGTTCGCTCCGCCCATGCAGACCACCGCCAAGCCGCTGAGCGCGGCCGCCCGCCGCAGCGAGCCACCCGCAGCTCCCTTGACCAGGGGCAGCAGCACCCACGGGGCGACGCAGTACGGCAGCAGTTCCAGCGACACGGTGCCGACCAGGGAGAGGGCTCGGGGCGAGAGCGCGAACACCGCGCCGGCCACCAGGCGTGACGCCGGTCCACCCAGGTCGAGGGCGCGAGCCAGCCGCACCACACCGGTGAGGGCCACACAGAGCAGGGCCGCCATCCAGAGCCGCTGGACGAGCCAGGCCGGCAGCCCCACCGCCTCACCGAGCAGGAAGAACGGCCCCATCGGGAAGAAGTAGCCGACGGCCTGGTTCTGGAGGGTGCCGAACTGCCAGTCCGCGGTCCACAGGTGGGTGGCCCGGGCGAGGAACCCGCCCGGGTCCAGGGCCATGTCCAGCTTCGTGTCGGGCACGATGAGCCCGGGCTCCTGGGTGATGCAGAGACCGATCAGCGCGAGGCAGACCAGCAGCTCACGCAGGCGCCACACCGCCAGGGACACCGTGGCGGTCGGTATTCCGGGGGCGCGACGAGCGGTCGACCAGGCGGTCAGCACTGCCGTACCGGAACTCCGGTGAGCAGTTCGTCCCCACTGGCGTTCCGCTCGCTGATGTCTTCGGCGCCGATGCCCGCCCCGAGCAGCACCTGCCGGATCGCGGCTGGGTCCGCGCCCGGCACCAGGATCCACAGACCGTGTTCGTCGACCGCGACATGTCGGGTGTACGGGAGGAGTGGGGCCAGCCGGGCGAGGAGGCTCTCCGGCTGGTCGGTCCGGACCACGAGAGACGCGTTCCCCGCAGCCCACGGCACCGCACGTGGCTCGAGCAGATCACCGAGGACCGCTCGGACCCGCCGGCCGGTGTCGGCCCAGCCGAACGAATCGCTCCACTGTCGACACTCAGCGGCCATCCGGTCCGCCTCGGCCGGCACCGCGAGGGAGTCCAACGCGCGGTCGAGACCGGCGGCGAGACTCTGCGCGGGGTTCTCGCCCTCGCTGACCAGCCACCCGGTGCGGCCCGGTCGGACGGCGTCGCGCAGCCCGTCCACGTCGAACGCGACAGTGGGCAGCCCGGCGGCGGCGGCCTCCACCACCACGAGACCCCAGCCCTCACCCCACGAGCCGGAGACGTGCAACCAGGCGGCGGCCAGCAGTGCGTCCCGCTCGGCGGAGGGCAGGTGCCCGTGGACCGTGACCGTGTCGCTCAGCCCACGCTCGTCGACCAGCCGGCGGATGGTCGTCACGTCCGGCCCGCCACCGACGATGTCCAGGCGCAGGTCGGGCCGATCCGCTCGGAGCTGGTGGACGGCGTCGAGCACCAGATCCACCCGCTTGTGCCGGGTCACCCGGCCGACGCAGACGACACGGGGTCGGCTGTCCCGGGCCACGCCAGCGGCTGCCGGCGGCGACGTCGCGTCCGCGCCGTTGGGCACCACGACCACCGGACCGGCCCAGCGCAGCCGGTCCCGGATGGCCACGGCCGTCGAGGGTGAGACCGCGAGGGTCACCGCACGGCGGTAGACCCGTCGGGCGACCGGCCCTTCCAGCCACGCCCCGAAGCGACCCACGACCGGGCCGAAGTACAGCCGGAACTGGCGGTCGTGCACGTGGTGGATCACGCAGATCACCGGCACGTCCGCCGGCAGGACCGCCGGGCTGAAGAACGGGATGCCGTTCTGACAGTCCACGACCGCGTCGAACTGACGCCGTCGTCGCGCCAGCCAGCCCAGCACCCGGGGGTAGATGCTCCACCGGCCGCCGACACGGACGATCCTGATGCCGTCCCGGACCTCGTCGCCGCGCTGACCCGGCGGGCGCGCGGTGACGAAGGTGACCTCCGCCCCGGCGCTCACCAGGTCGCGGGCGACCTGCCAGGCGTAGACCTCGGCTCCCCCGGCGTCCGGATGCCAGAGGTCCTTCCAGTTGAGCACCGCGACCCGGCGGCCCACGACCGTGGCGTCGGTGGTGGGCGCCGCGGTGGTCCGGGATGATCTGACACTCACGGCCGCATTCCAACGGTGGCGGTGCCACTTGTCACGTCCGGGGCGACCGGAAGGGTGACGACCGGCATCGGCATCGGCATCGCCGGGGCGACGCCGGCGCCACGGAGCCGCCACTGGATCTTCGCGACGTCAACGAAACTCTGCCAGCCGTGTCGGAGCGGTGAGAAGCGGGAGCCGGGCATATCCACCCAGTTCACCGGGACCTCCACCAAACGGGCACCGGCCCGCTCGGCGCGGCCCAGCACCTCGACGTCGAACGCGAACCCACCGCACCGAAGTGGCGCGAAGGCCCGCCGTGCGACGTCGTTGCCGAAGAACTTGAACCCGCACTGCGTCTCACTCACGCCGCGCACCACCTGCCGGACAGCGCCACGGAACGCCACCGCGCCCCACCGTCGCAGCAAGCTGTGCCGCTCCTGGACAACCGACTCGGGGTGGGCCCGCGACCCGACCACCGCGTCGGCCCCCTCGGTCAGGAGACTGAGCACCCGCCCGAGAATGGCTGGCGCGGTGGCCAGGTCCGCGTCACAGAAGCCGACGTAGCGCGCGTCGCTTGCCAGCACGCCGGTACGCACCGCGAAACCCTTGCCCGGTTTGCCGCACCAGAGCAGTCGAACGGGAACCGGACCGGCGGGTGCGCCCGTCACCACCTCAGCGGTCCCGTCGGTGCTGGCGTTGTCCACCACGGTGACCCGGCAGGGCACACCGAGGTCGGCCAGCGCCGCCCGGAGCAGGATCAGGGTGTCGGGCAGCCGGAGTGCCTCGTTGAACGCGGGCACCACGACGTCGAGTACGACCACATCTGACGACACGTCAGGAGGAAGGACCTCCATGGAGGGCCGTCAACGCTCGCCGTACACGATGATGGGCTGCTCCACGTTCGCAGGCTTGCTGTTGGTGTTGGTGATAGTGGACGTCCCGATCGAGACGGCCAGGATTCCGAGCACAGCACCCACCGCCGCGGCGACGACCGCGGTCAGGAGGGGATTGAAGGATGCCTTCATTGATGATCCCTTCGGGGAAAGGTACCGAAGAGTAACATGCGTCACTGCTGTGCGGGCCGGTGCAAAAGGGCGATCAACAGGGTGGCCCCGAGTACCGAATACCCCAGCAACGGAACTATGCCGATACGCCCTGCCGACTCGGAGAAATCGGCACCAGGCAGGCGTAACAGGGTTAACGACCCGTCTCGCCGCACCAGCTCGGCGTCCGCGAAACGGCTCTCCGCCTGGGCACCGTCGGGTTGATCGGTCTGAATGAGCACATACCGCACGCCGAGCCGACGCAGGGCCGGCCCAGGGTCGCCGGGCACGGCCAGCGCTGCCGCCACCCGATCGGCCTCACGGCTCTCCCCCCGAATCCGGTCCCGACCGACCAACACGTCCTGGTCGCCGATCACCGGCCGCCGGAACGCCCGCGACGCCGGATCGAGCACCGGCACGTTGCCCGCCCACCGGTAGGCCCGGAACGAGGACCAGGGCAGTGAGACGAGGCTGCCGCCGGCCGGATCCCGGTTCACCTCGGCGCGCACCGCCGACCACTCCGCCGGGTACCGCACCGTGTCGAGCTGACCGCTGAGACCCCACGCCAGGCCAGGCAGCAGCAACACCGGAGCGGCCACCACCAGCGGTGCCCACGCCCGGGCCCTCGCCGTCGTCAGCGACTCCACCAGCATCCCGAGACCCACCGCCTGCACCAACGCCAGCGGTGCGAGCAGCCGGGTGCCGTCCCGGACCGCGCCGGCCAGCGGAACGTGCTCGACGAGCGCGACCATCCACTGCGCACCCACCGACCAGGCCGGCAGTACGGCGATCACGGTGCCCAGGACCGCGCTGACGAGCAGGCCCCACCACGCCGTCGACGGCCAGCGACGACGGATCAGCACGTACCCCCAGAACGCCGCCGCGGCGAGCACCAGCGCGAGCAGGGCGACCGGCCACTGGTCCCGGCCGACCGGTACGGCATGGCGGCTCCAGATGCCACCGAGCGTGCCGACGCTGCCGAGCACGCCCAGCGGAGTGTCCGGGCGGACAGCGAAGGCGGCGACCCCCCGCTCGTCGAGATCGACGGCACCACCCCGGCTCATCAACGCCAACCACCACGGTGCGGTGAGGCCGACCAGCGCCGCGGCACCTGCTACCAACGCCCGCCACCGCCGCGCCAGGGCCAACGCCGGAGCGCAGGCGAGGACGGCCGCCAACACCATCGCCGGGCCGCCCAGCACCACCGTGACCCCACCTGCCACGGCGGAACGCCGACCCGGACCGGTGCCGTCGGACGGTGGCCGCACCACGCCCAGCACCCAGGCGTACGCCCAGGGCAACGCGGCGTACCCCGCGATGACCGCCCACTGCCCGAGGTGCAGCCGGCCGTACACCCAGGGATTCCAGACGTACGCGAGCCCGGCCGCGATCCGCGCCATCGGGTGGCCGACGGGAGCCAACCGGGCGGCACCCACCGCGGCCAGGGCGAGGCAGCCGGCGAGGAGCACCTTCTGGGCCATGTCGGCGGGGATCAGCTGGGACAGGCCGACCGCGAGCAGTTCGCTGGGCACCGCACGGGGCAGCTCGGAGCCGCTGCCCCAGACCGTGGCGCCGAACGGCGGGTCCGGCACGAACACCAGGTCGTAACGGAGGACGTAGCCACGACGGAGCACCGGGCCGAGAATCGCGATGACCACGCCGAATCCGAGCGCGGCCTCCGGCCACCACCGACGGAGTACGACGGCAGCCCGCAGCAGCGCCGGACCGATCTCCGGTGACGGTCGACGCACACGGACCCCCATGGACCTGGACGGGACGCGGGCCCGACATCGCGCCCGGGGCTCCGGACAGCACTCTAGGCACAGGGGAAGCGCGGACGGTAGCTTGCCAGACGACATCGACGAGCGGCCCGCGACGACGACGCGAGGCTTCGGGACGAACCCGTTTCCCCCGGCGAACCGACATGAGGCGCGATGACAGAGACGACGGCTGGGCCTGGCGCGGGCCGCATGGGAGCGGCGGGCGCGGCGGTGGCGGGCGCCGCGATGGTGACGAACGGGCTGGCCTACCTGCTCCCGATGCTCGGTGCCCGGCACCTCGCGGTGGAGGAGTTGAGTGTGCTGGCCACGGTGCTGGCCCTCGTCGCGATAGCCGGCGTCGCCGGTGTGGGCCTGCAGATGGCGATCGCCGTGCACCGGGCCCGGCACCCGGGCGCACCGACCAACCGGGTCACCCTCGTCACCACAGCCGTCGCCGGTGGCGCCGTCGTCGTGGCCGCGCCGCTGATGATGACCGCGCTACGGCTGTCGTTGACGGTCGCGGCGCTGGTCGCCGCCACCACCGTCGCGGTCGTCCTGGCCGCCCGGTGGCTCGGCGAGTTGCAGGGTGAGCAGCGCTTCCTCCGCCTCGCCTGGGCGATGGGGGTGGTCGCGGTCGGACGGTACGGCGGCATGATCGTCGCGCTCGTCCTCGGCGCCGACGTCGTCGACACCCTCGTGGCCGGCATGGTGACCTCGTACCTGGTGCTGCCCGTGCTGGCCTGGGTCGCCCGACCGGCCCGCCGGGCCACCTCGGGCCGGGAGAGCGCCGCCCTGCGCATCCGGCAGGTGACGAGTGCCGGCACGGCCGCGCTGGCGATGCTCGCCGTGTCGTACGCCGACCTGATCTTCGCCCGCCAACTGCTGTCACCTGCGGACTCCGGGGCGTACGCCGTCGGAACCGTGCTCACCAAGGGTGCGCTCTGGGCACCCCAGGTGATCGTGGTGCTGGCACTGCCCCGACTGGCCGTGGGGGACAACCGGGTCCGCACCGTCGTGCTCGCGATCGTCGCCGGCTGCGGTGCCGTGCTCGTCGCCGCCTCGGCCCTGGCCGGCGGTTTCGCGTTCCGGCTGGTGGGCGGCGAGGACTACGCGTCCCTGGGTGAGTACGCCCCGTTCTTCGCCGCCACCGGCGCGCTCTACGCGCTGGTCTTCGCGGCCGTCAACGCCAAGATCGCGGCGGGGGCGCGCTGGCCCTCCGCGCCGCTCTGGGTGGCCGCGGGCGTCCTGGCCATCCTGACCATGGCCGTCGCGCCACGGACGTTCCAGGGAATCATGTGGTGTGCTCTCGCCACCGCTGCGGCGACCGCGCTGGTGATGGTCCTCAGCCTGCCGTCAGCCACCGATCGAGCAACTGGTGATCGATCGAGTCCACCCGACCGAGCGGACGACCGGCCGCGACCCTCTCCCGCAACTCAGCCCGGGTGAACCAGCGTGCCTCCAGCAACTCCACGCCGTCGACGCGTACCTCCTCGGACGTGGCGGTGGCCCGGAAGCCCACCATCAGGCCGGCGGGGAACGGCCACCCCTGCGACCCCTGGTAGGTCACGTCGGTGACTGTCACGCCCGCCTCCTCGGCCATCTCCCGACGGACCGCGTCCTCCAGGCTCTCGCCGACCTCGACGAAGCCGGCCAACGTCGAGTACGCCCCCTCGGGAGCGCCGGCGTGCCGGGCCAGCAGGCAGCGCTCCGGCGAGCCGGGCGCCTCCACCAGCACGATGATCGCCGGCTCGATGCGGGGGAACAGGAGCCGCCCGCAGTCCCCGCCGCCGCAGGTCCGGACGTGCCCGCCACCGCCGGCGACGGCCGGCGAACCGCATCCGCCGCAGTACCGTGACTGCCGGTGCCAGTGCAGCAACCCCCGGGCGTACGCCTGGACGGCCGCGCCGGACGGGTCGAGCCGCCCCACCAGGGCCCGCACGTCGACGGCCCGTGCCGCACCGGTCATCTCGACGGCCGACCGCTCGCTGAGCGCGGAGAGGTCCACGGCGAACACGGCGACGTCCCCGTCGAGCCCCAGAAAGACGGTTTCGTCGGCGGCGGACCGGACGAGGGCCGCCCGGTCCGCCGTGAGCCGCACCGGGCCGTCCCCGTCGACCAGGCAGCGGTCCCGCCACAGCGGCAGCACGACCGTGGTCGGCTCGGTCAGCAGCGCGTCCAGTCGATGGGGGTCGGTGCGCAGGGGCCCTGCCCGGTCCAACCAGCCGCCGCCGTACGCCAGCACCCGCTCCTCAGCGTCCACTCCGCCACCGTGCCACGGCGGCGGACAAGGACCCACACCGACCCGGCTCCCGCGACACGCCGGTGCGACACGCGGCGGCGACGCGGGTGGGCGCAGCCCGCAGGTACGGCCGACCATTCGTTACCGTAGGTGGTCTCCGGGAGGGGAGACCTCCCGTGGCACCTGGCGATCGAGGTTGTAGTGACGCTGTACGGCGAAAAACGTCCACCCGCCGACGACCGGCCCACCGTGCAGGTCACCGCGGTCACCTGGCCGGACGACGGGCCGACGGCGGTCACACCGCCCGTCCCCACCCCGGCCGGTGAGCCGGCGGGCGGTGGGCGCCGCCCCCGGCGGGTGCGGATGCTGCTCGCGGCCGGCATCACCGGAGGCGTGCTCGCGGCCGGTGCGGGTGCCGGCGCCTGGGCGTACGCCGGGGACGTACCCCGGGGCACCAGCGTGCTCGGCACCGAACTGGGCGGCCGGAGCCTCACCGCCGCCGACCGTGAGCTGCGGGCCGAACTGGACCGGCGTGCGGCGGCCCTCGCCGCACCGCTGAAGGTCACCGTCGGGGAGCGCACCGCCGAGATCAACCCCGCCGACGTCGGGTTGACCGTCGACGTGGCGGCGACCGTGGCGGCGGCGGCCGACGCCGACGCGCACGCGGTCAGCCGGTTGGTCGGCTCCCGCACCGTCGATCCGGTGGTCACCGTCGACGCCGACCGGCTGGACGGCGCGCTCCGCAAGGTGCTCGGCGACCAGGCCCGCCCGATGACCAAGCCGGCGATCACCTATCAGGGCACCACGCCGAAGGTGGTGCAGCCCAAGCCGGGGCTGGCGTTCGACCCGGAGCGCTCCGCCGACGCCGTGCGCGCCGGTTGGCTGGCCGGCGCCCCGGTCACCGTGCCGCTGGTGGAGAGCCACCCCGCGACCACCGCCGAGGAGTTGGACCGGCTGGTCGCCGACCTGGCGAAGCCGGCCGTCGCCGCACCGGTCACCCTGCGCACTGACAAGGGTTCGGTGAAGGTACCTCCCGCCGCCATCGCGAAGAGCCTGCGGTTCACCGCCGACGACGCCGGCAAGCTCACGCCGACGGTGGACGTGAAGCGGCTGCGCACGGCCCTCGGCGACAGCCTGAACGCGATCGAGGTGCCGCCGAAGGACGCGACGATGACCATCGCCGGAGGGCGGCCCACGGTCAGCGACGGACGCGACGGCCAGCAGCTGGACAGCGCCGCCCTGAGCCGCGACCTGCTGGCCGTGCTGCCGAAGTCGGACGGCCGTGAGGTGACCGGCGAGGTGAAGGCGACGCCGCCGGAACTGACCGCGGAGAAGCTCGCCGGCCTGGGCATCAAGGAGCGGGTGTCCACCTTCACCACCAAGTTCACCGGGGGCCTGGCCTCCTCGCGCAGCCAGAACATCGTCACCATCGCGAAGAAGGTGGACGGCACAGTCGTGCTTCCCGGCAAGACGTTCTCGCTGAACGGGCACACCGGGGAGCGCAGCTACAAACAGGGCTACCGGGACGCGCCGGTCATCCTCGACGGCAAGCTGGTGCCGGGCGTGGGCGGTGGCACCTCGCAGTTCACCACCACGCTGTTCAACGCCACCTACTACGCCGGGTTGGAGGACGTCGAGCACAAGCCGCACTCGTACTGGTTCGACCGGTACCCGGCGGTCATCGAGTCGACCATCTTCTGGCCGAACCTGGACTTCAAGTTCCGCAACAACACCGAGTACGGCGTGCTCATCGACACCTCGTACACGTCGAGCACGATCACCGTGTCGATCTGGAGCACCAAGATCTACGACAGCGTGAAGACGGAGTACGGGCCGCGCCGCAACATCACCACGCCGAAGCTGATCCATCTGGAGCCTGGGCCCACGTGCATCGCGACGAACGGCATCAACGGCTTCACCCAGGACGCCTTCCGGGTCATCAAGAAGGACGGCAAGGTGGTCAAGCGGGAGAAGTTCACCTGGCGCTACGACGCCGAGCCCCGCTACGTCTGCGGGCCGAAGCCCTCCTGAGCCGCGGCTATCCGCCGCCCGACCCGAACGTTGAGGACCGCCATGGCCACCGGCCCGGCGGTCCTCAACGGATAAGGGGCCCGGACGTCTCGGGAACTCTTTCACCGAAGCCACTTCGCCTGGGCGTTCGGCCTCCTGCTTCGCCTCGTCCGCCGCCGCCTGCAGGTCGTGTCGATCGTGCGAATGCATCTCCCCGGCTGGGCGCTCCGGGCCGTGCGTCGCGCTGTCCTTGGGCGCGTGAGCGACCTCGGCACCGCCACCGCTCGGTGCCGCTGCAATGGAGTCGTGGGCGTAGCCCTTATCCGCGATCAAGCACGCCGGGGCGTGCACGAGCCTGACCAGGTCCGAGCTCGTTGACCCGGATCTGGTCTCGTTGACTCGAATCTGGTCCAGCAACGTTTGGACCTGGGGGGTTATCGCCGGCTGGGCGGGCGTGAGCGGGATTGTGCGTCGGGCGCCGCAGGCAGGCCGCCGCCCGCGTTCCCGCCCGCAGGCATACCGGTGAACGCAGTTAAGGCCACCCCATATGGGGTGGCCTTAACTGGAAGATTGTCCGGCGGTGTCCTACTCTCCCACACCCTCACGAGTGCAGTACCATCGGCGCTGGAGGGCTTAGCTTCCGGGTTCGGAATGTAACCGG
>NZ_JBEYTK010000005.1:288061-523395 GCF_040643015.1 Micromonospora sp. NPDC047527 | reverse complement strand
ATCTTTTCTTTGTTTTTTCGAGTTTGGAGATCGTGTGGCGGGGGGTGGGGGGGGGGGGGTTCGGGGGGGGGGGGGGGGGGGCGGCGCCCCCCCCCCCCCCCCCCCCCCCACCGCGGGTCAGAGCGCCGTCAGCTGATCGGCTCGGGTGAGTACCTGGTCGATGAGGCCGTACTCGCGGGCCTGAACGGCCGTGAACCAGCGGTCCCGGTCCCAGTCGCGCTGGATCTCGTCCAGATCTCGTCCACTGTGCTGGGCGATCAGCTCCTGCATGGTCCGCTTCACGTGCAGCATGTTCTCCGCCTGGATGGTGATGTCCGAGGCGGTGCCGCCCATCCCGCCGGACGGCTGGTGCATCATGATCCGCGAATGCGGCAGCGCGTACCGCTTGCCGGCCGCGCCCGCGCAGAGCAGGAACTGCCCCATCGAGCCGGCGAACCCGAGCGCCAGCGTGGCCACGTCGTTGCGGACGTAGCGCATCGTGTCGTAGACCGCCATCCCCGCGCTCACCGACCCGCCCGGCGAGTTGATGTAGAGGAAGATGTCCCGGTCCGCGTCCTCGGCGGCGAGCAGCAGGATCTGCGCGCAGATCTGGTTGGCCGACTCCTCGGTCACCTCGTTGCCGAGGAAGACGATCCGCTCCCGCAACAGCCGCTCGAACACATGGTCACCGAAGGATGGCTGCCCACCATCCAGCATTCGCACGCCGTACCCGATCATTCGCCGCCGCCTTCCGCCGTGCCGGCGGGCGGCGGGACCGCCCGGTGGACCGGCCCTTCCAGCGTGCGGCGGCCTGCGGTCGTGGCCCAGGGATTCTGCCGCCGGCAGATCCGCCGACGGCAGAACCGCGCGGCCTACGCGGCGGTCAGCCGCCGCGCACCAGTCTGGGCCGCGGCGTCGCCAGCCCGAACGGAGGTACGCGGAACGGTGCGCAAGCCACCAGCGGAGGCCGACGCGCCGACGCTGAGGGCCGGCTCGTCCGCCCCCGGCCCGTGACACAGGGCGAACCCGCTGATGCGTGGACCCGCCAGCAAGGTGGCGTTGCCGATCTCGCGTCGGGCCGCGTCGACCCGTTCCAGATGGGTCAGCGCGGCGCGCGGCGCGGCCGGGAGGCGGGGCTCGACCCGGCGCATGTCGTCGCGGGCTTCCCCGAGCAGGTCGGCGAGGCTGATGCCGAGCGCTCGACAGATCGCCGCGAGCACCTCCGAGGAGGCCTCCTTTCGGCCCCGCTCGACCTCCGACAGGTAAGGCACCGAGACGTCGGCCGACTCGGCCACCTCGCGCAGCGTGCGGCCCTGACGCTGGCGGTGGCGCCGCAGCACCCCGCCGATCACTCGTCGCAGCAACGACATGCGGGCCTCACTCTCGCGGTCGTCGTCGGGGACATCCCCATCATGCCCGTTGCCGGGCCGACCGGCTGCCCCTGCGGGCCCGCGCCGCCGCTCGGCACGCGGGGTCGGCTCGGTTGTCCGCTGCGCAGCCCGGGCGTGCGGTGTGCGGCGTACCCGCTATGTTGTGGGCGTGCAGGCGACGGTGGCGGAGCAGGTTCGACGGTGATCCATTTCCCAGCTCAGCGGCGGGGTCCGCTGAGCGCGCTGAGCCTACGGCTCGCCGCCGCCCTGGGCCTGGTCTTCGCCGTGGTCGCCGCGGTCTACCTGGACCGGGACGGTTACCGCGACGTCAACGAGGACGGGCTCACCCTGCTCGACTCCTTCTACTACGCGGTCGTGTCGCTCTCCACCACCGGCTACGGCGACATTACGCCGGCCTCACCGTCGGCCCGACTGGTCAACGTCCTCTTCATCACCCCGGCCCGAGTGATCTTCCTGATCATCCTGGTCGGCACCACACTGGAAGTCCTGACCGAGCAGTACCGGACCGGCCGTCGCCTGTCGCGGTGGAGGAGAAGCGTGAAGGACCACGTCATCATCTGCGGCTACGGCACCAAGGGCCGCAGCGCGGTCAACGCCCTGATGGAGAACGGGCTGGACCGGTCGAGGATCGTGGTGGTGGAGCGCAACGGTGCCGCCCTGCGGCAGGCCACGTCGGCCGGCCTGGTGGCCATCGAAGGGTCGGCCACCCGGTCGTCGGTCCTCAACGAGGCGCACGTCCGCAACGCGAAAGCCGTTATCATCGCGACCGACAGTGACGACGCCTCGGTGCTGGTGGCGCTGACCGTACGGCAGCTCACCGCCGGGCAGGTTCGGATCATCGCGGCGGCCCGGGAGGCGGAGAACGCCCCGCTGCTCAAGCAGAGCGGCGCCCACCACGTGATCGTCTCCTCGGCGACCGCCGGTCGTCTGCTCGGCCTGTCCACCTCGGCACCGCCGCTGATCGACGTGGTGGAGGACCTGCTCACGCCGGGTCAGGGCATGGCGTTGGCGATGCGTTCGGCGGAGCGGGACGAGGTGGGTCGCTCGCCGCGTGAGCTGGAATCGTTGGTGATCGCCCTGGTGCGGCGGGGCAAGGTGGTCACCCTGGCCGACCGGGCCGGTGCGGTGATCGAGACCGGCGACATGCTGGTGCACGTCCGCGACGACCGCCCGGAGTCCAGCACCACGGCCTGACCGCCGCCGACGTCAGCAGGCGTCGACGTCCCTCCGGAGCGCGTCGGTGCAGATGGCCGGCGACGTGTTGGCGGCCCGCCGGAGCAGCTCGTAGAGCGTCTCCCGCTCGGCGGGATCCAGTGCGCCCAGGACCTCGTCCTCGGCACCCGCGAGGGCACATTCCGCCGCGCTGAGCCGTTTGACCCCTTCGGCGGTGAGGTCGACGACGTGTCGCCGACGGTCCTCGGGTGAGCGGCGTCGCTCGACCAGATGCTCGGCTTCGAGGTCGTTGAGCAGCCCGACGATGTTCGTGCTGTCCATCTCCAGGACGGTGGCCAGCGATTGTTGGCTGGTGCCGCCGCCGTCGCGCAGCACGGTAAGCGCGACGAGATGCCGGGGGCGCAGGCCCAGTGGCGCCAGCACCGACTCCGACCGCAGTCGCATCCGCCGGGCCAGGTGGTCCAGCAGGGCTCCTGATCGGTGCTCTGCGGGGTCAAGCGGCGGGGCGGACATGTGAGCCAGTCTACCGAGCCAACGGAACATCGGCCTGCTATAAATGGTTGACCCAGCGCAGACGATCCTTGAGGGAGAAACCATGCACCTGCTGCATATCGATTCGAGCATCCAGGGTGAGCTGTCGGTGAGTCGGCGGCTCACCGCCCGCGCCGCCGCCGTCTGGCGTGCGGCTCACCCGGACGGAACGGTGACCTACCGCGACCTCGGGGCCGAACCGCTGCCGCACCTGGACCCGATTGCCGCCCAGGCCCGGGTGACGCCGCCAGACCAGCACACTCCGGCGCAGCGCGAGGTCTGGCAGCTCAGCGAGCGGCTGATCGACGAGGTGAAGCAGGCCGACACGGTGCTGCTCGGACTGCCGCTCTACAACTACGGCGCACCCAGCAGCGTCAAGGCCTGGGTCGACCACCTGATCATGGCCGGTCTGTCGTACGACCCGACGACCCAGGAAGGCCACCTCAGCAACTGCAACTTCATCGTGCTGGCCAGCCGGGGCGGCGGCTACGGCGAGGGCACCCCGCGCAACGGTTGGGACCACGCCGAGCCCTGGCTCCCACACGGCCTGTCCCTGACCGGCCTGCAGCCGCGCTTCATCACCGCCGAGCTGACCCTGGCCCCCGTGGTCCCGGCGATGGCCGAGCTGATCCCGCTGCACGAGGCGAGCCTCGCGGCGGCCGAGAAGGAGATCGACAACCTCTGGGTGCCCGCCTCCGCCCAGCGCTGAACAGCACCCGGCATGACGAAACGGCCGCCCCCGCTTCCGGGGACGGCCGTTTCGTCATGCCGTACGCGTCAGAGGATCGTCCAGGTGTCGCCGCTGCCCAGCAGACCGGCGAGCTGCTGCTCGGGGGTCTCGGTGACCGTCGCCTTGGCGGCGGCCAACTGGCTCTGCACGACGCTGTCGTAGGACGGCCGGTCCACCGAGCGGAACACACCGATCGGGGTGTTGCGCAGGTCCAGGCCGGGCAGCCGGGACAGCGCGAAGGCGTACGCCGGGTCGGCGACCGTCGCGTCGTGCACGACGATCTCCTCCGGGCGGACCGAGCTGGTCTCCCGGACCTCCAGGCCGAAACCGCCCGGCGGGTGCACCACGCAGAACCGCCCGTCGGCGCCGAACGTGATCGGCTGCCCGTGCTCCAGGCGGATCAGGTAGTCGTCCCGGGTGGACGGGTCCTTGAGCTGGTCAAACGCACCATCGTTGAAGATGTTGCAGTTCTGGTAGATCTCCACGAAGGCCGAGCCCTCGTGCTCGGCGGCGGCCCGCAGCACCGACTGCAGGTGCTTGCGGTCGGAGTCGATGGTCCGTCCGACGAAGCTGGCCTCCGCGCCGAGGGCGAGGGAGAGCGGGTTGAACGGGGCGTCCGCCGAGCCGGCCGGCGTCGACTTGGTGATCTTGCCGACCTCGGAGGTGGGCGAGTACTGACCCTTGGTCAGACCGTAGATCCGGTTGTTGAACAGCAGGATCTTGAGGTTGACGTTGCGCCGCAGCGCGTGGATCAGGTGGTTGCCGCCGATGGAGAGCGCGTCACCGTCGCCAGTGACCACCCAGACCGACAGGTCCGGCCGGGACACCGACAGGCCGGTCGCGATCGCCGGGGCGCGGCCGTGAATCGAGTGCATCCCGTAGGTGTTCATGTAGTACGGGAAGCGGGACGAGCAGCCGATCCCGGAGACGAAGACGGTCCGCTCGCGGGGGATGTTCAGCTCCGGCATGAACTGCTGGATGGCCGCCAGGATCGCGTAGTCACCGCAGCCGGGGCACCAGCGCACCTCCTGGTCGGACTTGAAGTCCTTGGCGGTGAGCTTGAGGGCGACGGGCTCAGACATTCTTCAGGACCTCTTCCAGCGTCGTCTCCAGCTCGGCGGACGTGAACGGCAGGCCGCGGACCTGGTTGTAGCTGATGGCGTCGACCAGGTAGCGGGCCCGGATGACGTGGGCGAGTTGGCCCAGGTTCATCTCCGGGATGACCACCCGGTCGTAGGAGCGCAGCACCTCACCGAGGTTTGCCGGCATCGGGGCCAGGTGCCGCAGGTGCGCCTGGGCGATGGAAAGGCCGCGCTGGCGGACCCCGCGGCACGCCGCGCCGATCGGCCCGTACGTGGAGCCCCAGCCGAGGACCAGCACCCGGGCGTCGCCGTCCGGGTCCTCCACCTCGATGTCCGGCACCGGGATCGTCTCGATGCGGGCCGCCCGGGTACGCACCATGAAGTCGTGGTTAGCCGGGTCGTACGAGATGTCGCCGGTCTTGTCGGCCTTCTCCAGGCCGCCGATCCGGTGCTCCAGCCCAGCCGTGCCCGGGATCGCCCACGGCCGGGCCAGCGTCTCTGGGTCGCGCAGGTAGGGCAGGAAGGTGGTGCCGTCCTCGCCGTTGGGCTCGGTGGCGAAATCGACCCGCAGGTCGGGCAGCGACTCCACGTCGGGCAGCAGCCAAGGCTCCGAGCCGTTGGCGACGTAGTTGTCGGACAGCAGGATCACCGGGGTGCGGTAGGTCAGCGCGATCCGGGCCGCCTCCAGCGCGGCGAAGAAGCAGTCCGACGGTGACCGTGGTGCGATCACCGCGACCGGCGCCTCGCCGTGCCGGCCGTACAGGGCCATGTTGAGGTCGGCCTGCTCGGTCTTGGTCGGCATGCCGGTGGACGGGCCGGCGCGCTGCACGTCCACGATCACCAGCGGCAGCTCCAGCGCCACCGCCAGGGAGATCGTCTCGCTCTTGAGCGCCACACCCGGACCGCTGGTGGTCGTCACGCCGAGCGACCCGCCGTACGACGCGCCCAGCGCGGCGCCGACCGCGGCGATCTCGTCCTCGGCCTGCATGGTGAGCACGCCGAAGCGCTTGTGCTTGCTCAGCTCGTGCAGGATGTCCGACGCCGGCGTGATCGGGTACGCGCCGAGGAAGACGGGCAGCCCGGAGCGGACCCCGGCGGCGACCAGACCCAGCGAGAGCGCGGCGTTGCCGGTGATGTTGCGGTAGGTGCCGGGCTGCATCTTCGCCGGCTTGACCTCGTAGCGGACCGCGAAGTCTTCCGTGGTCTCGCCGAAGTTCCAGCCGGCCCGGAACGCGGCCACGTTCGCGGCGACCAGCTCGGGGCGGGCCGCGAACTTGCGCTCCAGGAAGCGCAGCGTCGACTCGTACGGCCGGGAGTACATCCACGAGAGCAGGCCGAGGGCGAACATGTTCTTCGACCGCTCGGCGTCCTTCTTGGACACCTCGAAGGAGGCGAGCGCGCCGACCGTCATCGAGGTCAGCGCCACCGGATGCACGACGTAGCCGGCCAGCGAGTCGTCGTCGAGCGGGCTCGCCTGGTAGCCGACCTTGGCCAGGTTGCGCTTGGTGAACTCGTCGGTGTTGACGATGATGTCCGCGCCGCGCGGCAGGTCGGCCAGGTTGGCCTTGAGCGCCGCCGGGTTCATCGCCACCAGCACGTTGGGCGCGTCGCCCGGGGTGAGGATGTCGTAGTCGGCGAAGTGCACCTGGAAGCTCGACACGCCGGGCAGGGTGCCGGCGGGTGCCCGGATCTCGGCGGGGAAGTTGGGCAGCGTGGAGATGTCGTTGCCCAACTGCGCCGTTTCGGAGGTGAACCGGTCGCCGGTCAGTTGCATGCCGTCGCCGGAGTCACCGGCGAACCGGATGACCACCCGGTCGAGTTGACGGATCTGCTTGGTCACTGTGCCACCTTCGTTCGCGGCTGCGGGGCTCGCAAAACCGGCTCAATCCTCGCGCTCACGCCTGCACCTCGTTGCGCGTGGTCGCGCGGGCGGCTGAGCATGATGGTGACCTCGCCTTGCCCGGTCACGGGACCTCCTTGACGCAACGCTGGACCGCACCGCCCAGGCTGGCTCGGTCCGCTGTTGTTCCTCACCGAGAGCCTACGTCCAACGGACCCCTGAGCCTTCCTGTAGGTAGGCCAACTGGGACCGGATCGGGGTGAGAAATGCCCTGAATTACGGGCTTTCGCACCGCGCGCCGTAATTCAGATCACCAGCTAAGGCCGCCCGGTGACTCTGGCCGGGCGTCGGTTCGGGGTCGCGGGTGATCGATCAGTCAGTGGGCTCGGGGGTGGGTCCGGTCGAGGGCCCGCTGAGCCGGCGACGCAGGGCGGTGGTGGCCAGCGCGAGGGCCAGCACCACCAGTAGCGCGGAGACCGTGACCAGGATGATCGCGGTGCGCTGCACCGAGGTCATCGCCTGGTCGTCGCGGGTGGCACCCGCGGGGAGTACGCCCTGGGAGCCGGTCGGCGCGGGCGGCGACACCACCGGGGTGGCCAGCGCGGCCGCCGCGGTGATGCGGAAACTCATCTGCACCCGACGGGTCGGGCCGCTGCGCGGGTCGAGTTGACCGATCACCGCACCGGACAGCGGCGCGTTTCTCTGGGCGTGCGGACTTGCCTCCACCGGCAGCCGCAGCTCACCGGTCTGACCCGCCGGCAACAGACCCGCGTCACACCGGGTCCGCGTCGGGTCGACCGCCACGCAGCCGGCCGGTGGGGTCGGCACGCTCACCCCGACCGGCAGGACCACCTCGATCAGGCCGGCGGCGTCCACCGTTCCGGTGTTGACCAGCCGGACCGCGAGGCTGCTCGCCGCGCCGCTGATGTCGAACGCCACCTCGTCGGCCGCAAGCGAGATGCCGGGTGCTGGCGGGCCGGGCGGAAACAGCACCGCGAACCCATGGTCGTCGGTCGCCTGGCCAGGCACGCCGGGCGCGTCCGCGATGACCTGGACGGAGCCGCTGAGCGGCATCTGCTCCCAGGCGGTGCCGGCGACCCGCAACCGGATCAGGCTGCTGAACCGGGTGCCCGCCCCGACCGTCCAGGCTCCACAGCGGTACGCGCCACCGCCTGCGGCGACGCACCCCTTCGTCCCGGCGTCGGTCAGCCCGGCCGGCAGCGTGTACGAGAGCCGGATCTGTTGTGCGGTGGTGCCGGTGTTGGCCACCGTCACCCGCAGCGTGGTGGCCGTGCTGGCCGCGTTCCAGTACGCCCCGGGCAGGGTGATGTCCTCGGTGGTGACCTGCACGCCGAGCGGGCTCGGTGGCACCTGCGTACCGCCCGGTGGCATCGGCAGGACCGGGGGCGCCGGTGGGCCGAGCGTCGGCGACCGCGTGGTGCCGCCCGGCGCGGGGGCGGTGGTGGGCGGCGGTACGTCCGGTGCGGTGGTCTGCGGCGCCGGTGGCGTCGTCACCGGCGGCGGCGCCGTGGTCTCCGGGGCGGGGATGGTCGGCGTGGGGCCGTCACTCGGCTCCTGGGTCAGGGTGGGTTCCTGCGAGGGTGCGGTGGTCTCCGGGTCGGCCCCGGGCTCGGCCGACGGGTCGGTCACGGCCGAAAGTGGCTCGCCGGCCGGTGCCGCCGCGCTGGCCCAGGCCGGCGCCACGGCGAGCGCCGCGAGCAGGCCGACCGCGAGGGAGGTCGCCAGCAGGCGCGTGGGACGCAGCCCCGTCGCCCGGTGCCGGGGCGAAACGTTCACGCGGGCCATCTGACCTCCGGTGCCATGGATGGAAGTCCAATATTCGGTAACAGTTGCCCATGTGCACTAGTCTCAACCGGAAACAAATCCGTAACGTGTTTGGTACGGGCCTTCCGGCCCGGGCGGTAGGCTCCCGGCGTGACCGGTTACCTGGGCTCGTACGCGACGCTCGGTCTCTTGCTGCTCGTCAGCGTCCTGTTCTTCGTTGCGGCGTTCGGGGCCAACCGCGTGTTGCGTCCGGCCCGTCCCGCCGACCCGGTCGGCAAGCGGACCAGCTACGAGTGTGGGCTCGACCCGGTCGGCGCGGACTGGGCGCAGATGCAGATCCGCTACTACGTCTACGCCTACCTGTACGTGCTGTTCGCGGTCGAGGCCGTGTTCCTCTTCCCGTGGGCGGTGGTCTTCGACCGACCGGGCTTCGGCCTGGTGACGGTGGTGGAGATGGCGGTGTTCGTGGCGGTGCTCGCGCTCGGCATCCTCTATGCCTGGCGTAGGAACATCCTGCGCTGGACCTGACCGCCCCGACCTCCGGCGATCGTGCCGGTCCGCCGGCCGTTCATGGTCGGTCGCCCCGACGACCGGTCAGGCCAGGCCCCGGCGGGTCGCCGCGGGTGGCCGGTCACCGCGAATCGACGCGACCATGTCCAGCACCCGGCGGGTGGGCCCGACCTGGTGCGCCCGGAACACCCGGGCGCCCAGCCAGGCGGAGACCGCCGTCGCGGCGAGCGTGCCCTCCAACCGCTCGGCCACCGGCAGGTCCAACGTCTCGCCGATGAAATCCTTGTTGGAGAGCGCCACCAGCACCGGCCAACCGGTTCCGGTCAACTCGTCCAGCCGACGGGTGATCTCCAGGGAGTGCCGGGTGTTCTTGCCGAAGTCGTGGGCCGGGTCGATGAGGATGCCGTCCGGACGTACCCCTGCCGCCACCGCACGCTCGGCGAGCCCGGTCACCGTCGCGACCACGTCGGCGACCACGTCGTCGAAGGCGGCCCGGTGTGGCCGGGTCCGCGGGACCAGCCCTCCGGCGTGTGAGCAGACCAGCCCGGCGCCGGTGCTCGCCGCCACCCGGGCCAGCGCCGGGTCAGCGCCCGACCAGGTGTCGTTGAGCAGGTCCGCGCCGGCCGCCACCGCCTCCGTCGCCACCTCGGCCCGCCAGGTGTCGATGGAGATCACCACCTCGGGGAACGCGGCTCGTACGGCGGCGATGGTGTCCACCGTGCGTCGGATCTCCTCGGCGACGTCCACCTCGGCGCCGGGGCCGGCCTTCACCCCGCCGATATCGATGATCTCCGCGCCCTCGTCCACCGCCCGCTCGACCGCGCGCAGCGCGCTGTCGAGGGCGAAGGTGGCGCCACGGTCGTAGAACGAGTCCGGCGTGCGGTTGACGATGGCCATCACGACCAGCTCACCGGGGGCGAACGTCCGCCCACCCAGCCGAAGTGCCCCGGCCATGCCGCCTCCTGAGATTCCGCACCACCGCCGCCGCGCCGGCCGCTCCCGACGCTAGCCGGTCGATCGACCGGTACGCGGGGCGGGCGTGGGCGTCGATTGTGATCGGGGTGTGGGGTCGCTCCGGGCCGGCGGTCGTGCCACGATCAGTGCATGGGTCAGCTTCTGCTCTACCTGGTTGTCGCGTTGACCGTCGCGGCGGTGGTGTTCGGCGTGACGGTGCTGGTCAGCGGCCGCGATCCCGGCCTGGTGCCCGCCGAGCCGGATTCGCAGGCCATGCCGCTGCCAGGCACCCGGCCGCTGCGCGAATCCGATGTGGGCGCGGTCCGCTTCGACACCGCGCTGCGCGGGTACCGGATGGCCCAGGTCGATCAGGTGCTGCACCGTGCCGCCTACGACATCGGCTACAAGTCCGAGCTGATCGGCGTGTTGGAGTCGGAGGTCGCCGCGTTGCGTGAGGGGCGCACCGACGACGCGGACGTGCTGCGCCAGGCCCGGGAGCAATCCGCCGCGGCGGTGCCGGGCACGGCCGAGGCGAGCGCTGACCTGACCCCGGTCGACGACGCGCCGTTGGCCGGCTCGACCGTGGCGGGCGCGGCGCCCGCCGCCACCTCGTCCACGGCGGAGGCCGACGGCGTGGCCCCCGCCGACGGGGTGGCCCCGGCCGGCTCGACCGAGGCGGGCCAGCCGCCCGCCGCCACCTCCTCGATGGCGGATGCCGACGGCGTGGCCCCGGCCGGCGACGGGACCCCGGCCGACGGCACCGAGCAGCGCGGCGCGGTGGTCCGGTCGGAGTCGGCGTGACCGACCCGCGGGGCGGTGGCGATCTTGGTGAGGTGGCCCAACCCGGTGCCGGTGAGGTCACGGCCACGGTGATCGTCGACGCCCCGGCGGCCCGGGTCTTCACCGCGTTGCTCGCCTGGGAACGGCAGTCCGACTGGATCCCGTTCACCCGGGTGCGGGTGATCGAGGGCGACGGGCGGGAGGGCAGCCGGATCGAGGCGGTGACCGCGCTCGGCCCGGCCGTGCTGCGTGACGAGATGCGGGTCGTCCGGGTCGACGAGCCCTACGAGATCGGCGTGGTGCACTGCGGCCAACTGCTGCGCGGCCCGGGCGTGCTGCGCTGCACCCAGCTCGACCGGTCCCGTACCCAGGTCGTCTGGCACGAGTGGTTCCACCTGCCCGGCGGCCGGGCCGGTCGGCTGGCCTGGCCGGTGCTCTGGCCCGGCTCCAAGTTCAGCCTCACCCAGGCGCTGAAGAGGTTCGCCCGTCTGGTCGAGCAGGGCCGGCTGCCCTGACCACACCCGGCGCGGGGGGCCTGGCCGGTGGCAAAGGGCTGTCGGTGTGATGCCCTAGCGTGTACGAGGTGACTGACCTGGTGATCGGTGCCGACGGGCTGGTTCGCTGCGCCTGGGGGTCGAGCACCCCCGACTACGCCACCTACCACGACACCGAGTGGGGTCGGCCGGTGCGCGGTGACGACGCGCTCTACGAGCGAATGACGCTGGAAGCGTTCCAGTCCGGCCTGTCCTGGCTGACCATCCTGCGCAAGCGCCCGGCGTTCCGGCTGGCCTTCGACGAGTTCCGGATTCCGACCGTCGCCAGCTACGACGACGGCGACGTGGCCCGGCTGCTCGCCGACGCGGGCATCGTCCGCAACCGGGCCAAGATCGAGGCGGCGATCGCCAACGCCCGCGCCGCGCTGGAGCTGCCCGACGGGCTGTCCGCGCTGCTCTGGTCGTTCGCCCCGGCACCCCGGTCGACCCGCCCCGCCTCGTTCGCCGAGGTCGCGGCGATCACCCCCGAGTCGACGGCGATGGCCAAGGCGCTCAAGAAGCGCGGCTTCCGGTTCGTCGGCCCGACCACCGCGTACGCGCTCATGCAGGCCACCGGGATGGTCGACGATCACATCGTCGGCTGTCACGTCCCGCTCGCAACGGCGGCGTGATGGGATGGCAGGCATGACGACCGAGACCGTGCACCGGGCCGGCGGGACGGGCCACGCTGACGGGGCTGGCACCTGGGCCGTGCTCCTGCCCGCCGAGCGTTACGAGGCCGAGCGACTCGTGCACCACGACACGCTGGAGCTGACCGGGCTGACCGACGTGGGCCGGCCGCGCCCGGGTGACCAGGTGGCGGTGCTGGCCGACGAGCCGCCCCGACTGGTGGCCCTCGGCCGGGTCACCGCGCCCGCCCAGCGGCACCGGGAGGACCCGGACGACCCGCAGTCCCCGGTCGAGCCCGGGACGCTCGTCGTGGCGTACACCCGGCGATCTTTCGACGAGCCGGTGCCGGCCGACCTGCTGGCGTTCGACGGGCCACTCACCGCCCTGGACCCGGCGGCCTTCCGGGCGCTGGCCGACCAGCTCGGCCCGCCCCCGGCGCGGCGCACCTGGCTGGTCAGCCTCGACCTGCCGATCGAGGCCGGCACGCCAGCCGAGGCGGTCCGGCTGTTCTGGTCCTACGTGCAGGACCTGGGGCCGCGTGAGCTGCCCGCGTTCGTGTCACCGTCCGGCGACGAGCTGGCCATGCAGGCGTTCGTGCTGGGCGCGGAGGCCAACCAGGACCCGGAGGAGGACGACTGACCGACGGGTTCAGCGTCCTTCGAAGACCGGCTTCTGCTTGGCCACGAACGCCAGGGTCGCCGCCCGGTGGTCCGCCGTGGCGCCGCAGATCGCCTGTGCCTGCGCCTCCGCCGCCAGGGCGTCGTCGAGGGTGCCGGCGTCGGCGATGGAGAGCTGCCGCTTGATGGCCCCGTACGCGACGGTGGGGCCGGCGGCGAGGCGGGCGGCCAGCTCCTGCGCGGCCGGCAGCACCTGCTCGTCGTCGTCCGTGAGGCGCGTGATCAGCCCCAGCCGGCAGGCCTCCTCGGCGCGGACCGGCTCGGCCAGCATCAGCAGCTCCACCGCCTTCGCGTGGCCGACCAGCCGGGGCAGCGTCCAGGATGCGCCGGTGTCGGCGGCGAGGCCGACCTTGGCGAAGGCCATCAGGAAGCTGGTGCTCGGGCCGCCGATCCTGATGTCGGCGAGGAAGGCCAGCGACGCGCCCGCCCCGGCGGCCATCCCCCGGACCGCGGCCACCACCGGCTTGGGCAGATTGGCCAACCGGGCGGCGATCGGGTTGTAGTGCATCCGTACGGTGTCCAGCGGCGGGCCGGCGGACTTCTCCAGGGTCGACACGTGCTCGCGCAGGTCCTGGCCGGCGCTGAACGCCCCACCCGCCCCGGCCAGCACGACCGCCCGGCAGGAGCGGTCGGTCTCCAGCTCGGCCAGCGTGTCCCGCAGGGCCTCCTTGAGCGCCAGGTCGAGCGCGTTCATGGCGTGCGGCCGGTTCAGCGTGAGGGTGACGACGGCGTCGGTCCGGTCGACGAGCAACGGTTCGGTCACTGTCTAACGACCCTTCTGTCGAACGATGCGGCTGCCGGCGTCGAGGCACTGCTCGACGTACCGGTCGGCGGCCGGACGCAGGCGGGCCGCGTGCCGGTCGAAGAAGCTGGCTGCGGCGGTGCCGGGCCAGCGCTCGGGGAGCAGCGCCGGGGGCAGCTGCGGGTCCCGGAACAGGAAGGTACGCCACGCGTGCACGAGCCGGAACCGGGCCGCGTACGCCTCCTCGTCGCTGCTGCGCACGGTGACCGTGGCGAGCAGAGGGCGCTGGTCGGCGACGAACCGTTCGTAGGCGTGGCCGATCTCGGTCAGGTTCCAGGCGCGGCGGACCACACCCATCGCGCCCGGGGTGCCGGAGAAGTGCGCGGCGGTGAACCGTTCGAACCGGATGCCGGCCTCGGCGAGCAGCAGGTCGACGTCCTCGGCGGGCCGGGTGGCCACCCAGGTCTGTTCGTCGAGGGTGCCGTAGCCGAGGAAGCTGAGGTTCGCCGCGAGGCGCTGTCGGTCCCGGCGGGAGCCCGGCGCCTCCAGGACGAGCAGATCGAACCGGCCGTCCCAGGTGACCCGGCCCGTCCGGTAGATCCGGGCCGCCGCCTCGTCGAGTCGCCGGGCGGCTTTTGGTGTGATCGAATATCCCGGTCCGGAGGCCAGTCGGAGCGGGTCGAGCCAGCCTTGACGCACCATCCGGGACACGGCGGTGCGAACGGCGGGCGGCGCGATTCCCAACGGTGCCAGTAGCTTGACCAGGGCGGCGACCGGTGCGCGGCCACCTCTCGGTCGGAGATGGTCGCCGTACAGGTCGAAGAGTGCCGACCGTGCCTGCATGACCGCACATTGTGACAGGCCTTCTCAAGATAAGCTAGATGCTGTTACATCAATGCTGCTCCGGTTTGGGTCCGGCGGTGTTCATCAGGGAAAATCGTTGGTCGACACCCCCGCGACCTTTGCGGGTGGCGTGACGAAGTGGCTGTGGGGCAACCCACCGACCCTGGTGTAGGTCTGAGGGGAGACAACATGGCGGCGATGAAGCCGCGGACGGGCGACGGTCCGCTGGAAGTCACCAAGGAGGGCCGGGGCATCGTCATGCGAGTCCCGCTGGAGGGCGGTGGCCGGCTCGTCGTCGAGATGACTCCCGACGAGGCCAATGCGCTCGGTGACGCGTTGAAGGCAGCCGCCGGCTGAGTGAGGAGCGCCCCGGGCGGCGTATGCCGCCCGGAACGCTCCCTGACCCTGAGCCACCGGCACCGCCGGTGGCTCAGGGTCTTCATCCGTGCGGACAGGCGGGTCCGGCTCCCGCTCCGCGACACTCCCTGGAGGTACGGTTCCGCGTGCTCGTCATCCGTCCGATCGCCGAGCCCGACGGGCTCGACGTCCTCGTTCTGCCCGTCCGCCCCTCCGATGCGGCGCCGGAGGGCGATGCCTCCGCAGTGCCGGTGCCCACCGCCGTGTCGCCACCGGACGGCACCGCCGAGGAGGCCGCCGCGCTGGTGCCGGTCGCCCGGCTGAGTGGCCGGGCCGGCGAGATCCGTACGCAACTGCGCCCCGGTCGCAGCCCTGGCCGGCTGCTCCTGCTCGGCATCGGTGACGGCAGCGAGTCGGCGTGGCGGTCCGCCGGCGCGGCCCTGGCCCGCTCCGCGGCAGATGAGACGCACATCACTATCGCGCTGCCGGCCGACGTGACGGCCGACGTGATTCGCGGGTTGACCGAGGGGCTGCTGCTCGCCTCGTACCGCTTCCGGCTGACCGACGCCGGCGACCCGCCCGCGCTGAGCGGCGTCGACCTGCTGCTCGCCGACCCGGCCGCGCACGACAGCACCGTGGCCACGGCCCGGACCACCGCGGCGATGACCTGCCTCGCCCGCGACCTCACCAACGCCCCCTCGTCGCAGAAGAACCCGCAGTGGTTCGTCGATCAGGTGATCTCCGCCACAGCCGATCTGCCCGACCTGCGCCTACGCGTTCGTGGCCCGGCCGAACTCGCTGCCGAGGGCTTCGGCGGGATCCTCGCGGTGGGCGGCGGCTCCGCCAGCGGCCCGCGCCTGGTCGAGCTGGACTGGCACCCGGCGGACGCGCGTACCCACGTGGTGCTGATCGGCAAGGGCATCACCTTCGACACCGGCGGCATCTCGATCAAGCCGGTGCCGGCGATGAAGCTCATGCGCAAGGACATGGCCGGTGCGGCCGCGGTCATCGCTGCCACCCTCGGCGCCGCTGCGCTGCGCCTGCCGGTCCGGGTCACCACCCTGACCCCGCTCGCCGAGAACATGGTCAGCGGCTCGGCGTTCCGCCCGGGTGACGTCATCCGGCATTACGGCGGCATGACCAGCGAGACGACCAACTCCGACGCCGAGGGCCGCCTGGTCCTCGCCGACGCGCTGACGTACGCGGTGCAGCAGCTCAAACCCGACCTGCTGATCGACCTGGCCACCCTCACCGGAGCCAACGCCGTCGCGTTGGGCAAGCGCACCGCCGCCCTGTACAGCGAGAACGACGAACTGGCCGTCGACGTGCTGGCCGCGATCGACGCGGCCGGCGAGGCGGCCTGGCGGATGCCCCTGCACACCGACTACGTCGAGTACCTGGGCAGCGAGATCGCCGACCTCTACAGCGCGCCCACCCAGGGCGCCGGATCGGTGCTCGCCGCGCTCTACCTGCGCGAGTTCACCGGTGAGCTGCGGGACCGCTGGCTACACCTGGACATGTCGGCCCCATCCTGGGCGGACGGCGATCACGCCGAGCTCACCCGAGGGGCGACCGGCTGGGGCGTACGTTCGCTGCTGCGCTGGCTGGCCAGCATCGACTGACCGCAGGGTCAGCAGTCAGCACTTCACGGCGGCGAGCACCCCGTGCCCGACCGGGAGCAGCGCGGGGATCCAGTGCTCCGACTCCCGGACCGCCTTGATCGTCTCGCGGACGGTCACCGTCTCCGCATCCCGGGCGGCCGGGTCAGCGATCCGGCCGCCGGCCAGCATCCCGTTGAGCGCGAGCACGCCGCCGGGGCGCAGCAGCCGCAGAGCCGCCTCCACGCAGGCATGGAACCCGGTCGCCTCGGCGTCGACGAACACGAGGTCGTACGCCCCGTCGGCGAGCCGGGGCAGGACGTCCAGCGCGCGACCGGTGATGATCCGGGTGCGGCCTGCGGCGAAGCCCGCCTCGGTGAAGATCCGACGGGCGATCCGCTGGTGCTCCACCTCCAGGTCGATGGTGGTGAGCACGCCGTCGGCGCGCATGCCGCGCAGCAGCCAGACACCGCTCACCCCGGTGCCGGTGCCGATCTCCACCACCGCGCGGGCATTGCCGGCGGCGGCGAGCAGCCGCAGCGCCGCGCCTGCGCCGGGGGTGACCGCGTCCAGACCCACCTCGTGGGCCAGGCTGCGGGCGGTGCGGAGCACGAGATCCTCGGTCACGTACGACTCGGCGAACTGCTGAGCCTGGGTCGTCGAACTGCCGGAACCGGCGACCGTGGCGATGGGGCACCTCCGGGCGGTGCGTGGTGCGGGGGCGGGTGGGCACTGTGAGCGTAGAGGCGACCGCCGAGAGGCGCAGCCGCGCCTCCGTCCCTTGCGATCACCGGCCGCAACCGCTGACTCCACCGCGCGCATCCGTGCAATCCTGGAAGCGGTATTCCGTGGGCCTCGACCGCGCCGAACCGTGGCCGGGCGACGCCGCGCGGGATCCGGGGACGGGACTGGGAGGCACCGACGTGACCGACGGCTGGGATTGGCGCCGGGGCGGTGAGACTCCGGCTCCGGCGCGACCGCCCGGGGCAGGGGCCCCTCCGGCGGGGTCGCCGGCCATGCCGGGGAGCGGCAACGTGCCCACAGCCGGGTCACCGCCAGCCGGGTCATCGCCCGGGGCGGGTGTGCCGTACGCCGGGTCGGCGCCGACCTGGCCGGCGCCGACCGCGAGCGGAACCGGTGCGGCCGGTGCCTCACCCTGGTGGTCCGACGCGCTCGGCGATCCGTGGCGCGACCCGGCGGCACCGGCCGCGGTGGTGGTGCCCGGGGTGGTGGCGCCCGGCACCGAGCCCGAGCCGGTCACCGACCCGGACGCTCCGGGCCGACCGACGCTGCGCCACCTGCTGCTCATCCCGTTGATCACCGCGCTGCTGGCCGGCACGCTGGGCGGCGCGTTGGGCTACGCGTTCGCGGTGCGCGGCGGCGCCGGCCCGACGGTGCTCGGCGCCGAGCCGGCAGAGCCGCCAGCGTTGGCCCAGCGCAAGCCGGAGTCGCTGGCCGGGGTCGCCGCACGGGTCCTGCCCAGCGTGGTCACCGTGCGGGTGAGCAGTCTCGGCGGCACCAGCGAGGGCTCGGGCTTCATCGCCAGCGCCGACGGGCACGTGATCACCAACGACCACGTGGTGGCCGGTGGCAGCGGCAAGGCCTCGGTGGTCTTCAACGACGGCACCACCGCGCCGGCGACCATCGTCGGTCAGGACCCGGAGTCGGACGTCGCGGTGATCAAGGTCAACCGGACCGGGCTGCGTCCGGTGGAGTTCGGCGACTCCGAGGCGCTGGCCGTCGGCGACCCGGTGCTGGCCATCGGCTCACCGCTCTCGCTGGCCAACACGGTCACCGCTGGCATCGTGAGCGCCCTGGACCGGACGATGCAGGCCGGTGAGCCGGGCGGCCCGGTGCGCTACTACGCGGCCATCCAGACCGACGCCGCGGTCAACCACGGCAACTCGGGCGGCCCACTGGTCGACGGCGCCGGACGGGTGGTGGGGGTCAACTCCACGATCAAGTCGTTGGTGGCCGAGGGGCAGGAGGCCGGCAACATCGGGCTCGCCTTCGCCATCCCGATCAACCAGGCCAAGCGGGTGACCCAGGACATCATCGGCACCGGCAAGGCCCGGCGTACGGTTATCGGTGCCCAGGTCGGTGGTCCGGGTGCGGGGACCGGTGGCGGCGTACGCCTGGCCGCCGTGGAACCGTCCGGGCCGGCGGCCGACGCCGGGTTGAAGGTCGGCGACGTGATCATGAAGCTCAACGGCCGGCCGATGACCGAGCCGACGGACCTGATCGCCCTGGTCCGCAAGTTCGCTCCCGGCTCGGTGGTGACGGTCGAGTACCGGCGCGGCACTGCCCGGCAGAACACCTCGGTCACCCTGGCCGCGGATGCCAAGTGAACAGCGGGTCACCCCTTACCCGAAAGTCGGCTCACGTGCGTAGTCTTGCTGCTGACGCCGATAGGAGGCCCGCGGAATGTTCGACAACCTGAACTGGTGGGAGATCGGTGCGCTGCTGCTCCTGGCGCTGTTGATCTTTGGTGACCGGTTGCCCGCTGTGATCAGCGATGGCCTGCGGATGGTCCGTAATCTGCGCAACATGGCCCGCAACGCCACCGGTGACCTCAGTCGGGAGTTGGGCACCGACATCCAGCTCGAGGATCTGCACCCGAAGGCCTTCATCCGGAAGCACCTCCTCAGCGAGGAGGACGAGGCGGCGATCCGCAAGCCGTTGCAGGGCGTCTACGACGACCTGCGCGCCGACGTCAGCGGCGTGCACAACGACTTGAAGGATGTGGCCAAGGCCGCGGACATCCGGTCGAACGGCTCCCGGCCCGGCACGGTCACCAGCACCCCGTCGGCGCCGGCCCCCCGGGTCAGCTACGACGACGCCACCTGACCCCGCCCCACGGCCCTCAGGCCAGCTGTGACGACGCGACCCTGACCCCGCCCACCGGCCCTCGGGCCGGCTGCGACGACACGGCCTGACCCGCCCCACGGCCTCGCCCACAGCCCAGCTGTGAAGATCCGGCCCCGCCGGCGCTCAGGCCAGCTATGGCGGCGCGGCCTGACACCGCCCCCCGGCCCTGGCCCTATGCCCAGCTGCGAAGGCGCGGCCTGATCCGACCCCATCGGGCCTCAGGCCAGATGCGCTGCCGCAGCCTGACCCCTCTCACCGGCTAAGGCGCCTCGGCCCGCCCCACCTAGGTCGCGTCCTTTGGAGCTGAATCGTTTGCGTCATCGTGTGTCGGTGTCGGTGTCGGTGTCGGTGCCGGTGCCGGGCGACGCTGATCGCTCCGTGTGCATCGTCACTGTCGAGGCCGGCTGACGGCCGGTGCGGTCCGCGCGAGTCCTCACCTCCGACCGAGCGAGTCCGCCTGGGTCGATCCGTTTACGACATCAGCTCCAAAGGACGACAACAAGGGGGACCCGACCCCGAGCGTGCAGGACCGGGTCCGTGCGGGACCCGGTCCGTGCGGGAGGCGGGATCGGATCCGTGCGGGACCCGGGTGAACCCGGGGCGTGGGTAATCCGGGCCGCGGGGAGCCCAGGCCATGCGGGACGGGGGCCGTAGGGAATGCGCGCGGGACCGGGGTCGTGGGAACCCGGGCGTGCCCGAACCCGGGCGTGCCCGAACCCGGGCGTGCCCGAACCCGGGCGTGCCCGAACCCCGGAGCGTGCCGGAACCCGGGCAGGCCCCTACCGAATTCGGCGGGTCGTGCTGGCTCAGCGGCCGGCGGGCTTGAGGCCGAGCGGCTTGCCGAGCAGCGACTCACGGCGCAGCGCGAGCCGGTCGGCGATTGTGCCGAGCGCCTGCGCGGCCGGGGACGTCGGCTCGGCCAGCACGATCGGGTTGCCGGCGTCGCCGCCCTCGCGGACCCGGGTGTCCAGCGGGATCTGCCCGAGCAGCGGCACCTGCGCGCCGATCGTCCGGCTCAGCGACTCGGCGACGACCGCGCCGCCGCCGGCACCGAAGACCTCCATGCGGGAGCCATCCGGCAGCTCAAGCCAGGACATGTTCTCGATGACGCCGACGACCCGCTGGTGGGTCTGCAGGGCGATCGCACCGGCCCGCTCCGCGACCTCGGCGGCTGCGGTCTGCGGGGTGGTGACGATCAGGATCTCCGAGTTGGGCAGCAACTGGGCCAGCGAGATGGCCACGTCGCCGGTGCCCGGGGGCAGGTCGAGCAGGAGCACGTCCAGGTCGCCCCAGTAGACGTCGGCCAGGAACTGCTGCAGCGCCCGGTGCAGCATCGGGCCACGCCACACCACGGCCGCGTTGCCCGAGGTGAACATGCCGATCGAGATCACCTTCACGCCGTGCGCCTGCGGCGGCATGATCATGTCTTCGACGCGGGTCGGCCGGGCGTCCGTGCCGAGCATCCGGGGCACCGAGTGGCCGTAGATGTCGGCGTCGACCACGCCGACGGAGAGCCCACGCGCGGCGAGCGCCGCCGCCAGGTTGACCGTCACGCTGGACTTGCCGACGCCACCCTTGCCGCTGGCCACCGCGTACACCCGGGTGCGAGAGCCCGGCTGGGCGAACGGGATGACCGGCTCCTCGCTGGCACCGCCGCCGCGCAGCTGCGACTGCAACGACTGCCGCTGCTCGGGGCTCATCACACCGAAGTCGATTTCCACGCCGGTGACACCGGGCACCGCGGCGACCGCGGCGGTGATGTCCGTACGCAGCTTGTCCTTGAGCGGGCAGCCGGCGACGGTGAGCAGCAGCTCGACCCGTACGACGCCGTCGGCGCCGATCGTGGCGGAGCGGACCATGCCCAACTCGGTGATGGGCCGGCGGATCTCCGGGTCGTTGACGGTGGCCAGGGCGGCCTGGATCGCGTCCTCGACGGTGCTGACGGGTGCTGACATGCCCGCAATGCTACGTCGCGGGGCATCCGTTCCGACCGCTGGCCGGGAACGGTGTGAGCCAATCGATGACCCGCCTCGACTGGCTGATCAACCGTCCTGGGAACGCGGGCCGGTGCCGTCGGACTGGGCGCCTCGGGGGAGGTCGCCGTCCAGGTCGTCGCGCGGCTCGTCGAGCCCCGCGCCGTCGGTCGCCCGCTGGGCGCGCCTCTCCTGCCGGCTGTCCTTCTCCTGCTGGCGGCGTTCCAGCCGCTGCCGGCGCTGCCCCGCCTCGTCCAGCTCCTCGGCCAGCCGGGTCAGCTCGGAGCGGAGGAAGTCGCGGGTCGCCACCTCGCCCAGCGCGATCCGCAGGGCGGCGATCTCCCGCGCCAGGTACTCGGTGTCCGCCTTCTGCGCGGTGGCCCGTCGCCGGTCCTCCTCCAGCGCCACCCGGTCCCGGTCGGCCTGCCGGTTCTGCGCCAGCAGGATCAGCGGTGCCGCGTAGCTGGCCTGCAACGACAGCACCAGCGTGAGGAACGTGAAGGTGTACGGGTCGAAGCGCATTTCGGCCGGGGCGAGGGTGTTCCAGGCGAACCAGATGGCGATCACCACCGTCATGACGACGATGAAGTTCGCGGTGCCCATGCCGCGGGCGATGCCCTCCGACCACCGGCCGAAGGCCTCCGCGTCGAACCGGGGCAGCTTGATCGCCCGGGGCTCGCGCGGCTGGTCGAGCCGCTCCGTCCGCCGCTGGTCAGCCATCGGTGCCGTCCAGCACCGCATCGGTGGCGCCCGGGACACCGAGGGCGTCCCGGTCCCGCCAGTCCCGGGGCAGCGAGTGGTCCAGCACGTCGTCGACGGTCACGGCGCCGACCAGCCGGTTGCTCCGGTCGATCACCGGCATCGCGACCAGGTCGTAGGTGGCCATCCGGCGGGTGATCTCCGGTAGTGGCGTGGTCGGGCGCAGCGGGTCGATGTCGTTGACCACCACCTTGCCCAGCAGGTCGGCAGGCGGTTCGCGCAGCAACGCCTGGAAGTGCACCATGCCCAGGTAGCGGCCGGTCGGGGTGTTCTGCGGTGCCCGGGTCACGAAGACCTGCGCGGCGACGGCGGGGGAGAGCTGCGGCTCCCGGATCCGGGCCAGCGCCTCGGCGACGGTGGCGTCCGGCGGCAGGATGACCGGCTCGGAGGTCATCACGCTGCCCGCCGTACCCGGCATGTACTTGAGCAACTGCCGCACCGGGTCGGCCTCGTCCGGCTCCATCAGGTCCAGAAGCACGTCCTGCTCCGGCGGCGGCAGTTCGTTGAGCAGGTCCGCCGCGTCGTCGGGGTCCATCTCCTCCAGCACGTCCGCGGCCCGCTCCCGGTCCAGCGCGGCGAGGATCTCCACCTGGTCGTGCTCCGGCAGTTCACTGAGTACGTCGGCCAGCCGCTCGTCGTTCAGCGCTGCCGCGACCTCGTTGCGCCGCGCGTCGGGCAGGTCCTGCAGGGCGTTGGCCAGGTCGGCCGGGCGCATGTCCTCCAGGACGGCGAGCAGATTCGCCGTACCCCGGTTGTCGGCGATGCCGCTGAGCCCGCGCACCCGGTCCCACTCGACCTGGTGCAGGTGGCCACGGCGGGTGAGCCGGCCGGTCTGCTCGCGGACCGCGACCCGGGTGAGTGACCACTCGCCGCCGCGGGCGCACTCCATCGCGACGTCCACCACCGTGCCGGGCTGGCCGCCCGGTTCGAGCTGTACCCGCCGGTCCAGCAGTTCCTGGAGCACCAGCAGCTCGTTCAGTCGCTTCTCGAAGCGCCGCAGGTTGAGGGTGCCGGAGCCGAGCACCACCGCGTCCGCGTCGATCGAGGTGATCCGGTTGATGGACAGGAAGATCCGCCGGCGCATCGGCATCTCCGCGACCAGACCCACGACCTCCGGGGGACGGGCGGTCGACCGCAGCCGGGCCACCGCGTCACGGACCCGGCCCACCTGGTCACCGTTCGGATCGAAAACGGCGACTCCGGCGAGGCGGGCGATGTAGATCCGGGTCGGCGTGCTCACGGGCACCAGCCTAAGCGCCTAGTGTTTAGCAACATGTCGACCTTGGCCTACGAGATCGTGGACGTCTTCACCGACCGCCCGTTCGCCGGCAACCCGCTGGCCGTGGTGTTCGGCGCGGAGGCGCTGGCCACCGAGCAGATGCAGGCGCTCGCGCTGGAGTTCAACCTCTCCGAAACGGTGTTCGTGCTGCCACCGACCCAGGTGGGCGCGACCTACCGGGCGCGCATCTTCACCCCGACCGAGGAGTTGCCGTTCGCCGGGCACCCCAGCGTCGGTGCGGCGGTCACCGCGAGCCGGCGCGGCATGTTCGGCGTGGGGCAGGTCACCCAGGAGTGCGGTGCCGGGGTGCTGCCGATCGAGGTGACCACCTCCGGCGCGACGCTCACCGGGGGGACTCCAACCCTCGGCCCCGAGTTGGAGCCGGAGCCGCTGTTGGAGATCGCCGGTCTGGTCGCCGGCGACCACGACCACAGCGGGCCGGCACCCCGGGTTGCCGGCTGCGGGCTGGAGTTCCCGTACCTGCCGGTGTTTCCAGATGCGGTGGCCCGGGCCCGGGTGAACCCGGCGGCTGCGGAGCGGTACGGGGTGGATCACGTGAGCGTCTTCTCCTGGGACGCCGCCACGCAAACCGCGCACGCCCGAGTTTTCGTGCCTGGGCTCGGTGTCCCGGAGGACCCGGCGACCGGTTCGGCGGCGCTCGGCCTCGGCGTCTGGTTGGTGGCGACCGGCCTGCTGCCGGGGGACGGGCTGTCCCACTACGCGGTGCGCCAGGGTGTGGAGATGAACCGTCCCTCCGCGCTGGCCTGCACGGTGACGGCGGCGAACGGCGTGGCGGTCGGCGCGACCGTCGCCGGCCAGGTGATGCCGGTGGCCCGGGGCGAGATCGCCGTACCGCCGTTCGTGGGCTGAGCGGCGCGCGGGCTTCGATGCGGGAGAATGCGGGTGTGACGGACGAGGATGCCACCGGTGGCACGCCGCTGGTCGACGAGGCGATGAAGAAGGCCGCCATGGCCTGGGTCAGCGTGTCCGGTGGGCCGGCGCTCGCGCTCTGGTGCGCCCCGCTGGAGGGCGCGCTCTTCGTGGTGAGCGGGCCGGGCGAGCAGGCCGCCCCGGGGTTGGCCGACGCCGCCGAGGCGCAGGTCACCCTGCGCGGCGACCACGGAGGTCGGATCGTCACCTGGCCGGCCCGGGTCACCAGGCTGTCGCCGGGCACCGAGGCGTGGGACACCACGGCGCCGCTGGTGGCCGGCAAGCGCCTGAACGCGCACGGCCCGACAGCCGACCTGGTGGCCCGGTGGGCCGCCGACGGCTGCGCGGTGAACCGACTCGCCCCGGCCGGTGCGCCGCTGTCCGGCGCCGATCTGCCGTCCGACGCGCAGGCCGAGCCGCCCCGGGAGACACCGGCGGTCCGCGCCACCCGCAAGCCGTTCCGCCTGCACCGGGTCCGCCGCCGCTGACCCGCCGGGCCGCTGACCATTGACCCCTGACCCGCCGGGCCGCTGACCGTTGACCTGTCGGCCCGTATCGGTCAGCCTGCCGGGCCGCCCACCCCGGCGACCCCGGTGGCGGCGCCCACACCCACGGCTTCGGTAGCGGCCCCCGCGAGGTCGGTGGCGCCCACGACGTCGAGCACCTCGCGCAGGCTGCCCAGCGTCGGGCCGCGCCAATCCCGGTCGGCGTTGAACACCATGTGCCCGGCCAGGTCGGGCGCGGCCAGCCGGACCGCGGTCATCCCGGCCCGCTCGGCGCCGGTCAGTTCCTGGCTGCCACCGTCGCCGACGTACAGGCAGTCGGCCGGTGTCAGTCCGAGCCGCTGGCAGGCGGTCAGGTAGAGCGCCGGGTCGGGCTTGCACCGTCCGACCTGCACGGAGAAGACCCGTACGTCGAGCAGTGGGGCGACCGGGAGTTGGGGCAGGAAAGCCGGCAGTTCGTGCGTACAGTCGCTGATCACGCCGGTGCGCAGGCCGCGGTGGCGCAGCGCCGCCAGCACCGGCACCGCGTCGGCCCGCAGCCGGGTGTCCGCGCGGACCGCCCGGTGCCGGGACGCCACGGCCGCCCGCACCGCATGGTCGCTGGGGTGTACGCCGGCCTGGGCGCAGACCCAGCGCATGGTCGCCTCCGCGTTGCCGAGACGACCGGTGGCCCGCTCGTAGAAGGTGCGGTTCAGCACCTCGTACAGCGTGTCGGTGGAGCAGCCGAGCAGTTTGGCGGTGCCGTGGTGCGCGGCGCCGCGCTGCACGGAGTGGGTCAGAGTGCCGAAGAAGTCGAACAGCACCGCCTGGTAGCTGGGCATGGGGTACGCCTCCGGGCGGTCTTCGGGTCGCTCGCGCGACGCTGCCTGATCGTAACGGAGCGCTGACCATCTGTATCGGTGGTGATCATGTGAAGATTGCTTCCCGTGCCCCATGCTTCGCACCGCCCGCCCCTGGACCCGCTGACCACCGGCGCGGTCGGTCTGGCCGTAGTCGCCGTGTCGTCGTCCGCGCCGCTGATCGCGTACGCGGCCGCCCCGGCGCTGGCCATCGCGTTCTGGCGCAACGTGCTGGCGGTGGCCGTGCTGAGCCCGTTCTCGCTGGCGCGACGTCGTGCCGAGTTCCGCGCACTGGTCGGGCGGGCGGGCCGACGGGAAGGGCTGTTCTGCGTCCTCTCCGGGGTCGCGCTGGCCGCGCACTTCGCCGCCTGGATGCCGAGCGTCCAGCTCACCTCGGTTGCCGCAGCCACCGCTCTGGTCGCCACCCAGCCGGTCTGGCAGGGGCTGATCGCCCGCGCCCAGGGTCGTCGGCTCCCACCGGTGGTCTGGGTCGGCATCGCGGTGACGGTGGGCGGCGCGGTGATCGCCACCGGCGCGGACGTGGGCATCTCCGCGAAGGCTGTCGTCGGCGACCTGCTGGCGGTGGCCGGTGGCGTGTTCGGCGCCGTCTACACCGCGTTCGGTGAGCGGGCTCGGGCCAGCATCAGCACCACCACCTACACGACCATCTGCTACGGCATCTGCGCGCTGATCCTGCTGATGATCTGCCTGCTCGGCGGGGTCCGGCTGACCGGCTTCGACGGACGCACCTGGCTGGCCATCCTGGCGCTGGTGGCCGGCGCCCAACTGCTCGGGCACTCGATGTTCAACTACGCCCTGCACCGGATCCCGGCGACCACGGTGAGCGTGCTGATCCTGCTGGAGGTGCCGGGCGCCGCCCTGCTGGCGTGGGTCTGGCTGGACCAGTCACCCCGCCCGTACGCGCTGCTGGGCATGTCGCTGCTGCTGGTCGGTGTGGCGGTGGTGGTGCTCGGTGGCCGCCGGAGCGCACCCACCGCGCTGCCGACCGACGCGACCCCGTTGAACGGCTGACGACGTTCCTAGACCTCGTTCACCTCGATGACTCGGGTGGTCGGGGCGGCTTGGCGGCCACGCTACCCATCGATGCCGACGGCCGTGGCGCTGGCCGCCCAGAGCCGGGCCGCGAGCTGCGGGTCGGCGGCCTTGCGGTACGGCCGGCGCAACCGACGGTTGTAGTAGTAGCCGCCGTCGACCAGCCGGGAGCGGTCCTGGTTGGCCAGCCAGACCAGCGTCTCGGCGGCCTTCTCCGGGCTGCGGAACGGCAGGACCCGCATGCCGAGGGCGACCAGCCGGCTGTCGTTGGCGAACCGTGTCCGCACCACGCCGGGGTGGAAGCTGTGCGCCGGGATGCCCGGCCAGCGACGGGCCGCCTCGGCGGTGAACAGGATGTTCGCCTGCTTGCTGGTGCCGTACGCGCCCATCGGCCGGTAGCCCCGCAGCGGCGCGTTCAGGTCGTCCGGGTCGAGCGCACCGAAGCGGTGGGCGCCGGAGGCGGTGACCACGATCCGGCCGACCCGGTCGGCGAGCAGATTGGTCAGCAGGAACGGGGCCAGGTGGTTGGCCTGGATCGACAGTTCGAAGCCGTCGACGGTGGTGAGTGGCTGGAGCGCGATCGCACCGGCGTTGTTGACCAGCACGTCGATCCGGTCGTACGCGTCGCGCAGCCCTTCGGCGAGCCGACGCACGTCGTCGAGCACCGCGAAGTCGGCCCGGAACAGCTCCGGGCGCTCACCCGAGTTTTCCCGTACCCGTTCCGCCGCAGCCTGTAGGCGGGCCGGGTCCCGCCCGACCAGCACCACCCGGTCACCACGGCACGCGAGGTGCACGGCGGCGGCCAACCCGATGCCGGAGCTGGCCCCGGTCACCACCACCAGTCGACGCTCAGTGAGATCTTCCACAGGTCCATTCACCCCGGTCATGGCGCGAGGTTACCGTGGCGTCACCACGCCCTTTGGGATCGTTAAGTTTCTCGGATCTGTCGTCAGGTGGCGTCGGCGTGCCCGCCGAACGCTGGAAGGAGTGCATCCATGGCCGTAGTCGGTCGTCCCCGCCGGTCCTGTCTCGCCGTACCGGGGTCCAGCGTCAAGATGCTCGGCAAGGCGCAGGGCCTCCCCGCCGACCAGGTCTTCCTCGACCTGGAGGACGCCGTCGCCCCGCTGGCCAAGCCGGATGCGCGCAAGAACATCGTGGCCGCGCTCAACGAGGGCGACTGGGCCGGCAAGACCCGCGTGGTGCGGGTCAACGACCTGACCACCCCGTGGACCTACCGGGATGTCATCGAGGTCGTCGAGGGTGCCGGCGCGAACCTGGACTGCATCATGCTGCCGAAGGTGCAGACCGCCGAGCAGGTGCACTGGCTGGATCTGCTGCTCACCCAGATTGAGAAGACGCTCGGCCTGGAGGTCGGCCGGATCGGCATCGAGGCGCAGATCGAGAACGCCGCCGGGCTGGTCAACGTGGACGCCATCGCGGGCGCCTCGCCCCGGGTGGAGACCATCATCTTCGGCCCGGCCGACTTCATGGCGTCGATCAACATGAAGTCGCTGGTGGTCGGCGCGCTGATCCCGGACTACCCGGGCGACCCGTACCACTACATCCTGATGCGGATCCTGATGGCCGCCCGGATGCACGACAAGCAGGCCATCGACGGCCCGTTCCTCCAGATCCGGGACGTGGACGGGTTCCGTGAGGTAGCCAAGCGCTCGGCGGCGCTGGGCTTCGACGGCAAGTGGGTGCTGCACCCGGGCCAGATCGACGCCGCCAACGAGGTCTACCAGCCGGCACAGGCCGACTACGACCACGCCGAGTTGATCCTCGACGCATACGAGCACTACACCTCGGAGGCCGGCGGCAAGCTCGGCGCGGTGATGCTCGGCGACGAGATGATCGACGAGGCGTCCCGCAAGATGGCGCTGGTGATCGCCGCAAAGGGCCGGGCCGCCGGGATGAGCCGTACCTCGTCGTTCACCCCACCGGCAGAGTGAGTGGCCGGGCCGGGTCGACCGCCGCCGGCTGTCGACCCGGCCCGACAGGCGGTGGTACGCCGACCCGCCGCCCTCTCAGTAGCTGCTGTCGCTGGCGGCGTCCATCGTGACCGCGAAGATGATGATGGCGATGTAGGCGCCGATGCCCAGCACCATCAGTGCGGTGAGGATCCAGCCGACGATGATGCCGGCCTTCGCCATGCCCTCGCCGCCCTCGCCGCTGGCACGGATCTGCTTCTGCGCCACGTGGCCCAGGATCGCCCCGATCGGGGAGGTGATGCCGCAGGATGTGACGCCGACCAGGGCCAGCACCAGCGACGCGATGGCCAACCCGTTGGTCTTGGGTGGTGCCGGGTAGCCGTAACCGGGGTACGACGGCGGATAGCCGGGCGGGGCGTACGCCATCGGCTGTCCCGGGTATGCCGGCTGCCCGGGCGGCGTCTGCCCACCGGCGTACGGGTCGACCGGCGCGTACGGGTCCGCGGGGCCGGGCTGGGTGGGCACCGGCTGACCGGCCACCAGGGTCGGGTCCGGCGGTGAACTCGACGGCTGAGCCGACCACGTGGGGTCGTTCCAGTCGCCGGGGGGCGGGGGATTGGTCATGCGTACTCTCCGTCGGCTCGGGTGCGCCGTCAGGGTAGCCAGAGGTGACCAAACCCGACGCCCCCGCTCCCGGGTGCCGCGTTGCCCGGGCCGGTCGCAACGGGCAGGATCCCTGGCATGGCAATCGACTCGCGCGCCGCGGACCGTTCCGGCAGTCGACCGAGACGGGACGTGAGCCGGCCGGGTGTGGCCCGACGCGGCCGTGCGGCCACGCCGGCCGGCGCTCCCGGCCCCGACGAGCCGGTCGCGCTACCCGACCCGGTGACCATGCGGCTCGACGGGAGGGTCGCCCTGGTGACGGGGGCGGGCAGCCCGGACGGCATCGGGTACGCGACGGCCCGGCGGCTCGCCGACCTGGGGGCGCGGGTGGCGATCGTCTCCACCACCCGGCGCATCCACGAGCGGGCCGGCGAGCTGGGGGTGACCGGCTTCGTCGCCGACCTGACCGACGAGTCGGAGGTCGGCGCGCTGGCCGACGCGGTCGCCGAGCAGTTGGGTGACGTCGAGGTGCTGGTCAACAACGCCGGCCTGGCGAGCCGGGCCAGCCAGGGGGTGCTGCGGCCGGTCGCGCAGTTGACCTACGACGAGTGGCGTGGCGAGATCGACCGCAACCTGTCGACCGCGTTCCTGTGCAGCCGGGCGTTCATCGGCGGGATGGCCGAGCGGGGCTGGGGGCGGATCGTCAACCTGGCGGCCACCGCGGGTCCGGTCAACGCCCTGCCCACCGAGGCCGCGTACGCGGCGGCGAAGGCCGGGGTGGTCGGGCTGACCCGGGCTCTGGCCATGGAGATGATCGCCGACGGGGTGACCGTGAACGCGGTGGCGCCCGGCACCATCTACACGGCGGCGTCCACGATGGCCGAGATCAAGCAGGGTCTGGGGACGCCGGTCGGTCGGCCGGGCACCCCGGACGAGGTCGCGGCGGCGATCAGTTTCCTCTGCTCACCGGCCGCCTCGTACATCACCGGGCAGATGCTGGTGGTGGACGGCGGCAACAGTGTCCGGGAGGCCCGCTTCCGCTGACCGACGCGGCCCATGCCGGTCGGTCAGTACCCGCCGCTGTTGCCGTTGCTGCCGATGATGACGAGGGCCAGCCAGCCGCAGCAGGCCAGCAGGGTCAGCCCTGTGAAGACGTACCCGAGGATCATTCCCCAGGTGGCGAGCTGGCCGCCCTCCTCGCCGCTGGTCTGGATCTGCCGCTTGGCCACGTGGCCGAGGACGGCGCCGGCCGGGGGAAACACGAAGGCGAACACCAGCGACAGGATCGCCAGCACGTTGGTAGGCCGGCCCGGTCCGGGCATCGGTGGTCCGTACTGGCCGTACGGGCCCTGCGGGGGGTACGGCGGCTGCTGACTCCAGTGCGCCGGCTGGTGCGGCCCCTGCTGCTCGTACGGTGGCGGCTCGTTCCCGGGTGGCCCGTACGGTGAGTGTTCCGGCTGCCCGAAGGCCGACTGGTCCGGTGGCGGTGGGTACGGCGTCTGGCCGGCCGGCGGCGGCGCGTACGGCGACTGGTCCCGGGGTGGCTCGTAGGGTGACGGCGGCGGTTCGTCTCCGGGCGGTCCCGACGGTGGCGGGTAGGTCACAGCCGTGCTCCTCCTGCCGGTGCCGGAAAAGTCCCTCTTGCCGGACGGTACCCGCAGCGGTGAACCTTTTCACAGCGGTTGTGTGGACTGGTCACCTTGGCCTCGCCGGCCCGGAGGCCGATACTGACCCAGCGTTCAGTTACCCACGAGTAGTGCGCTGATCCCCGGAGGCTGAGATGGCCAGACTCGCCCAGACGCCCGGCCTCACCGATGTGCAGCGGTCGATCCTGGAGACCGTCCGCGAGTTCGCCGACAAGGAGATCATCCCGCACGCCCAGCGGCTGGAGCACGCCGACGAGTACCCCACCGACATCCTCGACGGGATGCGCGAGATGGGGTTGTTCGGCCTCACCATCGACGAGGAGTACGGCGGGCTGGGCGAGTCGCTGCTCACCTACGCGCTGGTGGTGGAGCAGTTGTCCCGGGGCTGGATGTCGATCTCCGGCATCGTCAACACCCACTTCATCGTGGCGTACCTGATCTCCCAGCACGGCTCGGCCGAGCAGAAGGCCCGACTGCTGCCGAAGATGGCCACCGGCGAGGTGCGCGGCGCCTTCTCGATGTCCGAGCCGGAGACCGGCTCCGACGTGTCGGCGATCAAGTCCCGCGCGGTCCGCGACGGTGACAGTTACGTGCTCAACGGGCAGAAGATGTGGCTGACCAACGGGGCGTACTCCTCGGTGGTCGCCACCCTGGTCAAGACCGACACCGGCGCCGAGTCGGTGTACGGCAACATGAGCACCTTCCTGCTGGAGAAGGAGCCGGGCTTCGGCGAGACCGCCCCGGGTCTCACCATCCCCGGCAAGATCGACAAGATGGGCTACAAGGGCGTCGAGACCACCGAGATGGTGCTCGACGGCGTGACGGTGCCCGACTCGGCCATCCTGGGCGGCGCCGACAAGGTGGGCCGGGGCTTCTACCAGATGATGGACGGCATCGAGGTGGGCCGCGTCAACGTCGCCGCCCGCGCCTGCGGCATCTCCATCCGCGCCTTCGAGTTGGCCGTCGGCTATGCCCAGCAGCGCAAGACCTTCGGCCAGCCGCTCGCCAAGCACCAGGCGATCGCCTTCAAGCTCGCCGAGATGGGCACCAAGATCGAGGCCGCGCACGCTCTCATGGTCAACGCCGCCCGGCTCAAGGACGCCGGCCAGCGCAACGACGTCGAGGCCGGGATGGCCAAGCTGCTCGCCTCGGAATACTGCGCCGAGGTGGTGCAGGAGGCGTTCCGCATCCACGGCGGCTACGGCTACTCCAAGGAGTACGAGATCGAGCGCCTGATGCGGGAGGCCCCGTTCCTGCTCATCGGCGAAGGCACCTCGGAGATCCAGAAGACCATCATCAGCCGCGGCCTCCTCAAGGAATACAAGCTCTAACCCGCCCCACCCTCCCGCGATCTTGCACTTACTGCCCCGACATACCCGACATAAGGATCAAAGGGGTGACCGAAAGTGCAAGATCGCGGGGGTGTGTGGGGGGTGGGGGCTGGGTTAGGTGGGGCGGGTTAGGGCGTTTACGGCGCGTTCTACGGCCAGGCAGCGGTCCTCGACGTAGTCCATGCCGGCTTCCTCGGCGATTCGCCGCGCTTCGGTTGAGACGATGCCTAGCTGCAACCAGACCGCGGGGGCGCCGATCGTCGCCGCGTCGCGGACCACCTGCACGGCGTCGGCCGCTGGCCGGAACACGTTCACCAGGTCGACCGGGTGCGGGATGTCGGCGAGCGTCGGGTACGCCCGCTCTCCGAAGAGTTCGTCGACGGCCGGGTTGACCGGGATGATCCGCCAGCCGTGCCGCTGCATCTGCAACGGCACGCCATGCGCGGCCTTGTTGGGGTCTCGGGACGCGCCCACGACGGCGATCACGGCGGAGTCGGCGAGGATCTGCTGAGCGGTACGCACCCGCCGACTGTAGCTCTGGACCCGACTAGAGCAGGGTCAGCTGCTCGGCGGCCGGCGGTGCGGGCGGCTCGGGCAGGCTGCGGTTGTCGCCCTGCTCGGCGCGGTGCAGCCCGTGCCGGCGGGCCGCGATCCGCACCCGCGCGGTCAACTCCCGCTGGTACGCCTGCGGGGCGTACGCGCCGGCGCGGTAGAGCTCGCGGTATCGGGGCACGAGGTGCGGGTAGTCCCGGGCGAGCCAATGCGCGTACCACTCCCGAGCGCCGGGCCGCAGATGCAGGGCCAGCGGGGTCACGCTTGTCGCCCCGGCGGCGGCGATCGCCGACACGGTGGCGTCGATCGACTCGTCGCTGTCGCTCAGGCCGGGCAGGATCGGGGCCATCAGCACCCCGACGGAGAAGCCGGCGTCGGTGAGCGCCCGGACGGCGGCCAGCCGGCGGCGCGGGTGCGGTGTGCCCGGCTCGACGGCACGCCAGAGCTGCTCGTCGACGAAGCCCACCGAGTAGGAGATGCCGACCCTGGTCACCTCGGCGGCCTCGCGCAGCAGCGGCAGGTCGCGCAGGATCAGCGTGCCCTTGGTCAGAATCGAGAACGGGTTGGCGAAGTCCCGAAGCGCCGCGATGATCTGCGGCATCAGCCGGTAACGACCCTCGGCCCGCTGGTAGCAGTCCACGTTGGTGCCCATCGCCACGTGCGCGCCCCGCCATCTCGGCGCGGCCAACTCCCGTCGGACCAACTCGCCCGCGTTGACCTTGACGATCACCTTCCGGTCGAAGTCCGCCCCGGCGTCGAGATCGAGATAAGTGTGTGTATTTCTCGCGAAGCAGTAGACGCAAGCATGAGAGCAGCCCCGGTACGGGTTGACCGTCCACTCGAACGGGACGCGGGACTGACCGGGCACCCGGTTGAGGATGGATTTGGCCTGCACCTCGTAGAACGTCATGCCGGCGAACTCGGGGGTGTCGAAGGTGCGGACGACGGCGCCGGGCAGCGCCAGCGGCAGGGGTGGCGTCGCTGGCGCTGCCCGCTCGGGGTCTCCCTCAACCGGGGGAGCGGTGAGGTTGTCCCAGCGCATGGGCACTATTCGAACACGTGTACGAGCGCGGCGCAAGTGACCCGCCGGACACCCGTGCTCGATCTGCGGATCGGGAGGGGAGGATGGAGCCATGGAGAGGTCGACCTTCGTCTACGACGGGGACTGCGCGTTCTGCACACGGTGCGCGGAGTTCATCGAGCGCCGCATCCCCACCGGCGCGCGGGTGGTGCCCTGGCAGTTCGCCGATCTGGACGCGCTCGGCCTCACGGCCGCCGAGTGCGAGGAGGCCGTGCAATGGGTGGGCGCGGACGGCTCCCGTGCCGCCGGCCCGGACGCCATCGCGAAGCTGCTCGCCGCGAGCGGTCCGCTCTGGCGGGTGGCCGGCGCCGGGCTGCGGTTCCCTCCGGTACGCGCGGCGGCCTGGCCGACGTACCGCTGGGTGGCGCGCAACCGGCACCGGCTCCCCGGCGGCACGGCGGCCTGCTCGCTGCCGCAGGAGGCCCGGGAACGGCTCTACGGCCCGGCCGGTCGCCCGACCACCGGAGCCTGACCGCCGAGCGGCGTCGGCTCCGCACCGGCTCTTACCGGGGCCTGGTCGGGCGGCACCGGCTCGGTGTCGACGCCCGCCGGGTCCGGGGTGGCTGTCGCTGACCCGGGAGTCTCGCGGCCGACGAGCCGGCGCGCCCAGACCAGCGGGCGGACCCGCTCCAGCGGCAGGAAGCCGGTCATCGCGGCCAGGTGCGGCGCGAACGAGATGGTGATGGTCGCGATGGTCACCGCGTGGAACGAGTAGAAGAAGCCGACCATGGCGAGTCGCCAGCGGGCCGGCAGCAGGAAGATCGCCGGGCTGAGCAGCTCGAAGGCCACGATGCCGAACTGGGCGACAATCAGCAGGTACGGCACCTGGGCGATCAGGTCCGCCAGGTCGGTGCCGCGTCGGATGATGGCCCGGGCCAGCACCGAGCCGGTCAGCCAGTCCAGGCCGCCGAAGCGCAGCTTGGCAAAGGCGGCCAGGAAGTACGTGCAGATCACCGCGATCTGGGTGACCCGCAGCGCCCAGCCGCCGGCCTCGGTGCGGGTGGTGTCGCCGTGCCGGGCACGACCGGCGGTGGGCAGCACGGCGAGCGCGACGAGCAGGCCGAACCGGTCGTGGTCGACCTTTCCGTAGCTCATCGCGATGATCATCCACTCGAGGTACAGCGCGCAGACCGTCCAGCCGAGCAGCCGGGGCGCTCGACCGGTCGCGGCGAGCAGGGCCACGAGCAGCAGCACCCAGAAGACCACCGCCACCAGCGTCGGCGTCGGCGTCGGCAGCGGGAGGATCCGGCCGATCAGCAGCGGCTCGTACAACTCGCCGGGCACGCTGGCCCGGGTGCGTACCCAGGGGGTGAAGACCACCAGGTCGGCGGCGACGAAGAGGTAGATCAGAGTCCGGAAGGCGGCGATTCGGCCGCGCGGCACCGCCTCGGTCAGCCAGCGGCTCATCGGGTTGCCTGCCAGCGGACCACGGTCTCGTCGGTGTGCTTCCCGGTGGGTCGGCCGGCGTGGATGCCGTGCCAGCGGATGACGATGCGGACCTCGACCAGCGCGGGGGCGTCCGGGTGGCGTTCGGCGTACGCGTCGGCGACCTGGGTGAGCAGCGTCGGGTCGGCGACGTACCGGTCCTGCTGGCCCTCGATCTCGGCGCGGCGGATGCCTGTCGCGTTCTGGTCGAGGTCGATCACGGCGCCGGCGCTGTTCACCCCCTCGACGCGGGTGTCGGGGGCGGGCGCGTTCGGCGGGTTGGAGGTGGAGTACATCCGGAACGGGCCGAACGGGAAGTCATCGTCGCTGCCCCAGAAGGTGCCGACGATCAGCAGGACGAGGCCGAGTGCGGTCACGCCCAGCCGGGTCACGCGCCCGCGGGTGGTCAGTTTCTCCATCGGGTCGTGACGATACGGGATGTACCGACCGGGCTGGTTCCTACCGACGGCCAGTCCCGGCTGCCCGGGTGGTGATCATGGGAGGTGTGTCCGGGTACGACGAAGGCCGGGCCCGAACCGGGCCCGGCCTTTCGTGCCGTCGTAGGAGGACGACTCAGTGGTTGTGCTCGGCCAGCTGCTTACGGACGTCGTCCATGTCCAGCGCCTCGACCTGCTCGATCAGGTTCTCCAGCGCGGACTCGGGGAGGGCGCCCGGCTGGGAGAAGACGATGACGCCGTCCCGGATCGCCATGATCGTCGGGATCGAGCGAATGTCGAACTTCGCGCCCAGCTCCTGCTGAGCCTCGGTGTCGACCTTGCCGAAGACGATGTTCTGGTGCTTCTCCGAGGAGCGCTCGTACACCGGGGCGAACCGCTTGCACGGACCACACCAGTCGGCCCAGAAGTCGACCAGGACGATGCCGTCGCTGCCGGTCACCTCGTCGAAGTTCGTCGAGGTCAGCTCAACGGTTGCCATTGCACTCTCCGATCACCGCGGTTTACCTACGTCCCGTAGAACCAGGGCTGACCGTATCGAATTCCCGGGCGGTCGTACACGAAACGTGCTCCGGGGCTGCCGCAGGGGCCGTCCGGCGTCATCGACACACATCTGTTCATCTCTGTCCTGCTGATCGCAAATGCACGACGCACTTGCGTGACCTGCGGTGATGGGAGCGTTTCCAGAGAGATCCACGCGATCGAGCTCTACGAATCGGTAACTTGACCCTTGACAAGGACGTATCCGGCCTGCGGAGATCGCTGATCAACCCGCGTTTCGTCACTCACAGTATTGTTACAAAAAGATAAATGTGACCTCGATCTCTGTTGAAGCTACGCGACCGTAGGGCAGAATTCACCGCATCAGAGCGTGGGCGGCGGGTGCCGGGGAGGGCCCCGCCGCTCATTGCGTCTCCCCCTCCGTGCGAGTGACCGGTGTGACATTTCCGCCGGGGTCACGCCCCGCCGGCCGCCCTACTCGCCAGTAAGGCATGCTGTCCCGAACTCCATCGCCGCCCGTCGAAGGGGACCCAGGATGCAGTTCGGCCGCTACTACGAGGAGTTCGAGGTCGGCGCGGTCTACCGGCACTGGCCGGGCAAGACCGTCACCGAGTACGACGACCACCTCTTCTGTCTGCTCACCATGAACCACCACCCGCTGCACATGGACGCGCACTACGCCGAGACGTCCAGTCAGTTCAAGCGCAACGTCGTGGTCGGCAACTACATCTACTCGCTGCTGCTCGGCATGTCGGTGCCGGACGTCAGCGGCAAGGCCATCGCCAACCTGGAGGTCGAGTCGCTCCGGCACGTGGCGCCCACCTTCCACGGCGACACCATCTACGGCGAGACCACCGTGCTGGACAAGCGGGAGTCCGGCTCCAAGCCCGACCGGGGCGTGGTGTCGGTGGAGACGCGCGGCTACAACCAGGACGGCACCATGGTCTGCGTCTTTCGCCGCAAGGTCATGGTCCCCAAGCGGGAGTACGCGGCAAGCGCCGTCGCCGACGGAGTGGACCCGGAGCGGCCCAGCTTCCCCGAACCACGCTGAGCATCGAGGCGGAGCGTCTCCGCCGGCCACGGCACCTTTCCCCCGTATCAGCTTTTGCTGGGGAAAGAGGCCGTGTTCCCGTTTCGGGGCTTATGCTGACGCCGGAGGTCCGATGAGCCACTCCGTCGCCGGAGAGCCGCCCTCAGCCGGGCGCCGAGCCGCACCCTTGACCACCGCCGTCTACTCCGCGGCTGAGTGGGATCTGCTCACCAGCCTGCCCGGTCGGGTTCTCGTGGCCGCCGCCGCATCCGGCCCCGGCCGCCCGGAACGCGGGGTGGTGGCGGGCCTGGCCGGGCTCGACGCGGTGGCCGCCGGCCGTGGCTTCGACAGCGATCTGGTCCGTGCGGTCGTCGCCGCCATCTACGCCCGCCACGACGGCGCACCGGCACCCGCCGCACGCCTCACCGACCTGGTGGACCTGTTGGCCGCCTGTCGGGCCGCGGTCCGGGTCCTGCAACGGCGCGCGGACCCGGCCGACTCGGCCGCGTACCGCCAGTGGGTGCAGTCCGTCGCGGGCCGCGTCTGCCGGGTCGTGCCCGGCCCCGGCGGGCTCGCGGCGAGCCCGGCCGACCGGCGCTTCCTGGACCGGCTCGGTGGCGCGCTCGGGTTGGGCTGACCCGGCGGGCCCTCGCGGTGACCGCCGGGCGAGGGCCGTACCCTCTGATGACCGTGACCGACGACCAGCTTGAGGTGGGTGTAGGCCCCTGGACGGGTGACCCGCCCCAGGACCCGCGCTATGACCCGCAGTTGCTGGCCGAGGGGGACCGGCGCAACGTGGTCGACCGCTACCGCTACTGGCGGCACGAGGCGATCGTCGCCGACCTGGACCAGCACCGGCACGGCTTCCACGTCGCCATCGAGAACTGGCAGCACGACTTCAACATCGGCACCGTCGTCCGAAACGCCAACGCCTTCAACGCCGCCGAGGTGCACATCGTCGGCCGGCGACGGTGGAACCGGCGCGGCGCGATGGTGACCGACCGCTACCAGCACGTGCGGCACCACGAGACGATCGAGGCGTTCGTCGACTGGGCCGCCGGGCGACGGCTGCCGGTGGTCGGCATCGACAACCTGCCCGGCTCCCGGCCGCTGGAGACCGGCACCCTGCCGCGGGACTGCGTGCTCCTGTTCGGCCAGGAGGGGCCCGGCCTCTCCGAACCCGCCCGCGACGCGTGCGGCCAGCTCTACTCCATCGCCCAGTACGGCTCGACGCGGTCGATCAACGCGGGTGTGGCCAGCGGCATCGCCATGCACGCGTGGATCCGTACCCACGCCGGCCCGCCGCCGGACTGATCCGGCGCAATCGGACGTTCCGGCTTGACGCGCCGGTGCTGCGGGGTGACGGTGGGGATGTGAGTGTCGCGGTGAGTTGTCCGAGATGCGGGGGCCCGGTACGGGCGCCGGATCTGATGCACACCGAGTCGAGGTGCCTGCGCTGTGGCCCGGTGCCGCCGCTTCATGTGCCCGAGCACATCGGGGCGGAGATCGTGGCGAGCGTGGTCGAACGGATCACCGCGACCGCGACCGCGGGTCCACCGGGGACGCCGCTGTGGTGCCCGTGGCCCCTGCCGCCCGGCTGGACCCTCACCGGCGTGGCGTACGCCGGGGACGACCGCACCGGAGTGCGGGCGACGGCGGTGGCCTGCGCGGGCCCGGCGCCGCTCGGTGGTGGTCCGGCGGACCTGGTCTTCGTGGCCGAGGAGCCGGGCGTGGGCCTCGGCACCAGACTTGCCGGTCTGTCCGGCCCGGACCCGGGGCTGGAGCTGGTCGACGCGTTGGCCGACCCCGGGCCGGGGCATCCGGAGCACGTCGGGCAGGCCAGGATCCGCGTCGGTGGACACCCGACTCCACTGTGGTTGGTGAATTCGTCGACGGATCGAAGCGCGTACGCCGGCGAAGCTCGGGGAATGTGGCTGCATGCGATAGCCTGGCCGGCGAGTGCGGGTCACCTGCTCGCGGAAGAAGTCGTGTTACACGACCTGACCGAGTGGACTCCTCCCGAGCTCGTGTACGGCGCACCGTCCCCGTACCTACCCGGGAGGGCTTGACAACCCCTCCGGATTGACGGAGAACGGACGCAGATATTCACTGTACGACACCACACTGATACTCTGGGTGCCGCTGCGGTAATGGGACCCGGCGCCGCGCGAGAGGATGGCCCGCCATGGTCAAGAAGGTCCTCACCTGGGCCGGAATCGCATTCTTGATCTTCTTCGTCGCCTATCGGCCAAACTCTGCGGCTGATGTGTTCAAGTCGCTGGGCGGCGGGATCATGGACATCGCCCAGGGGTTCGGCGACTTCTTCACCAGCCTCGTCGCCTAGCCGCCGATGGGCAGCCCCTCCGGTCCACCCTTCGACCCGGACGACCCTGACCGGGAACGCCGCGAGCGCGACACCGAGCCGATCCCGCGGATCGACCCCGATGACGGCCCGGGCTACGGAGCTGGCCCTGGCCTGTCCGGCGGTCCGTCCCTTTCGGACGACGTCGGCTACGGCGACGGGCCCGGCTATGCCGGCGAAGGCCGGTCCAGTCGGGCCTGGATCCGTGATCCGGAGGCCAGCTACCAGCCGCCGCAGATCTCCGAGGACGAGCTGGCGGGGCTGCGTGCCGACGCGACCGGGGCGACTCCCCGGCGGGTGCTCCCGCTGGAGGACGAGCCCAGCTCGCTGGTCGCCCGTTACCTCTTCCCCACCGAGCGCTACCGGGGTGAGTGGAAGCGGCACTGGATCCACCTCACCACCCCGCTGTTGATCGGCATCGCGGCGACCTTCGTGCTCGGCTACCTGTCCGGCTTCCTCGCCGGAAAGAACGTGGGCGCGCTGACGACCATCGCCGTGCTGCTCTGGTTCGCGGTGATGGGTTGGGTGGCCTGGAAGGTCGCCGACTGGTGGTATGACCGTTTCATCCTGACCAACAAGCGGGTCATGGTGGTCAACGGCATCATCACCCGCCGGGTCGCCATGATGCCGTTGGTCCGGGTCACCGACATGAAGTACGAGCAGAGCCCGACCGGCCGTGCGCTCAACTACGGCACCTTCGTGCTGGAGTCCGCCGGCCAGGAGCAGGCGCTCCGCGAGATCAAGAATCTGCCCAACCCGAACGAGCTCTACCTGCGCGTCGTCGAAGAGATGTACGAGCCGCAGGCGGTCGAGGCGCGGCTCGGCAAGGAGGCCGACGAGGCCAAGGCCGACGACGGGGCGTGAAAGTTTTCGTCCGAACATCGGAGCAACTGCGCACCTTTCGTCATGGACCAGACCGCCTCTGACGTGGCACTCTGCCAGGACGGCTTTGGTGCGGAGGTGTGTGGTGGCGAGCAGGGACCCGTTGGAGGAGGAGTTTCGCGAGTTCGTCGCGGCTCGCTCCGCCGCCCTGCTCCGCACCGCCTACCTGCTCACCGGCGACTGGGCCACGGCCGAGGATCTGCTCCAGACGGCGCTGACCAAGACCTACCTCGCGTGGAAGCGGCTCGGCGGGATCGAGGCCGTCGAGCCGTACGCCCGACGTGTGATGGTCAACACGTCGACGAGTTGGTGGCGGCGCCGCTGGCACGGTGAACGCCCCACCGAGGTGCTGCCCGAACGGGCCGGCGTCGACGAGATCGAGCAGCAACTCGACCGCGACCTGCTCTGGCGACACCTCAGGGAGCTGCCCAACCGGCAGCGGGCGGTGCTCGTGCTGCGGTACTACGAGGACATGTCGGAGGCCCAGACCGCCGCGATACTGGACATCTCGCCCGGCACCGTGAAGAGCCAGGCATCCCGCGCGTTGGGCACGCTGCGCCGACGGATGGGCGCCGCCATGCCGGACCTGTTCGGTGACGCCGCCCGGCCGGACCAGGCCGCCAAGCCTGCCGCCACGGGCCGGGCGCCCCTCGCCGGCACCGCCGGTCGCGGCGCGGGCACCCCGAGCAGGCAGGCCCCAGCCGCCGCGACGGCCCGCCCCCGGCCTGCGGCCGAGCGTGCCGTGCCCCGCCCGACCGCCCTGCCGGTCGAACTGCCCACCGCCCCGGCGGCCGTGCCCGTCGGCACCGGCCCCGGAGACCGGCAGTGAGTGCATTCCCGCGCTCGTCCGACAACCTGAACGGCGGGCCGGGGCGTCCTTACCAGGTGCGACGTGACGAGCTGGAAGGTGCGGTGCGGGAGACCCTCTCGCACCAGGTCGCCGTCGCCCGCCCACTGAGCGCTGACCCGGCCGGCCAGGTTATCCGTCGGGCGAACCGGATCCGGCGGCGGCGGGCCGGGGTCGGTCTCGCCCTCGGAGTGGTCACCACCGTGCTGATCAGCGCCGGCATGGCGCAGCTCGCCAGCGACACCGGCCGGCAGGGCACACCCATCGTCGTGATCGGCGACCCGGACCCCTCGGGTCGGCCGATCCCGTCGGCCACCGTCGAGGCCCCCACACCCACGCCCGGAACGTCCGCCGGCCGGCTCCTCGCCGGGGTCCTGATCAGCGCCGAGGGGACGCGGCTCACGCTGCCGACCGTCGGGCCGGCCGAGCGTGCGCGCCCACTGCCGAGCGGTGGGGGTCTGCTGGTGGTCGGCGCGGAGACCACCGCTGGCCGCTCCCTCTGGGTCACCCAGAACGACGGGCTGGTGCAGGTGCTGCTGGCCGGTGCGGGCCAGATCGTCCTGGCGCCCGACGGCCACCAGGTCGCCTGGCGCGACGGCGACGACCTGCTGACGGCGGGCGTGGTCGGCACGCAGCTCATCGGGACGGTGCGTATTCCGGTGCCGGCCGGCGCGGAACCAGTCCAGTTCGTCGGCGGCAGCGTCCTGGTTCGGCTCGACCCGGCCAGCCCGGGCCACGTCCTGTGGCGGCCCGGCGCCGAGGAGCTGACGACGGTCTCCGAGCGCGGCACCCTGAACGTCTACGGCACGTTGCCCGACGGCCGGCTCATCGCCCAGGTCGCCACGACCGAGTCGCCCGGGGCATGCCTGGCGGTGCTCGACCCGAAGCGTGACCTGAAACGGGTCCGCACCGGCTGCGGCCCGCAGCTGAGCCTGGACGGCGTCGGCGGTGTCTCCACCGACGGGCGGTGGCTGCTGGTGAACGGGTCGGTCGGCGAGGCCGACCGTGCGCTCCTGGTCGACCTGCACCGGCTCGGGCCGGCGCTGACCGCCGCGCCGGCCGGGCCTCCGGCGACCGGTGCGATCGCCTGGACGACCGAATCGGCCGCCTCGTACGTCGACAGCGCCGGCAACCTGGTCCGGGTCGACGTCAAACGGGTGCGGGCCGGAGAGCCCGCCGACGTGAAACCCGTGCCCGGCCTGCAACCCGGCGACCGACCCGTCCTGGTCACCGGGCCCTGACCGGCACCGCCCAGACCGCGCTCCTCGGTCCTCGGTAGCGTCGGGCGGTGACCTCGCCTACCGGCCCCGCGCCGCGAATCGACCTGCACACCCACTCGACGGCCAGCGACGGCACTCTGACCCCGGCCGAGCTGGTCCGCGCCGCCGCCGACGCGGGGCTGGACGTCCTGGCGATCACCGACCACGACACCACCGCCGGCTGGGCGCCGGCGCTGCGGGCACTGCCCCCCGGGCTGCGCCTGGTCCGGGGCGCGGAACTGTCCTGCCGCTGGTCCGGCGTGCGTCCGGAGGTGCCGCTGCACCTGCTGGCCTACCTGTTCGATCCGGACCACCCGGAGCTGGTCGCCGAGCTGACCCGGGTGCGGGCCGCCCGCGAGGAGCGCGGCGAACGGATCGTGGCGCTGCTGCGCGCCGACGGCATCGACGTGACCTGGCCCGAGATCCTCTCCGGTGCGGCCGGAGGCACGGTGGGACGTCCGCACATCGCGCAGGCGCTGATCCGGGCCGGCCTGGTCGGCAGCACCCGGGAGGCGTTCGGCCCCGACTGGCTGGGCGAGCGGTACCGGCTGCCGAAGGAGGACATCGACGTCTTCCGGGCGATCCGGCTGGTCCGGGCGGCCGGCGGCGTACCGGTCTTCGCCCATCCGCGCGCCACCCGGCGCGGCCGGGTCGTGCCCGACGAGCTGATCGCCGAGCTGGCTGCCGCCGGCCTGGCCGGGCTGGAAGCCGACCACGAGGACCACAGCCCGGCCGAGCGGGCACACGTACGGGCGCTCGCCGCCGACCTGGATTTGTTCGTCACCGGCTCATCGGACTTCCACGGCACCCACAAGACCGTCCAGCTCGGCGCGTTCAGCACCGGTGTCGAGGCGTACGAGCGGATCGTGGCCGCCGGGGTGACCGAGGTCGCTTCCGGCTGATCCCAAATTCGGCCGGCTGCGGCACGGCTAGGTTGATCGCGTGGATCTGAAGCTGTTCGGCGAGGTGTTCGTGACCCTGCTGGTGATCACCGACCCGCCGGGCATGATGCCGATCTTCCTGGCGCTGACCGGCCCGCTGCCCGCCCGGGACCGCAACCGGGCGGCGTGGCAGGCCGTCGCGCTGGCGCTCGGCGTGATCGTGATCTTCGCGGTGGCCGGGCAGACCCTGCTCGACTACCTGCACGTGGACCTGCCCGCCCTGCAGGCCGCGGGCGGCCTGCTGCTCGTGCTTGTCGCACTGGAACTGCTCACCGGCAAGGCCGACGACCCCAGCCAACAGACCACCTCGAACATCGCGCTGGTGCCCCTGGGCACCCCACTGCTGGCCGGCCCGGGCGCCATCGTGGCGACGATGCTCTTCGTCCAGCAGGCCGACGGGTGGGGCGATTTCAGCGCCATCGGCGCGGCGATCCTCGCCGTGATGGTCGCGGTCTGGATCGTGCTGCGCTTCTCCGGCGGCATCGTGAAGATCCTGCGCCCGGGCGGCATCGAGGTGCTGACCCGGATCGCCGGCCTGCTGCTGGCCGCGATCGCCGTGCAGCTCATCGCCGACGCGGTGGCCGCCTTCGTCAGGCAGTACGTGAACATGGTCTGACCGGGACACCCGGATGTCGGGGGTGGATGGCAGGATCGCAGGCGTGCGACGAGCCTCTTCAGCCGGACGACCCGCCGCGGGCGGCCGAGCCCCTCAGCAGCGCCCCGGTGGTGCCGAGCAGCTCGGCTTCGAGGGCATGCCGGAACGGTTGTTCGTCTGCACCCCGAGCAAACTCGGCGCGTACGCGGACTGCCCCCGCCGCTACCGCTACTCCTACGTCGACCGGCCCACGCCGCAGAAGGGCCCGCCGTGGGCACACAACTCGCTGGGCGCCAGCGTGCACACCGCCCTGAAGAACTGGTATGCGCTGCCCGCCGACCGGCGCCGCCCCGAGGCCCTGGCCGCGCTGCTCAAGGGCACCTGGGTTCGTGAGGGCTACCGCGACGACGAGCAGGAGCGGGCCGCCTACCGGCGGGCGTTGGGCTGGCTGGAGGCATACGTCGAGACGCTGGAGCCGGATGCCGACCCGCTCGGCGTGGAGCGGGTGGTGGCCGTCAAGACCGCGGTTCTCGCGTTCAACGGCCGGGCCGACCGCATCGACTCCCGCCCCGGGCCGGAGGGCCCGGAGCTGGTCATCGTCGACTACAAGACCGGTCGCACCGGGCTCGACTCGGACGACGCCCGGGGCTCGCAGGCGCTGGCGCTCTACGCGTACGCGGCCGAGCGGGTGTTCCGCCGGCCGTGCCGACGGGTGGAGCTGCACCACCTGCCGACCGGCACGGTCGCCGGCCACGACCACACCGTCGAGTCGCTGGCCCGGCAGTTGACCCGTGCGGAGGAGACGGCCCGCGACATCATGGCCGCCGAGCGGGCGGTCGCGGCCGGCGGCGATGCCGACGAGGCGTTTCCGGTGGCACCCGGCCCGCGCTGCGGCTGGTGCGACTTCCGCCGACACTGCCCGACCGGGGCACAGGCGCCGGGCAAGGAACCGTGGGCGGCCGTGGACCGCCCCACCGACAGCTGACCGACGGGCGGCCGGTCACAAACCGATTCGCCGCCGGCTGACCGTCGGGCGGCGGACACAGACCGGCCGCCGACGGCCGGCACCCGGCGTGAGGGGCAGGTCAGCCGGCCAGCGGCGCAGTGGCGTGGCGCGCAGCCCGCTCCTTGGCGGCCTGCGACAACGGCCCCTCCAGATAGCGGCGGGGCACCGCGCCGAGCGCCAGCCGCAGGGCGCGCACGGTCAGATCCGCCGACAGCGCGGTGGTGGGCAGCCCCAGCCCGCCGTACATCCGGTGAGCCCACGCCGGCAGCAGAGCCAGCGCGGTGCCGGCGATGCCGAGGTACGCCCAGCGCGGTGGGCCCAGGGTGAGCCCCAGCCGGGCCGGCAGGCTCAGCTTCCACGGCAGCGGCGGGGCGGTGAGGAAGAGCGCCGTCTCGGCCGCCTCCCGGGTCATCCGCAGCTCCGGCCGCACCGCGCGGTAGTACGCCTCCACCTCGGCGGCCGTACCCGGGACCGTGGCCGGATCCAAGCCGACGAGAGCGGCCGAGCGGCGCTGCTCGGTGTAGTAGCCGTCCACCTCGTCGTCGGTGAGCGGCAGGCCCGCCCGTCGAGCGGTGCTGAGGAACGACTCGACCTCGGTGACGTGCACCCAGCGCAGCAGGTCCGGTTCGTCGACGCGGAACTCCTCGCCGGTGAGCTGGTCGGTGGCCCGCATCCGGGCGTGCAGCCGGCGTAGCCGCGCCCCGGCCGCCTCCGCCTCGGCGGTGGTCCCGTAGACGGTGGTCGCCACGTAGGTGGCGGTGCGGACGAGGCGTCCCCAGGCGTCGGTGCGGTAGTTGCTGTTCTGCGCGACCCCGGCCATGGCTCGGGGGTGCAACGCCTGGAGGTAGAGCGAGCGCAGGCCGGCGACGATCAGGATCGGCTCCTCGTGCACCTTCCACGTGACCGAACCCGGACCGAAGAGGCCGAGGTCATCGGAGTCCACCGACCAAGAGTGCCACGGTCTGCCCGACCGCGCCGGTGGGCGGACGGGTCAGCTGTCGGCGGAGCGGCGGGACTGGCAGGCCGGGCAGAGACCCCAGAAGGTGACTTCCGCCTCGTCGACCTCGAAGGCGTGCGCGACGCCCGGCTGCAGGCAGGGGGCGCTGCCCACCGCGCAGTCGATGTCGGCGATCTCGCCACAGCCCCGGCAGACCACGTGGTGGTGGTTGTCGCCGGCGCGTGCCTCGTACCGGGCGGGACTGCCGGCCGGCTCGATTCGGCGGGAGAGGCCGGCCCGGGACAGCGCCCCCAACACGTCGTAGACCGCCTGGGTGGAGACCGAGTCGAGGCGTTCGCGGACCCGCCGCGTGATCTCGTCGACCTCCAGGTGACCGCCGCCCGCGAGCACGTCGAGCACCGCGAGGCGCGGTCGGGTGACCCGTAGGCCCTTCGATCGCAGCAGCTCCTCAGCACCGGACATGCGCCAATGACAGCACGCGCGGCCGGCATCGACAACCGTCCTCCCGCCGCCGTGGCCACGAACACAGCCCGGACAACCCGACCCGGTACCGGGCTGCGCTGAACCCGATGGCGGCTGCGCGCGTGTCTCCGGGGGAGAGCCCGGGAAACGATCGGCGATCCGTACGCTGGCGGTCCCGTGATTGTGATGCCCCTGGAGGAGCCGATGTTCGAGGAGATCCTGGGTCTACCGGCTCACGTCCTCGTGGTCCACGCGGTGGTCGTCTTCGTGCCGCTGCTGGCGGTGCTGGCCATCGGGTACGTGGGGTTGCCGCGCTGGCGGCACCGGCTGGACTGGGCGCTGGGCATCCTCGCCGTGATCGCGCCGGTGACCGCCTTCGTGGCCGTCGAGTCGGGGGAGGCCTTCACCGATGCCCTGGTCGCCAAGGGCTACCAGGGCCAGATTCTCAACCAGATCTTCGAGCACTCCCGATACGGCGACATCCTGTTCCGGATCGTGGTGCCGCTCGGGATTGTGGCCATCCTGCTGCTCGTGGCGACCAGCGGGCACCGCCGGGTGCCACGGCTGTCGACCCTGGTGACACCGGTGCTCGCGGTGGCGGTCGTCGCGCTGTCCATCGCGGCTCTGGTCTACGTCTACCTGACCGGCCACTCGGGTGCCGTGGCCGTCTGGGGCACCACCCTCTGACCGGCCCGCCGCGGCGGTGGCCGTCGGGTGATCAGAAGATGATCCGCGAGCAGAGCAGGCAGACGAGGAACACCAGCACGACGGCGGCCGCCGCGCCGAAGCCGTAGGTGACCCGCTGCGAACGCTGCTCGGCGACGTCCAGGTCGGCCATGTCCTGCGGAGGCAGCCGTCGGGGCGGCGCCGGCTGCAAATGGACCGGGGGACGCCAGCCAGCCGGGGGTGGCACGCTCGGGGGCGGGCCCGGGTACGCGCTCGGGGAGGCGGTGGCGGGCGCGGCGGGGGGTTGGTCCGCCTTTTCGCCGTCACCGGCCCCGGGGCGCCGCCAGTAGTCGTCCGGGGTGCTGCCACCGCTGGGGGTCGTCACGCCGTCCGACGCTACCAACGTGGCCGGCGGCCCGGTCGCTTCTGACCGGCGCGCCCCGCCGGCCCGGTTGCTTCTGGCCGGCGTGCCCCGTACGGTCGGGTTGCTTCTGGCCGGCGCGTGCCTCTGCTGGCGGACGGTTCGCTGCCGTCGGCTGCGCTAGTCTTGCCGCTCGTGAGCACCGAGGACCCCGGCACGCCTGGCGCGCGCGGCGACGATGACCGCACCGTCGACCTGAGCGACGACTTCGTGGTGCTGCCCGAGCAGACCTCGGACGACACCGACGTGGGCTGGGGCGAGCGGACCAGCGGCAACGACGACTGGCTCCTCGCCCAGCGCCCCCCACACTGGGACTGACCCCGCGCCCTTCCACCAGAGCCGCTGAGGCGCTGCCCGGCCGACCGTGGGCGGCGCGGCGCGAGGGCTGAGCGCCCTCTTGCCCCGGGCATCGTTCCCGATGCGGGGACGGCAGGCGAAGAGCAACGCGATTACGGTCAGGCGCGCACGACTATCGCGAATCGGCTCCCCTCGGGCAGCCCGACCGCGCGTTGTGCCTGGTCAGGACGGAGCGCCAGATACAGAGCGGCGGTCCCGTCGGTCGCGCCGGCACCCAACACGTCCAGGACCAGCGCCCGGGGAGCCAGCAGGGTGGCCTCGACGGCGTCCGCCCCGCCCGGCGGCGCAGCCAGTAGGTCGACCCGGGCACCGGGCCGGACGACCGCCAGGGCGGCAGGCTCGGCCAGCCGGATCGGCACCCCGACCGCGCCGCTGGGCAGCGGTAGCGGCCCCGGGGACGGCTGCGCACCGTCGGCCGCCGCGCCCGTGCCGGTCTGGCTCTGGCCGGTCTGTCCTGCGCCGGTCTGGCCCTGGCCCGTGTCGGTCTGCCCTGCGCCGGTCCGGCCCTGGCCGGTCTGCCCGTGCCCGTTGTCGGCCCGGCCCTGACCTGTGTCGGTCGGCCCGCTCGCCGAGAGTGGCCCAGTGTCAGCTGCGCCGGAGCGCGCCGGGGACCGTCCGGCGGCACCGGTCGGCGGGCAGTCGGTCGGGGTGTGCAGGATGGCAGCGGCCAGGCCGAGCAGCACGGCGACCAGCCCGGCACGGAGCAGGGTGCGACCGCCGGGCAGGGCCAGCCGACGTAGTGGGCGCAGCGCCCGTGCCGAGCCCGGATCGCGGGTCGTCATCTGCCGCCTCCCGTCCGGGTGCCGCAGTGACACCCGTGGACGGCAGATTAGGCCGATCGTGGCCGGCAGATCCGCCCGTACGTGGGTGCCTGTGGACAACCGGCCGGCCTGTGGATAACCGTCCACCGGCCGGCCGGGCCTGCTATGGCACGAGAGGCAGCGCGGGCGTTGATCGACTCGGGTTCCTGGAAACCGGGCGATCAGACCGGTACGGACAGGCCGAGTTCCAGGAAGCCGAGCGGATGACGGTGGTCGGCGCCAGCGCGAGATGGTCCCAGGGTCAGGTGGGTCAGGAAGCGGAGCTGCCCGCGGGGGCCTTGCCGCCGCTCGACGACGACCCAGAGGACGACGAAGACCCGGACGACCCGGACGACGGCGACCCGGACGACGACGACCCGGACGAGGACGAGCCAGCGGACGAACCGGACGAGGTGCTCGACGAGCCGGAATCCCCACCCGAGGACGAGGAGGACGACGAGGACGACTCGGACTTGGCCGCCGTGGCGCCGGCCGATGCCTCGGAACCGGACGCGCGGGAGTCGGTGCGGTAGAAGCCCGAGCCCTTGAAGACGATGCCGACCGAGTTGAAGACCTTGCGCAGCCGCCCCTGGCACGTCGGGCACTCGGTCAGCGGCTCGTCAGAGAAGGACTGCACCGCCTCGAGCTGGTGACCGCACGCGGTGCAGGCGTACTGGTAGGTGGGCACGTTCTCCTCCGGTATCTGGCTCGGCCAGTTGGCACTCGACGTATTCGAGTGCCAATGGTGCGTCATGCGCCCCGGGTTCGTCCAGCGGACGTGTGGGGCGCGACACCCTGCGCCGTACCCGGGCCGTCATCAAGCGTACGCACCCCGTCGGAGGGGGTGACGACCGCGCGGACCGGACGGTCGTGCGCCTCGGCGGGCAGGGCCTCGACCAGCTCACCGTCATGCAGTGGCACCACGGTCAGCGTGGCCGCCGGCACCCGTGCCAGCACCCGGTCGTACGAGCCGCCGCCCCGGCCCAGTCGCCGGCCGCGCCGGTCGACGGCCAGCGCCGGTACGACCACCAGCTCCGCCTCGGTCACCGCGGCCAACCCGAGCCGCGGACCGGCCGGCTCGCGGAGGCCCCGACCGGCCGCCACCAGAGCGTCCGGTCCGGTGTACGCCGCCCAGTCCAGATCCAGATCGGCGCGGAGCACCGGCAGCAGCAGCTCGGCGTCGGCCGGCAGCGCGTCCCGCAGCACCTCCGGCAGGTCGCCGCCGCCCGGCTCGGAGCCGACCGGCACGTACGCCGTCATCCGGCGGGGCCGCAGGCGGCGTACCAGCGCGATCAGCTCGGCCTGGACGCGCCCGGCGGCGGCGGCCCGCGTCGAACCGGGCAGGGCCCGGCGGCGGGCGAGCAGCTCGATGCGGGCTTCCCGCTTGGACACACGGGCCACTTCCGCTTCATCAGAAAATTCCGTCATGCAACACTCCTGACGCAACACCACTCCCACGGTCGCACTGTGTCAGCATCGCAAGCAACGGCGTCGGACTTCCGGGGGGAACCGAGTGACGCTACGCGGACGGTTGACAGCGGCCTTCCTCGTGGTGGTGCTCGGGCCAGTCCTGCTCGGGGCCTTCTTCGTCGCCTCCACCGTCGCGGCCGTCGACCACAGGCGGTCCACCGAGCGCCTCGCGGTCGCCGTGTCCACCGTGCGTACCTCGATCGACGCCCTCTGCCAGCAGTTGCGTGCCACGGCCGACGCGGTCGCCCTCACCGGTGACCCGGCCGTCGCCGCCCGCCAGCTGATCGGCCGAGGGCTGGCCGCCGCCGTTCTGATCACCGACGTGACCGGCCGGGTCACGTACGCCTCGCCCGGCGCGCCGTCGACCCCCTGGCGGGACTGCTCCACGCCGACCGCAGCCTCGCCCGGCCCGGTCCGCGCGCTGGCCGTCCGGGTCGACCTGCACGACCGGACCGGCGCGATGCTGGGCACGGTCTCCGCCGCGCAGCTGGTCGACCCGGCGTTCGTGGCCCGGCTGGCGGCGGTGACCGGGGTGGCGGTCACCCTGCTCGACGGGGGCGTGAGCGCCGGCCGCTTCACCCACACCACCGAGTCCCGCGAGGTACGCGACGCGGTGCTGGCCGCCGCCAACGGCACCGACGGCGAACGGGTCACCGAGACCTCCGACGGCCGGTACGTGCGGCGCATCGGGCCGTCCAGCGGGCAGCCACTGCCGCTGGTGCTCTCGGTGCCCAGCGAGCGGCCACCGGGTCTGCCCGCCACGCTGGCCGGCGTGGTCGTGCTGGCCGGGCTGCTCGCCGTGCTGGCCGCCTGGCGACTCGCCCGGGTGACCACCCGGCCGCTGGTGGAGCTGGCCAGCGCCGTGGACCGGGTGACGCAGGGCGATCTGACCGCCCGGGTGCCGGTGCGCAGCCGCGACGAGCTGGGCCGCCTGGCCGCCGCGTTCAACCGGATGACCCGGGAGACCGGGTCGTACGTCGCGGCGCTCACCAGCAGCCGCGACCAGTTACGCGGGCACCTGACGGTGCTCGGCGACACCTTGGCCAGCACCCATGACCTGCAACGCATTCTGCGGGTGATCCTGCACAGCGCCATCGCGGCCACCGGGGCGCGGGCTGGCGCGGTGCTGCTGGTGGAGGCTGGCGGGGTGCTCGTCGCACAGTGCAGCGAAGGGCTCGACGGGCGCTTGCCGGAGGGGGATCCGGGCGGCCCGGAGACCCTGCGGGTGCCGGTGGGCGTCGGTGTGGTCGGCGCGGTGGCGGCCACCGGCGTGCCGCAGCGGGGTCGCGTGGAGGCGACCGAGACCCCGACGGGGGAGCCACTCTGCCGCACCTACGTCGCGGTGCCGTTCGCCACCCCGGGCGGCGGGGCCGCAGCCACCTCGGGCGGCGGGGCCACCCCCGGCGGCGGGGCCACGACCTCGGGGGCCACGACCTCCGGGGCTGCGACAGTCCCGGGTGGGCCGGCGGTGGACGCTGACGAGGCCGGCGAGGCGGCGGCGCTCGGGGTGCTGGCCCTCTACGACCGGCTGGGCGCCGACGAGTTCGACGACGACGACCTCGTCACCCTGCGCACTTTCGCCGGCCACGCGGCCGTGGCGGTGGACAACGTCCGGGTGCACGAGGAGGCGCAGCGGCTCTCCCTCACCGACCCGCTCACCGGGTTGTGGAACTACCGCTACCTGCGCGAGTCGATCCGACGGGAGGTGGAACGGGCCAGCCGGTTCGGTCGGATGCTCAGCGTGCTCGCCCTCGACCTGGACCGCTTCAAGGACGTCAACGACACGTACGGGCACGCGGCGGGGGACACCGTGCTGGCCGAGTTCGCCCAGCGCGTACGCGGCGAGATCCGCGAGGTGGACCTCGCCTTCCGGCAGGGCGGCGAGGAGTTCGTGGTGCTCCTGCCGGAGACCGACGCCCGGGGCGCGGCGATCGTCGCGGAACGGCTGGGCGCGGCGGTACGGGAGACACCTGTCGTCGTCGAGGGGTACGCCGGGCCGATCGTGGTGACCGTGTCGGTGGGCATCGCCGTCTACCCGCACCACGGCAGCACCGGCGCGGAGGTGCTGGAGGCCGCCGACGACGCCCTCTACGCGGCCAAGGCGGCGGGTCGGGACACCTGTCGCATGGCCGAGGTCCGCCCCGACGTGCCGATGTGCGAGATCCCGGTGCAGGCGGGGGCCGTCAGCCCACTCGACGGGCTGCCGCGCGCCGGCCGGCCCGTGCAGGTCCAACGGGAGCCGGGCGGGCCCGCCCGGTCGGAGTCGGCTGTGGGCGTACCCGAGTCGAACCCGCCAGGGCCGGCGGACGCCCGGCCGGAGTCGGTGGACGACCCGGCGACCACCGAGGGGGAAGGCGCGCGGGCTGGCCCGGACGTCGGGCGGCCAGGGCCCGGCGGCGGCGCGTCTTCTGGGCCACACCCGCCGCGGCAGAGCCGTGGCCGATAGTCTCGCGGCATGTCGGAGCACTCAGCGAACCCTTCACCGACGGTCGCCGCAACCGGCCGTCCCCTGGCGGTCAAGGCCGTCATCCCGGCCGCCGGACTGGCCACCCGTTTCCTGCCGGCCACCAAGGCGGTGCCCAAGGAACTGCTGCCGGTAGTGGACCGGCCGGTGCTGCAGTACATCGTCGAGGAGGCCACCCAGGCCGGCATCGGTGACGTGTTGCTGATCACCGGTCGGGGTAAGACGTCGATGGTGGACCACTTCGACCGTCGCCCCGACCTGGAGACCAGGCTGGAGGAGAAGGGCGACGCCGAGCGGCTGGCGGCCGTGCGTCGGCCCAGTGAGCTGGCCGAGATCTACACCGTCCGGCAGCCGGAGCAGCTCGGGCTCGGTCACGCCGTCGGGTACGCCGAGTCCCACGTCGGCGACCAGCCCTTCGCGGTGCTGCTCGGCGACGAGTTCGTCAAGCCGTCCGAGCCGCTGCTGCCGGCCATGCTGGAACTGCAGGCCCGTACCGGCGGGGTGGTGCTCGCCTTCTTCGAGGTCGACCCGGCCGACACCAAGCGGTACGGCATCGCCTCCGTCGAGCCGGCCGAGTCGGAGCTGAGCGACATCGGCGAGGTCGTCAAGGTGACCGGCATGGTGGAGAAGCCGCAGCCGGAGGACGCGCCGAGCAACCTCGCCGTGCTCGGCCGGTACGTGCTGCCGGGGAAGATTTTCGACGCGATCCGGCGGACAAAGCCGGGCAGCGGCGGCGAGATCCAGCTGACCGACGCCATGGAGCTGCTGCGCACCGAGGGCACACCGGTGCACGCGATCGTCTACCGAGGCACCCGATACGACACCGGCATGCCGTTGGGCTACCTGCAGACGGTCGTGCAGATCGCCGCCGAGCGCGAGGATCTCGGCACCGAGTTCCGTTCCTGGCTGGCCGACTTCGTCCGGGCCGACGCGGCAGGCGGATCTGGTACATGACAGCTACGGCCGACGCCGAGGCGGCCGCGAACGAGTTGACGCCGCTCGCCGACTACCTGGGCAGCGTGCTGCGCAGGTTACGAGCGCTGCCGCCACTCGACCTCGACCTCACCCAGGCGCACGGCAACGTCCTCGCCGAGGACGTCGTCGCGCCGCACGCCTTCCCGGCCTTCGACCAGGCGGCCGTGGACGGTTACGCGGCCCGCTGGGAGGACATTTCCGGAGGGGGCCGGGGGCCGAGCTACGTCCCGGCCCCCTCCGGCACGCCCGGCGGTCGGACGATCCGGCTCAACGTCGTCGGCGACCTGGGCGCGGCGAGCTGGCGACCCGTGCGGCTCACCCCGGGCTCGTGCTTCTCGGTGGCCGCCGGTGCGCCGCTGCCGATCGCCGCCGACGTCGTGGTCCCGGTGGAGTGGACCGACCAGGGCATGGCCGCCGTGGAGATCTTCCGCACCCCCAAGCGGGGGTACGGGGTCCGCCGCGCCGGTGAGGAGTTGCCCGCCGGCACCCTGCTCGCCCGAGCCGGCACGTACGTCTCCCCGGCGTTGGTCGCGGTCTTCGCCGCCACCGGCATCGGGCACGTGGTGGTGCGGCCCAGTCCACGGGTGGTCATCGTGGCCACCGGCGACGAACTGGTCGACGTGGGCCGGGGCAGCCAGCCCGGGCAGGTGGTGGACGCCAACTCACACGCGTTGACCGCCGCCGCCGCCGAGGTGGGCGCCCTGGCGTACCGGGTGGGCATCTGCGACGACGACCCGGAAGGGCTGCGCGGGCTGCTGGAGGACCAGACCCTGCGCGCCGACCTGATCATCACCACCGGGGGGACCGGCACCGGGCCCGGCGACATGGTGCGCCGCATCCTGTCCCGGCGTGAGGGCGGCCGGGCCGGCCCGGTCACCTTCACCGACGTGGCGCTCTATCCGGGCACCGCGCTCGGCTTCGGCACCGTCGGCGCCGAGGAGGTGCCGGTGGTCTGCCTGCCCGGCGACCCCGGCGCGGCGCTGATCGGCTTCGAGGTGCTGGCCCGCCCCGCGATCCAACTACTCGCCGGCGCCGAGCCGGTGTTCCGGCCCAGCGTTCGGGCGCACCTGCTGGAGACCGTGTCGTCACCGGGTGGGCTGCGCGAGTTCCGGCCCGCGCACGTCGCCGAGCGGCGCGGCGGCGGGTACACGGTGCAACCGCTCAGCGGCGGCCCGTTCACGCTCTCCGGGCTGGCCGAGGCGAACGGGCTGCTGGTGCTCGGCGAGCGGGTCACCTCCGCGGCCGCCGGCTCCACCGTGGACGTTCTGCTGCTCGACCGCCGTCGGTGACGGCTCTGCGCGGTCCCCGGTTCATCGCGGGTCCACTTGCGCACCACACGGTCCCGCGCGGGAGACTGTGCGGGTGAGTCTCTTCGGACCCGCGCGGGCACCCGGCTGGCCGGCGGTGCTGGCCGACGGCCCGGTGCTGCTGCGGCCCTACCGGCGCTCCGACGCTGCGGCGTGGTCAGAGGTACGGCGGGCCAACAAGGCCTGGCTGGCACCCTGGGAGTCGTCGCTGCCCGGCGGTTGGGACGAGCTGAACTCGCCTGCCGCGTTCCGCTGGGTGCACCGCGACCAGCGACGGTCGGCCCGTGAGGGCGAGGGTATGCCGTTCGCGGTCTGTCTGCGGGAGGCCGACCGGGAGCGCCTGGTCGGGCACCTCAACGTGGGCAGCATCGTCCGGCGCGCCTTCTGCTCCGGGTACGTCGGCTACTGGGTGGACGCCCGGGTCGCCGGGCAGGGCGTGATCCCGACGGCCCTCGCACTCGCCGTGGACCACGCCTTCGGGCCGGGCGGGCTGCACCGGGTGGAGGTCAACATCCGGCCGGAGAACCGACCGTCCCGGCGGGTGGTGGAGAAACTCGGCTTCCGCGAGGAGTCGTACCACGTGCGCTACATGCACATCGACGGTGCCTGGCGAGACCACATCGGATACGCGATGACGAGCGAGGAGATCGCCGCCGAGGGCGGTCTGTTGGCCCGCTGGCATCGGGTACGCGCCAGTGCGCGGTGAGCCGTCCCACGCACGGGATCGGCGCGGCGCGGTGGCATCCCGGTCGGCGCGCCGTAACCTCAAGTAACTGCAAGCTGCGGCAAGCGCCCCCCGTCCGGACGATCTACGCACCCAGGCACGATTGGTGGAAGATCCTGCGGTCCGGTGGCGGTTGCTCCGAATTCGGTGACGGGAGGGGTGAGGGTGCCGACCTCGGTGCTCCTCGCCGTCCTCGCCGCCGCCGGCCTGCTCGCCCTGGCCCCGGCGTTGGTTCGCCGGTACGACGCCACCGAGCGGCTGGTGGCGGAGCGGGCGCAGTCGACGGCGCGGGTGCTCCAGCGCCGCCGACGGCGCCGCACTGTGCCCGGGCGGCGACCCGTCCACCCGCCGCGCTCCCTTGTCGTCACCCTCAGTGAGGATTCGGCTACGGGGAAGCTGACCGCGCCGGTCTCGGCACCCCCGGCGGCGCGCCGCTCCAACCGGCTGCGCGCCGTGCCGCCGGCCCCGAAGCGGTCCCGCCGCCGTCCGCCGCCGCGCCGACAGCACACCCCCGCCGTGTACCGTCGCCGCCGCGTGCTCGCCGCCCTGCTGCTGCTCAACTTCGTCGAGCTGATCGGCGTCCTGTTCGTCAGCCCCGGCTTCTGGATCAGCTTCTCGGTCACCTTCCTGCTGTTGGCCATGTACGTCGTCCACCTGCGGGGTCAGGCCCTGGCCGGTCGTCGCCGACGCCGCGCCCGAGCCCGGGAGGCGGCCTGGTTGGCCGCCCGCCAGGCCGAGGTCCGCCGGGAACAGGCTCGCCGTGCCGCGGCCCGCCGGGAGGCGCAACGCCGCCTTGCCGCCCAACGCGAGGGGGTACGCCGAGCCGCCATGGGTCTCGACCGACCCGGAGACCTGCCGGCGGCCGTCAACGGCGGCTCGGTCTCGTACCGGCGCTCGGGCGGGCTACGTGGCCGCCCCTACGAGGCCGGCAGAGGCGCCTGACCGCTGGTCTTGCCGCGCCCGCTGGTCTTGCGGTGCCCGCTGGTCTTGCGGTGCCCGCTGGTCTTGCCGCGCCCGCTGGTCTTGCGGCGCCCGTCGGTCTTGCCGGGTCCGTCGGTCTTGCGGCGCCCGCCGGGGCTCGGCGGGCTTGGGGCGCTTGCCGGGCTTGATCCACTCCATGTCGCCGATCTGGGGGTGTCCCCGGCGGAGGATGCCGCCACATCGGCGATACGGAGTGGATCAAGGTTTCGCGCAGGCGACGGCGGGTTGGTCGACTCGGGTTCGCGGGAGGTGGGGCGACGATGTGTCTCGGATGTCCTATCTTCGACCAAATCGAATTGATCGTGGCTCCGGTGGCCTGATGCACGATCTTGGTGTTGGTCTGCAGCAACGGGGCGCGGCGGCGCTGGAGCGCGGCGCCGAGGGCGGGTGGGTGTCGTCGTGGCGCTGGCGTCAGCGCGGCACCGGGGGCGGATTCGCGGTGGGGGCCGGCGACCTGTTAGCCTTGCTGCCGGCCCGCCCGGTGTAAGTCGGGTGGGACCGAAGCCGGTTCGCCGGTGGGGGGCTGTGGCGCAGACTGGTAGCGCACCTCGTTCGCATCGAGGGGGTCAGGGGTTCAAATCCCCTCAGCTCCACCCCAGGTCAAAGGCCGTTTCCGCTCGTCGGAGACGGCCTTTTTCGATCTCGCGGACAGGGCAGACGGACAGCACCCGGTAGCGCAGCGCTCGGGTGTGCCGACCCGGAGACGCCAGCGATGAACAGCATTCCGACGCGGAGCCGGCCTCGTAGCAGGCCGGGAGACGCCGATGTCGATCGAGTCGCTCATCGGACTTGCCGCAACCTTGGGGCGTGCCCAGGTGTGCATCTGTCATCAGTTGATGCCCGGAGCGCTCGGGCCGACACGGGGAGCACAGAATGACGCACACCGCTCGACGCAGGATGCTCGCCGGCACCGTAGCCGGACTGCTGGCCACATCCCTCGCCGCCGTCGTGTCCGGGACGGCCACCGCCGCACCCGCGGCCGCCCGCGCCTGCACGATCAGTACGCTGCCGTACCCGGCCGACACCTACCGCGCCGACGCGAACGCCATCGACCCGTCGGGTCGCTTCGTCGTCGGGGCCGCCCTGCGGGTCCGTGACAGCGGCAACCAGGAGCTGCTGCTGATCTGGGACGGGCAGCGGCTCACCGAGATCGAGTCCCCCGGCATGGTCGACGCCGTCGACGTCAACACCCGCGGTGTCGTGGTCGGCAACGGCTGGGCCGAGAGCGGCATCGGCCGTCCGTGGACGTACCGCGACGGCCGGTTCGAGCAGTTGCCGGTGGTGCCGTCGAGTGGCATCTTCGTCTCCGCGATCAACGAGGCCGGCGACATCGTCGGCTACGGCTCGGACATCGTCGCCGGGGAGTACGTCGCGCTGCGCTGGCCGGCCGCCCGGCCCGGCACGGTCGAGGTGCTCGACGCTCCGGTGAACGCGACGCCGAGTGGAATCACGGCGAACGGGACCATCGTCGGTTCTGCCGGGGAATTTGGCAGCTGGACCGGTTGGATCCGCCGGCCGAATGGCCGGATCGGCGCGCTCACCGCCCCGGGTGCTCAGTCGACTGTGGTCGGCGCGGCGGCGGGCCACTGGGCGATCGGCCGGGTCAACCTGGGCGGCACCAGCCCGGTCATGGTGCGGTGGGATCTCCGAAACGGCTCGTACACGACGCTCGACCAGCGGTTGACGCTCGGCGACGACGTCAACGCCAGCGGGGTCGTGGTGGGCGGTGAACGGGTCGCGCGCGGTGCCAGCTCCCGGGTCCTGCCCGGTGGTGGGGACAGGGTGACAATCGGCGCTCGTTCCATCTCCGACACGGGCACCATCGTCGGCTTCCGCAACGCCGACCGGGTAACCCCGGTGCGCTGGACCGGCTGCTGACACCCCGGCATCTCACCCTGCGTGGGGCCGGCCCCGACGGGCCGGCCCCGCGTCACCACGTCAGGGCTTCCAGGTGCCGGCGGCCTTGAACCGGTGCTGGTACTCCAACACGCCGTTGGTGTCGGGCACGTTGAACACGAGGGTGCCAGTGCGGGTGGTGCCGACGGGCAGGTCGGTGCCGGACGGCATCGACTTGCCGCAGCCGGAGAGGACCCCGGCGATCGAGCTGGTCTTGGTGCCGTCGGCGGCGATCCACCAGAAGTACAGCGGGTTGATCGAGCCGGTGCCCTGCACGACCGACACGGTCACGTCGGCGATCACGTACGTGCCCTTGCTGGGCTTGAGGCCGCTCGCCCGGCAGGGTTCGGTGGAGGTGCTGAACCGGTCCACGGTGATCTTCATGACGCCTCGGTCGTCGTCCATCTGCAGGGTGCGTCCGGCGGGCATGTTCTGGGCTGCCTCGCCGAAAGCCGGGTTGGTCGACGACGGGTTGGGCGCCGACCGCCCAGTGCCGCCGGTCGTGCCCGGGGTGGGCAGGGCGTCGGTCACCTCGTTCGCGACACGGTTCGCGCCGACGACCACCGCCACGATGCCGCCCGCGCAGCACAGCAGGGCGAGCACGGCCGCGGTGACCGCGATGATCAGCACGGTCTTGGAGTTCTTCGCGGGCGGCTGCACGGTGGGCGGGTAACCCGGCCCTCCCGGCGTCGGATACGCCCCTCCGGCCGGTGGGTAACCCGCTGCTCCGGGTGGTGGGTAACCCGCTGCTCCGGGCGGTGGGTAACCTGCTGCTCCGGGCGGTGGGTACGCCCCGCCCGGCGGCGGGTAGCCGCCGTCCGCGACCGGCGGCTGCGACCAGGGCTGATCCGGGGCGGCCGGGTACGGCGCATGGGCGTAGGGCGGCTGCGGTTCGTTGGCGTACGGCGGCTGCGGCGCGGTCGGCGGTGTCCACTGACCCGGTACGCCCGACTGCGGTGCTCCGGACACCGGCGGCACCGACACCGGCGGCTGCGGCGGGTTCCCCTGCGCCGACCACGGGTTGGGCTGTGCGGGTGTCTGCGGGACCGTCGGGTCGGCGGCGAACTGCGGCTGCGGTGTCGCGGGGAACGGCTGGGCGGGCGGCTCCGGGTTCGGCTGTTGGGGGTCCTGCGGCCCGCTGGGGGGCTGGGGGTGGGTCAACGTACTCCTTGGCGCCTCGGCACGTGCGGTTCAGGGAACCCGGCGACGCTACCGTGCGTTGTCGATCGCCCGATCGTCGCGCTGGATCCGTCCCGCAGTGGCGACGGAACGGCCAGTGTGGACGCCGAGCAGACCCGGCGGGTCAGTGGAGCGTGAGGACGGCGGCGGTCCGGACCAGCCCGTCGGCGACCACGAACCGGCCGGTGATCGTGGCCGGCGGATCGACGACGCCGGCCGCGTCCACCCGGGCCGGTGCGATCCGGGCGGTGAACGTGCCGGCGTCCGGGTCGATGTCGAGGTGGGCGTCGTGGAAGTCCAACCAACTGCCGACGATCGGGTACCACACCTTGTAGACGGTCTCCTTGGCGCTGAAGTACACGACCGGCCAGGAGATGTCGGCGGGCAGCCGAGCGCAGTTCTCCTCCTCCTCGGGCAGCAGCACGAGTCGGCGTACCCCCGCATTGATTTCGCGGTGCCGCTCGGCGTCCATGCCGACGGACCGGAGGTCGGTGGCGTGCGCGGCGGCGGCGGCGCAGTAGCCGCTGGTGTGGGTGATGGTGCCGACGACGCCGGCCGGCCAGACCGGCGCCCGATCGGCGGCGGCCGGCACGGCCGTCGCCGGCAGGCCGAGGCCGGCCATTGCCCGGCGGGCGCACACCCGGCCGGCCGTGAAGTCCCGGCGACGGGTCTGCACCGCCCGCTCACCGAGGCACGCCTGCTCGGCGGCGAGCAGTTCCCCGGCCCAGTCGTCCGGCCCGGCGACGGCCACGGCGACCGTTGTCGGCAGCAGGTCACGCATCGGTGTCGCCTACCTATCGGTAGAAACGGGCATGGATCGCCGACATCCGGCCGACGGTCAACTTTCTGACTCCCACGAGGGGAGAACGTACCGCAAAGATGTACCACTGGAGGGACGCGTCGTTCCATCCCTGATGGCTCCGGGGGGACCACCATCAACGCTGGCCGGACATAGGCGGCCACCAGTCCCGTGGACAGCTGGAGAGGACCTGCGATGACCGATGGTGCGGAACGGCCGGGGGGACGGGCTGACGACCACGCCCCGAAGACCCCGGGCTGGACGTGCGGCTCCTGCGGTGAGGAGTGGCCGTGCGCGACGAAGCGCAGCCGTCTGCTCGCGGAATATGGAGGTGACCGGGCGATGCTCAGTGTCTATCTGGGCTCGTGTCTCGCCGCCGCCACGGAGGACCTGCGCGCCGCCCCGGTCATGTCCCTGCAGGATCGTTTCATCGGCTGGTTGCCGCGCCGCCGCTGACCGTCGGTGATCCGGCGGCCCTGCCCTGGGGCGGGGCCGCCGGCTCACCGGGTGGGGTTCAGGCGCGCCGGGGCCGCCGGGTCAGGGCGAAGCCGAACACGCCCGCCACCGCGGCGAGCACGCCGCCCACGCCGGTCCAGATCCAGCGCGAGCCGAGATCCGGCAGCCAGCCCGTCAGCGAGTCACCGTCGTCGTCGGCCTCCGGGTCCACCGGGGGTACGGCGGTGAGCACGGTGCCCGCCTGGGTGTTCGGCACCAGCGGCGTGGCCAGCTCACCGTCGTCGGCCGACGAGCCCCGATCGGCGATGACGCCGACCAGCAGGTCCACGTCGATGGGCGCGCCGAGGTCCGGCTCCGGCAGGTCGACCACGGATAGCCGGATGACGTACGCGCCGGGGAGTGGGTCGGCCGACCACGGCTCCGCCCAGGGCCGCACCTCGCGCAGCGTGCAGCCCAGCGCCACGCTCGTCGCCTTCCCGTCCACCGTCGGGGTCTGCGCCCCGGCGGTGCAGGCCTGCCGCCGACGCAGCCCGTCGAAGACGTCGACGGTCCAGGTGGAGGCGCCGCCGCGTGCCTTCGGGAAGGTGACGGTGGCAGTGATCTCGTGCACCTGACCGGCCGTCGCCGGGAACGACCAGTACAGGTGGTCGCCGACCGAGGCGTCCACCCGTACCGGCTGCCCGGCGGTGATCGGGGTGGCGGTGAGGAACGAGGTGCCGGCCCGGGTCACCGGCGTGGCGCCCGGCGACGGCGTGGGGGCGGCGGCGGCCGTCGCGGGCAGCAGCACGGCCCCGCCGGCGGCGAGCAGCGCGGCCAGCGGCCGGAACAGTGCGGTACGCATCAGTTCTCCCTCCAGGTGGCGACCCACCAGCGGGTGAGCAGGCCGGCGAGCAGACCGGTGAGCAGGCCGGCGACCGTGAGCAGGGCTAGCAGCACCCAGCCCCGGCCAAGGTCGGGCCCGTCCGGGGCGGGCGCGGCGGTGACCACGTCGATGGTCAGTTCCACCGGCATGCCGGGGGTCGCGGCCGTTCCCGGGCGGGGGGCGAACGAGTTGCTCACCACCAGGCAGACGGTGGTGGGCTCGATGACAGGCGCCGGGGTCTGATCGGTCTCGGCCGCGTCCTCGTCGTCGGCGGTGGCCGACCAGCGCAGCCCGGCGGAGAGCACGTCGGCGCGTCCGCTGCCGGCGTCCGTTCCGCGGACGAGTTCCCGGCCGTCGGCGGCGGTGGCCCGCAGCAGCACCCCGTAGTCCCGGTTCACCGGCCGGTCCAGCGCCATGCTCACCGAGGCGCGCAGCTCCTGCCCGGGGCGTACCGGCACCCGGTAGTAGCGGTGCTCGGAGAACGCCTCCCGGTCCGCGTAGACCCCGGGGGCGAGCAGTGGGGCCGAGTCGCACGCGTTCGTGCCGCCGACGACGGTCGGTGCCCGGGTGTGGGTGTCGGCGGCCCGCTCGATGAGCTGCTTGATCCGGCCGGTCAGCTCCTCGGCGCTCTGCGCGGCGGTGTAGGTGCCGCCGGTCGCGCTGGCGATGCAGAGCAACTGCCGGCGGACCTTCTCGTCGGGCGCCAGGCCGAGGGTGTCGACGACCAGGCTGGTGCCCTGCGCCGCCAGTTCCCGGGCCACCTCGCAGGGGTCCGGCGGGGCGCAGGTGTCCTCCCCGTCGGTGATCAGCACGATCCGTCGGGTGGTGGAGCCGGTGCCCAGATCCTGCGCGGCGGAGCGCAGCGCGAGCCCGACCGGGGTGAACCCGGTCGGCCGGAGTGTCGCCACCGCCTCCTTGGCCTGGGCGCGGTCCACCGGCCCGACCGGCACGATCTGTTGGGTGTCCTGGCAGCCGACCTTCTTGTCCTTGCCCCGGTAGGTCGCGCCGAGCACCCGGATGCCGAGCTGTGTCTCCTCCGGCAGCGCGTCCACCACCTCGTTGAACGCCTGCTGGGCGACGGAGATCCGGCTGCGTCCGTCGATGTCGGCGGCGCGCATCGAGCCGCTGACGTCGAGTACGAGTTCGACCCGGGGTGGCTCGGCCACCGGCTCCTCGTCGGCCGCCGCCGGGACCGGCCCGGTCAGCGCGGTGGTCGCCAGCAGTCCGATGAGGACGGCCGCCGATCGTCTGAAGTTGATCACGGCCGCAGTGTAGTGAGATCCACTTTGGATGATCATCCGGGTGGCTGGCTCCGGCGATCGTCCAGGCGGCCCCGGCGATACGCCCCGGACCAGACCGGGGGCAGCCCGGCCGAGGTCGTGGTCTCGCCCCGCAGGGCGGGTCGGTCAGGCGGACGCGTCGAGCAGGGCGACCAGCCGTTTTGGCGCGACCTCCCGGTACGCGTCCCGGCACAACTCGTCGATCTCGGTCCAGTCGACCGCGCCGTCGAGCCGTACGCCGAGCCAGCCCCGGCCGCCCACATAGGGCGGACGGAAGAAGCGGGCCGGGTCGGCGGCGATCAGCTCCGCCTGGGCGCCCGGCGGGGCCGCGCACCAGAGGTGGGCGAAGTCGTTCTGGTGATGCCCGTCGGCGTGCAGGGTGACGAAGACGGTCTTGTCCCGGATGAACCAGGTCGGTGACCCGTGGCTGAGTCGCTCGGTCGCCTCGGGTAGGGCAAGGCAGATCTCGCGGACCCGGCTCAACAACTCCACGGCACCCCGTCTCCCGTCACCATCGCCAGACCCGGCACGGCGAGCCGGGTCGGGGCCCGCAGCGGCGCGCGGCATCGAAGTGGCCCGACGAGGCGCTGGGTCCACGGCGGGGTCACCCTGGGTCAACTATCGAAGGAAAGGACCGGACGCGGTTGGAATCGTCGGAAATCTGACCCAAGTTGACCCGTTGTGCCGGTGGTGTGGGGTGGTTAAGCTCTCCATGCGCGCCCCAATCGCCCGCTTCCCCCGTGGCAGGCGATCGGGGCGCGCGTCTTTGTCGAACGGGCCCGCACGCTTCAAGCGTGCGGGCCCGTCTCCGTCGCGCTGTGCGGCGCGTCGCCTGCCGGTGCTTATATCCACCGGCCGTCGAGCCACATCCGTGCCAGCCAGTCCGAGTACGGGATCACCTTGCCCACGAAGATCGGATAGAAGTACGCGAAGCACAGCCCCACCAGCAGCACGTAAGCCCCGGCCGCGACGCTGCCCACCAGCCTGCGTTCGTAGCCCGGGTCGCCGGGCGTCAGCGCTGCCATCTCGCCCACGTCGCCCCCGGCCGGGGCGATCAGCGCACCCAGCACGTAGACCACGGCCAACACCAGGAACGGCAGCACCGGCGCGGCGTAGAACGAGAACATCGTCCGGCCGTCGAGGGCGAGCACGAACCAGGGCAGGATCCCCGCCGCCACACTCAGCAGGATCGCGCCGGCCCGCCAGTCGCGCCGTGCCACGCCCAGCCACACCAGCGCCACCAGGGCGGGCAGGAACGACCACCACAGCAGCGGGGTGCCCAGCAGCAGGATCTCCGAGGCGCAGGACGGTGCGCCGCAGACACCGTCGCCCGAGTAGTGGAACGCCACCGGGCGACCGAGCAGCAGCCACTGCCACGGCCAGGACTGGTATTTGTGTGCGTCGTCGAGTTGGGCGTGGAAGCCGTACGCCGCACGGTGGTATTCGAAGAGGTTGATCAGCGGGCCGATCACCGGGGCGTCACTGAGCGAACCGGTCGGGTACGCCGTCGACGATGCGGACCGGTAGTAGCCGTCGTCGGTGAGCAGCCACCCCGACCAGCTGGCGAGGTAGGTGAGCACCATCAGCACGCCGGCCAGCACCAGCCAGGGCAGCTCGTCGAGCGCGGTGTCCCGCCACGGCCTGCGGACGCCCGCGGACCGGCGGACCCCGACCTCCCAGAGGATCACCAACAGCGCGAAGACGGGCACGAAGTAGACCGCGCTCCACTTCACCGCGCAGGCGCAGCCGATCAGCACTCCGGCGGCGAGCCGCCACCAGGGCCACGTGCGCCAGCCGGTCGGCGGGCGACCCGCGCGGCCTGGCTGGCTGGGGTCGAGCCCGTCGTCCAGTGCGCGTGCCCAGCGCCGGCGGCGGGCGTCCCGGTCGAGCACCAGTGCGCCGAAGGCCGCCAGCACGAAGAACAGGAGGAAGATGTCGAGCAGCGCCGTGCGGGACAGCACCAGGTGGAAGCCGTCCAGGGCGAGCAGCAGACCGGCCGCGCAACCCAGGACCGTCGAGCGGAACATCCGCCGGCCGATCCGGACCAGCAGGAGCACTGACAGGGTGCCGATGACGGCCGCCGAGAACCGCCAGCCGAACTCCGGCGAGGTGGTGATCAGGTGCCCGGGAACGGAGACCTTCGAATCGGCGTCCTGATAGCCGAAGGCCCACTCGCCGAGGCCGATCAACCACTTGCCCAGTGGTGGGTGCACCACGTACGAGGGGACGTTGTCCTTGTAGTTCCACTCGACGCCGCGGCTGATCAGCCCGTAGCCGTCCTTGGCGTAGTACGTCTCGTCGAAGATCTTGCCCTTGATGCGGGACAGGTCGACGAAGCGCAGGATCGCCGCGATGGCCACCACCACGGCGGTGGCGAGCCACGAGAACCGGTCCGCCCGTGCGTCGACGGTGGCGAACCGGCGGCGGATCACGGCGGCCGCGCCACCGCCGTCGGCGCGGGGTGCCGCCGGGTCCGGTGTGGGGCTGGGCTCGCCCGTCACCTCGACCGTGGTTGCCGGGTCGGCGCTCGGGCTCTGCGCTGTCGACGCACTCGTCACCCGGCGATCGTAGGCTGCCAAGGTGTCCGGTGGCGCCCGTCGTCCCTGATACCGGTATCGATTGTCGATGAAGGAGACGATGTCGTGGGTGAAATGTCCGAAGCTGGGCGCCTGATCCTGCTCGGTGCTCCGCTCGGCAACCCCGCCGACGCGTCGGCCCGGTTCCGGGACGTGCTGGTCAGCGCCGACGTGGTCGCCGCCGAGGACACGCGTCGCCTCACCCGGCTGGCCCGCGACCTCGACATCACCATCGGGGGCCGGATCGTCTCCTACTTCGAGGGCAACGAGGAGCGGCGAACCCCCGAACTGGTGGAGGTCATCCTCGGCGGGTACACGGTGGCGCTGGTCACCGACGGCGGCATGCCGAGCGTCTCCGACCCGGGCTACCGGCTGGTCCGGGCCACGCTCGACGTCGGGGCGCCGGTCACCGTCGCCCCCGGGCCAAGCGCGGTGACCACCGCCCTCGCCGTCTCCGGGCTGCCCTGCGACAGGTTCTGCTTCGAGGGATTCCTGCCCCGGACGCCCGGCGCCCGCCGGTCCCGACTGCGGGCGCTCGCCGCCGAGGAGCGCACCCTGGTCTTCTTCGAGGCGCCACACCGGATCGGCGCGTCGCTCGCCGACCTGGCCGACACGTTCGGCGCGGACCGGCCGGCCGCGCTCTGCCGTGAGCTCACCAAGACCTACGAGGAGGTGCTCCGCCGCCCTCTCGGCGAACTCGCCCGATGGGCCGCCGAGGGCGACCCGCGTGGCGAGATCACCCTGGTGGTCGCCGGTGCGCCGGTGACCGCCCCGGAACGTCCCGACGACGACACCCTGCGCGCGGCGGTCGCCGAGCGCGAGGCCGCCGGCCGGTCCCGCCGCGACGCCATCACCGACGTCGCCACCGAGTACGCCCTGCGTCGCCGCGACGTCTACACGATCGTGCACAGCTGACCGGGGCTCCCGACCCGGGCCGGGTTCACCACGCGGCGACGAGGAATCCGAGAGTGATCAGCGCAGGGCCGGCCAGCGCGGCGGTCACCGCCCAGCGGCGGTGCCGCCGACCGGGCAACCGGGTCGCGCCGGTCCACCGGGCGATGCCGGCGGCGCAGCCGGCCACCACCAGCAGGCCGGGCAGCCAGCGCAGGTGCCGACCCGCGCCGGTGTCGGCGTACGCGGTGCCGCTGCCCGGGCCGGTCATCCGCGCCGGCAGCGCCGTCCCGGGAGCGTCGCGTCCGATGGGCACACCGCTGACGCGTACCCCGTGGGCCAGGAACCGTCCGTCGTCCGCCGTGAAGATGCCCCGGCACCGCTGGGACAGCCCGCTGCCGGTGCACTCGTCGATCACCACGGTGCCGACCCGGGCGTGCCCGACTGCCAGCCAGAACGGCCCGGCGCTGACCCAGGCGAAGAAGGCCGCGACCAGGCTCAGCAGCACCAGCGCGGCCAGCCCGGGCAGCGGGTCCGGCAGCGCCGTCGTCCGGGTCGGCGCGCGGCGGGCGGGCCGCCGGTCCCGCTGGGGCTCGGTGTCCTGCCGCACCGGGGTGCCGTCCCAGTGCACCTGCTCGATCGGCGCCCAGAAGGCGCTGCCCTCGTCCTCTGGTGCGTCGGCGTCGAGCCGGCGGGCGCCCTGGTGCCAGCGGTTCTGCTGGCGGACCGGCACCCGGCGCGGCACCGCGTCCACCGGTGCCCCGGTGGTCGGCTCCACCTCGACCGTCGCCCCGGCCGGGTCAGCCGTCGCCACCGTGTCGGCCGTCGCCGTCTCGGCCGTCGCCACCGTGTCGGCCGACGGGCCGCTCCTGTCGGTGTCGGGCACCAACCGGGGCTGGGGCGCCACCCCGGCGCTCCGGGACGCGCCGGGCGCCGGGGCGGGCTCGTCGCCGACCACCGGCCCGGTGGGAGGGTCGTCGTGATCCCGGGCCGCTCGTCTGCCAGTCACGACGTTCATTGCACACCGGTCACGGAGGCAGAACGGGCAGCTTGACAGCGTGTCGGCGACAAATCGGACCATTGGCTGGGGTGGTCGGCCCGGTCCGCCGGGCCGGCACCCCCTATTGGTTCGCGGGCTCCCCGGACGGGTCACTAGGCTTGCTGCTCATGAGTCACGTTCTCGCGGCAGTGGCCTGGCCGTACGCCAACGGCCCCCGCCACATCGGCCACGTCTCCGGTTTCGGCGTTCCCTCCGACGTCTTCGCCCGGTATATGCGGATGGCCGGCCACGACGTGCTCATGGTCTCGGGCACCGACGAGCACGGCACCCCCATCCAGGTGCAGGCCGACGCCGACGGGGTCACCCCGCGCGAGCTGGCCGACCGGTACAACAGGGTGATCGTCGAGGACCTGCACGGCCTCGGGCTCTCCTACGACCTGTTCACCCGCACCACCACCCGCAACCACTACGCCGTGGTGCAGGAGTTGTTCGAGGGGATGTACCGCAACGGCTACATCGTGCCCAAGACCACGATGGGTGCGATCTCGCCGTCCACCGGGCGCACCTTGCCCGACCGGTACATCGAGGGCACCTGCCCGATCTGCGGGTACGACAGCGCGCGGGGCGACCAGTGCGACAACTGCGGCAACCAGCTCGACCCGATCGACCTGATCGACCCGAAGTCGCGGATCAACGGGGAGACTCCGAAGTTCGTCGAGACCGAGCACTTCTTCCTGGACCTGCCCGCCCTGGCCGACGTGCTGCGGCAGTGGCTGGACAACCGGGAGGGGTGGCGGCCCAACGTGCTGCGGTTCTCCCGCAACCTGCTCGACGACCTCCAGCCCCGGGCGATCACCCGGGACCTGGAATGGGGCGTACCGATCCCGCTGGACGGCTGGCGGGACCGGCCCGACAAGCGGATCTACGTCTGGTTCGACGCGGTGATCGGCTACCTGTCCGCCTCGATCGAGTGGGCGCGCCGCTCCGGCGACCCGGAGGCGTGGCGCAGGTGGTGGTCGACCGACGGCGAGGGCAAGGACGCCCGGTCGTACTACTTCATGGGCAAGGACAACATCGTCTTCCACTCGGTGATCTGGCCGGCGCTGCTCTCCGGTTACTCGGGCGAGGGCTCCCGCGACGGTGAGCCGGGCGAGCTGGGTCGGCTCAACCTGCCGACCGAGGTGGTCTCCAGCGAGTACCTGACCATGGAGGGGCGCAAGTTCTCCTCGTCCCGCAAGGTGGTCATCTACGTCCGGGACTTCCTGGAGCGCTACGACGCCGACGCGCTGCGGTACTTCATCGCCGCCGCCGGCCCGGAGAGCAACGACACGGACTTCACCTGGGCCGAGTTCCTCCGCCGCAACAACGACGAACTGGTCGCCGGCTGGGGCAACCTGGTCAACCGGTCCATCTCGATGGCGGCGAAGAACTTCGGCGCGATCCCGCCCGTCGACCCGGCGGGCCTCACCGAGGCCGACGAGGCGCTGCTCGCGGTGGCCCGGACGGGCTTCACCACGGTCGGCGACCTGATCGGCCGGCACCGGCAGAAGCAGGCCATCGGTGAGGCGATGAAGGTGGTCGCCGAGGCCAACAAGTACCTCTCCGACCAGGCGCCGTGGAAGCTCAAGGCTGAGGCCGACAAGCCCCGCCAGGGCACCATCCTGCACGTCGCCCTCCAGGTGGTCAGCGACGCCAACACGCTGCTCACCCCGTTCCTGCCGCACTCCGCGCAGCAGGTGCACGAGCTGCTCGGCGGCACCGGTGTGCACGCGCCGATGCCGGTCATCGAGCAGGTCGACGACCTGGACGGCGGGCCGGCGTACCCGGTGCTGACCGGGGACTACACGGTCGGTGCGCGCTGGGAGTCGGTGCCGCTGGAGGCCGGCCGGCCCCTGGCCGCGCCGACGCCGGTGTTCCGCAAGCTCGACCCGTTGATCGTCGACGAGGAGCTGGCCCGCCTGGCCGGCTGAGCGGCTGAGCGCTCGACGCGCGGCGGTGAGCGTCCTACCGCCGCGCGTCGTCACATCGCGTACCGGGTGTCCATCACCTGGTCGTCGGTCACCTCGGTGGCCGGCGCCCACGTCTCGTAGACGCCACGGTCGTGGCACTGCGCGCCGGTGGTGACCACCGAATCCGGATCCGGGTAGCGCAGCCGCAACCGCAGCCAGCCGGCCTCCTCCCGCAGCACGAGGCACGGCACGCCGCGCCACTGCGCGAACCGTAGTCGGCGGGCCACCAACTCCACCGGGTACCGGGCCGCCCGGGTCATCGCCAGCACCCGGAAGCCGCCGGGCAGGTCGGCCACCGCCTCGTACTCGGTGTCGCCGTACATGCCGACCAGTTGGGTGGAGCGCGGCGCGTCCCCGGTCGGCACGTACTCCTGGTCCGGGGACAGATCCGGCACCGCCGCCAGCAGGTGCCGCCACTGCGGGCCCGCCATCCGCAGCCACCCGCGCTGCTCGGCCTGGTAGGTGTAGAGCACCACCTCCACCCCGTCGGCGGGGTACGCGAGCAGGGTGGCGTTCGCCGGCATCGGCAGATCGGCGAAGTCCCGGGTGATGAACTCCGGGATGAACTGGCCGTTGCTCGGCACGAAGCCGGTGCCCAGCACCGGTGGACCCAGCCGGTCCCGGGATGCGAGGGCGGTCAGCCCTCGGTGGGCCCCGCCCGCCGGTACGTCGTAGTCACCCGGGTCGGCGGCCCGCCACCGCAGCGCGTACGCGACGTCGAGGCCGTCCCGGCTGGTGTCCCCGTCGGTGCGCAGCACCGTCGTCGCCGCCGGAGTGCGCAGGTGCGCCACATCGTGCTCCCGGTAACAGAAGCCGTGCGGCAGCCAGCCCCGCACGTAGCCGGAGAGTTGCCGGGCGGAGAGCATCTTCACCATCCGGGTGCCCCGCCGCACGACCGCCGACGCGCGTACGGCGACGAGAGTCGGATCGCCCGCCGCGGCCGGCTGCTGGCTGAGTTGGTGCAGGTGGGCCCAGCCCTGCTCCCGGTGCGCCGGCATCATCAGCGGAGTCTCCGGCTCCTCGGCCGCCTCGGTGGCCCCGTGCACCGCGGTCACCTCGGTGACGTGCACGAACCGACGCCACGGCAGGGCGCCGCCGGACCGGGGCGCCCACTCGAAGCCGGCCACCTCGCTGGCGCTGAACAGCTCGTACGCGGCACCCCGGGCGATCTCCTCGGCCGCGTACGTCCCGCCACCGAACGCCACGCGCAGTCCGGTCCGTTCGTCGGCGGCGCCGCCGGCCTGGGGGGTGACGCTCATGCCGCCACCTCCCTCTGCTCGGTGAGATGCGGGCCGACACGGCCCGGTGGCGCACTCAGTCCGCTCATTGCCAGCACTCCGCCTCGCTCCGTGCCGTCGCCTCGCGTCACGCTGCTGTGCCTGCCGTTCGCTCGCCACGCTCGCTTGGTGGCACGCTAGAGTCGCGCGGCGTAGTCGAGGTGAACGCCGGGTGGCGGGCGGATGGACAGCCCCGGTGTGTGATGCTGTCGCTGATGAGCGAGCCGACTGAAACCCGCCGCGAACGTGCCGCCCGGCGGGCCGGAGAGTTCCCGCCCGCCCCCGAGCCACTGCCCCGGCCGGTGCTGGACAGCCACACCCACCTGGACCTCACCGTCAGCGAGGCCGGCGTGCCCGGTGGCGGGTCGGCCGACGACCCGATCGCCGCGGCGGTCGGGGTGGCCGCCACGGTCGGCGTGGACCGGCTGGTCCAGGTGGGCGTGGACGTGGCCTCCTCGCGCTGGGGCGCGGACATCGCCGACAGTCATCCCGCCGTGCTGGCCACCGTGGCGCTGCACCCCAACGAGGCGCCCCGACTGGCCGACCTCGACGAGGCGCTGCGGGAGATCGAGTCGTTGGCCGCCCGCGACCGGGTCCGGGGGATCGGCGAGACCGGGATGGACTTCTTCCGGACCGGCGACGAGGGGCGCGCCGCGCAGGAGGAGAGCTTCCGCGCGCACATCGCCATCGCCAAGCGGTACGACCGGGCGCTGGTCATCCACGACCGGGAGGCGCACGCCGACGTGCTGCGGATCCTCGACGCCGAGGGCGCCCCGGACACGGTGGTGTTGCACTGCTTCTCCGGTGACGCCGACTTCGCCCGCGAGTGCGTCCGCCGCGGCTTCCTGCTCAGCTTCGCCGGCACGGTCACCTTCGGCAGCGCCGGCGCGCTGCGGGAGGCCGCCGCGCTGACCCCGGTGGACCAGATCCTGGTGGAGACCGACGCCCCGTACCTCACCCCGATGCCGCACCGTGGCCGGCCGAACGCCTCGTACCTGATCCCGCTCACCGTCCGCTCGCTCGCCGCGACCACCGGCACCGACCTGGACGAGCTGTGCGCCGCCATCTCGGCCACCGGCGACCGGGTCTTCGGCCCGTGGTGAGCCCGGCCCGCCGGTCGGCCCCGACGCCGCCGCTACGCTGCCAGCCATGACCGGTCTTCTCGGCCCGGCGGAGATCCGGGAACTCGCCGCCCGGCTGGGCGTCGCGCCCACCAAGAAGCTGGGCCAGAACTTCGTGCACGACCCGAACACCGTGCGCCGGATCGTCACCGCCGCCGGCCTGACCCCCGACGACGTGGCCCTGGAGGTCGGTCCCGGGCTCGGCTCGCTCACCCTGGGGCTGCTGCCCGTCGCCGGGCACGTGCACGCCGTCGAGATCGACCCGGTGCTCGCCGGGGCGCTGCCGGAGACCGCCGCGCGGCACGCCGGGCCGGACGCCGACCGGCTCACCGTGCACCGCGCCGACGCGCTGCGCGTTCGCGCCGCCGAACTGGCCGACCCGCCGCCGACCGCGCTGGTGGCGAACCTGCCCTACAACGTGGCCGTGCCGGTGGTGCTGAACCTGCTCGCCGAGCTGCCCACCCTGCGGCACGGCCTGGTCATGGTGCAGAAAGAGGTCGCCGACCGGTTGGTCGCCGGTCCCGGCTCGAAGGTGTACGGCATCCCGTCGGTCAAGCTCGCCTGGTACGCGAAGGCCCGCAGCGCCGGTCGGGTGCCGCCGAACGTGTTCTGGCCGGTGCCGAACGTCGACTCCGGCCTGGTGGCCTTCACCTGCCACGAACCGCCTCGCGACGACGTACCCCGGGAACGGGTCTTCGCCGTGGTGGACGCGGCGTTCGCGCAGCGTCGCAAGACCCTGCGCGCCGCGCTGGCCGGCTGGGCCGGCGGCGCGGACCGGGCCGCCGCCGCGCTCATCGCGGCCGGCGTCGACCCCGGTGCCCGGGGGGAGTCGCTGACCGTCGAGCAGTTCGCCGCCATCGCCGCGTCGGCCCCGGTCGGTACGCCGGCCGCGAAGTAGGCTGACGCCGTGCCCGCCAAGGAGTTGACCTTGATCAAGCCGTTCGACACTCGCCTGCTCGTGCGGGACGTCACCCCGTGACCGAGGCCTGGCGACCGGACGACGAGGACGAGCGGCGCGGGGCCATCGGGCCGGTGAGGGTCCGGGTGCCCGCGAAGATCAACCTGCACCTCGGGGTGGGTCCGCTGCGCCGCGACGGCTACCACGAGTTGAACACCGTCTACCACGCCATCTCGATCTACGACGAGCTGACGGCCCGCCGGGGCGACACCCTTGCCCTGACCATGGAGGGCGAGGGCACCGGCGAGCTGGCGTTGGACGACACCAACCTGGTGATCCGCGCCGCGCACGCCCTCGCCGGGTACGCGGGGGTGCTGCCGCACGCCCGACTGCACCTGCGCAAGCAGATCCCGCTCGCCGGTGGGCTGGCCGGCGGCAGTGCCGACGCGGCCGCCGCGCTGGTGGCCTGCGACGCCCTCTGGGGCACCGGGCTGTCCCGCGACGAGCTTGCCGGGATCGCCGCCGACCTCGGCTCCGACGTGCCGTTCCTGATCTACGGCGGCACCGCGCTGGGCACCGGCCGGGGCGAGGCGGTCAGCCCCGTGCTGGTCCGGCCGACGTCCTGGCACTGGGTCGTGGCGATCGCCGACGTCGGCCTGTCCACGCCTGCCGCGTACCGCGAGTTGGACCGGCTTCGCGATTCCGGCGCCGCCGGCACCCCGCTGGGCAGTACCGATGCCCTGCTGGGCGCGCTGCGTCAGCGTGACCCCCGGGTCCTCGCCCGTACGCTCGGCAACGACCTTCAGGACGCGGCCCTGGCGATGCGCCCGGCGCTGGCGGACACGCTCAAGGCCGGTGAGGCGGCCGGCGCGCTCGCCGGCATCGTCTCCGGCTCCGGCCCGACCTGCGTCTTCCTCGCCCCCGACGCGGCCAACGCGGAGCGGATCGCCGCCGAGCTGGCCACGGCGGGCGTGTGCCGACAGGCGCGGGTCGCGCACGGCCCGGTCGCCGGGGCCCGCGTCGGCTGACGTCGCGTCCGCCGGTGGGCGCGCGGCGCGGTAGGCCGGGGCGTCCGCGTACCCTTGTGGCAGGCGTCCAGGTGCCCGCCGGCACCCGGACGCCTTGATCATGAAGGGTGGAACGTGGCCAACATCGTCAATCTGGACCGGGTGTCCAAGGGGTATGGCGCCGCCGGGCGGCTGCTCACGGACGTCTCGCTCGGCCTGGACGACGCCGACCGGATCGGCGTGGTCGGCCTCAACGGTGCCGGCAAGTCCACCCTGCTGCGACTGCTCACCAAGCAGGAGGACCCTGACGACGGCCGGGTGACCCACCGCCGCGACCTGCGCGTGCTCTGGCTGCCGCAGCAGCTCGCGCTCGCCCCCGACGCCACCGTCCGGGACGTCGTGCTCGGCACCGCCTGGCTCGGCGAGGGCATGGGCGCCGAGCACGAGTGGGCCGGTGACGCAGGGGTGCGCGCCATCCTCGACGGCCTCGGCATGCCACACCTCGGCCTCGACCAGCCGGTCGGCCCGATGTCCGGTGGCGAACGGCGCCGGGTGGCGCTCGCCGCGCTGCTCGTCCGCGACTCCGACCTGTTGATCCTCGACGAGCCCACCAACCACCTCGACGTCGCCGGTGTCGACTGGCTGGCCCGGCACCTGGTCGGTCGCAAGGGCTCCCTGGTGGTGGTCACCCACGACCGGTGGTTCCTGGACGCGGTCTGCACCACCACCTGGGAGGTCGCCGACCAGGCCGTCCGCGCGTACGAGGGTGGGTTCGCCGCCTGGATCCTCGCCCGAGCCGAGCGTGAGCGCGTCGCCGCCGCCACCGAGGCCCGCCGGCAGAACCTGCTCCGCAAGGAGATCGCCTGGCTGCGCCGTGGCCCGCCGGCCCGCACCTCGAAGCCCCAGTTCCGCATCGACGCCGCCAACGCGTTGATCGCCGACGTGCCGCCGGCCCGCGACACCATGTCGTTGCAGCGGATGGCCACCTCCCGGCTCGGCAAGCAGGTGTACGACCTGGAGAACGTCGAGCTGCACGCCGGGCCGAAAGAGATCCTGCGGGACGCCACGTGGCTGGTCGGCCCCGGTGACCGGATCGCCATTCTCGGTGCCAACGGCGCCGGCAAGACCACGCTGCTGCGGATGCTCGCCGGGATCACCCGCCCCGACGGTGGCCGCTTCAACACGGGCTCCACGGTCCGGCCGGCGTTCCTGTCCCAGGAGCTCGCCGAGCTGCCCGGGCACCTGCGGGTCCTCGAAGCCGTCGAGGAGGTCGCCCGCCGCGTCCAGCTCGGCGACCGGGAGGTCTCCGCCGCCCAGCTCGCCGAGGTCTTCGGTTTCGACGACCGCCGCCTCTGGACACCGGTCAGCGACCTCTCCGGCGGTGAGCGCCGCCGGTTGCAGATGCTGCGGCTGCTCGCGGGTGAGCCCAACGTGCTGCTCTTCGACGAGCCCACCAACGACCTGGACACCGACACCCTGGCCGCGCTGGAGGATCTGCTCGACTCGTGGCCGGGCACGATCATCGTGGCCAGCCACGACCGCTACCTCATCGAACGGGTCACCGACACGGCGTACGGGATGTTCGGCGACGGTCGGCTCGTGCACCTGCCAGGCGGCGTCGACGAGTACCTTGCCCGGACCGCCGAACGGGCCGGTGCACCCCGGACCGCTGCCAGCCCGACCACCGTGTCCGCCGGCCCTTCTGCTGGCGGCATGTCCGCGGCCGACGTCCGCCAGGCCCGCAAGGAGCTGACCCGGCTGGAACGGCAGCTCGGCAAGCTCGACCAGCGCGAGGTCACCCTGCTGGACCAGCTCGCCGCCGATGCCACCGACTACGCCAAGGTCGCCGACCTGGACACCCAGCTCAAGGACCTGCGCGCCGAACGGGAGCGGATCGAGGAGACCTGGATGACCCTCGCCGAGGACCTGCCCGAGAGCTGACCGGGGTGGAACGCGTCGCCCCGGGGGACGTGTGCGGCGTCACACCACCACATGCGGGACAATCGTCGGCGACACCTCACCCACGGCGTTGGAGACTCAGACATGGCCCACACCCCCGTCAACCACCCCGCGCGGCCGATCTACCGGGCGATCGGCGGGCTGACCGGTCTGTACCTGGTGGTCTTCGGTGTGCTCGGCATCATCACGACCGCCGGCGACGAGATCTTCGCTAAGGACGACACCCAGGTCCTCGGTCAGGGCACCAACTTCGGGTTCTCGCTGTTCAGCGTGCTTATCGGGATCATCGTGCTGGTCGGCACCGCGCTCGGCCGCAACATCGACGTGGCGATCAACCAGTGGCTGGCGTACGCCCTCATGGCGATCGGCCTGGCCAGCCTCGCGTTCATCCGGACCGACGCCAACATCTTCAATGTCAACGTGTTCACCGTGGTCGTCATGCTGACGGCCTCCCTGGTGCTGCTCATGGCCGGCATGTACGGCAAGGTCGGCTCGGAGGAGGAGGCGGAGGCGTTCCAGAAGGCTCGCCTCGTGCTCTGAGGTCGTTTCTTGGTCGCTGTTGTGGTTTTCGCCGGAGCCCGAGCTGCTCCGGGCGGTCAGGCTTGATCCCTGCGCAGCTCGGGCTCCGGCGAAAACCTGACCTGGTCCAGCCTTTCGGTGGCCCTTCCGCTTTGCCCGTTCATGGGACAGCTTCTGTCGCCTCGGGTGACAATCCTCCTGAATCGGTTAATTTGGGAGGTCCGAGGTATGCCGCACTTTCCGGTGAACCATCCGGCACGGCCGCTCTACCGGGTTCTGACCGGTCTGATCGGCCTCTACATCCTGGTCTTCGGCGTCTGGGGTGTCGCCGAGACGATCGGTGACCCGCTCTTCGACCGGGGCAGCCACTGGGCGCTCGGCCTGCGAACCAACCTGGCCTTCTCACTCGCCTCGGTGATCTTCGGAGTCGTTCTGATCATCGGGGCGTCCCGGCGCACCAACCTCGGCCACTACATGAACCTGACCGCCGGCGCGGTGTTCCTGGCGACCAGCATCCTCATGATGTCGGTGCTGCAGACCGATGCGAACTTCCTCAACTTCTCGATGTCGACAGTCGTCGTGTCGATGGTGTTCGGCCTGATCCTGCTCGGCACCGGCCTCTACGACAAGGTCGGGTCCGAGGAGCACGCCGAGACGGAACGCCAACGCCGTAACCACCCGGTCGCCGAGGTGCACCGCCGCTGAGCGGGAACGGCCGCGGCCGTCGCTGACGGGTCAGCGGCGGCGCGCGGTGATCAGGCCCGGTTTCGCCTCCAGGTGCGACAACCCGTTCCAGGCCAGGTTGACCAGGTGCGCCGCCACCACCTCCTTACGTGGCTTGCGCACCTCCAGCCACCAACTGCCGGTCAGCGCGACCATGCCCACCAGCGCCTGCGAATACAGTTCGGCCAGCTTCGGGTCGTACCCGCGGCTCTTGAATTCGGCGCCCAAAATGTGCTCGACCTGGTGTGCCACGTCGTTCATCACGCTGCTGAAGGTGCCCGTCGCGGACATCAGCGGCGACTCGCGGACCAGCACGCGGAACCCGCTGGTCTCCTCCTCGATGTAGCCCAGCAGGGCCATCGCCGCCTGCTCCAACAGCTCCCGCGGGTGCCCGGCGGTCAACGCCGTGGTGATCCGGTCCAGTAGGGCACGGACCTCCCGGTCCACGACCACCGCGTAGAGCCCTTCCTTGCCGCCGAAATGCTCGTAGACCACCGGCTTCGAGACCTTGGCGCGGGCCGCCACCTCCTCGATGGAGGTGGCGTCGAAACCGCGCTCGGCGAACAGTTGACGGCCGGTCGCGATCAACTGCTCCCGCCGCTGGGCCGCCGACATGCGTACCCGGGAGGTGGTTTTGGGTTTGGCCGCGGAAGCCGCAGCCGCGCGCCGGCCTCCGGCAGTGTCGCTGACCTCAGGCATGTCGCCGCCTCGCTGGCGCTCGGTGACGCCCTGCCGTGGGATGGTGCCTCCGTTGTGCCCGCTCACATCGTCGCCTCACTGGCGGGCGGCCCAGCCGCCCGCCGTGCAGTGCGACCGCACCCGGTTGGGGCCCGGCCCTGTCCGCCGAGCCGTCCGGTCCCCCCGCTTGGCTCGGTCATCCGGCCATCCTGCCAGGCGCCCTCCAGGAGTACCGCCCGGTTTACCGGGGTGGGACCGGCTTCACGAGCTTCGCCGCGATGCGTTCCGGCTTCGGCCAGCGGACCTGCGACGCCGCACCGATCTTCTCGAACAACCAGATGACGCGGGCGGAGATGTCCACCTGGCCACGCAGGACGCCGTGCCGTGCGCTGGTGGGGTCGGCGTGGTGCAGGTTGTGCCAGCTCTCGCCGAACGACAGGATCGCCAGCGGCCAGAAGTTCGACGCCCGGTCACCCTGGCGCATGGCGAACGGACGCTCGCCGTAGACGTGGCAGACCGAGTTGATCGCCCAGGTGACGTGGTGCAGCAGGCCGATCCGGACCAGCCCGGCCCAGAAGAACGCGGTGAGCGCGCCCTGCCACGACCAGGTGACCAGGCCGCCGATCAGCGCCGGGCCGAGCAGCGAGATGGCCACCAGGGCCGGGAAGAGCCGGTCCACACGGCTGATGTCGCGATCGGCGATCAGGTCGGGCGCGAACCGTGCCCGGTTGGACAGCTCCCGACGGAACAACCAGCCAACGTGGGCGTGGAACAGCCCGCGGGTCAGCGCCCAGAAGCTGGTGCCGAAGCGCCACGGGGAGTGCGGGTCACCCTCCAGGTCGGAGAAGGCGTGGTGCCGCCGGTGGTCGGCCACCCACTGGATGATCTCGCCCTGCACCGCCAACGAACCCGCGACCGCCAGCGAGACGCGCAGCCACCGCTTGGCCTTGAACGAGCCGTGCGTGAAGTACCGGTGGAAGCCGACGGTGATGCCGAGCCCGCAGACCACGTACCAGACCAGGCCGATGACCACGTCGGTCCAGCCCAGCCAGCCGCCCCAGGCCACCGGGACGGCGACCAGCAGGGCCGCGAAGGGAATCACGACGAACGCCCACAGGCCGGCCAGGATCCCGGGGGACTGGCTGCCGTCGGTGAGCGGTTTCGGGCCGGGGCCGGTGGTGTTGGGTTCGAGCACAGTGGTCGACATGGCACCTCGCAGGGGGGGACGAAAGGATCACGAAGCTACGCCTACGTCACCGTAACTTACGGCACCGTAGATCGCACGAGGAAGTTTCCGAAAAGGCGCTGAGAGGCAGGTCAGAGCCTCGCCGATGGCGACCGCAGGCGGCCGGTCACCGACGTCCGAGTCGAATCCGGACGGCCGCCCGGGGCGCTCCCGGGCGGGCGCGTCGCCAGGCGTAGGGCGGAATGAGCGATGGCGTCCGGCGGGCGGGGCGCTAAGGTGTAGCGCGGGATGCCCATCCCAGATGTGACGCCTTAGCGTCGCTGATCGGCCGTGGTGTAATTGGCAACACCCGGGTCTTTGGTACCCGTGTTTCAGGTTCGAACCCTGGCGGCCGAGCTGCCCCCTTTGGTCCGTTCTGGGCCCCACTGGGGGTAAGAGGGAACCGAGCCGGCCCTCGCGGTTAGCATGACCGCGAGAGTGTCCGCCGTCCCGACGGGAGCCACGTCGTGCCCCAGCCCCACCTTCGTACCGTCGTCGTGCTCGCCGCCGGTGAGGGCAAGCGGATGAAGTCGACACTGCCAAAGGTGCTGCACCCCCTCCTCGGCCGCACGCTGCTGGGCCACGTGCTGAGCGCGGCCGCCCCGCTGGCGGCCGACCGCACCGTCGTCGTGGTCGGGCACGGCGCCGACCAGGTTCGCGCCCACCTGACCGAGGTCGCCCCGGACGCCACTCCCGTGCTCCAGGCCGAGCAGCTCGGCACCGGGCACGCCGTCCGCATCGCGCTGGAGGCCGTACCGGACGGGGCCGGCACCGTCGTGGTGATCAACGGGGACGTTCCCCTGCTGCGCCCGGAGACGGTCGGCGCGTTGGTCACCGCGCACGAGCAGGCCGCCGCGGCGGCGACCGTGCTGGCCGCCGAGGTGCCCGACCCGACCGGGCTCGGCCGGATCGTCCGGGACGCGGACGGGCGGCTGGAGCAGATCGTCGAGGAGCGCGACGCCGACGCGACGCAGCGCGCCATCCAGGAGATCAACGCCGGCATCTACGCGTTCGACGCGGTGCGGCTGCGCGACGCGCTGGGCAAGCTCTCCACCGACAACGACCAGGGCGAGGAGTACCTGACCGACGTCTTCGGGTTGCTCCGCTCGGCCGGCGAGCCGGTCGCGGTCCACGTGGCCGACGACCACGTGGAGACGTTGGGCTGCAACGACCGGGTGGAACTGGCGACGCTGCGCCGGCTGCTGCGCGACCGGGTCAACGAGGCGTGGATGCGGACCGGGGTCAGCCTGCTCGACCCCGCGACCACCTGGATCGACGTGACGGTGGCGCTGGACCGCGACGCGGTCATCGACCAGAACACCCAACTGCGCGGCAGCACGGTGGTCGGCGCGGGCACGCTGGTCGGGCCGGACGTCACGCTTGTCGACACGATCGTCGGCCCGGCCGCCTCGGTGGTGCGCAGCCACGCCGTGGGCGCCGAGGTGGGCGCGGGCGCCAGCGTGGGCCCGTACGCCTACCTGCGGCCCGCCGCACGGCTCGCCGACAAGGCGAAGGTCGGCACGTTCGTCGAGGTGAAGAACTCCGAGATCGGCGCCGGCTCCAAGGTGCCGCACCTGACGTACGTCGGTGACGCGACGATCGGCGAGCAGAGCAACATCGGCGCGGCGTCGGTCTTCGTCAACTACGACGGGGTGCACAAGCACCGCACGGTGATCGGCAGCCACGCCCGGACCGGCGCGGACAACATGTTCGTGGCACCGGTCGAGGTGGGCGACGGCGCGTACACGGCGGCCGGCTCGGTCATCGTGGACGACGTACCGGCGGGTGCGATGGGTGTCGCCCGGGCACGCCAGCGCAACATCGAGGGCTGGGTGGTGAAGCGGCGGGCCGGCACGGCTGCGGCCGAGGCCGCCAAGCGGGCACGTGACGTGCAGGGTGCGTCCAACGGGGCCGGCGCCGCAAGCGACAGTGAGGCAATGCACGGGCCGGCCGAGACGGTGGGCGGTGCGTCGGGCACGGGAGATACTGCAACCGAATAGTCTCCGACCCACCACCACAGGGCCGGGTATCGCCGACAAACGGGAGCAGACGGGCCCATGGGCAGCATCGTCGCCGAAAACCGCAAAAGCCTGATGCTCTTTTCCGGACGAGGTTTTCCGGAGTTGGCCAAGGAGATCGGCGAGGTGCTCGGTGTCGCGCCGACGCCGGCCGACGCGTACGAGTTCGCCAACGGCGAGCTCTTCGTACGATTCAAGGACTCGGTGCGTGGTTCGGACGCCTTCGTGGTGCAGTCCGTGACGCACGGGGTGAACACCTGGGTCATGGAGACCCTGATCATGGTGGACGCGCTGAAGCGGGGGTCGGCCAAGCGGATCACCGTCGTGCTGCCGTTCTACCCGTACGCGCGGCAGGACAAGAAGCACCGGGGTCGGGAGCCGATCTCGGCACGACTGGTGGCGGACCTGCTGAAGACCGCCGGTGCGAACCGGATCCTCACCGTCGACCTGCACACCGCGCAGATCCAGGGCTTCTTCGACGGCCCGGTGGACCACCTCTTCGCGATGGACATCCTCGCCGAGTACGTGGAGCACAAGTACGCCGGCCGCCCGATGACAGTGGTGGCACCGGACTCGGGCCGGGTCCGGGTGGCGGAGCGGTGGACCGACCGGCTGGGCGGCTGCCCGCTGGCGTTCATCCACAAGACCCGCGACCCGATGAAGCCGAACCAGGTCGTGGCGAACCGGGTGGTCGGCGAGGTGGAGGACCGGGTTTGCCTGATCGTCGACGACATGATCGACACCGGCGGCACGATCACCAAGGCCGCCGACATCCTCAAGGAGTCGGGCGCGGCGGAGATCGTGGTGGCGTCCACCCACGCGCTGCTGTCGGACCCGGCCACCGAGCGGCTCAAGAACAGCTCGATCAGCGAGATCGTGGTGACCAACACGCTGCCGCTCCCGCCGGAGAAGCAGCTGGACAAGCTGACCGTGCTGTCGATCGCGCCGCTGCTGGCGCGGGCTATCCGGGAGGTCTTCGACGATGGTTCGGTGACCACCCTCTTCGGTGGGCTGAGCTGAGCCTCGCGGTGTGATGGGCCCCGTTTCCGCCATTCGGCACGCTGGCGGGTCCGGAGCTGGCAGGCTGAGGGGAAACGGGGCTGGTACGCGGACGGGATCACCGTCGGCGTGCCAGCCCGGAGCCGTGACCGGGGACTGCCGCGAGCCCTGGAATCAGCTCGGGTAGACTAGTGCGGTTGCCACGGCGAGGGTGCCCGGCGGGCCGCTGAAGAGCGCCGCACGGAGGCACCGTCATCGACGCGGTGCTCCGGGCAGTCGTTCATGACGCATGAGCCCCAGCGAGCCCCTCGCCCAGCACCGCAAGACGACAAGCCGCCGCAGCGAAAAGCATCAGGAGTTTCCCCGTGTCCGAGGTAAAGATCAGCGCCGAGCCCCGCACCGAGTTCGGCAAGGGTGGTGCCCGCCGTACCCGCCGGGCCGGCAAGGTGCCAGCCGTGCTGTACGGCCACGGCGAGAAGCCCAAGCACATCGCGCTGCCGTCGCGGGAGTTCGCCGCGGCGATCCGTAAGGGCGGTGCCAACCAGCTCTTCGCGATCGACATCACCGACGGCACCCAGGTGCTGGCGCTGCCGAAGGCGATTCAGCGTGACCCGATCCGGGACACCTTCGAGCACGTGGACCTCATCCTGGTCCGCCGGGGCGAGAAGGTCACCGTCGAGGTCCCGGTCCAGCTGACCGGCGAGGCCGCCCGGGACACCCTGATCGTGCACGACCACGACACCCTCTCGGTGACCGCCGACGCCACCAAGGTGCCGGACCACCTCGAGGCCTCGATCGAGGGCCTGGAGGCGGGCTCCCAGGTGACCGCCGGCGACGTCGAGCTGCCGAGCGGTGTCGAGTTGGCTGTCGACGCGACGCTGCCGGTCGCCGCGGTGACCGCCGCGCCGACCGCCGAGCAGCTCGAGGCGACGCTGCCCGAGGTCGAGGTGGCCACCGACGAGGCTGAGGCCGAGGTCGGCGAGGTCACCGAGGGCTCCGAGGGCGCGGACGCCGCTCCGGCCGCCGAGGGCGCGGAGAACACCGAGGCGCGCACCGAGGCCTGATCGGTTCGTATCGTGCGGCAGGCGTCCCCGAGATTTCGGGGGCGCCTGCCGGCGTATCGGGAGTCGGTCGGACGGGACTGCGAAAGGGACGGGTCGTGACGGACGAGGCGGGGCCGTGGCTGGTGGTCGGCCTGGGAAACCCCGGTCGGGAGTACGCCGGTAACCGGCACAACGTCGGCTTCATGGTGGCCGACCTGCTGGCCGGACGCGTGGGCGCGCGGTTCGGTCGGCACAAGCGGGCGGTCGCCGAGGTGGCCGAGGGACGGCTCGGGTTCGGTGGGCCGAAGCTGGTGCTGGCCAAGCCACTGACGTACATGAACCTCTCCGGTGGGCCCGTCGCGGCGTTGGCACAGTTCTACAAGGTGCCCCCGGCGCAGGTGATCGCGGCGCACGACGAGCTGGACATCGACTTCGGCCAGGTACGCATCAAGTTCGGCGGTGGCGAGGGCGGGCACAACGGCCTGCGCTCGATGTCGAAGTCGTTGGGCACGAAGGACTACGTCCGGGTGCGGTTCGGCGTCGGTCGCCCACCGGGACGGCAGGATCCGGCGGATTACGTGCTGTCGGATTTCGGCGCGGCGGAGCGCAAGGAGCTGGATTTCCTGGTGGACCGGGCTGCCGACGTGGTGGAGTCGGTGATCGTCAAGGGCGTGGAGCCGACCCAGAACCTCTACCACGGCGGTTGAGCGGTGCGGGGCGTACCGGATCGGAAATGGCGGGCCGGTAGTCTGCGCCTTTCGGAGTGCCGCGACCTGCGCAGCGGGTCGTGGCCAGTCAGTGCGTGCGGCGCGGGACGCGGCGAGGCGACGGGAGTGGCAGATGGGTAGTCCTCCGATGATCGACGGCGCGTTCGCCCGGTGGTTGGCCTCCCGGGCCGGTCAGGCGCTGCTCGCCCTGCGGACGGAGTTGGGTTTCGCGGACGCCGGTGCCCTGAAGTCGGCCGGTGACAAGGTGTCGCACGACCTGATCCGTACGGAGTTGGCGAAGTGGCGGCCCGGGGACGCGGTGCTCTCCGAGGAGGACGAGGGCTCGCGGCTGGCCTGGGCGGCCGAGGTGAACGCCGGGGCGGTGTCCCGGCTGACCGCCGACCGCGTGTGGATCATCGACCCGTTGGACGGCACTCGGGAGTTCTCCGAGGAGGGCCGCTCGGACTGGGCGGTGCACATCGCTCTCTGGGCCCGTAACGCGCCGAGCGCGCACGGGCTGGTGGCCGGGGCCGTGGGGCTGCCGGCGCAGCACCGGGTGCTGGGCACGGACTACCCGCCGGCGTACCCGCCGATGACCGTGGAGGCGGCGACGGCCGGCGAGCGGAAGATCCGCCTGGCCGCGAGCCGGAGCCGGCCGCCCGTCTTCCTGACCGACCTGGCCGAGGACGTCGGGGCGCACCTGGTGCCGATGGGCTCGGCCGGCGCGAAGATCGCTGCCGTGGTGACCGGCGAGGTGGACGCGTACATCCACGCCGGCGGGCAGTACGAGTGGGACTCGGCCGCCCCGGTGGCTGTGGCGACGGCCACCGGACTGCACGCTTCCCGGATCGACGGTTCTGCGCTTCGATACAACGAGGCGGATCCGCGCCTGCCGGACCTGCTGGTCTGTCGCAAGGATCTCGCCCACCGGTTGCTTGCAGCGCTGCAGAGACATTCCGGGTAGCCTGAGCGAACTTTCTTGACATGCCCGACCGGAAAGGTCTGGAAATCGGATGAGCAAGCGAATCGAGCAGCGGTCATGACCACCCCCGCGGCCTACCGGGTCTCCCACCTGGACGCCCTGGAGGCGGAGAGCATCTTCGTGATGCGCGAGGTGGTCGCCGAGATGGAACGCCCGGTGCTGCTCTTCTCCGGCGGCAAGGACTCGATCGTCATGCTGCGGCTGGCGCAGAAGGCGTTCGCCCCCGCCAACATCCCCTTCCCGGTCATGCACGTCGACACCGGGCACAACTTCCCCGAGGTCCTGGAATACCGCGATCAGCGGGTCGCCGAGCTGGGGTTGCAGCTCGTGGTGGCGAGCGTGCCGGAGGCCCTGGCGAGCGGCATGGTCCGGGAGTCCGGCGACGGGATGCGCAACCGGATCCAGACACCGGTGCTGCTGGACGCGGTGGAGAAGCACCGCTTCGATGCCCTGTTCGGTGGCGCCCGCCGGGACGAGGAGAAGGCCCGGGCAAAGGAGCGGGTGTTCAGCTTCCGCGACGAGTTCGGTCAGTGGGACCCGAAGAACCAGCGGCCGGAGCTGTGGTCGCTCTACAACGGCCGGCACCACCCGGGCGAGTCGATCCGCGTCTTCCCGCTGTCCAACTGGACCGAGCTGGACGTCTGGCACTACATCGCCCGGGAGCGGATCCCGCTGCCCTCGATCTACTACGCGCACGAGCGCGAGGTGATCGAGCGCGACGGCATGGTCTACGCGGTCAACGAGTTCTTCCGCCCCCGCGCGGGTGAGGAGCGGTTCAAGGCCCAGGTGCGCTATCGCACCGTCGGCGACGCGTCCTGCACCGCCGCGGTCCGCTCCGACGCGGACACCGTGGAGAAGGTCATCGAGGAGGTGGCGGCCACCCGGATCACCGAGCGTGGCGCGACCCGCGGTGACGACCGGGTCAGCGAGGCCGCCATGGAGGACCGCAAGCGGGAGGGCTACTTCTGATGAGCACCGAGATCGTGGCATCCGCGAATGCGGAGGCCCGGGCTGTTACCGGGGCCGGGCCGGAGGCCCGGGCTATGGACCTGCTGCGGTTCGCCACCGCCGGCAGCGTGGACGACGGAAAGTCGACCCTGATCGGGCGGCTGCTCTACGACACCAAGTCGCTCTTCACCGACCAGCTCGCCGCGGTGGAGGCGGTCAGCGCGGCCCGCGGTGACGAATACACCAACCTGGCGTTGCTCACCGACGGCCTACGCGCCGAGCGGGAGCAGGGCATCACCATCGACGTGGCGTACCGATACTTCGCCACCCCCCGGCGCAAGTTCATCATCGCCGACACCCCGGGCCACATCCAGTACACCCGCAACATGGTGACCGGCGCATCCACCGCCGACCTGGCGCTGATCCTGGTGGACGCCCGCAAGGGCCTGGTCGAGCAGTCCCGCCGGCACGCGTTCCTCTGCTCGCTGCTGCGGGTGCCGCACCTGGTCCTCTGTGTCAACAAGATGGACCTGGTGGACTGGTCGCAGGAGGTCTACGAGCAGATCGCCGACGAGTTCACCGCCTTCGCCGCGAAGCTCGACGTACCGGACCTGACCGTGGTGCCGGTCTCCGCGCTGCGTGGTGACAACATCGTCTCTCGGTCGGAGAACATGCCCTGGTACGAGGGCCCCTCGCTGCTGCACCACCTGGAGCGGGTGCACATCGCGAGCGACCGCAACCTGGTCGACGTCCGGTTCCCGGTGCAGTACGTGATCCGGCCGCAGTCCACCACGGTCACCGACTACCGCGGCTACGCCGGTCAGGTCGCCTCCGGCGTCCTCAAGCCGGGTGACGAGGTGATGGTGCTGCCGTCCGGCTTCACCAGCCGGATCGCCGCCGTGGAGACCGCCGACGGGCCGGTCGCGGAGGCGTTCCCGCCGATGTCGGTGACGGTACGCCTGGCCGACGAGATCGACATCTCCCGGGGCGACCTGATCTGCCGGCCGAACAACGCGCCGGCGGTCGCCCAGGACATCGAGGCGATGGTCTGCTGGATGGACGAGACCGCCCCGCTGCGGGTCGGCGGCCGGTACGCGATCAAGCACACCACCCGCTCGGCGCGGGCGATCGTGCGCGGGCTGCACTACCGGCTGGACATCAACTCACTGCACCGCGACGAGTCGGCCGACGAGTTGCGGCTCAACGAGATCGGTCGGGTGCGACTGCGCACCACCGTGCCGCTGCTGGCCGACGAGTACCGCCGCAACCGCACCACCGGAGGCTTCGTCATCATCGACGAGGCCACCAACCGCACGGTCGGCGCAGCCATGATCGTCGAAGCGAACTAACGCCCCGCCTCCGCCCCCGCCCCCGCCCTCCGCCCCCGCCCTCCGCGATCTTGCACTTTTGGTCGCCGTTCTGCCTCCTTGTGGGGGAATTGTCGCGACAGAAACTGCAAGATCGCCAGGGTGGGGCGGGGGTGGGGCGCGGGCCAGGGCGGGGTGGGGTGGGGGTTAGTCGAGGCGGGTTGCGCCGGGGGCCGGGAGGACTGTCACGGCGCTTGGTGCGGTGAAGTTGTGCTCGGCGTAGGCCGTCCTGACGGCGGTCGCCACCGCTTCGGCGCGGTCGGCGTCGACCAGGGCGAGGACGCAGCCGCCGAAGCCGCCGCCGGTCATCCGGGCGCCCAGCGCCCCGGCCGCCAGCGCCGCCTCGACCGCGGTGTCCACCTCGGGCACGGTGATCTCGAAGTCGTCGCGCATCGAGACGTGCGAGGCGGTGAGCAGCGGGCCGATGTCCCGGGCCCGCCCGGCGCGTAGCAGCGCGACAGTGTCCAGCACACGCTGGTCCTCGGTGACCACGTGTCGGACCCGTCGCCGGGTCACCTCGTCGTCGAGGCGGGCCAGCGCGGTGTCAAGCTGGTCGACGGCCACGTCGCGCAGCGCGGGGACGCCGAGCGCCTTGGCCGCCGCCTCGCAGGACCGGCGGCGGGCGGCGTACTCGCCGTCGGCGTGCCGGTGCGGCGCCCGGCTGTCGATCACCAGCACGGCCAGCCCCGTGGCGTCCAGGTCGAACGGGATGTGCTCGACGGACTCGTCACGGCAGTCGAGGAAGAGCGCGTGCCCGGCACGGCAGCGGATCACCGCGGACTGGTCCATGATCCCGGTCGGAGCGCCCACGTAGACGTTCTCCGCCCGCTGTGCCAGCCGGGGCTGTTGTTCGGCCGGCAGCTCCAGCCCACCGAGGTCGAGCAGAGCCGCGAGCACGGCCGACTCGAGCGCGGCCGAGGAGGAGAGCCCGGAGCCCAGCGGGACGTCGGAGGCGATCGCCAGCCGGGCGCCCGGCACCGCATGACCGGCCTCACGCAGCGCCCACACCACCCCCGCCACGTACGCGCCCCAGCCGGTGACCCGGCCCGGCTCGGCCACGTCGTCCGCGCCGAAGGTGATGGTCTCGCCGGAGAGCTCGGACCAGACCGTCCAGGTGTCGCCGTCCTGCCGGTCGGCGGCGACGACGGTACGCAGCGGCAGCGCGAAGGGCAGCACGAAACCGTCGTTGTAGTCGGTGTGCTCGCCGATCAGGTTGACCCGACCCGGTGCCGCCCAACGGCCGGTGGCCCGGCCGCCGTACTGGTCGGTGAAGCCGGCGGCGGCCCGCTCAGCGACGTCACCGCTGAGGTGGGTCACGGTTGCTGCTCCAGGACGTGCGTGCGGTAGAAGGCCCAGGCATCACCGACCATGTCGTGCAGGGTCGGCTTCTGCGGCACCCAGCCCAGCTCGTCGCGGGCCAGCGCGGAGGAGGCGACCAGCTCGGCGGGGTCGCCCTCGCGGCGCGGCGCCACCTCGACCGGCAGGTGGTGCCCGGTGACCTCGCGGACGACGTCGACGACCTGCCGGTTGGTGAAGCCGTTGCCGTTGCCCAGGTTGTAGATCCGGTGCTGGCCGCTGGTGGCGACGTCCAGCGCCAGCAGGTGCGCGCGGGCCAGGTCGGCGACGTGGATGTAGTCGCGGACGCAGGTGCCGTCCGCGGTGGGGTAGTCGTCGCCGAAGAGTTGGAGCTTGTCCCGCCGGCCGGCGGCGACCTCCAGCGCGATGGGGATCAGGTGCGTCTCCGGGTCGTGCCGCTCGCCGAGCGCGACGTCACCGGCGAGGTGTGCGCCGGCGACGTTGAAGTAGCGCAGCGAGACGGCGGCCAGCCCGTGGGCGATGGCCTCGGAGGTGAGCGCCATGTCGACGGCGAGCTTGGTGGCGCCGTACGTGTTGGTGGGCGCCTTGACCGCGGTCTCCGGGATGGGGAGTTCGGTGGGGTTGCCGTAGACGGCGGCGGTGGAGGAGAAGACCATCCGGGGCACCCCGGCGGCCCGGACCGCGTCGATCAGGGCCAACGTGCCGACGGTGTTGTTCTGCCAGTACAGCTCCGGCTTGACCATCGACTCACCGGCGGCGATCAGGGCTGCGAAGTGCAACACCCCGTCGAACCCGGCCTCGGGGGTGACGACCTGGGCGGCGTCGTGGATGGACGCCTGGACGTGGGTGGCGTCCGGGGCGAGTGCCTCGCGGTGGCCGGTGCGCAGGTCGTCCAGGACGACGACCTGGTGGCCGGCGTCGAGCAGCATGCGGGTCACCACGCTGCCGATGAAGCCGGCGCCCCCGGTGACGAGCAGTTTCACGTCGTTGCCTCCTGCCTGGCCCGCCGGGACGTGGCCCTCGGTGATCACCCTACGGCTGCGGCAGGCACCTCGGCCGACCCCACCGTCAACCCATTCCATCATAATCTCTCACGTTTAAACAGAGCCGAACATGACGACTCCGCGCGATCCCCGGGTGCGACGGGCCAACGGTGTCTACCATCTCTGTCATGCGGGAAGCGGCCCGTACCGGGCTCCGGCGACGCGTGCGGGGGCGGCCCCGCCGTGACCCGGGCCCGCTCGCCCGGGCCGTCGCCCGGGTGCTGGTCCGCGCCGCCGACGGTGCCAGCCGCCTCGTCACCGACCTGCTCGGGGCCGGCCCGGCGGCCGGTCGGGAGCGCATCTCCGAGGCCGAGCTGCGCGACCTGGTCGCGGCGAACACGGTGCTCGACCCGGACGAGCGGCGGATCATCGACGAGGTCCTGGTGGCAGGTGCCAGCCTGGTCCGCGAGGTGATGATGCCCCGCACCGAGGTGGTCTTCCTGCCGGCCCGGCTGACCATCGCCGAGGCGGCCCGGCTGGTCCGCGCCGAGACGCACACCCGCTACCCGGTCACCGACGGCACCCACGACGACGTGGTCGGTTTCGTGCACCTGCGCGACGTGCTGCTGCGTCCGGACATCGACCCGTGCGTCACCGTCGGCGAGCTGACCCGCGAGGTCAAGCGGCTGCCCGGCAGCAAACGCGTCCTGGCCGCGCTCACCGAGATGCGTCGGGAGGGCCAGCACCTCGCGGTGGTGATCGACGAGTACGGCGGCACCGCCGGGATCGTCACCCTGGAGGACCTGATCGAGGAACTCGTCGGGGAGATCCACGACGAGTACGACGCCGAGCCGGACCCGGTGCACGCCGGCCTTCCGGCGGTGGTGGACGGCCGGCTCAACCTCGCCGATTTCGCCGAGCGGACCGGAGTGGCTCTGCCCGTCGGCCCGTACGAGACGGTCGGCGGGTACGTGATGGCCGCGCTGGGCCGCCTGCCGCTGACCGGCGACGAGGTGCCGGTGCCCGCCGAGCCGGCCGACGACGGCGGGCCCGATCCGGGGGACCCGCCCGGCGGCTGGCTGCTGCGCGTGCTGGCCCTGGAGGGACGTCGGGTGGCCCGGCTCGCGGTCTCGGCTGTACGGACGCCGGAACAGCGCCGCGACGCCGCCGCCAGTCAGGCGCGTGACGGTGTGACGGGGCAGCCCCGGGAGAGCGGCGGCGGGCGGCCGGGTGGGGCCGGGCCGGGCCCGACGCGACGGATCGGAGTGGGGGAGCCGCGCGAGGTCAGCGCCCCGACACCGGCGGGCCGCGGCCGACCCGCCGGCCCGTCATGACGGACCCGGTTGCTTGCTGACAGAATTGTCGCCATGTCCGACGTTCCCGCCCGCCCGCGCGTCTTCTCCGGCATCCAGCCGACGGCCGACTCGTTCCACCTCGGCAACTACCTCGGCGCCGTGCGGCACTGGGTGGCCCTGCAGGAGACGCACGACGCGTTCTACTGTGTCGTGGACCTGCACGCCATCACCGCGGGCCACGATCCGGCGCTGCTGCGCCAGCGGACGAGGGTGGCGGCCGCACAGCTCTTCGCGGTCGGTCTCGACCCGGATCGCAGCACCCTGTTCGTGCAGTCGCAGGTGCCCGAGCACCCGCAGTTGGCCTGGGTGCTGGGCTGCATCACCGGCTTCGGCGAGGCCAGCCGGATGACCCAGTTCAAGGACAAGTCGCAGAAGCAGGGCAACGAGCGGGCCAGCGTCGGGCTGTTCACCTATCCCGTCCTGCAGGCCGCCGACATCCTGCTCTACCAGGCCAACGCGGTGCCGGTCGGTGAGGACCAGCGGCAGCACCTGGAGCTCTCCCGGGACCTGGCCCAGCGGTTCAACTCGTTGTTCGGCGCGACGTTCACCGTCCCCGCCCCGCACATCGTCAAGGACACCGCGAAGATCACCGACCTGCAGGACCCGACCGCGAAGATGTCCAAGTCGTCGTCCTCGCCGGCCGGCATCATCGACCTGCTGGAGGACCCGGCCCGGTCCGCCAAGAAGATCCGCTCCGCGGTGACCGACACCGGCCGGGAGATCGTCTTCGACGCCGAGACCAAGCCGGGCGTGTCCAACCTGCTGACCATCCACTCGGCGCTCAGCGGGCGCGGCATCGACGAGTTGGTCGCCGCGTACGCCGGCCGTGGCTACGGCGACCTGAAGAAGGACCTGGCCGAGGTTGTGGCGGACTTCGTCCGCCCGATCCAGGAACGCACCCGCACCTACCTCGACGACCCGGCGCAGCTGGACAAGCTGCTCGCCGCCGGCGCGGAGAAGGCCCGGTCGGTGGCCGGGGCGACGCTGCGGTCCGCGTACGAGCGGGTCGGGTTCTTCCCGCCGGTGCGCGGCGAATAGCGCCGCGGGACAGGTGGTCGGGTCGGTGGCCGAAGAGGCGGCACGGAGCGTGGATCGCAGTGGCGGGGTGACGCCGTCCGGCGACACCATCCAGATCGGCATCGCGGTGGACATCCCCGAGCCCTGGGGGACCCAGCTCACCCAGCGGCGGATGGAGGCGGGCGACGCCCTCGCGGTGCCCGCCCACGTGACGCTGCTCGGTCCGACCGAGATCCCGACCGCCATCCTGCCGGCCGTCGAGCGCCACCTCGGCGCGGTCGCCGCCGCGCACCTGCCGTTCGCGCTGCACCTGCGGGGCACCGGCACGTTCCGCCCGGTGACCCAGGTGGTGTTCGTCGCGGTCGCCGCCGGGATCAGCGAGTGCGAGCTGCTGGCCGCCGCCATCGCCGCCGCGCCAGGCGTGCATCGTGAGCTGCGTTTTCCCTACCATCCGCACGTCACCGTGGCGCAGGACGTGTCACCGGAGGCACTGGACAAGGTGTACGAGGATCTGGCGGACTTCTCCGCGATGTTCCAGGTCGAGGCGTTCACTCTCTTCTCGCACAGCGGGCAGGCCCGGTGGCAGCCCCGCCGGGACTTCCGCCTCGGCAACTGACCGCCGGCGACGCGCCGAGTGGCGAGCAATCGGAGTCGGTTGCCGTGACGGCGGTGGGAGATCGGCGAGGATGACCGCGTGAACGTGATCGGGGCGATCGAGGCGGGCATCGACCGCGGGGTGACCGCCGCGCGCCGCCGGTCGCGGCACTTCGACCACGTGTGGCGTGCCGGTGCGCTCTACGCCGAGGTGCTGGCCGGGCGACTGGCCGCGGCGATCGCCTACTACGGCTTCTTCGCGGTCTTCGCGCTCGCTCTGGTCGCGTACTCCATCTTCGGCGCGATCCTGGAGGACAACGACGAGGTCAGCGAGGCGGCGGCCGGGTTCCTGAAGGAGAATCTGCCGTTCCTGGACGCGGAGCAGATCGCCAACTCCAGCGGCACGGTCGGCGTGGTCGGCCTGATCATCCTGGTCTTCACCGGGATCGGCTGGGTCGAGTCGATCCGCTCGTCGCAACGGCTGATGTACGCGCTCAACCAGCAGCCGGGCAACCTGGTGGTCCGGCGGTTGGTCGACCTCGGCGTGATGATCGGCGTTTTCGTGCTGCTCGGTGTCTCGGTGGCGGCGGTGGACGCGCTGGAGTCGGTGCTGCGCTTCTTGCTGCGCAGCACCGGCTCGGTCGGCCTGACCACGATCAGCGCGATGCTCAGCGTGCTGGTCAACGCGGTGCTCGCCGCCGCGCTGCTGGTCGCAGTGCCCCGGCTGCGGATGAGCCGGTCCCGACTGCGCCCGGTGGTGGTGCTGGTCGCGATCGGCATCACGCTGCTCAACACCGTGGGGCGGTACTACGTGGTACGCACCGAGCGGAACCCGGCGTACACCGTGGTGGCCGGCGCGGTCGGGCTGCTGCTCTACCTCTACCTCCTCAACCAACTGGTGCTGTTCGGGGCGGCGCTCCTCGCGACCAGTGGGAAAGGGCGGGTGGTGGATCTGGCGGAGGGGCCGCGGGTGACGAATCTCGAAGAGGACACCGATCCCGGTACGCCGGGCGGTGCGGGCTGACGGCGTGGAAGGTGCGCAGGTGCTGATCTCGGTCGACCAGGACTCCCCGGTGCCCCCGTACGAGCAGGTGCGCGGGCAACTCGCCGAGCTGATCGGTGACGGCCGGCTCCCGGTGGGCAGCCGACTGCCCACCGTCCGGCAGCTCGCCGCCGACCTGCGGCTGGCCGCGAACACGGTGGCCCGGGCGTACCGGGAACTGGAGGCGGCCGGGCTGCTGGAGACGCGGGGGCGCAACGGCACCTTCGTCGCCCCCGGCCGGGACGACGCCGTGGACCGGCTGCACCGGGCTGCCGCCGAGTACGCCGCCGAGTCGCGGCGGCTGGGCGTCTCCCCGGATCGTGCCGTCGCCCTGGTCCGCGCCGCCCTCGACGCCATCCGCCACGACTGAGCGCGGACGGGATGCCGCTGGTTCCCCTGAAACGGCTGATGTCTCTGCGACATATTTATGCCTCTGAGACATCACGCTCCCAATGGCGGCCCCTCGCATGACCGCCCGGCGTGGCTCACGGGGCCGCCGGTGGGGCCACGTCGGCGTACGTTAAGGCGAATGACGCCCACCTTCCGGTCGGGAGCGGCCATGATGAGCCGGTGGGCGCACTCATGACACTGGACCTGCCGTCCGACTCGCCGATGCTCGGCCTGCCGTGGATCATCACCTTCGGTCCGCTCGGTGACCTCGACGAGTGGGAGCCGGTGGTCTGCGGGCCCTATGAGCGACCGCACGCGTTGGCGCTGGCCGAGGCGGTCGTGGCCGACGAGCAGTTGATGGCCGTGGTGGAGCCGCTGCTGCCGGCGCTGTCGCCCGACGAGATCCGCAGCGAGATCGCCGCCGCCCAGGTCGCCGCCGAGGACGAGGCCCGCCAGGTCGAGGGGGCCGATCTGTACGGCGACTTCGAGGACGTGATCGACGAGGAGTTGGACGCCGAGGCCGACGAGGCGGGCCACGGTGAGCCCACCGAACCGCCGGACGAGGCCGAGGTCCGCGCCGGCTTCACCCGGATCGCGGCGCTGCTCACCGCCAAGTGACCCGCAGGGGTCGCCGGCATCAGACGGACACCGGCGCCACGCGGAGGTAACTCCGCGTGGCGCCGGTGCACCTCACCCCCCACCACAAGGGGCTGGTAGCCCAGTCGCCCGTTGGCGCGGGGCACGACGGACGACCAGGTCGAGATCGGGTTACCCGCTCAGCGCCGTTCCAACCAGGCAGCCGCGTCGACGGGCAGCAGTTGGCCGGTGAGCGCCTCGCTGGCCAGGATCGGCTCGCCGTACCCGTCGATCGGGACCGGCGCGCTGCTGAGGTTGATTACGCAGGTCAGGGCGGTTGCACCGGCCGTGCGGGAGAAGGCCAGCACGCCCGGTCCGCTCTCCAGCCAGGTGACCCCGTCGGCGTCCATGGCCAGCGCCGGGTGCTCGTGGCGGACCCGCAGGGCGGCCCGGTACAGCTCCAGCGTCGAGCCGGGCACGCCGGTCTGCGCGGTGACCGACAGGGCACGCCAGGTCGCCGGGGCGGGTAGCCAGCTCGCCTCGCTGCCGGCCGGCCCGAAGCCGTACGGGGCCAGCTCGCCGCTCCACGGGATGGGGACGCGACAGCCGTCGCGGCTCTCGCCGGTACGCAGGAACGCCGGGTCCTGGCGCAGTTCGTCGGGGAGGTCGAGGACCTCGGGCAGGCCCAGCTCCTCACCCTGGTAGAGGTAGGCGCAGCCGGGCAGGGCGAGCATCAACAGGCTGGCGGCGCGTGCCCGGCGTAGCCCCTCGGCGCCGTCGCCGTAGCGGGTGACGTGCCGCTGCTTGTCGTGGTTGGACAGCACCCAGGTGGTGGGCGCGCCAACCACTGTCGCCTCGGCCAGCGCGGTGTCGATCACCTTGCGGAACGAGTCGGCCGACCAGGTGGCGTCGAGGAAGTCGAAGCTGAACGCCTGGTGCAGCTCGTCCGGGCCGATGTAGCGGGCGAGCCGCTCGGGGGTCTCGGCCCACGCTTCGGCGACCGCCATCCGACCGCCCTCGTAGCTGTCCAGGATGGGCCGCCACGCGCGGTAGATCTCGTGCACCCCGTCCTGGTCGAAGTAGGGCAGCCGGCCCTTGCCGAGCAGCTCGACCTGGCGTTGGCCGGTCGTCATCGTGCTGAAGCCGACGTCCGGCAACCCTTCGGCCTTGATCATCCCGTGCGCCACGTCGATCCGGAAGCCGTCCACGCCCCGGTCCAGCCAGAACCGCAGCACGTCCTCGAATTCGGCGCGGACCTCCGGGTGGCGCCAGTTCAGGTCCGGCTGGGCCGGGTCGAACAGGTGCAGGTGCCACTGGCCGTCGGCGATCCGGGTCCAGGCTGGGCCGCCGAAGATGCTTTCCCAGTCGTTCGGCGGCAGCTCGCCGTGCGCGCCGCGGCCGTCGGCGAACAGGTAGCGGGCCCGTTCGGGAGAGTCGGGGCCGGCGGCGAGGGCGGCGGTGAACCAGCGGTGCGCGCTGGAGGTGTGGTTGGGCACCAGGTCGACGATGATGCGCAGGCCGAGGGCGTGCGCGTCGGTGATCATCGCGTCGAAGTCGGCGAGCGTGCCGAACATCGGGTCGACGTCCCGGTAGTCGGCGACGTCGTACCCGCCGTCGACCATGGGCGAGGTGTAGAAGGGGGTCAACCAGAGCGCGTCCACACCGAGGTCGCGCAGGTACGGCAGGCGCTGCCGGATGCCCTGTAGGTCACCGACTCCGTCGCCGTCGCTGTCGGCGAAGCTGCGCACGTAGACCTGGTAGACGACCGCGGAGCGCCACCAGTCGTCGTCGGTGTGGGGCAGGGAGGCGGTCCTGATCATCTGAGCAATATGCCGGTCCGCTGCTGCAAGAGTCAAGCAGATCTTGCGTAAGAGAGTCGCGCGGCAGCCGGCGCGACCGCGGTGGAGCCGCGCACCACCAGCTCGGGGCGGAACAGGTATTCCGAGTGCGGGGCGCCGTGCCCGTTGATCTCGTCGACCAGGGCCCGGACCGCGGCGACCGCCATCGCGGTGACCGGCTGACGCATCGTGGTCAGCGGCGGGTCGGTGAAGGCCATCAGCGGCGAGTCGTCGTAGCCGACCACCGAGAGGTCCTCGGGGACGGTCATGCCGCGCTGCCGGGCGGCCCGGATCGCGCCGAGCGCCATCAGGTCGGAGCCGCAGACCACGCCTGTGACGCCCCGGTCCAGCAGGCGGCTGGCCGCTGCCTCGCCACCCTCCACACCGAACAGCGACAGCTCGGCCAGCGGGCCCAGATCGGCCTCGGCTACGCCGGCCAGCCGGGTCATCGCCGCCCGCCAGCTGGCCACCTTGCGCTGCACCGGCACGAACCGGTCCGGGCCGGTGATCAGGCCGATCCGCCGGTGCCCGAGCGCGACGAGGTGGGCCACGGCCAGTTCGGCGGCTTCCCGGTCGTCACAGGAGACGAACGGCGCGCCGATGCCGGGCACGTAGCCGTTGATCATCACGACGGGCAGCGGTCGGGCGATCAGCGCCCGGTAGCGGTCGTGGTTGGCGGCGGTGTCGGCGTGCAGGCCGGAGACGAACACGATCCCGGAGACCTGCCGGTCCAGCAGCATCTCCACGTACTCGTCCTCGGTGACGCCGCCCGCGGTCTGCGTGCAGAGCACCGGGGTGAACCCGCTCTGCGCCAGGGTCGACTCGATGACCTGCGCGAACGCGGGGAAGATCGGGTTGTCCAGCTCCGGAACCACCAGACCGACCAGCCCGGCGCTGCGTTTGCGCAGCCGAGCCGGGCGCTCGTAGCCGAGCACGTCGAGAGCGGTGAGGACGGCCTGCCGGGTCTCCGGGGCCACCCCGGGGCGGTCGTTGAGCACCCGCGACACCGTGGCCTCGCTGACTTCGGCCTGCTGGGCGATGTCGGACAGTCGAGCGCGCATGGCGGCACTTTAGCCCACCGGCAAGTTCTTGCGGGGCGCTCTGCAAGTGCTTCCATAATCTGCAACCTCTTGCTAACGTCCCCGCAACATGCGAGAGCAGCGGCGCAGTATTCACGCGCCGGTGGCAAGAACTTCCAGAGATCCCATCGGTGGAGCCGCCCTTCCCCCGGCGGTCCCGCCATGACGACAGGAGTACCGATGCGCATCCGTACCGCGGGTGTGGTCGCCCTCTTCACCCTGGCGCTCGCTGCCTCCGGGTGTGGCGGCGACAGCGACGAGCCGGCCGCGAAGGAATCCCCCAAGGCCGCCGGCGGCAAGCTGGTGATCTGGGCGGACGACAAGCGGACCGCCGCCCTCAAGCCGTTCGCCGAGAAGTTCGGCCAGGAGAACGGCGTCACCGTCGAGGTCCAGGCCGTCAGCAAGGACCTGCAGACCAACTTCGTCACCGCCTCGCAGCAGGGCAGCGGCCCCGACGTGGTCGTCGGCGCGCACGACTGGATCGGCAACCTGGTGCAGAACGGCGCCATCGACCCCGTGCAGCTCGCCGCCGAGCAGAAGAGCGCGTTGAACGAGACCGCCATCAAGGCGGTCACCTTCAACGGTCAGCTCTACGGCGTGCCGTACGCGCAGGAGAACCTGGCGCTGATCCGCAACACCGAGCTGGCCCCCGAGGCGCCGAAGACCATCGAGGATCTGGTCGCCACCGGCAAGCAGCTCAAGGCGTCGAAGAAGGCCACCGAGACGCTCTGCCTCCAGGTCGGCCAGAACGGCGACGCGTACCACATCTACCCGCTCTACACCTCGGCCGGCGGCTACCTCTTCGGCACCGGCGCGAACGGCGACTACGACCCGAAGGACCTGGGCGTGGGCAAGCCCGAGTCGATCGAGGCGTTCAAGAAGATCGGCGCGCTGGGCGAGAAGGGCGAGGGCGTGCTCAAGCGCTCCATCTCGGACACCAACTCGATCGCCACCTTCACCGGTAAGAAGTGCGCGTTCCTGGTCTCCGGCCCGTGGGCGGTGGCCGACGTGAAGAAGGCCAACATCTCCTACGACATCTCCGCCATCCCCGGCTTCGCCGGTGCCAAGGAGGCCCAGCCGTTCGTGGGCGTGCAGGCGTTCTACGTCGCCGCCAAGGGCAAGAACAAGGCCCTGGCCCAGGAGTTCGTGGCCAACTACACGACCACCCCCGAGTTGGCCGTCGCGCTCTACAACGCCGAGGCCCGACCGCCGGCGCTGACCGCCGCCCTGGAACAGGTCAAGGGCGGTGACCCGGACCTGGCCAAGTTCCAGGAGGCCGGCAAGAACGGCCAGGTGCTCCCGGCCATCCCGGCGATGGCCGCCATCTGGGACCCGTTCGGCAAGGCCGAGGCCGCCGTCATCGGCGGGGCCGACCCGACCAGCACCATCACCGCCGCCGGCAAGACCATCTCCGGCCAGATCAAGTAATGAGTACGCCGCTGTCCGGCCCGGAGCCTGCCCCGCAGGCCCCGGGCCGGGAGCCCGTCGGCTCCCGGCCCTCGCGCTCCCGTACCGCGCGTGACCACGCGCCGATCACCCTGACCGGCCTCGTCGGCAAGGTGCTCCTGCTCGGCCTGACCGCCGGAATCGCGGTCTGGGCGGCATTCCCCCTCATCGACGGTGCGAAGTGGACCGGCCTGGCCCTGCTGGCGGCGACCACCGCCGGACTGTTCTACCTGTACCTCACCCGTCGGCACATCCCGGCCAAGTACCTGGTCCCGGGCACCCTGTTCCTGATCGCCTTCCAGGTCGTCCCGGTGCTCTACACGGCGAGCACCGCCTTCACCAACTTCGGTGACGGGCACCGGGGCAGCAAGGACGAGGCGATCGTCGCGATCCAGACCTCGTCGGTCACCCAGGTGCCCGGGTCCGCCGAGTACGCACTGTCGATCGCCACCAAGGGTGACCCGGCGTCCGCCCCCCTGGTCTTCCTGGTCACCGACCCCGCCACCGGCGAGGTCTCCGCCGGCGACGCCGGAGGGCTGCGGCGACTCGACGCCGCCGACGTCACCGTCAGCGCGGGCGGCAAGGTCACCGCCGCCGACGGCTACACGGTGCTGAACTTCGGCCAGGCCAGCGCCCGCAGCGAGGAGATCACTGACCTGGTCGTGCCGACCGCCGGTGGCGCGCTGCGCTCCAGCGGCCTGTCCCGCGCCTACGAGGGCAAGGCGGTGCGGGCGTACGACGCCGACTGCGACTGCATCCGGGACACCGCGACCGGGCAGAGCTTCACCGCCGACGATGAGGTGGGCGCCTTCGTCGCCGCCGACGGCGAGCGGCTGGCCCAGGGCTGGAAGGTCAACGTCGGGCTCAGCAACTTCACCCGGGTGCTCACCGACCGGGACATCTCCGGCCCGTTCCTCAGCACGCTGGTCTGGAACTTCGCCTTCGCCATCGGTTCCACGGGCGGGACGTTCCTGCTCGGCATGCTGATCGCGCTCGCGCTGCACTCGCCCCGGATGCGTGGCACCAACCTCTACCGGGTGCTGCTGGTCCTGCCGTACGCCATGCCGTCGTTCGCGATGCTGCTGGCCTGGCGGGACATGTTCAACGCCGACTTCGGGCTGATCAACAACCTGTTCGGGCTGGACGTCGACTGGTTCGGTCACTCGTGGACGGCCCGCCTCGCGGTCATCCTCGTGCAGCTCTGGCTCGGGTATCCGTACATGTTCCTGGTGGCGACCGGCGCGTTGCAGGCCATTCCGCGTGAGCTGACCGAGGCCACCTCGGTCGACGGGGCGTCGCCCTGGCAGTCGTTCCGCGCGGTCACCCTGCCGCTGCTGCTGGTCGCGCTCTCCCCGCTGCTGATCTCGTCGTTCGCGTACAACTTCAACAACTTCAACGCGATCTACCTGACCACCGAGGGCGCGCCCTTCCCGGCCGACAACCCGACCAACGGCGCCACCGACCTGCTGATCACGTACACCTATCGGCTGGCCTTCGGCGGGCAGGGCGCGGAGTTCGGTTTCGCCGCCGCGATCTCCCTGTTCATCTTCGCCATCGTCGCCGTGGTCTCGATCGTCAGCTTCCGGCGGACCCGCAAGCAGGAGGAGGTGTACTCGTGACCACCCTCACCGCGCGTACCGGCGACACGGCCGGTCGCCCACCCGTGACCAACCGGAACGTCACCGGCCGGCGGCGCAACCGCTGGTTCGCCGACGTCGGTTGGCGGCACCTGGTCGCCGTGCTCGGCGTGCTGTTCAGCCTCTTCCCGATCGTGTTCGTGCTCTCCGCCGCGCTCAACCCGCTCGGCACGCTCTCCACCACCGAGCTGGTGCCGACCGGCGGGGTGTCGCTGGGTAACTTCACCGGGCTGTTCGAGCGGACCGCCTTCGAGCGATGGTTCCTCAACTCGCTGCTGATCGCCGGGGTGGCCTCGTTCGCGTCGGTGCTCCTCTCGGCGCTGGCCGCGTACGCCTTCTCCCGGATGCGGTTTCGCGGCCGGCGGGTGGGGCTGCTCTCGCTGCTGCTGATCCAGATGTTCCCGCAGTTCCTGGCGATCGTGGCGATCTACCTGATCTTCGGCGCGATCACCGACCTGTGGCCCGCGATCGGCTTCAACACTCCGTGGGGGCTGCTGCTGCTCTACATGGGTGGAGCGCTCGGTGTGAACACCTGGCTCATGAAGGGCTTCTTCGACACCCTGCCCCGGGAGCTGGACGAGTCGGCCACCATGGATGGCGCCTCGCACGCCCAGGTCTTCTTCCGGATCATGCTGCCGCTGGTGGCGCCGATCCTGGCGGTGACGGGGTTGCTGGCGTTCATCGGCACCATCAACGAGTTCCTGATGGCCAACGTGTTCCTCACCAGCACCGACTCGAAGACCCTGGCGGTCGGCATGTACGGCATGTTGCAGGGCAACGAGCGCAACAACAACTTCGGCATCTTCGCGGCCGGCACCCTGCTCACCGCGATCCCCACCGTGCTGGTCTTCCAGTTCCTCCAGCGCTACATCGTCTCCGGCCTCACCGCCGGAGCGGTCAAGGGATGAGCCCCGTGACCCCGCCCGTGGCCGCGCAGCGCCCGCACCACGACGGCTCGGCCACCTACGTCCCCGACCAGGAGCCCGCCCTCGGGCGAAGCGTCCCGGTCTTCGTCCGGGTTCCCGCTGGTGCGGACGTGCGGACCGTGCACGTCCGCACCACCCCGGACGGCGAGCCGCGTTTCGTCGAGGCCGTCGTCGACCGCCGCGCCGGCGGGGACGTCTGGTGGCGCGCCGACGTCGAGGTGCGTAACCCGGTGAGCAACTACCGGTTCATGCTCACCGGCGCCGATGGCTACCGCTGGCTCAACGCCGCCGGGCTGGTCGACCACGACGTGCCGGACAACAGCGACTTCAAGCTGGTCACCCACGCACCACCGCCGGCCTGGGCGCGGGACGCGGTGATCTACCAGATCTTCCCCGATCGGTTCGCCCGCTCGTCGGCAGCCGACGCCCGACCGCTGCCGGACTGGGCGATCCCGTGCGACTGGGACACCCCGGTGATCGGGCGTGGCCCCGAGACGCCGCGCCAGCTCTACGGCGGCGACCTGGACGGCATCGCCGAGCGGCTGGACCATCTGGACCGGCTCGGGGTGAACACCGTCTACCTCACCCCGTTCTTCCCGGCCCGATCCAACCACCGTTACGACGCGGCCAGCTTCGACCGGGTCGACCCGTTGCTCGGCGGGGACGCCGCGCTGGCCCGACTCGCCGAGGCGGTCCGCGCCCGGGGCTGGCGGCTGCTCGGCGACATCACCAGCAACCACACCGGCGACGCGCACGAGTGGTTCACCGCCGCCACCTCTGACGTGTGCGCGCCAGAGCGAGGGCTGTACTACTTCGACGAGATCACCGGGGACTACGAGTCGTGGAACGGTGTGAAGTCGCTGCCGAAGCTGAACTGGGGTAGCGACGACCTGCGCCGCCGCTTCGCCACCGCCGACGACGCGCCGCTGCGCCGCTGGCTGCGCCCCCCGTACGCGCTCGACGGCTGGCGGGTGGACGTGGCGAACATGACCGGCCGTCGGGGTGCCGACTCCTACACCCACGAGGTGGCCCGACTGCTGCGCGAGGTGGTTGCCGAAACCCGGGCCGACGGGCTGGTGCTCGCCGAGCACGGCCACGACCACACCGGCGACCTCGACCGCGACGGCTGGCACGGCACGATGAACTACGTGGGCTTCACCGACCCGGTCTGGTCCTGGCTGCGGCACGGTGCCGCACCGGTGCCGAACTTCCTCGGCACCCCGGGCGGGGCCCAACGGCGGGACACCGCCGCGGTGCTGTCCACCATGGATGCCTACCGGTCGCTGGTCTCCTGGCGGTCGTACGTGCACTCGTGGCAGCTGCTCGGCTCGCACGACTCGGCCCGGATCCGCACGGTGGTCGGCGACGCGGCCCGGCAGGAGGTGGCAGCCGGCCTACTCGCCACCATGCCGGGCACCCCGGTGATCTTCGCTGGGGACGAGCTGGGGCTGACCGGCGTGAACGGGGAGGAGTCGCGCACTCCGATGCCGTGGCATCGGCCGCAGAGCTGGGACGCCGGCACCTTCGCGGCGTACCGGGCGCTTGTCGCGCTGCGCCGTACCGAGCCGGCGCTGCGACACGGCGGCCTGCGCCGGGTGTACGCCGACGCGGACACCCTGGTCTTCCTCCGTGAGACGCCGGCCGGCTCGGTTCTCGTGCTGGCCCGGCGCTCCGCCGGTGCCCCGGTCCGGATCGCCGGCCTGCCGTCGGGGGAGAACGCCTACGGCGGCGCTCCCGCGCTGCGCCCGGACGCCGACGGCGTGGTCGTCCTCCCCGCCGACGGCCCGACCTTCCAGGTCTGGCGACTCGGCTGACGGGAGCCGGCCTGAGGTGAGCGGTCGGGTCAGCCGGTCAGCGCCTCGCGCATCCGTTCGATCTCCACCGCCTGTTCGAAGCCGACGCTGGTCGCCATCTCGTTGACGATGCTGTCGACGCCGAGGGTCAACGCCTCCCGCGCCATGTCGATGGCGCCCTGGTGGTGTTCGCTCATCATGGCCACGAACATCCGGTCGAAGGCGGCGCCACGGGCGGCCTCCAACCCCCGCAGGGCCTCGGCCGACTGCATGCCCGCCATCTCGTGCTGGTGCGCGCCGCCGCTTCCCGAATTCCGGTCCAGGCCCCGGGCCGCCAGCCAGCCCTCCAGTGCTCCGATCTCGGGCCCCTGCGCCGCCAGGATCCGGTCGGCGATGGCGAGGATCGTCGAACTCTCGGCCCGGCCGGGGGCGTACCGCGCCATCACGAGTGCCTGCTCGTGGTGCGGGATCATCATCGTGACGAACCGGACGTCCGTGGCGTTGTAGGCGGGGCTCGGTCCCGGCGTCACCTCGTTCGCCCGCGCGGTCCGGGCGACCTCGCCGGGCCGTCCGGGCAGCACCACCGGGGCGGTGGAGTCCGGCACGCCGGGCTGGGCGAGGGGTGCCGGCGGCGTGGCCTTGGCACTGGCCCGTGCCGTCGGCGTCGGGGCGTCCTCGCGCAGTCCGAGGGCCACCGCCGCGCCAGCGGCCAGCACCAGCAGGACGGCGAACTCCACCAGGAGGATCACCCGAAGCCGGGGAGAGATCATCCGAATCCGCTCACTTAGCACAAGTTGACTCCCGCCGCTGATCAGGTTGGCGGGGATCGTAGCGCGGCGCTGACCTGGGCGAAAAGGCGTGCCGGGAAATGGACCATAGGCCCCAGCTTGGGTTTTTGGTGACGCCCTTTTCGAGCTTTCGTTATCTGATCGTTACCTTGATCGGTTCCCGATCGTGTCGTAGATCACAATGAACATCCTGGGCACTGGATATGGTCCGGCTACTTCATGATCCACCCTTTGCTAGAAAGGGCGTGACCCAGTGTTCAGACAGAAATCACGAGGGGTACGCAGAGTCGGGGCCGTCAGCCTCGCCGCCGCCACCGCTGTTCTCTTCACGGCTGTCGCGGGGGCTCCGGCCATCGGCGCGGTCGACACCAGCGAGACCGCCGACAACTGTGAGTCGCTGCGGGAGGCCGGGGACAACTTCGCCGAGCTCTGCCTCTCCGCCGAGGAGACCGGTGCCCAGGCCGAGTACGTCGCCCCGGGCGTGGACGAGATCGCCAGCACCCCGAACCTCAAGCAGATCGCGAACCTGCCGAAGTCCGGGGCGTTCGCCCGGGAGGCGTCGTACAACACCGACATGGCGTTCCAGGGCAACTACGCCTTCGTCGGCAACTACGACGGCTTCACCATCTACGACGTCAGCAAGCCCAGCGCGCCGCAGATCACCAGCCAGGTCGTCTGCCCCGGCTCGCAGAACGACCTCTCGGTCTTCGGCAACCTGGTGTTCCTCTCGGTTGACTCGTCGCGCAACGACGACTCGTGCAACAGCACCAGCCAGTCGGCGAACATCAAGAGCTCCTGGGAGGGCGTCCGGATCTTCGATGTGACCGACAAGGCCAGCCCGACCTACATCAAGGCCATCGAGACCGACTGCGGCTCGCACACCCACACCCTCGTGCCGGGCAAGAACGACGGCAACCTCTACGTCTACGTGCAGTCGTACAGCCCGTCGACAAACGCCGCGGACTGCAAGCCGCCGCACGACAAGCTGTCGATCATCAAGGTGCCGCTTGCCAACCCGACCGCGGCCGCCGTCGTGGCCACGCCGAACCTGTTCCCCGACACGGTGGGCGCGAACTCGACGAGCGGTTGCCACGACGTGACCGTCTACCCGGAGCTGGACCTCGCGGCCGGCGCCTGCATGGGTGACGGCATCCTGATGGACATCTCCGACCGGGAGAACCCGGTGGTGCTCAGCCGGGTCCGGGACGCCAACTTCGCGTTCTGGCACTCGGCCACGTTCAACAACGCCGGCACCAAGGTGGTCTTCACCGACGAGCTCGGTGGCGGCAGCAGCGCGACCTGCAACGCGACCATCGGGCCGAAGCGTGGCGCGGACGCGATCTTCGACATCGTGGGCTCGGGCGCGAACCGCTCCCTGGAGTTCAAGAGCTACTTCAAGATCCCGCGCCAGAACACCAGCACCGAGAACTGCGTGGCGCACAACGGCTCGCTGATCCCGGCGATGGGCCGCGACATCATGGTCCAGGCCTGGTACCAGGGTGGCATCTCGGTCTGGGACTTCACCGACTCGGCCAACCCGCAGGAGATCGCCTACTGGGAGCGGGGGCCGCTCTCGGCGACCCGCCTGGTCCTCGGCGGCGCCTGGTCGACGTACTACCACAACGGGTACATCTACTCCAGCGACATCCAGAAGGGCCTGGACGTCCTGAAGCTGACCGACCCGCGTACCGACAACGCCCGCGCGATCGCCTTCGGTGAGCTGAACGTGCAGAGCCAGCCCAGCTACCCGACCTGCACCGAGGTGATCACCGAGCGGCGCAACGGCGGGCTCACCGTCAAGTCCGGCGTCGTCTGCCTGGACGGGGCGACGGTCAACGGTGGCGTCAACGTCGCGCCGGGGGCCAGCCTGATTGCGTTCAACGCCAAGATCAACGGCGGTGTCAAGGCGAACGGCGCCTCGGTGGTGTCGGTCGTGGAGAGCCAGGTCAATGGTGGGCTGACCGCCCTCGGCGCCAAGGCGTCGGTGCGGGACAGCAAGATCAACGGCTCGGTGAAGATCGATAGCTGACAGCACGGCACCGCCGCCCCACGGTGGCGGACAGTTCGTTGAGGCGCTCGGTCGGGACATTCCGGCCGGGCGCCTCGCCCGTTCGCCCCATCCCCCGGGCGGGCCCTACTACAAAGTGTCGTTGATGGGGGAGAATGGCTGGCGTGGAAACGACTCGACTGATTCTTCTCTATGTCCACCTGATCGGCTTCGCCCTGTTGCTCGGCGGCACGATCGCGCAATACATCAGCGGCCGGCTTCGGATCAACCCCGCGATGCTGTGGGGCTCCGTTATCGGTCTGCTGACCGGGATCGGGCTCGCCGCCCCGCTGCGCGACGGTGACGAGCCGGCACCGGCAAAACTTGTGACGAAGTTGACGCTCGCGCTGCTGATCTTCGTCATGGTCTTCTTCTCGCGGAAGCGTGACTCGATCAACCGGGGGCACTTCCTCACGATCGCCGGCTTGACCCTGGTCAACGCGGCAGTGGCGGTCTTCTGGCGGTAACGTCCGAGAGGGAGCGGCCTCCCGCGAACCGGACTTTCGTGACGCCCGTGGACGCGATTAGCAGCACAAAGAGTGACTTGCCCCACGCAAGGGTTACACCCGGGTAACAGGCGCTCAACAGTCGTGCACGATTGTCGGCCGGTGGGTGGGCGCGGGCGTACGCTCCCGTCCGTAACGTGGGACAGCCGGCGGCACCCGCAGGTCGGCTGATGGGCTGCCACCGCACTAGGCGCGGTGTGCAATGGGAAGGAGACGTCTTGCGCTCGGTGCGTGGGATGCGGATCGCCTCGATCGTCGCGGTGGGTGGGCTTGCGCTCTCCGTCGCCGCTTGTGGCGAGGCCCCCGATGATGACAAGAACGCCGGCAGTGGCGCCAAGAAGTTCAGCGCCTGCATGGTGACCGACACCGGCGGCATCGACGACAAGTCGTTCAACACCTCGGCCTGGAAGGGTCTGCAGGAGGCCAAGGCCGCCAACGACAACATCGACATCAAGTACGTCGCGTCGAAGGCTGAGGCCGACTACGAGCCCAACCTGACGCAGTACGTCAACCAGAAGTGCGACTTCATCCTGGCGGTCGGTGGCCTGATGGCCGACGCCACCTCGAAGATCGCCAAGGCGAACCCGAACCAGGAGTTCGGCATCGTCGACGCGAACCCGGGTGACGCCAACATCTACCCGATGCAGTTCGACACCGCCCAGGCCGCGTTCCAGGCCGGCTACCTGGCCGCCGGGATGAGCAAGACCGGCAAGGTGGGCACCTACGGTGGCCTGCCGATCCCGCCGGTGACGATCTTCATGGACGGCTTCGCCGACGGCGTGGCGTACTACAACACCACGAAGAAGAAGGACGTCCAGTTGTTGGGCTGGAACAAGGAGACCCAGAAGGGCTCCTTCACCAACGACTTCGGCAAGCAGGACGAGGGCAAGAAGGTCTCCGACGCGCTGGTCGCCCAGGGTGCGGACATCATCATGCCGGTCGCCGGTGGCGCCGGTCTCGGCACCACCGCCGCGGCGAAGGCCTCGGGCGGCAAGTACAACACCATCTGGGTGGACGTCGACGGCTGCGAGAGCACCCCGGACTGCTCCGCGATCATCACCACGGTCGTCAAGAACATCCCGGAGGCCGTCAAGGAGGCCGTGGTCAAGGCCGCCGCTGGCGACAAGCTGCCGGCCAACCCGGGCTTCGTCGGCACCCTGGCCAACAACGGTGTCTCGATCGCCCCGTACCACGACTTCGACAGCAAGGTTCCGGCCGAGCTGAAGGCCGAGGTCGACAAGATCAAGGCGGACATCGCCGCTGGCACCATCACCGTCACCTCGAAGGCCCAGCCGACCAAGTGACAACCGGCCGGCCCGTCCGATGAGATCATCGGGAGGGTCGGCGGGGGACAGGTACGACCGATCCGGCCGCTCTGACGCCGCGGGTTGACCCGCGGCGCCGGAGCGGCCGATCGCGCGCCACGGTGACCCAGCCGGCCGGCTGGGTCAGCGGCAGCTACGCTGCACCATCGCTCGCACTCCAGGAGGTTGCGCTGAGACTCGAACTGCGCGGCATCACCAAGCGGTTCGGTGATCTGGTCGCCAACGACCACATCGACCTGACGGTGGAGCCTGGAGAGATTCACGCCCTGCTCGGCGAGAACGGCGCGGGCAAGTCGACCCTGATGAACGTGCTCTACGGGCTCTACCAGCCCGACGAGGGCGAGATCCTGGTCGACGGCAAGCCGTTGAAGCTGAAGGGCCCGTCCGACGCGATCGGCGCCGGGATCGGCATGGTGCACCAGCACTTCATGCTGGTGCCGGTCTTCACCGTGGCGGAGAACGTCATGCTCGGCGCCGAGCAGGTCAAGGGCGGCATCGCCGGCTTCCTGGACCGACGCCGCGCCCGGCGCGAGGTCTCCGAGGTGTCCGAGCGCTACAACCTCCGGGTCGACCCGGACGCGGTGATCGAGGACCTGCCGGTCGGCATCCAGCAACGCGTCGAGATCGTCAAGGCGCTCACCCGCGACGTCGACCTGCTCATCCTGGACGAGCCGACCGCCGTGCTCACCCCCCAGGAGACCGAAGAACTGTTGACGGTCATGCGGTCCCTCAAGGCCGCCGGCAAGTCGATCGTCTTCATCACCCACAAACTCGGCGAGGTCAAGGCCATCGCCGACCGGATCACGGTGATCCGGCGCGGAAAGACCGTCGGCACCGCCTCACCCGAGGCCAGCCGGGACGAGTTGGCCGCGCTGATGGTCGGGCGCAACGTCCGGCTCACCGTGGACAAGTCCCCGGCCACGCCGGGGGAGCCGGTGCTCGAGGTGGCCGGGCTGGTCGTCGACGACGACCGGCAGGTTCGGGCGGTCGACGGCGTGGACCTGACCGTGCGCGCGGGCGAGGTGCTCGGCGTGGCGGGCGTCCAGGGCAACGGTCAGACCGAGCTGATCGAGGCGATCATGGGCCTGCGCCCGGTGCTCGCCGGCACGGTGAGCCTGGGCGGCGACCGGATCGACGGCTGGACGACCAAGAAGGTGCTCCGCGCCGGCGTCGGCTACGTGCCCGAGGACCGCAGCGTGGACGGCCTGGTCAAGGAGTTCAGCGTCGCGGAGAACCTGGTGCTGGACATCTACGACCGGCCGCCGTTCGGCGCAGGGCTCGCGCTCAAGCCGGATGCGATCGCCGCCTCGGCGAAGGAGCGGATCGAGCAGTTCGACGTCCGTACCTCGTCGGCCGACGCGGCGGTGGGCACCCTCTCCGGCGGCAACCAGCAGAAGGTGATCGTGGCCCGGGAGCTGTCCCGGCCGCTGAAGCTCTTCATCGCCGCCCAGCCGACCCGCGGCGTCGACGTCGGGTCGATCGAGTTCATCCACAGCCGGATCATCCGCGAGCGGGACGTCGGCACCGCCGTCATGGTGGTCTCCAGCGAACTCGACGAGGTGATCGGGTTGGCCGACCGGATCGCGGTCATGTACCGCGGCCGGATCATCGGCATCGTCGGCCCGGACACCCCGCGTGAGGCGATCGGCCTGCTGATGGCCGGCATCAGCCCGGACGCCACCGCCGAGCCCAGCGCTGCCGACGACACGGTGACCGACGAGGGCCCGGCGAGCGCCGACGGCCCCGCGAACGAGGACAAGGCATGAGCGAGCCCCGGCGAGCGAATCATCGTTACAGGGCGTCGGTGCCTCATGGCGTCACGCAGCGAAGCGGAGTGACGGCATGAGCGAGCCCCAGCGAGCGAATCATCGTTACAGGGCGTCGGTGCCTCATGGCGTCACGCAGCGAAGCGGAGTGACGGCATGAGCGACACCAGCCCGCAGTCGGGCTCCCCGGACAAGGAGCCGGCGAGCGAGGCGCAGGCCGCGCAGGACGCGCTCGCCAACACCGAACGGGCCGAGTTGGCGACCGAGCCGGGCCCGGCGGAGCCGAAGCCGGAGCCGAAGCCGAGCCTGGGCCGGCTCTTCCTGGACAACCTCTGGGCGGCCAACACCTTCACGGTGACCCTGCTGTCGCTGGTGCTGGCGATCGTGGTCGGCGCGGTGCTGATGATCATTTCTGATCCGGCGGTGCTCTCCACCTACTCGTACATCACCTCCCGCCCGTCCGACGCGATCAACTCCAGCTGGACGCTCGTCAGCGAGGCGTACGCGAACCTGTTCAAGGGCTCGATCTTCGACCCCGAGGCGTTCTCCGGCTGGCTGAACGGCACCAACGGTTGGCAGGCCGCGCTCGCGCCGATCTCCGAGACGCTGACCTACGCCGCGCCGCTGGTCTTCACCGGCCTGTCGGTGGCGCTGGCCTTCCGTGGCGGCCTGTTCAACATCGGCGCACAGGGCCAGGCCACGATCGGCGTGATCATGGCGGCGCTGGCCGGCTTCCTGCTGCCGCTGCCGCCCGGCCTGCACCTGCTGGTGGCGGTGCTGGCGGGTGCCCTGGGTGGGGCGATCTGGGGTTTCATCCCCGGCATCCTCAAGGCCCGCGCCGGCGCGCACGAGGTGATCAACACGATCATGCTCAACTACGTCGCCACGTACTTCCTCACCTGGTTGATCGTGCAGAACGGCGTGCAGGACCCGAAACGTACCGACGCGATCAGCAAGGCGGTGGACACCTCCGCTCAGCTGCCCCGACTGCTCGGTGACAACCTGCGGGTGCACGCCGGCATCCTGCTCGCCGTGCTGGCCACCTGGGCGGTCGCCTGGCTGCTGAACCGCTCGACGCTCGGCTTCGAGCTGCGAGCGGTCGGCGCCAACCCGGACGCCGCCCGCACCGCCGGTATCAGCGTCACCCGGACGTACATCCTGATCATGGTCTTCGCCGGGATCCTGGCCGGGCTCGGCGGCTCGAACATGGTGCTCGGCTCGACCGCCAGCGCGTTGACCCCGTTGGTGGTCGCGCAGGTCGGCTTCGACGGCATCCTGGTGGCGCTGCTCGGCCGGGTGAAGCCCTGGGGGGTGCTGCTGGCCGCGCTGCTGTTCGGGGCGCTACAGGCCGGTGGCAACCGGATGCAGTCGTACTCCGGGATCTCGCTGGAGTTGGTGACCGTGCTCCAGGCGCTGATCGTCATCTTCATCGCCGCGCCGGCACTGGTGAAGGCGATCTTCCAGCTCCGGGCCGCGCGGGCCGCGCGGTTGCAGACGAGCCTGGCGAAGGGCTGGTAACTCATGTCCACCATGGCTGTCCCCGACATCGCGGTCGCCCCGGTCGACGAGGGCTTCTGGACCCGTAGCCGCAAGGTCGGCCTCACGCTGCTGGCGCTCGGCCTGCTGGCTGCGGTGCTCTTCGGTGCGCTCGCCACCGACGAGCAGGCCCGCTTCACGCTCAGCGACGACGCGGCCGGTACCGCGTTGGAGATCAACGGCACGATCGGCGCGATCCTGTTCGGGATCATCGCGATCGCCGCCGGCGCGGCGCTGCTCGCCGGGGTGCCGAAGCGCTGGTTCCTGCCCGTGCTCGCTGTCGGGCTGGTCGGCTTCGTGCTCTCGTTCCTCTGCTGGCAGGTCTCCTCCGCGCCGGCCGGGCAGAACTTCATGCCGCTGGTCAACATCATCCGGGGCACCTTCATCCTGGCCCTGCCGCTGATCTTCGGCGCGCTCGCCGGGGTGCTCTGCGAGCGGTCCGGCGTGGTCAACGTGGCCATCGAGGGCCAGCTTCTGATGGGTGCGTTTAGCGGCGCGCTGTTCGGCAGCATCTCCGGCAGCGTCTGGGTGGGTCTGGTCGCTGCCGCTCTCGGTGGCGCGTTCATCTCGCTGCTGCTGGCCGTCTTCGCCATCCGCTACCTGGTCGACCAGGTCGTCATGGGCATCGTGCTGAACCTGCTGGCGGTCGGTGTCACCGGCTTCCTCTACGAGCGGCTGATGCAGACCGACGCCGCGAAATACAACAGTGCGCCCCGCTTCAGCAACTGGGAGATCCCGTTGTTGAAGGACATCCCGGTGCTCGGGCCGGCGCTGTTCCGCGGCAACATCTTCCTCTACCTCGGCCTGCTCCTGGTGCTGGTGATCCACATCGCGCTGTTCCGCACCCGGTGGGGGCTGCGCACCCGCTCGGTCGGTGAGCACCCGACCGCCGCCGACACGCTCGGCGTCAAGGTGCTGCGGGTGCGCTACCGCAACGTGCTGCTGGCCGGCGTGGTCGCGGGCATCGGCGGCGCCTCCTACACGCTGGCGCTCTACTCGTTCACCAAGAACATGATCGGCGGTAAGGGCTTCATCGCGCTCGCTGCGCTGATCTTCGGCCGGTGGAACCCGACGGGCGCGCTGCTCGCCGCGCTCTTCTTCGGCTTCGCCGACCAGCTCGCCACCTACCTGGGCGCGATCAGCAGCTCGATCCCCAGCCAGTTCCTGGCCATGCTGCCCTACCTGGCGACGATCCTGGCGGTGGCCGGGCTGGTCGGCAAGGTCCGCGCGCCGGCCGCCGACGGTAAGCCCTACATCAAGGGCTGACGCCCGCAGACGTGCCCGGCGGCGTCCCGCCGGGCACGTCGGACAGCGAGCCCACCCGGACCCTTCCCGGGTACGCCGTGGTGGTGCTCGGCGTCAGGCCGCAGCAGTCGTTCCGATCCGCTCGGAGAACTCCACGAGGCGGTTGGAGAAGCCCCACTCGTTGTCGTACCAGCCGAACACCTTGACCTGGTTGCCGACGGCCTCGGTCAGCGGCGCGTCGAAGATCGACGAGTACGGGTTGCCGACGATGTCCGCCGAGACCAGCGGCGCCTCGGAGTACTGCAGGTAGCGCCGGAGCCGCTGGGAGGCGGCCGCCTCGCGGAACGCCGCGTTGACCTCCTGGACGTCGGCGCTCCGGCGGAGGACCACGGTGAGGTCGGTGATCGAGCCCGTCGCGACCGGTACGCGTAGTGCGGCGCCGGTGAGCCGCCCGTCCAGCTCCGGGATGACCTTACCGATCGCCTTCGCGGCGCCCGACGACGTCGGGATGGTCGAGACGGCCGCCGCGCGGGCCCGGCGCAGGTCGGAGTGTGGCGCGTCGTGGAGCCGCTGGTCGCCCGTGTAGGCGTGGATGGTCGTCATCAGTCCCGACTCGATGCCGAACGAGTCGTTGAGCACCTTGGCCAGCGGCGCCAGCGAGTTCGTGGTGCAGGAGCCGTTGGAGAAGACGTCGTGGCTGTCCGGGTCGAGCCGGTCGTCGTTGACGCCGAGAACGAACGTGGGGACGTCCCCCTTGGCCGGCGCCGAGATGACGACCTTCCTCGCGCCGCCCTTGAGGTGGGCCGCCGCCGCGCCGCCGTCGGTGAAATGGCCGGTGGACTCGATCACGACGTCGGCGCCCACGTCACCCCAGGGGATGGTGGCCGGGTCGGACTGCGCGAAGACCCTCATGCGCGTGCCCTGAACGGTGATCGCGTCGCCGTCGAAGGCGACGCCGTCCAGATGGCCGGAGACCGAGTCCCACTCGAGCAGGGTGGCCAGCGTACGGGCATCGGTAAGGTCGTTGACCGCGACAACCTCGACGTCGGCGTTGTTCGCCAGGGCCGCACGCAGGTAGGTGCGCCCGATCCGTCCGAACCCGTTGATGCCGATGCGTACCGTCATGGCTTCAGTTCCTTCCTGTTGTTCTCTGGGGCGGACCCGGCTGGCGCCGCCACCCGGAGCAGGCTGAGAGCGCCGGCGCGGGCGTCGTCGAACGGGCCCGGGTCCTGCTGGGCGATCGCGAGCACATAGCCGCCCTGTAGGACGGCCATCAGGGCGTTGGCGAGTTGCTCGGGGTCGAGGTCGTCTCGCAGTTGGCCCGCGTCGACGGCCTCGCGTAGCACCGTGACCCAGCTGACGCGGACCTGGGCGAACGCGCGGGCCACCGGGGCAAGCAGCACCGGATCCTCGCGGACCTGCGGGTCCTGGGTCATCCGGCCGACCTTGCAGCCCTTGAGTGCGTCGCGGGGACGCATCAGGTATGCCTCGATCCGGGCCATCGGGTCGCCCGGATCGTCGAGTTCGGACGCGGCCGGCAGCAGGTCGGCGACGTTGCGCTCCAGGGCGGCGAGCGCGAGATCCCGCTTGGTCGGGAAGTGGTGGTACATGCTGCCCTGGCCCACGCCGGAGCGTTCGCGGACGTCACGCGGGCTGGTGTCGGCGTAGCCGCGCTCCCACATGAGCTCGCTCATCGTGTCGAGCAGTCGTTGTCGCGAGTCCATGGCATCACTGTACATACCAGTAGGTACAGAGTGCCTGAGGACCCGGCCCTGCCTGATCCTGACCTGGGCTGCTTGGGCAGAATGAGGGCATGACCGACATTGACTGGGCGCGGTTACGCGCCGCCGCCACCGACGCGATGCGGCACGCGTACGCGCCGTACTCGACGTTCCCGGTCGGCGCGGCCGCCCTGGTCGACGACGGCCGCGTGGTGGTCGGCTGCAACGTGGAGAACGCCGCGTACGGGGTGACGCTCTGCGCCGAGTGCGGGGTGGTCTCCAGCCTGCACGCGACTGGTGGCGGCCGCCTCGTCGCGCTCTCCTGCGTCGACGCCACCGGAGAGCCGCTGATGCCGTGCGGCCGGTGCCGGCAACTGCTGTGGGAACACGGCGGGCCGGAGTGCCTGATCGAGACGAAGACCCACCCGCTGCGGATGGCCGAGCTGCTGCCGCACGCCTTCGGTGTGGAGGACCTGGAGGCGGTCACCGGTGAGACGCCGCTGCCGGTGGTCCCGGAGCGGCTGGCCGCCTGGCGTGGACGCGGCACCGTCTTCGTGCACCCGGACATGTCCGCCGGGCAGCAGGTCTGGACGGCGTACTGGGAGCGGTCGGCCGGCGACGACGCGGGCGCCGAAACCGGTGTGCTGGAGGAGGCGCCCAGCTGGGGCGACCCGGCGGAGGCGATCACCTGGGGAACGGCCCGTACGCCCCGGGTCGTGGTGGTGGACGCCACCGGCACGATCTTCTGGGCCGGCGAGGGTGAGCCGCCCGCGGAGATCCCTGTTCGCTGGGCTTGATCGTCGTTGCGCCCCATAGCTGAGAGAGATCTTGATGAGTGGTTTTGCTGCTGTTGATGTCATTCGGGCCAAGCGGGACGGCGGTGTGTTGTCGGACGCGCAGATCGACTGGGTGGTCGACGCGTACACCAGGGGGGTTGTCGCCGACGAGCAGATGTCCGCGCTGGCCATGGCGATCCTGCTCAACGGCATGACCGGCCCGGAGATCGCCCGGTGGACCGCCGCGATGATCGCCAGCGGTGAGCGGCTCGACCTCTCGGCGGTACGCCGGCCGACCGTGGACAAGCACTCCACCGGCGGCGTCGGCGACAAGATCACCCTGCCGCTCACGCCGCTGGTCGCGGCGTGCGGCGCTGCCGTGCCGCAGCTGAGCGGGCGGGGTCTCGGGCACACCGGCGGCACGTTGGACAAGCTGGAGTCCATCCCCGGCTGGCGGGCCAACCTGAGCAACGACGAGTTCATCGCCCAGCTCGGCAACGTCGGTGCGGTGATCTGCGCGGCCGGCGCCGGGCTCGCCCCCGCCGACCGCAAGCTGTACGCGCTGCGCGACGTGACAGGCACCGTGGAGGCGATCCCCCTGATCGCCAGCTCGATCATGAGCAAGAAGATCGCCGAGGGCACCGGCGCGCTGGTCCTCGACGTCAAGGTCGGTTCGGGCGCCTTCATGAAGTCCGTCGACCAGGCCCGCGAGCTGGCCCGCACGATGGTCGAGTTGGGCGGCGCGCACGGCGTACGGACGGTCGCCCTGCTCACCGACATGTCCACCCCGCTCGGCCTGGCGATCGGCAACGCGGTCGAGGTGACCGAGTCGGTCGAGGTGCTGGCCGGCGGCGGGCCGGCCGACGTGGTGGAGCTGACCCTGGCCCTGGCCCGGGAGATGCTCGACGCGGCCGGGCTGCCGGACGCCGACCCGGCGGCGGCGCTGCGCGACGGCCGGGCGATGGACTCCTGGCGGGCGATGATCCGCGCGCAGGGCGGCGACCCGGACGCGCCGATGCCGAGCGCGCCGGAGGTCGAGGTGGTCCGCGCCGAGCGGGACGGGCACGTGGCGGCCGTCGACGCGTACGCCATGGGGGTTGCGGCCTGGCGGCTCGGCGCGGGCCGCGCCCGCAAGGAGGACCCGGTCAGCGTGCCGGCCGGGGTGGTGCTCCACAAGCGGCCGGGCGACGCGGTGCGGGCCGGCGACCCCCTCTACGAGCTGCGCGCCGACGACGCGACGCGGATCCCGGCGGCGCTGGCGGAGGCCGCTCGCGCGGTACGGATCGCGCCGGCCGCACCGGCCGCGACGCCGCTGGTCATCGAGCGGATCGGCTGACCCGGTCGGGCGGTCGGGTCGGCATGGTGCCGGTCATCTTGGAGCGCTATTGTCGCAGGCCAAGGGGGGACGATCGGCCTTGGGCCGTCGCGAGCAGACAGGAAGATCCGCCGTGACCGTACCTGCCCCCGACCCACGTGAGGTGCGCGAGGCGAGCCTGGACGAGCTGTCCCGGCTCGGGTTGCCGTTGCCGCCGGCCCAGTTCCCGCTCGTCTGGGAGCCGGGTGACGAAATTGAGCTGCGTCCGAGGGCGGAGATCGAGGCGCGGATCGCCGTGCTGCACCTGATCCTGGCCCGCTGTTTCGGGATGCCCCCGCAGGCGGCGATGAGCTGGCTGCTCGGTTCGCACCTGGTCGAGATGGTCACGCCGCCGGAGTGGCAGTTCGTGATGGGCGGCAAGGGCGACCACCGTTCGTTCGTGCTGCATCACGACGCGCTCTTCGCGCTGGCCTGGGTGCTGGGGTTGAGCAAGCAGCTCGATCCGACCCTGGCCGTGGACGAGCGGCTGGTGGAGCGGTTGCCGCACATCGCCGAGGGGGAGACGTTCGCCCACTGGCGAACCAGGATCCTCGCCGCCCCGCAGCACCCGGCCGACGCGGCTGCCCTGCTCGACCTGCACTACTGCCTCGACTGGGCGTACCTGGAGACCGAGCGGAGCGGTCATCGGGCGCCGGGGCTGGTCGACGCGAACGCGATCGGGCAGCGGCGCTGGGCGCTGGAGTGGGCGGTGATCCTGCGCGGGCCGTACCACGACGAGCCGCCGGGTTGGGAAGAGGTCGACCTCTCCACCTGAGCCGCGCTGCCGTCAGCGCGGCAGGTGGGCGTCCAGGTGGACCGCCAGGGTCACCCGGATCGGCTCGGGCAGCGCGGCCAGCCGTTCGGCGAGCTTGCCCGGGTCGGTGTGCCAGGCACTCGGGCCCATTCCGACCAGGGTGGCGACCTCCGGCCGGGTCAGGGTCAGCTCCGCGCGGTGCACCGTCGAGCTGGCCGGGGTGAAGTGCCCGCCCAGGCTGGCGGCGACCCGGTCGGCCTTCTCCGGGTCGACCCGCAGGAGGTCGAGGGCGTCGACCAACTCGGCGAGGTGGTCGGCGGCGGGGGTGACCACCAGCAGCGTGCCCGTCGGGTCGAGCACCCGGTGGAACTCCGGGCCGTTGCGCGGGGCGAAGACGTTCAGCAGCACTGCGGTCGAGGCGTCGGCGAGCGGCAGCCGCTGCCAGGTGTCGGCGAGCGCCGCGGCGGCCCGGGGATGCGCGCGGGCCGCGCGGCGCAGCGCCGGCTTGGACACGTCCAGGGCCAGACCCACGGCGTCGGGCAGCGCCGCCAGGACCGCGCCGAGGTGCCGGCCGGTGCCGGCGCCGACATCCACCACCAGGGGGTACGCCCCGGAGTCCGGCGCGGGCGGTTCGGCCCGTACCCCCGCTGTTGTGTCCTTTGCTCTGCTTACCTCTACGCACCGGTTCTGGTCGGACATTGGTGCGTGGGGGTAAGCAGAGCAAAGGGTGGGCGGGGCAGGTGCCGGCCGCGTCGCGGCCGTCGCGCCGAGCCGGGCGGCGGCCTCCGTCGCGGCAGCGGCGAGGGCTGCCGAAATGACGTCGTAGTGCCCGGCGGCCTGGAAGTCCGCCCGGGCGGCGACCATCTCCGCGGTGTCCCCGACGTGCGGGGCGCGACCGGCGAGCAGGTTGACGTAACCCTGTCGGGCGATGTCGAAGCTGTGCCGGCGCGGGCAGCGCAGCGCCCGGCTGGTGCCGGCGGCCGTCTCGCTCAGCGGCTCGCCACAGACCGGGCAGCGCAGCCGTTCCAGGATGCGCCCGGCCCGCTCGTCGAGCCACCGAGCTGTGTCCACGGGATCAAGTCTAGGCCGGTCCCGTCCCGGCCCAGGAGGGTCGCTGACTAGGGTCTGAGCATGGTCGCAACTATCCGATACGAGGACATCGTCAAGGTCCCGAAGGCGCTGCTGCACGACCACCTCGACGGCGGACTGCGGCCGGCGACGATCGTCGAGCTGGCCGCAGAGGTGGGCCACGAACTGCCCACCACCGATCCGGAGGCGCTCGGGCGCTGGTTCGTCGAGGCCGCCGACTCCGGGTCGCTGGAGCGCTACCTGGAGACGTTCGCGCACACCGTCGCGGTCATGCAGACCGGGCCGGCGCTGCGCCGGGTGGCGCGCGAGTGCGCCCTGGACCTGGCCGCCGACGGGGTGGTCTACGCCGAGGTGCGCTTCGCACCGGAGCAGCACCTGGAACGGGACCTGAGCCTGGACGAGGTGGTCGAGGCGGTGCTGGCCGGGTTCGCCGAGGGCACCGCGCAGGCCGCCGAGGCGGGCCTGGGCATCCGGGTGGGCACGCTGCTCACCGCCATGCGGCACGCCGCTCGCTCACAGGAGATCGCCGAGCTGGCCGTGCGGCACCGGGACGCCGGGGTGGTCGGCTTCGACATCGCCGGCGCCGAGGCGGGTTTCCCGCCCACCCGACACCTCGACGCCTTCGAATACCTCCAGCGGGAGAACTTCCACTTCACCATCCACGCCGGTGAGGCGTTCGGTCTGCCGTCGATCTGGCAGGCGATCCAGTGGTGCGGCGCGGACCGGCTCGGTCACGGCGTGCGGATCGTGGACGACATCACCCCCGGCGGGGCGCCGGTGCTCGGTCGGCTGGCCGCGTACGTCCGCGACAAGCGCATCCCGCTGGAGTTGTGCCCCTCGTCGAACGTGCAGACCGGTGCGGTGGACTCGATCGCCGACCACCCGATCGGCCTCCTGCGGGACCTGCGCTTCCGGGTCACCGTCAACACCGACAACCGGCTGATGAGCGGCACCTCCATGTCGCGGGAGATGTTCCTGCTGACGGAGACGTTCGGCTACGGCTGGCGGGAGTTGCAGTGGTTCACCATCAACGCGATGAAGAGCGCCTTCATCCCGTTCGACGAACGACTCCGGATCATCGACGAGGTGATCAAGCCGGCGTACGCCAAGCTGCTGGCCTGACCGTCAGCCGTGCGGGTGGCCGGAGAGCAGGCCGGCCACCCGGTGCAGCACCTCCCGGGCGCGGGCCGCCTCGGCGCCCAGCCCGGTCTGCCGGCGCAGCACCGCGGGTTCCGCCCGCAGCAGGGCCACCCCACGTCGGACCAGCACCCGGGGTGCCTTGCGCTGCTCGGCCAGGTCGCGGGCCAGCCGGCGCAGGAAGGTCGCGCCGCGCGGCCGGCGCAGCGCGTACGCCCCGGCGAGCAGCCCTCGCCGCCGGCACTCCTCGACGATCTCCGCGGCGAAAATCCCTTCGGCTACGAAAAGTGGCGATCCGTCGACATCGAATGTCCGGGTGGTCACCCGACGATCTGCGCCGATCGCATAAACCGGCACATCGGCTCGACCCTCGCGGGCCAGTCGGGCAATCGTTTCGACGGCCGTCCCCGCGTCCCAGGACTGAGGTGAATCCCAATCGACCTGGCCGTTTCGTCGCGGCAACGTAGGGTCATCGCCGTCCTTGTAGAAGTCGTCCAGACAAAGCACTGGCAGGCCAGTTTGCCGTGCTATGTACGACTTTCCGGAGCCAGAAGGGCCGGCGAGCAGGACAACACGATGCCGATGTTCCATTACCTTCAGTTACTCCGACCAGACGGACTGCTATCAAAACGTATCAACATCTCATCACACCTTCGGCGGGTGACAACCTGGGCTTTCTTCTTGCCGAGCGGCGTGATGGAATCTCGGGGGTCCGACCCGCCGGGTCGGTCGCTGGGCGTTGCCCGGGGCAACGCGTTCAAGCTGTAATCGCGAGGGCGGTGACGTGAGCAAACGGCCAAAGACGGCGGGCTCCTTCCTGTCGCGGCTCGGCCGGCCGGCCAGCCGGCTCCGGGACATGCCGATCTGGTCCAAGCTCGGTCTCATCATGATCGTGCCGACCATCGCCACGATCGTGGTGGGCACCAGTGGTCTCGTCGACCACCTGGAGACGCTCGACAATGCCAACCGCGCTGGCGACCTGGCTAGCCTGTCGAGTTACTCCGGTGACCTGGTCGACACACTGCAGGATGAGCGGACCACCGCCGTGCTGCTGCTCCAGGCGACCGGGACGCAGCCGAAGGCGCAGTACCAGGAGGCCTACAACCGGGTGAACACCCGGGTTGACCGGGCGACCGGCACCTACCGGCAGCAACGTGGCCAGATCGACGACCTGACGGGCAGCCTGGACGGTCTGCTCGACGGCATCGACCAGAGCCTGAAGGACCTGCCGGGCGTCCGGAGCCAGGTGTTCAGCGGCAAGCTCAAGCTCGCCGAGGCCACCCAGGCGTATGAAGGCCTGATCAACGATCTGCTCGCCATCCGTGACTCGGCCACCCAGCTCGCGGGCGACAACGACCTGAGCGACCGGATGCGCGCCGCCGCGGCGGTCGCCCGCGAGAAGGAATTCCTCGCCGTCCGCCGGGTCGTCGTGCACCGCGCGCTGGGCGTACAGGGCGGGCAGCGGCTGACTCCGGCGCTCCGCACCGAATACATCGCCAGCGGCACCGGCCAGCAGCAGGCGCTGCAGAGCTTCAAGGCCGCCGCCAGCCCCGACGAGGCGAAGTTCCACGACCAGACGGTCGCCGGCGGTGACCGCCGCGAGGCACAGAACTACATCGGCTGGATCGACGGCAACACCACCGGCGACATGCGCGGCGCGCCATTCGGCCCGGACCAGTGGGACTCGGCCATGACGGCCAACGCCAAGCTGATCCGCACCGTCGAGATGAAGCTCGACGGCGACGTGGTCGCCGAGGCCGACAACCTGCGCGCGGACGTCCAGCGCCAGGTTTTCCTGGAGACCGGCCTGCTGCTCAGCATGCTGCTGCTGGCCATCCTCTTCGCGTACCTGGTCGCCCGCTCGATGGCCCGCTCCCTGCGCGAGCTGCGCCAGGGTGCCCTCGCGGTCGCCCAGTACGGCCTACCGCAGGCGGTGGCCCGACTCCGTGACCCGCAGGTCGTCGGCCAGCTCTCCCCGGTGCAGTTGGCCAACCAGATCGCCGAGCCGCTGCCGGTCCGCAGCAAGGACGAGTTCGGTCAGGTGACCGAGGCGTTCAACGCCGTCCACCTGGAAGCCGTCCGGACGGCCGCCGAGCAGGCCGCACTGCGCGCCTCCGTCGCGACCATGTTCGTCAACCTCGCCCGCCGTTCGCAGATCCTGGTCGACCGCCTCATCGGGCACCTCGACCGGTTGGAACGCGGCGAGGAGGACCCGGACCGGCTGGCCGAGCTGTTCCAGCTCGACCACCTGGCCACCCGGATGCGCCGCAACGACGAGAACCTGCTCGTGCTCGCGGGCGCCGACTCCACCCGCGTGCAGCGCGAGCCCGCCGCTCTCATCGACGTGCTGCGCGCCGCCCAGTCCGAGGTCGAGCACTACACCCGGATCGAGTTCGGGGTCATCGACCGCGACATCGAGGTCGCCGCGCACGCGGTCAACGACCTGGTGCACCTCGTCGCCGAGCTGTTCGACAACGCCACCGCGTTCTCCCCTCCGGACTCGCAGGTGATGGTCGAGGCCCGCCGGGTCGGCGACCGCGCCTCGCTCTACGTCGAGGACCGCGGCATCGGCATCAGCCGCGAGCAGCTGCACGAGCTCAACGAGCGGCTCGCGACGCCCCCACAGGTGGACGTGGCCGTGTCCCGGATGATGGGCCTGGTCGTGGTCGCCCGCCTGGCGTCGCGGCACGGGGTCCGTGTCGAGCTGCGTCCCGGCGCCGACCGCGGCACGGTCGCGGACGTGACTCTGCCGACCTCGGTGCTGGTGCCCCGGGCGCTCTCCGGCCGGCAGCAGCAGCCGCCGGCCCTGCCCGCGGCTGGCCCGCAGTACGGCGGGCCACCGCCGGCGCTCGGCGCGCTGCCCGCGCTCGGCAACGGCCCTCGTCCCAGCGAGTCCGGCAACCAGGTCACCCTGGGCGGTCGGCCGTTCGACCCGGCTTCGCGCAACGGCGCCGGCACGCCCGCCAACACCGGTGCGTACCGCTCGATGCCGGCCTGGTCCGACCTGACCGGCGCGAGCGCGACGAACGGCGCCAACGGCGGCGATGGGTTCACCCCCCGGACGACCAACGGCCAGTCGATCGATCCGCTGCCGCAGCGCCGGGCCGGCGACGAGCCCACGACCACCGGTCAGCAGCAGCCGGGCATCCCCCGGCAGCTGCCCAGCAGCCCGGAAGCGCGCCCGTACTCCGCGCCGCCGGTCTCCGCGCAGCCGTACTCCGGCGCGCCGGTCTCCGCCTCGCCGTCCTCCGGCCAGCCGTACTCCGGGCAGCCCTACTCGGGTGCGCCGTACGGCAGCCCGCCGGTGTCCGCCGCTCCGGCCTCCGGCCAGCCGTACGCCGGCCCGCCGGTGTCCGCGTCGCCGTCCTCGGGCCAGCCGTACTCCGGCCAGCCGTATTCGGCGCCACCCGCCTCCGGGCAGCCGTACTCTGGGCAGCCATATTCGGCGCCGCCCGCCTCGGCGCAGCCGTACTCGGCGCCGCCGGCAGCCGGCCAGTCGTTCAGCGGCTTCACGCCCCGGTCCGCCCCGCCCGACCCTGGGCCGAGCGCCCCCGCGCCGCCGGCCTGGCCGCCGGTGCCGGGCGGCGAGCGGGACACGCAGACCCCGCCGGTGCCCGAGCGGCTCGCCGCCGCCCTGGACATGACGACGGAGCTGCCCCGGGTGCCGCGCGCCGAGCAGCAGACCGCCGCGGCTCAGCCACCGGCGACTCCCGCGCCGGCACAGAGCCGTCCGGCGCCCCAGCAGCCGCAGGCCCAGAACCGGCAGCGGTACGCGGACGAGACCATGGAGCTGCCGATCTTCCGGGAGCTCGAGTCGGCCTGGTTCCGTACCCGCCGTCCGGGTCCGGAGGAGGCGGCTGCCGCCGCCAAGCCGGCGGCGAACGGCGGCGACGCGACCCAGCAGCTCGCCACGGTCGAGGCCACCGGTCGGACAGTCCACAAGACACCACCCGGGACGACAGGTAACACGCCGATGGCAGAGACTCCGACGACCGGAGGAGCGCCGCGGGACAACGGGTCGACAGCGAACGGGGGCGCACGCCCCAGTCTCGCCGAGAGCCTGCCGAACCGCCGGCCCCAGCCGCAGACCAACGGTTGGCAGACCGCCGCCGACGACGGCTGGCGTGCCGCCTCGGCAGCGGCCAGCGCGGCCCCGGTGAACGAGACCACCACGACCGGTCTGCCGAAGCGCAAGCCGATGGCGCAGCTGGTGCCGGGCGCGGTTGAGAAGCCTGCCACCTCGGTCCAGCGGCGTTCCCCGGAGGCGGTCCGTGGCCTGCTCTCCGCCTACCACCGGGGCGTGCAGCGAGGGCGTAACACCTCGGACACCCCGACCAGCCCGGAGGCGACTCCGGGAGGGCAGCAATCCTCGCAGTCTGGCTCAGGCCCAGCGGCCGGGAGCGGGCAGAAGGAGCAAGAAGGATGACAACTACGCAGGATCTTGGTTGGCTGCTGGCCAACTTCGCCGACCGGGTGCCCGGTGTCGCGCATGCGGTCGCCGTCTCGGCGGACGGCCTGCTTCTCGCGTCGTCACGGGATCTGCCGCGGGACCGGGCCGACCAGCTCGCCGCGATCGCGTCCGGTCTGGTCAGTCTGACCCAGGGGGCGGCCCGCTGCTTCGAGGGAGGCGCCGTACTCCAGACCGTCGTAGAGATGGACAATGGCTTCCTGTTCCTGATGTCCATCTCGGACGGCTCGTCCTTCGCGGTGCTGGCCGCCCGCAGCTCGGACGTGGGGCAGGTTGGCTACGAGATGGCACTACTGGTCGACCGGGTGGGCGACGCCCTGACCCCGCAGCCGCGTGCGGCCGCGGGCATGCTGGGCTGACGTCCCACCAACCTGAGGTTGGCGCAACTGCAACGACAACAACGACGAGTTTCACCGGTGGGAGCCGGTACCGGGTGCGAAGGAGGTGAGCGGCGACATGGCCGATCGTGACGAACCGACCGGAGCGTTGGTCCGTCCATACGCCGTGACCCGTGGTCGTACCCGTCCCCGGCTCGACATCGCGCTGGAGGCGCTCGTCGAGACGACGGTGCGCGGCCGGGCCGCTGCTCATGGCAACGGTGGCCAGGGCCGCGAACACCAGTACATCGCCGCGCTGTGTGACGGACGCGTGCAATCGCTCGCTGAGATCGCGGCGCGGATGCAGCTCCCGCTCGGTGTGGCCCGGGTGCTCATCGCCGACATGGCGACGGACGGCCTGGTCGCGGTCCACGAGCCGACCATCCTGGACGACTCCGACGACGCGGTGGGCACTGAACTGCTGGAGAGGGTGCTGAGTGGACTTCGCAGGCTCTGACATGTCGCACCGCCCGCCGAACCCGAGCGGGCGCGTGACGTCGGCGAAGATCGTTATTGCCGGTGGGTTCGGCGTCGGTAAGACGACGCTGGTCGGCTCGGTCTCGGAGATCACGCCGCTGACCACTGAGGCCATCATGACCTCCGCTGGCGTGGGCGTCGACGACACCCGGCAGGTGCCGGGCAAGACGACGACCACGGTGGCCATGGACTTCGGCCGGATCTCGATCGACCGTGACCTGATCCTGTACCTCTTCGGTACGCCGGGTCAGACCCGATTCTGGTTCATGTGGGACGAACTGGTCCGGGGCGCGATCGGCGCGGTCGTGCTGGTGGACACCCGCCGGCTGGCCGACTGCTTCGCGGCGATCGACTTCTTCGAGCACCGGCGGCTGCCGTACCTGGTGGCCATCAACTGCTTCGACGGGATGCAGTACCACGACCCGCAGGACGTTCGGGACGCCTTGGCGATCTCGAGCGACGTGCCGGTGGTGGCCTGCGACGCCCGTAACCGGGAGTCGACGAAGCACGTGCTGATCTCGCTGGTCGAGTACGTGCTCACCATGCGCCGTACGCGCGCCGTCGCCCCGGCCTGACCGGGACGATCCCGCGCCCGGTGGTGGCCCTGGCCGCCACCGGGCGCTGAGTGCTGCCCGAGCCCACACCCCTCCCGGGCGCGCCTGCGCAACGCAAAAAGATCTTGGATGGGAGCCAGCCCGCCACAGGGGCCACTCATGTCCAAGATCTTTTGCGTTGGTGGGGGAGAAGGTGCCGAACCCGGTGCCCCGCCCTCAGGTTCGATGTCTGAGGGCGGGACGGGCACGTGTGGCGGAGCCGGGACTGCCGGTCGGTCAGGACTGGTAGCCGGCGGAGCGGTACTCGTACTCGCGGTCGTCGTCGCGGTCGCCGTGGTCGCGGCTGAAATCCCAGCCGCCGGCAGCCTCGCGACCCGGCCGGCCGCCCACCGCGAACCCGCCGATCTCCTGCCCGCGACGCCAGCCGCGGAAGTAGCCGGTGGTGTTCTCGGCGAGGCTTGCCGCGTCACGCACTATCCGCAGCGGACGCTCCTCGCGTATCGGGGAACCGGGGACCAGGTTGGCCTGCGGCACCCGCTTCGGCAGTCCGGCGTTGGTCTCGGCGCCCACCGAGGGGCGTGCGGCCTGCTCGGCGGCCTGCCAACCGGTGTCGGCCGTGGTCGACCAGTCCAGGTCGGACTCCTCGGCCTGCCCGACGAACCAGGCGGACTTGGCCTGCGCGAAGATCAGCAGGTCACCGTCGCCCTCGTCGGCCACCGGCGGCGGCCGGTGCTCGACCGGCGGTGCCGGCCGGTGCTCGGGGGCACGGTCGACGCGAGGCGCGGGGCGGCCGTTGCGGGCGGCCTGCTCCCGGTCGACGAGCCGCAGCGGCGGCGTCTCCAGGCGCGGGTCGGTCGACGGGTTGAGCCCCTCCCGCAGCGCCCGGTCGGCCAGCGGTGGCGGCTCGACGAGCCGCAACATCGGTGGCTCCTGCGGCAGGTCGTCGGCGAGCCAGGGCGGGGTGACCCGACCGTCGGCCCGCCCCGGGTCCGTCGGGGCGTCGATGCCACGGCCGCCGCCATACGAGTAGGCGGCCGGGTTGTTCGGCGAACTGTCGGCCGGGTCCTCCGGATTGTTGACCAGCGGCCAGTTCGCCCGGGAGCCCGGAGGCGCCTGCTCCTGGCCCGGCCGGGGGGCGGGCACCGGGATGCTGAGGTCGGTGGCGCTGAACCCGCCGGTGGGCGGCTCGTCGACCGGCCGCTGCAGGTGACTCGGTCGTTCGCCGTTGGTCTTGGGGCGGGGCGGGATGACCGTGCGCTGCCGCTCGGCCCGCGCGTTGTTGATCGCGGCGGTGGTCAGGGTCGGCCGGAACGGCTCGCCCGCCTCGGCCGGCGGGACGGTGCCACGCTGCGCCGGAGCGATCGGGGTGATCCCGGGCGGCGGGGGCGGCGGCGAGGAGACCGGGCGGTTGGTCGGGCCGTCGATCCGGCTCGGGAGCGGCTCGGCGCGGCCGGGGAGCGCCGACACCGGCGGGCCGGCCATCGCGGCGGCCGGTGCGATCGGTGCGGGTGCGACCGGCGGCGGAGTGATCGGGGCCGGGGCGACCGGCGGCGGGCCGAGCGGGCGCGGTGACGCCAGCGGGGCGCTGCCCGGGGCCGGCTCGGGGCGGCTGCGTCGGCCGACGACGGGTGTGGGCTCGGCGGCGGTCGGGGTCGGTCGGACGGCACGCAGGCCGGCGCCGGTGTTGGTCAGGCTGGTGTCGGCGTTGGTCAGGCCGGCCAGCTCGCCGATCGAGTCGCCACGACGGGTGGCGGCCCGGCGACCGGGAGCCGGAGCGGGCGTCCTGACCCGCGCGCTGAGCGCGCTCACCAGCGCCTCGCAACCGGCGTCGCAGGCGCGTACGGAGGCTACGGCCTGCCGGACCGTCTCGGCCACGGCCGAGGTGAGTGCCCGGTTGACCGTGGCGCGGCGCGGCGTCTCCGAGATGGCGACCCGCAGCGCGGTGACCGCCTCGTTGATCTCTTCGGCGTCGGCCACCCCGTCCGCCGCGAGGTGCGCGGCGATGGCGTCGGCGGCGACGGACACCTCACGACCCCGGGCGACGGTGCCGCCGAGCATGCCCGGCTCGGGCAGTGCGTCAAGCACCGCCAGCGAGACCGGTTCGGCCGGATCCGGGTACGCGCGCAGCGCCGCCGGGTAGAGCTCCCGCAGCACCTCACGCAGCGCCACCGCGGCGGAGTGCCGACCGCTGGCCAGGGCGGCGTGCGCGGCGAGCACCTGCTTGTAGCCGGCGAGGTCCCGGGGCGCCGGCAGCGTGACAGCGGAGAGCGCACCCGCCTGCAACGCACGGGCCAGACCGACGGCACGCCGCTCGGCCGGCGGTGACTGCATCTCCTCCAGCGAGTCGTCGTCGGCGAACCGCTCGGCGAAGTCGTCCACCGAGTCGTCGTCCGCGATCGCCAGGGGGCGACCCGCCGCGCTCAACAGCGAGGTGACCGTGTGGTCGTCGCTGTCGGCGGCGATGGCCGCACCACTCGGCCCGCCCGACCGCTCCACGAGCAGCGCGACGAGCTGGGCGTAGCCAGCCGCGTCATCACTGATCTCGCTGACATGAAGCAGACGGCCTGCGTCGTCGACCACCGCGGACGTCAGCGTCGACCTGACCGGAGCCGGTCGGTCAGCCGAATCCGCCGAGGCCAGACCGCAGTACACGCGCACGAGCGCCAAGGCGTCGTCCTCCTCCCGGGACAGGTCTTTCTACTGCCAGCAACTGATGCTCCCCGGTACGGGTCAGTCGCGCCAGTCCACGACCGCAGAGATCTTGCCGACAATGGTGCGCCAACCCAGACTTGCGGTTTGTGCCCCGATTTTTTTCAACCGCCGCCGGCCCATGAAACCGCCGATCCCGCCGTTGACCGTTGCCCGCAGTGCCTCGTCCAGGTTGTCGAGGCTGGAACCGGCGGAGAGCATGTCCAGGACCGCGGGCAGCCGCAACGCGTACGCCAGGTCACGGGCGACCTCGCCGGCCTCGATGAGCAGGGTCGAATCCCAGGCGTCGTGCCCGCCGCGCAGGTTCTCCACCACGAGGTCGAGCTCGTAGGTGTCCTCGTCGAGCGGCACGATATCGGCCGGCTCCACCCGTTCGGACAATTCATTCCAGCTGTCCAGTTGGGACAGGTCATTCGGTGCGCCGGAACGGATGAAACTCACCAACGACTCGGGGGTCTTGAACAGCAGCAGCTTGCCCCGGTGGCTGAGGAAGGCCGGCACCTCCTCGTCGTCCGCCTCGTCGGTGGCGTCCTCGTCGTCGGCCTCGTCGTCGTCGGTCGCGTCGGCGTCCGTGGTGCCGCCCCGGCGACGACGCGACGGCTCGTCCTCGTCGCTGTCGGCGAACTCCTCGGCCAGCTCCTCGTCGAGGATGACGACCTCCTCGTCGTCCTCCTCCTCGATGGCCTGGCGGCGGGCGAGGAACGGGTCGTCCTGGTCGCGCTCGGTCACGTCGGTCGGGGTCAGCGACCCCGCAGGCCGGTACGCCCGCAGCGTGAAGCCGGTGCCGGCGGGCAGGGCGATCTCCACCGGGTCGATCCGCAGTTCCTCCCAGAGCGCCCGGTCGATCGCGGCGCGGGGGGTGTCGGCCTCGTCGGCCTCGTCGGGCTCGGGGCCGGTGGTGTCGTCGAGCTCGGGCTCGTCGGCGTCGGGCCGTTGGGGCGACTGGCGGGCCACGCTGACCTCCGTGTGCTTCGGGTTGCTGACCCGTCGGCGTCTCGAACCGACGAGTGACTCTGGGCACATACCCTAGTCGGCGGCTCGGGAAGCTTGGAGCCCGCACCCCGATGACCGGCCGGGCCTGCGGGTGAGTGGCGGTGGCGCGCAGGCCGCCTGACAAGTAGCGTTGCTACGCATGAAGGCCCAGTCGCTGCACGGCCACCTCGACGCCCTTCTGCTCGCCGTTCTCGAACAGGGTGCGCTGCACGGCTACGCGATCATCGAGTCGCTGCGTGCACGCAGTGACGGCAGTCTCGATCTGCCCACCGGCACCATCTATCCGGCGCTGCGCCGGTTGGAGCGCGCCGGGCATGTGGCGAGCACCTGGAGCACTGTCAACGGGCGGGAGCGGCGCACGTACCAGCTCACCGACTCCGGCCGCCGGGCGCTGGCCGGGGAGCGGGCCGGGTGGCAGGAGTTCCGCGTGACGGTCGGCAGGTTCCTCGACCCCGGCACCCCGCCCACCACCCCGGCCTGAACGCATCGAGCCACGGGTCAGCGGGCGACGGCGGCACGCAGCCAGCCGCGCGCCGCGCGGGTCAGCGAGAAGTACGCCGCGCCGGCCAGCACCAGCCCGATGATCATCGGCGGCCAGGTCAGTGCGGCGTCCCACCGGTCGAGCGACCAGGCGAACAGGGCGCCACCGGACAGCATGCCGAGCACCAGCGTGCCGGTCAGACCGGCACCCACCGCCCGCTGCGCGGCCGCCAGACCCGGTCGCGGCGACCGGGCGCTCGCCGCCACCACCAGCAGACCGGCCACCGCGAGCAGCAGCGCGCCCATCCAGATCCAGTCGACGGAGGTGGACAGCAGACGATAGGCGGCCGGCGGGGGCGGCGCGCCGTCACTCCAACTCGACCCGCGCCAGGTCAGGTCGCCGGCCACCACCGCCACCCCGGCCACGGCCAGCATCCGCAGGGAGAGCCCGCGCAGGGCCGCCACCGCCAGTTCGGCCTGCCAGGAGGGGAGCAGCTGCGCCGGTGAGCCGAACTCGATCACCGCTCGCCGCTGCGCCTCCGTGGGCGGCACCCCGTCTTCGCGGTACGCGTCGACGACGTCCAGCAGGTCGTGTCGCGCCTCGGTCAGCAGGTCGGACTTCAGCCGCGCCGGCCCGTGCAATCGGGAGGCCAACTCCCGCAGGTGTTCCTCCACCAGGACGTCCTCAGCGCGTGGCATGACAACCACCCTGCCACGGACGGCAACGTCCTCACGTCGGGGAGAACCCTGGTCCGTCCCCGAGCCGGCTCAGGGGGCGAGCGCCAGATATCCGCGCTCGGCCGCCGCCTGGAGCAGCCACTGGTCCCGGTACCAGCCGGGGGAGGCGACGAGTTCGGCGTGTCGGCCGCGTTGGATCACCCGGCCGCCGTCCAGGACGACGATCTCGTCCAGCTCGGCCAGCCCGCTGAGCCGGTGGCTGATCAGCAGCACCGAGTGCCCGGCGGGGGTGGCGGCGAGGGCGGAGGCGAGCACCGAGTCCGCGGCGGCCGGGTCCAGCCCTTCGGTGGGTTCGTCGAGCACCAGCACCGGGGGCGCGGCGAGCAGGGCCCGGGCGAGTGCGAGCCGCTGCCGCTGGCCGCCGGAGAGTTGACCACCCTCCTCGCCGACGAGGGTGTCCCAGCCGGCCGGCTGGGCGCGTACCCAGTCGAGCAGGCCGGCGGCGGCGGTCGCCGCGGCCAGCTCGTCGTCGCTCGCACCGGCCCGACCGAGCAGCAGGTTCTCCCGCACTGTGGCGTGGAAGACGTACGCCTCGGCGAGCAGCCCACCGACCGTGCGGGGCAGGTCCTCCTCGGCGTACGTGGACAGGTCGCGGCCGGCCAGGGTGACGCGGCCGGAGGTGGGCCGGACCGCGCCGGTCAGCACGGCGGCCAGGGTGCTCTTGCCGGCGCCGCTCGGGCCGACGACCGCGATCCGCCGGCCGGCCGGCAGGTCCAGGCTCAGCCGGTCCAGCGCGGGTGCGGCACCGGCCCGGTACCGCACGGTCAGGTCGGTGAACCGCAGCTCGTGCGGGACGTCGCGGGCGGCGCCGCCATCCGCCTCGACGGGCTCGGGAGCCGGCGTCTCGGCGTCGAGCAGGGTGGCCACCCGGGCCAGGCCGGGCCGCAGTTGGGTCCACTGCCGGGCCGCCGCGACCAGGGCCAGCGCCACCTCGACGGCGGCCAGTGAGCCGACGGCCAGCACGCCGATCAGTACCCCGCGCACGTCGGCGGCGAGCGCGACGAGCACCACGGCGGCGGCCGTCAACCCGGCGGTCAGCACCCCGGCCGCGTCCACCGCGAACCCGGTGGCGGCCAGCCGGCGTTCCAGCCGGGCCAGCCGGCCGGCCCGGTGCTCGGCGGCGCGCAGCGCGGCGTCGGTCGCGCCGAACGCGGCCAGGTCGGCGGCACCGTGGGTGAGGTCGACCGCGTCGGTGGCCAGCGCACCACGCAGTGGGGCCACCTCTGCCGCGCTGCGTCGGGTGACCGCCGTGGCCAGCGCGGGCAGCGCCACCCCGGCGACGAGCAGGCCGATGGCGAGCACCCCGGCGGCCGGCGGCGAGATCAGCGCCGCGCCACCCACGGCCAGCACACCGACCAGGGCCGCCGCCGCACCGGGCACCAGCACCCGCAGCAGCAGGTCCTGGACCGCCTCGACGTCGGAGACCAGTCGACTCAGGACGTCCCCGGAGCGGTGGCCGGTGGTGCGGCGGGCCGCGAGGGTGGCGAAGACCCGGGCCCGGACGTCGGTGATCATGCGGAGGACGGCGTCGTGCCCAGCGAGCCGTTCGGTGTAGCGGAACACGCCACGGCTGATCGCCAGCGCTCGGACCGCCACGATCGCCACGGTGAGCCGGTCCAGCGGAGGCTGGCCGGCGGCGCTCATCAGCAGCCAGGTCGCCGTGGCCATCAGCGCGAGCCCGGCGAACTCCGTGGTGGCGGCGAGCAACCCCGCGCCGACCAGCCGGTTCAGGTACGGGCGGGCCAGCCGCAGCACCGCCCGCTCGGCGGCGATCCGCCCGGCCGGGGCCGCGTCGGCGGGGGCCGGCTCGATCGCCGGTGGCACTGGTGCCGCGCTCATCGGGCCACCTTCGGCGTCAGCTCGGTGACCTGGCCGTCCTCGATGCGCAGGATCCGGTCGGCGTCGGCCAGCAGCGCCGGCCGGTGTGCGACCAGCAGCGCGGTCCGCCCGGAGACCAGCCGGCGGGTGGTGTCGAGAACCACCGTCTCGGCGGCCGTGTCCAGTCGCGCGGTGGGTTCGTCGAGCAGCACCAGCGGGGCGTCCCGCAGGAACGCCCGGGCCAGGGCGACACGTTGCCGCTGCCCGCTGGAGAGCCCGTGCCCGCGCTCGCCGAGCAGCGTGTCAAGCCCGTCCGGCAGGCCGGCCACCACGTCGTCCAGGGCCGCGTCGTGCACCGCCGAGGCGAGCGCCTCCGGTGGGGTGTCCGGCGCGCCGAGCCGGATGTTGTCGGCCAGCGAGGCGGCGAAGAGGTGGGCTCGCTGCGGCACCCAGGCGACCTGTCGACGCCACGCGTCCGGGTCGGCGGTGGCGAGGTCGACGCCGTCCACGGTGACCCGGCCGCTGGTCGGTGTCACGAAGCCGAGCAGCAGGCCGAGCAGGGTGCTCTTGCCGGCGCCGCTGGGCCCGATGATGGCGATCCGCTCGCCGGGCCGGATGGTCAGGGTCACGTCGCGCAGCGCCGTGGTCCGCTCGTACGCCACGGTCACCGCCTCGAACCGGATCTCGCCTCGCCCGTGCGGGGTGGTTGCGCCCTCGCTGGCGCGGGGGGCCGCGGGGGCGGCCGAGACGGTGAGCGCCTCGTCCAGCGCGGTGAGCCCCTCCATGCTGGCGTGGAAACGGCTGCCGGCCGCCCGCAGTGGCAGGTACGCCTCCGGGGTGAGCAGCAGGATCAGCAGCGCGGTCTGCAGTGCGAGCCCGCCGCCGAGCAGTCGGATGCCGACCGGCACCGCCACCAGAGCCACCGACAGGGTGGCGACCAGCTCCAGCACCAGAGCGGAGAGGAACGCGATCCGCAGCGTCTTCATGGTGGCGACCCGGTGCCCGTCCGCCATCCGGCGCACCACCTCGGTCTGCGCCCGCGCCCGGCCGAACGCCCGCAGGGTGGGCAGCCCGGCGACCATGTCCAGGAAGTGCCCGCCGAGCAGGGAGAGCCGCCGCCACTGCCGTTCGGCGGCGGCCTGCGCCTGCCAGCCGAGCAGCGCGCCGAAGATCGGGATCAGCGGCAGGGTCAGCGCGATGATCAGCGCCGAACTCCAGTCCGCGAAGACGACCCGGGCCAGCACCGCCACGGGCACCGTGACGCTGAGCACCAGCTGCGGCAGGTACCCGGTGAAGTACGCGTCCAGCGCGTCCAGCCCGCGGCCGGCCAGGGTGGCGAGCTGACCGGCCCGCTGACCGGCCACCCACCCCGGCCCGTGCCGGCCCACGGCCTGGAACAGGTCGGCCCGCAGCGTGGCCTTGACCGTGGCGGCGACCCGCGCGGAGACCGTGCCCTGTGCCCAGACCAGCGCCGAACGGGCGGCGACCGCGACCACGAACCCCGCCAGCGCCGGCCGGTTCAGCCGCCCGTCGAAGGCGGTGGCCAGCACCGCCGCCAGCGCGGTGGCCTGCGCGATGATCAACCCGGCGGCGAGCACGCCGAGGAGGGCGAGCACGGCGAGGTCGCGCCGGGCCGCAGGGACCCGACGCAGCAGACGCGGGTCGAAGGGACGACGGTTCACCAGTACACCGGTGCCCTGCCGTCGGTCCGTCCCCGGAAAACCCACCAGCACATCGCCTGGAAGCCTAGTAGGGCCGGCAGCAGCGGCAGCGCCACCCAGCCGAGCAGCCGCAACGTCGGTGTGCTCGCGGCGGCGTCGGCCACCGTCAGCGAGGCATTCGGGTCGGCCGTGGACACCAGCACGTAGGGCCAGAGCGCCGCACCCACCAGCACCACCGGCAGCGCCAGGGCCGCGCCGGTGGCGACCAGGGCCCACCCCGGCCGCCGCCGCGCCAGCGCCGCGCGGGCCGCCAGCAGCGCCCCCACCAGCAACACCGGCAGGAGTACGCCCACCGCCGGCCGCTGCACGGTGTCGCGTACCCGAGCGGAGAGCAGGCCCACGACGGTGGCCAGGGCGATCGCGGACAGTGCCACCGGCACCAGCCGGCGGGCGGTGCGGCCGACCACGGCGGCGTCGGCCACCGGCAGTCGCAGGGTGAGGAACGTCGCACCGTGCACCGCGACGAGGGCGACCATGGCCAGCCCGGCGGCGGCGGCGAACGGGGTGGCCAGGTGGGACACTCCGGCGACGTGCCCGTCGGCCTGGCGGGGTACGCCCTGGAGCAGGGCGGCCAGCAGCACGCCCCAGCCCAGCGCGGCGAGCGTGCTGCCGACGATCACGACCCGGTCCCAGCGGGCGCGGGTCCGCTGGTCGCCCGGTCGGCTGCGCAGTTGCACCCCGGCGGTGACCAGGACGACCCCGACCAGCGCGCCGGCGACGGCCGGATAGCAGCCGGCGAGCAGCTCGCCCTCCAGCAGCGGGAACGCGCCGAACAGGATGCCGACGGCGGCGACCAGCCAGACCTCGTTGCCGAGGAAGAACGGGCCGAGGGCGTTGAGTGCGCCGCGCCGACCGGCGGGCCCGATGCCGCGGGCCAGCAGCAGACCGACGCCGTAGTCGTAGCCGGCGAGCACCAGATAGGTGGCGAAGAAGAGGCCGAGCAGGGCGTACCAGGCGAGGGCCACGGTGATCTCCTCAGACGAGGGTGGGCTCGGGGTGGGCCGGCTCGTCGGTCGGCGCCGGTGGGCGGCCGAGAGCCGGGTCGGCCGCGCCGCGCGCCGCGTGCCGGGCGAGCAGCACCCAGTTGGTGACAGCGAGGGTGCCCAGCAGCAGGCTGAAGCCGATCAACGAGGCGAGCATGATGGGCGCGCCGACCGGGGAGACCGCCTGCTCGGTGGGGAGCAGCCCGTACGCCACCCAGGGCTGGCGGCCGACCTCCCGGGCGATCCAGCCGAGGATCACCGCGACGAACGGCAGCGGCAGGGCGAGCAGGATCAGCCAGAGCGGGAAGCGCAGCCGGATGATCCAGTCCTTGAAGAGCAGGGGGAGTAGGAGCCAGACGCAGCCGAGGGTCAAGCCGATCAGGATCATGAAGCCCAGCCCGACATTGGCCAGCACGGGCGGGGTGTAGTCGCCGGGACCGAACCGCGCGGTCCAGTCGGCGATCAGCGCCTGCGCCCCGGGACCCTGGCCGAACTTGGTCGGCTGCACGTCGCCGACCGGGCCGAACTGGGCGAAGCCGAAGCCCTGCACCAGCGTGATCGCCAGCGCCGAGGTGACCAGGCCGATCCGCAGCGAGGTGCGGAAGAGCAGGAAGTCGGGGGTGCGCCGGATCAGGTGCCAGGCGCTCACGGCCGCCATCAGCATCCCGCCGACCAGCAGCGCGGCGGACACCACGTGCCCGAACGCCATGCCGAGGCTGGGGTTGGTGAGCAGCGCGCCGAAGTCGGTGAGGTGGGCGATCCCGTCGCGGACCTCGTAGCCGACCGGGTTCTGGAGCCAGGAGTTGGCCACCATGATCCAGAACGCCGAGGCGTACGCGGTGAGCGCCACGCCCCAGAGCAGCGCGAGGTGGACACCCTTGCGGAGCCGGTGCCAGCCGAAGATCCACATCCCGAGGAACGTGGACTCCAGGAAGAACGCCACAAGCGTCTCGATGGCCAGCGGAGCGCCGAAGACGTTGCCGACGTAGCGCGACAGCCCACTCCAGTTCAGCCCGAACTGGAACTCCATCACGATGCCGGTGGCGATGCCGAGCACGTAATTGATCACGTAGAGCTGACCCCAGTAGCGGGTGAGCCGCTCCCACCTCGGGTTGCCGGTGAGCACCCAGGCGGTCTGCACCCCGACCAGCAGGGTGACCAGCCCGAGCGTGACGACCACGAACAGGAAGTGGATCGAGGTGGTGGTGGCGAACTGCAGGCGGGCGATGAGCAGCGTGTCCATGGCCAGCTCCGGTAGATAGGCTCCCTTGATATAGCAACCATACACGTAGCCTCGCTACGTATTGGCCCGCGATCTTGCGCTCTCTGCCCGGGAAAAGGGTGCAAAAAGGCCGTAGCGGCGACCGGAAGTGCAAGATCGCCGACGAGGGCGGCGCGGGGTCAGCTCAGGAAGAGGCTGATCGGGAGGGCTACCAGGGTGGTGGCGACCGCCAGGGCGATGGCGCCCAGCACCCGGGGCGGCTGGTCGCTGATCAGGAGGCGTTGCATCCGTACGTCCAGGTCCCGATCGCCCATGCCCAGCGCGCCGGCCGGTGTGATCCGGTGGCCGGCGGCGGCGAACCGGCGCAGCGCACCCGCCAGGGGCGCCTCGGCGTGCAGCTCGCGCGCCTTGTCGTCAGCGCGCATCTCGACCAGCAGGGCGACCCGCTCGTGCGCGTCACGCACCCAGCCGAACCACGGCAACGCGCGGCACAGCGCGGTGAACGGCAGCAGCACCAGGTCGTGCCGTTCGTTGGCGTGCGCGCGTTCGTGGCTGAGCACCGCCGCCAGCTCGGCCCGGTCCAGCAGGCTGAGCGTGCCGGCGCTGACCACCACCTGTGGCCGGACACCTGGCAGGCAGTACGCGGCGGCACTCGGGTGATCCAGCACGAGCGCGCCGGGCGCGGCCGGGTCGTTGCGGGCTACCAGGGTGAGCAGGTCCCGGTGCCGGCGCTGGGCGAGGACGGCGCCGTGAATGCTGCGCACAGTCGTGCCGAGTAGCACCGCCCCGATGCCGATGCCGAAGCCGACCCCGACCCCGGCGAGGTGGAACGCGGTCTCGCCGGCCGGCAGGGTGCCGTGGACGAGGTCGCTGGTCAGGGCGAGCAGTGCGCGCCCGGTCGGCAGGTCGTACGCGGACAGACCGAGCGCCATCGGTAGACCCATCGCGGAGAGGCCCAACGCCAACCCGACGGCCTGCCAACAGATGATCGCCACCCGAGGGCTGCGCCACGTCCAGGTGGAGCGGGCCAGCACCTGAGCGGTCAGATAGCAGGCCAGCATGGTGGCGGCGAAGTGCGCGGCGTAGGCCATGACGCGCTACCGCTCCGCTGCCTCGCCGGCCGGTCGCCGGTCGGTCGGCCCGTCCACCCGGTCCGTCAGTTCCGCATCCGCCCCGCCCGTGGAGGCGGGCCCGGTCAGGCCGGCCTCGCTGCCGAGGGCAGCCCGCAGCACCTCTGCCTCGGTGCCGGTCACCGAGCGGGCGAAGCGCACCAGTGCCGCGTCCCGGCTGCCGCCCAGGTCGAGGGCGTCGAGCATGAGCTGGGCGATGTGCGCCTCACGGCTGGCCGCGGGCCGGTAGCGCCAGGCGCGACCCTCCCGCTCCCGCTGCACCATGCCCTTGCCGGCGAGCCGGTCCAGCACGGTCATCACCGTGGTGTACGCCAGTTCGCGGCCTTCGAGCGCGTCGGCCACCTCGCGCACGGTCACACCGTCCGACGTGCCCGGGACCACGTCCCACAGCACGTCCATCACCGCACGCTCAAGATCGCCCAACCGAGTCACGCCACAATCCTACCCCCGGTAGTAGATCAAGCCTGACCGCCCGGAGTGGGCGGGCTCCCCCGGAAAACCAACAGGCCGCGACCGATCACACCCCCTTGGGATGCCACACCGTCTTCGTCTCCAACAGGGCGGTCATCCGGGTCAGGCCCGGGTCGGCGGACCAGTCCTGCTCGGCCAGCGCCGGCCGGAGCACCCGCTTGAGGTTCTCCGCCGCCTTGACCTCCAGGTCGGTGGCGAGCGAGGGGTCGCTCACCCCGGTCAGGTCGATCGCGTTGACGTCCATGTGCGCCGCCAGCGTCGGCGCGGTCTCGGTGATCGCGCCGGTGAGAATGTTGACCACCCCGCCGGGCAGGTCGGAGGTGGCCAGCACCTCGGCCAGCGTCACCGCCGCGAGGGGCTCGGTCGCCGACGCTGCCACCACCACCGTGTTGCCGGTGACGATCGCCGGGGCGATCACACTGACCAGGCCGAGCAGCGCCGGGCGTTCCGGGGCGACCACCGCGACCACGCCGGTCGGCTCGGGAGCGGAGATGTTGAAGTACGGGCCGGCGACCGGGTTGGTGCCGCCGTACACCTGGGCGAGTTTGTCGGCCCAGCCGGCGTACCAGACCCAGCGGTCCACCGCGGCGTCCACCTCGTCGCCGGGCACGCCGAGGGCGACGAACTGCTCGCGGCGGCCCTCCAGCATCTCGGCGGCCCGGTAGAGGATCTGACCCCGGTTGTACGCGGTCGCGCCGGCCCAGCCCTTCACGGCGGCGCGGGCGGCGACCACCGCGTCTCGGGCGTCCTTGCGGGAGGCCAGTGACACATTCGAGGACTGCACGAGATACGACCGTCCCGACTCGCTGCGCGGGAACTTCCCGCCGATGAAGAGCTTGTACGTCTTGCGTACCGCGACCCGCTCAGACATTGAGGTATCCCTCCAGCCCGTGCCGGCCGCCCTCGCGACCGTAGCCCGACTCCTTGTAGCCACCGAACGGCGAGGTGGGGTCGAACTTGTTGAACGTGTTGGCCCAGACCACCCCGGCGCGCAGCCGGTCGGCCATCCACAGGATCCGGGAGCCCTTGTCGGTCCAGATCCCGGCCGACAGCCCGTACGGCGTGTTGTTAGCCTTCTCGACGGCCTCGGCCGGCGTGCGGAAGGTGAGCACCGACAGCACCGGGCCGAAGATCTCCTCGCGGGCGATCCGGTGCGCCTGGGTGACGCCGGTGAAGATGGTGGGCGCGAACCAGAAGCCCCGCTCGGGCAGCTCGCACGGCGGCGACCAGCGCTCGGCGCCCTCGGCCGAGCCGGCGTCGGACAGCTCGCGGATCCGTTCCAACTGGGCGGCGGAGTTGATCGCGCCGACGTCGGTGTTCTTGTCCAGGGGGTCACCGACCCGGAGCAGAGCCATCCGTCGCTTCAGCGACTCCAGCACGCGGTCGGCCACGTTCTCCTGGACCAGCAGTCGAGAGCCGGCGCAGCAGACGTGCCCCTGGTTGAAGAAGATGCCGTTGACGATGCCCTCGACGGCCTGGTCGATGGGGGCGTCGTCGAAGACGATGTTGGCGGCCTTGCCGCCCAGCTCAAGGGTGAGCTTCTTGCGGGTGCCGGCGATGGATCGGGCGATGGCGCGACCGACCTCGGTGGAGCCGGTGAACGCGACCTTGTCCACGTCGGGGTGCTCGACCAGTGCGCGGCCGGTGTCGCCGGCGCCGGTGACGATGTTGACCACACCGGCCGGCAGGTCGGCCTGCTGGCAGATCTCGGCGAAGAGCAGCGCGGTCAGCGGGGTGGTCTCGGCGGGCTTCAGGACCACCGTGTTGCCCGCCGCGAGGGCCGGGGCGATCTTCCAGGCCAGCATGAGCAGCGGGAAGTTCCACGGGATGACCTGCGCGGCCACACCGAGCGGCTGCGGGTTCGCGCCGAAGCCCGCGTGCGGAAGCTTGTCGGCCCAGCCCGCGTAGTAGAAAAAGTGCGCGGCGACCAGCGGCAGGTCGACGTCGCGGGACTCCCGGATCGGCTTGCCGTTGTCGAGTGACTCCAGCACGGCCAGCTCGCGGGAGCGCTCCTGGATGAGGCGGGCGATCCGGAACAGGTACTTCGCCCGGTCCCGGCCCGGCATCGGACCCCAGACCTTGTCGTACGCCTTCCGCGCGGCGCGCACCGCACGCTCCACGTCCGCCGCGCCGGCCTCGGCGATCTCGGCCAGCACTTCCTCGGAGGCGGGGTTGATCGACTTGAAGCTGCCGCCGTCGGTGGGGTCGACGAACTTGCCGTCGATGAACAGCCCGTACGAGGGCTTGAGGTCCACCACCGAGCGGGACTCGGGGGCGGGTGCGTATTCGAACATCGGCTCTCAGTCCAGGGTGAAGTAGTCGGGACCGGAGTAGGTGCCGGTCGTCAGCTTGGTGCGCTGCATCAGCAGGTCGTTGAGCAGGCTGGACGCGCCGAAGCGGAACCAGTCCGGGTCGAGCCAGTCGGCGCCAACGGTCTCGTTGACCATCACCAGGTACTTGATCGCGTCCTTGGTGTTCTTGATGCCGCCGGCCGGTTTCACGCCGACCTGCCGCCCGGTCGCCGCGCGGAAGTCACGGACAGCTTCCAGCATCACCAGGGTCACCGGCAGCGTCGCCGCGACCGGGACCTTGCCGGTGGAGGTCTTGATGAAGTCGCCGCCGGCCAGCATCGCCAGCCAGGAGGCACGGCGCACGTTGTCGTAGGTGGCCAGCTCGCCGGTCTCCAGGATCACCTTGAGGTGGGCGTCCCCGCAGGCGTCCTTGGTGGCCACGATCTCGTCGTAGACCTCCTTGTACCGACCGGCCAGGAACGCACCCCGGTTGATCACCATGTCGATCTCGTCAGCGCCGGCCGCGACGGCGGCCCGGGTGTCGGCCAGCTTGATCTCCAGCGGCGCCTGGCCCGACGGGAAGGCGGTCGCCACGCTCGCCAGGTGCACAATGCCAAGTCCGGCCGGCGCGGCGCCGCCCGCATGTCCCGGTCCGCCGGATGGCCGCCCGGACCCGGCACCGGACCCGCGCAGCACCTCGGCGACGTACGGGACCATGGCCGGGTAGACGCAGACCGCGCCGACGTGCGGGCAGGACGGGTCGGCCGGGTCGGGGCGCAGCGCCTTCGCGGCCAGCGCGCGAACCTTGCCCGGAGTGTCCGCCCCTTCCAGGGTGGTCAGGTCGACCATCCGGATCGCCAGGTCGATCGCCTGCGCCTTGGCGGTGGTCTTGATGGAGCGGGTGCCGAGCTGTGCCGCCCGCTGCTCAGCGCCGACCTGGTCCACGCCGGGCAGGCCGTGCAGGAAGGTCCGCAGAGCGGTCTCGGATCGTCCCAGCTCGGAGAGGTCCGACCGGGCCGACGTCGTTGTCGCCGTCATGCCCCGAAGTCTACGCACGGAACGACTGCGTGATCTTGCTCACGTCGGTCGGGCTGGGCGGCTCAGGTGAGCGGCGTCGCTGGTCCGACCGCACCCGCACCACCGGGCCGGCCCGCCCGGTAGGTTGAGCGATCGTGGACGTACACGTCATTGACCACCCGCTGGCCCAGTCTCGGCTGACCGCCATGCGGGACGCGCGCACCGATTCCTCGACGTTCCGGGCGGCGCTGCACGAACTGACCACCATGCTGGTGTACGAGGCGGCGCGCTCCTTCCCCGTCGAGCGGTACCCGGTGCAGACGCCGGTCACCGGCACGGTCGGCACCCGGCTGGCGAACCCGCCGCTGCTGGTGCCGGTGCTGCGGGCCGGCCTGGGCATGGCGGACGCCGCGCTCGGCCTGCTGCCCGAGTCGTCGATGGGCTTCGTCGGCCTGGCCCGCGACGAGGAGACCTACGAGCCGCGCGCCTACATGGAGTCGCTGCCCCGGGAGTTGGCCGGCCTGCCGGTGCTGGTCCTCGACCCGATGCTCGCGACCGGCGGTTCGTTGGAGCACTGCTGCCGGCTGCTGGCCGACCGCGGCTGCACCGACATCACCGTGCTCTGCGTGCTCGCCGCGCCGGTCGGCATCGAGCGACTGGAACGCTCCGGCCTGCCGTTGCGCCTGGTCACGGCCTCGATCGACGAGGGGCTCAACGACAACATGTTCATCGTCCCCGGGCTCGGCGACGCCGGTGACCGTCAGTTCGGTGGCATGCCCCGGTTCTGAGGCGTTACCCGGTTGGTGCCCCCTCCGGCGGGTCCGTGCGCGGTGGTGCACGGACCCGCTACCGTCTCCGGCCATGACTGGTGTTGCGCTCGCCGAGGAGTTGCTGCTCCTCGCCTACGACGACACGACCGGCAAGGCGACCATGCCGCGGATCAGCCTGGACCTCGGCATGGCCGCGGCGGTGCTGGTCGAGCTGGCCCTGGCCGGGCGGCTCGCGTACGCCGACGGGTCCCTGACCGTGGTCGACCCGACGCCCACCGGCGAGCCGGTCGCCGACGAGGTGCTCGGCCGGATAGCGGCCGACACTCCGCACACCCCGGCCTCCTGGGTGCAGCGCCTGCGGCACGGCCTGCGCGACCGCATCCTCGGTGACCTGTGCCGGCAGGGCGTGGTGCGGGACGTCGACGAGACCGAGTTGGGCTTCATCCACGTGCACCGCTACCCGGTGGTGGACACCTCCGTCGAGGCCGACACCCGTCAGCGGCTGACCGGCGCGCTGACCGGCTCGGTGGCGCCGGACGAGCGGACCGCCGCGCTGGCCACCCTGGTCGTGGTGCTGCGGATGGAGGCGGCGCTGGGGATGAGCGGCGCTGCCGCCGCCGACGCCCGCCGGCGGCTGGAGGAGATCGCCACGGGCGCCGGGTTCTCCGGCGAGGTGAGCATCGACGGCTCGGTGGTCCGCCCGTCGGTGGGCCTGGTCGTGGCCGCCCTGGGACGGGCCGTCGACCAGGCGCTCGGCCCCCGCCGCTGACGTCCGGAAGGGCTAGACGCCGAGGGCGGCGGCGATCTCGGCGCGGAGCTGCGCGACCGCCGTGCCCGCGCGGGCGCGTGCGGCGGCCACCTCGCCGTCGGGCACCGGCTCCACCACCTCCAGGTACGCCTTGAGCTTCGGCTCGGTCCCGGACGGGCGGATCACCACCCGGGCCGTCCCGGTACGCAGGATCACCACATCCGACTCCGGAAGCAGGTCCCGGACGCTGTCGACCTGCTGCCCGAGCAGGGTGGTGGGGGTGGCCGCCCGGATTCGGGCCATCGCGTCGGCGATCACCCGCAGGTCGTCCACCCGGACGGAGAGCTGGTCGGTGTGGTGCACGCCGAACTCGGCGGCCAACTCGTCCAGCCGGTCGGCCAGCGTGCGGCCCTGCGCCTTGAGGCCGGCGGCCAACTCGGCCACGGTCAGCGCGGCGGTGATGCCGTCCTTGTCCCGGACGTGCTCGGGGGCGACGCAGTAGCCGAGCGCCTCCTCGTAGCCGAAGACCAGGGGCGCGCTCCCGCCGCCGGCCCGGACGATCCACTTGAAGCCGGTCAGCGTCTCGTCGTAGGGCAGGCCCCGCGCCGCGCACATCGCCCGCAGCAGCGACGACGACACGATGGTGGTGGCGTAGAGCCCGGTCACCCCACGGCGCATCAGGTGGTCGGCCAGCAGCACGCCCACCTCGTCGCCGCGCAGCATCCGCCAGCCACCGGCGCTCTCCCGGACCACCACCGCGCAGCGGTCCGCGTCCGGGTCGTTGGCGATGGCCAGGTCCGCGCCGGTGGAGTCGGCCAGCGCGATGAGCCGGTCCACGGCCCCCGGCTCCTCCGGGTTGGGGAACGACACGGTGGGGAACGCCGGGTCCGGCTCGGCCTGGTCGGGCACCACACCGGGGACCGGGAAACCCGCGCTGGCGAAGGCGGCGGTGAGCACCGCCGCGCCCACCCCGTGCAGCGGCGTGTACGCCACCGTCAGGTCGCGGGGCCCGTCCGGGTCGATCACCGCGGTGGCCCGCTCGACGTACGAGGCGGCCAGGTCGTCACCGAGCACCTGCCCGGGTGGGCCCAGCGGCACCTGGGTCAGCGGGCCGACCGATCGGATGGCCGCCTCGATGCCGGCGTCGGCCGGCGGCACGATCTGTGCGCCGGCACCCAGCGCACCGCCCAGCTCCGCGCCGAGGTAGACCTTGTAGCCGTTGTCCTGCGGCGGGTTGTGGCTGGCCGTGACCATCACGCCGGCCACCGCGCCGAGCTGGCGCACCGCGTACGCGAGCACGGGGGTGGGCAGCGGGCGGGGCAGCACCAGGGCCGGTCGGCCGGCGCCGGTGGCAACCTGGGCGGTGCGCTCGGCGAACTGCCGGGAGCCGTGCCGGGCGTCGTACCCGATCACCAGCGGGCCGGTGCCACCCTGGGCCGCGAGCCAGCCGACCAGCCCGGCGGCGGCCTGGGTGACCACGGCGAGGTTCATGCCGTTCGGGCCGGCGCGCAGCGGGCCGCGTAGGCCGGCGGTGCCGAAGGTCAGCGGCCCGGCGAACCGGTCGGCCAGCTCCGGCGCGCTCGCCGGCAGTCCGTCGAGCACCGCCGTCAGCTCGTCCCGGCTGGCCGGGTCGGGGTCGTCGGCCAGCCAGCGTCGGGCTTGCTCGCGAATGTCGTCGATCTCAGAGGTGTCCGCCGCCATGCCCCTTGATAGCACGGCGGCGGATCACCGCTGTCGGTTCCCTCCGGCTCAGCCGTTCCCGGTGAGCTGGAACGTCCGCACCATCTCGTCGAAGATCGGCTTGCTCTCGGCGAACTTGGCGTCGATCGAGGTGAGGTAGAACGAGTACGCCTTGCCGTCCTGCGCGACGCCACGCCAGACGCCGTGCCGCATGGCGTCACCCTCGCCGCACGTGTATTCGAACTCGGCGGCCGGCTTGCTGGCCAGCTCGGTCTCCGTGGAGGAGACCTGGTTGTACGGCTTGACGCAGGAGGTGCTCTTGGTCTTGAGGCCGTTCTCGGCCGTCTCGGCCCACCGGGTGGAGCTGCTGGACCACTTCTCGGTGATGATCCGCACCTTGCGGCCGCTGTCCTCCGGGTCGATGTAGTCGGTGTACGAGCCGCCGGTGGCCTTCTTCCAGCCCTTGGGCACCATGACCTGGATGCCCCGCGCGGTGTGCTCCTGCATCTCGACCGCCGGGCCCGCCGCGGCGGACGGGGTGGGCTGCGCCTGGGGGGTGGTCGGCGCGGGGTCGTCGCCGCCCGAGAGCGCCAGCACGCCGAGCAGCAGCACCACGGCCAACCCGCCGGCCGCGGCGAGCTGCACCTTGCGCGGCCAGCCCTTGATGGTGCTGACCAGTTGGCCCCCGGTGGCGCGGACCTTGCCCAGGGCGCCGCCGCTCGCCGCGGTGGACGGCGTCGTCCAGGGCTGACCGGTGCCGGGCACCGACCACTGGTTGCCGCCGCCGTAGGTGCCACCGACGCGCTGGGTGGCCTCCGACCCGCCGTACCGGACCTGCTGGGTCGCATCGGCTCGGCTGCCGTAGGTGACCCGCTGGGTGGCGTCCGGGTGTGCGCCCGCGTCCACCCGCTGGGTGGCGTCCGCGCTGCCGCCGTAGGTGCGGCCGCTGCCGGGTCGGCCGCCGGCGGGCATCGCGCCGGTGGGCGTGTGCAGCGGGCCGGCGAGCGCGTCGGCGCTGGTCTCGTCGAGCCCGGCGGCGGCCGGGGCCCCGGCGGGCTCGGGCCGCTCGCCCCGGCGCAACGCGGCGAGTCGGTCGGTCAGCGACTCGTTCGGCGCGAGCATGGCCGGGCCGCCGATCTGGCTGTCCGGCTTCGCCTCCGGCTGGGGCGGCGGGAGGACGGGCACCGGGCGCTGCTGCACCGGCACCACGGCGTACGGGTCGGTGACCGAGTGCACCGCGGTCGCGGTGCTGCCCAGCGGGCCGGCGAGCAGCTCGCGGAGCATGGCCCGGGAGGTGTGCACGTCCAGCCGGCGGGCCGGGTCCTTCTCCAGCAGGCCCATCAGCACCCGGGTCAGCGGGCCGCTGCGCTGCGGCGGGGCCGGCGGGTCCTCGACCACGGCGTGCATGGTCTCGATCGGGTCGCCCTTGTCGAACGGGGGACGCCCCTCGACCGCCGTGTAGAGCGTCACGCCCAGCGAGAACAGGTCGCTCGGCGGGCCGAACTCCTGGCCCATGGCCCGCTCGGGCGAGATGAAGTGCGGCGAGCCGAGCACCATGCCGGGCGTGGTGAGCTGCACGTCGGTGGGCATCCGGGCGACACCGAAGTCGGTCAGCACGCAGCGCCCGTCGGTGCAGATCAGCACGTTTGCCGGCTTGACGTCGCGGTGCAGCACGCCGATCGCGTGCGCGACCTCCAACGCGCCGAGCAGCGCGATGCCGATCTTGGCGACGGCGCGGGGCGCCACCGGCCCGTCCTCGATGACCATGTCGGCGAGGCTGCGGGCGTCCAGCAGCTCCATCACGATCCACGGGCGACCGGCCTCGGTGACCACGTCGTACACCTGCACCACGGCGGGGTGCTGGATGGCGGCGGCGGCGCGGGCCTCGCGCAGGGTGCGTTCGTACATGGCGTCGCGGTCGCTGGGGGCCAGCCCTGGGGGAAGGACCACCTCCTTCACCGCCACGTCCCGGCGCAGCAGGGTGTCTGTGGCGCGCCACACCGTACCCATGCCGCCGTTGCCCACCGCGGACCGCAGCGAGTACCGGTCACCGATGGTGGTGCCGGGCGCCGCTCGTCCGCTGGCGGGACTTACCTGTCCGCCGCTCCACGTCGGGATCTGAGTCACAGAAAAGCCACCGGGGGAAATCGAGGGGGCTGGGACACAACCCCCCTATCTTGCTGGTTCCGACGCCCGATGCGAAAGCCGACGCGGCGGACGTTTACCGAAGTCGACGGATCGTGCCCAACCGTTCACCTCCCGTCGACCGGTCGGGACACAGTGTGCGGTATCCCTCACCCGATCGGACGCCAACGCGCCATACCATCCGGGGATGAGTGAGCGGCGGTCAAGCGAGTCCGGTTTTCCGATCAACGGCGTCTACACGGCGGCCGAGCTCCCGGAGGACCTGGACTCCCGGCTGGGCGCCCCGGGCGAGTTCCCGTACACCCGGGGGGTCTATCCCACGATGTACACGTCCCGTCCGTGGACCATGCGCCAGTATGCCGGCTTCGGCACCGCCACCGAGTCCAACGCGCGCTACCACCAACTGTTGCGGGCCGGCACGATGGGCCTCTCGGTCGCCTTCGACCTGCCGACGCAGATGGGCTACGACTCGGACGACCCGATCGCGCACGGCGAGGTCGGCAAGGTCGGCGTGGCAATCGACTCCATCGAGGACATGCGGCTGCTCTTCGCCGACATCCCGCTGGACAAGGTGTCCACCTCCATGACGATCAACGCGCCCGGCTCGGTGTTGCTGCTGCTCTACCAGCTCGTCGCCGAGGAGAACGGCGTGCCGGGCGCGGCCCTCAACGGCACCATCCAGAACGACATCCTCAAGGAGTACATCGCCCGGGGGACGTACATCTACCCGCCGAAGCCGTCGCTGCGCCTGGTGGCAGACACGTTCGCGTACTGCCGCAAGGAGGTGCCGAAGTGGAACACGATCTCCATCTCCGGCTACCACATGGCCGAGGCCGGCGCGACGCCCGCGCAGGAGATCGCGTTCACCCTGGCCAACGGCGTGGAGTACGTCCGGGCGGCGCTGGCCGCCGGGCTGGCCGTGGACGACTTCGCGCCCCGGCTGTCGTTCTTCTTCGTGGCCCGCACGACGCTGCTGGAGGAGGTGGCGAAGTTCCGCGCCGCCCGGCGGATCTGGGCCCGGCTGATGCGTGACGACTTCGGCGCCAAGGATCCGAAGTCGATGATGCTGCGCTTCCACACGCAGACCGCCGGCGTGCAGCTCACCGCCCAGCAGCCGGAGGTGAACCTCGTCCGGGTGGCGGTGCAGGGGCTGGCCGCGGTGCTCGGCGGCACCCAGTCGCTGCACACCAACAGCTTCGACGAGGCGATCGCCCTGCCCACCGAGAAGGCCGCCCGGCTCGCGCTGCGTACCCAGCAGGTGCTGGCGTACGAGACGGACCTGACCGCCACGGTGGACCCGTTCGCCGGCTCGTACGTGGTGGAGGCGATGACGGCCGAGATCGAGGCCGCCGCCGTCGAGCTGATGGAGCGGGTGGCCGACCACGGCTCGGCCGTGGACGCGATCGAGGCCGGGTTCCAGAAGCGGGAGATCGAGCAGTCCGCGTACCGGATCGCCCAGGAGATCGACTCCAGCGAGCGCGTGGTGGTGGGGCTCAACCGGTTCACCGTGGACGAGGAGGAGCCGTACGAGCCGCTGCGGGTCGACCCGACGATCGAGGCGACGCAGGCTGACCGGCTGGCCCGGTTGCGCGCCGAGCGGGACGCCGACGCGGTGGCGCGTGCCCTCGCCGAGCTGCGGGCAGCCGCCGAGGGCTCGGACAACGTGCTCTACCCGATGAAGGATGCGCTGCGGGCACGGGCCACGGTGGGCGAGGTGTGCGGGACGCTGCGTGAGGTGTGGGGGCTGTACCGGCCCACCGACCGGTTCTGACCGTCTCCTGACCGACGGCCCCGGGGTGTGCCGACCCGGGTTCGCGGGTACGCCGACCCTGCACCGTGACGCACATGGTGTGCGGTCAGGGCGCACCATCGCGTGTGAGCGTCCTTATCCGGCCGTTGCGGAGTGTGGTCGGCTAATTGTCGGAGTGTCAGTTCATCACCCTGACTAATGCGACAATTCGCGGCAAGGGCGTGCGAGTGGTGCCGCGACTCGCAACCACTGGTTTTGGTTACGCGTTGTAGGAGGTGAGGTGGCGGATGACGGCCTTCGACCGTGATCTACCTGCTGTCTCGCACATCTCCGAGCGTCCTCAGCAGGGCATACGTGACGCTGCGCGGTCTGATCATCACCGTAACGAGGTTGCGCAGCGTCACCGTCGGAGGTCTAGGCTGTCTGCTGTCCCCGATGATCCATCCATCTCCAGTAATCGAGATTTCGACGTGACGAGTGCGTTGACGCTGCCCACCGGCGGCCAGCTGGCGTCGTCCTGGCCGGACGCGCCGCCCGGGTCCCAGCCGCTGCCCCGCGACCTGGACCACCTCCTCGCCCTACGGGTACCGGGGCTCATCGCCACGCGCCGTCACATTCACTCGCACCCCGAGCTGTCCGGCACGGAGTTCGAGACGGCCGCCCTGATCGCCCGGGAGCTCTCCCTGGCGGGCCTGCACCCTCGGCTGCTGCCCAAGGGCAACGGGGTGATCTGCGACATCAACGGTCGCCCCGACGGGCCGGTCGTCGCGCTGCGCGCCGACATCGACGCCCTGCCGCTCGACGACTCCAAGGACGTGCCGTACCGCTCCACCGTGGAGGGCGTCTGCCACGCCTGCGGCCACGACGTGCACACCACGATCATGCTCGGCGTCGGCATGCTGCTGGCGCAGCTCGCCGACCTCGGCGAGCTGGACGGCCGGGTCCGGCTCATCTTCCAGCCGGCGGAGGAGATCCTGCCCTGCGGCTCGCTGGAGGTCATCGAGGCCGGTGGCCTGGAAGACGTGGTGCAGATCTTCGCGCTGCACTGCGACCCGAACCTGCCGGTGGGCCAGGTCGGCCTGCGCGTCGGCCCGATCACCGCGGCCGCCGACAACGTCACCGTCCGGCTCACCGGGCCGGGCGGCCACACCGCCCGCCCGCACCTGACCGTCGACCTGGTCGACGCGCTCGGCCGGCTGATCACCGAGGTGCCCGCCCTGGTCAGCCGCCGGGTGCCGGCCAACAGCGGGCTGCTGCTGGTCTTCGGCCACGCGTCGGCCGGCACCCGTTACAACGTCATCCCCTCCGAGGCGTGCGCCTCGGGCACCCTGCGGGTGATGGACCGTGACACCTGGGAGCAGGCTCCCAAGATCGTGGCTCAGGTGGTGCGGGACGTGATCGCCCCGACCGGTGCCACGGTCGATCTGGAATACCTACGCGGCCGGCCGCCGGTGAGCAACGACTCCCGGGCGATCCAGGTGTTGACCGCCGCCACCGCCGCCGCGCTCGGCCCGGAAGGGGTGGCCGAGACACCGCAGAGCATGGGCGGCGAGGACTTCTCCTGGTACCTGGAGTACGTCCCCGGCGCCCTCGCCCGCCTCGGCGTGGGCCGTTCCGGCCCCAACATCGACCTGCACCGCGCGTCCTTCGACGTGGACGAGCGGGCCATTCCGGCCGGCGTACGCGTCATGGTGCAGACCGCGCTGCGGGCACTGGTGGCGGCGCGCTGACCGGAGCGGTCAGGGCCGGGGTCTTCCGCCGCCTGCGCAGCACCAGCAGCAACACCGCCAGCGGTACGCCGAACGCCACCAGCCAGGGCAGCAACGCCCCCAGCACGGTGAGCAGGATGGTCATCGAGGCGACGAACGCCTTCCAGCCACCCTTCAAGCCGACCAGGAAGCCGGTCTCGGTCTTCTCCTCGGTGGCCTTCGCCGCCGGCCCGGCCAGCGAGACGGTGATCGTGGAGAGAGCGGTCAGGTCGGCGAGCCGTCGCTTCTTGGCCTCCAGCGAGGCCAGGTCCGCCTCCCGACGACCCAACTCGTTCTCCAGTGACACCAGGTCGGCGATGGAGGTGGCTTGGGCGAGCAGGCGACGCGCGCTGTCCACGCGTGCCCGCTGACTGGTGATCCGGGCGTCCAGGTCGACTGTCTCCTCGGTGACGTCCTGAGTGTTGATCTCCCGGCTCTGCTGCCGGCCGAGCTTCGCGACCGCCTCCACCACCCCGGCGAACTTCGCCGCCGGCACCCGCAGCTGCAACTCCGCCACCGCGTCCGCCTCGGCGCTGCGCCGCACGTCACCGCCGATGAAGCCGCCGGCCTGGGTGACCATGGCACTGACCTCGCGGGCCGCCGCGTCCACATCGGCCACCTGCACCCGCATCGCTCCGTTGTAGATGATGGCTCGCTGGTCGACCCGCAGGTCCGGAGCACCGGCCCCGGCCGCCCCCGCCGCGTCCGTGCCGCTGTTGTTCTTGTCCGCCGCGCCGCCCTCCGCGACGGCCCGCTCGGGTGCCGAGGCCGCCGAGTCCCGCGCGCCGCTGTCGCCGGCACCGCACCCCGCCAACGCCAGCGTCGCCGTGAGTGCTGTCGCCGTCAGCAGTGCGCCGCGACGCCATCCTGCCCGTCCGTCCATCCCCGCTCCCATCGTTGTCAACCGGTGTGGCGATACGTCGGACGTGGCGCGCCCGCCGGCTGGTTCCGGCAGACTGCGCTGAGGACATCACGATTCGATAGTCGAGGAGTCACGATGCGGCTCACCAAGTACGCCCACTCCTGCCTCCGGGTGGAACACGACGGGGGAGTGCTCGTCGTGGACCCCGGGGTCTTCAGCGACCCGCAGGCGTTGGACGGTGCGGACGCGGTGCTGATCACCCACGAACACCCGGACCACCTCGACCTGGCCGCGCTGCGCCTGCACCTCGACCAGCGACCGCTGCCGATCCACGGGCCGGCCTCGCTCGCCGGCACCCTGGGCGACGCCGCCGAGGCGTTGCGCCCCGTCACGCCCGGCGAGTCGTTCACCGCGGCCGGGGTCGCGGTCCGCGCGTACGGCGGGCGGCACGCGGTGATCCACCCGGACATCCCGGTGGTGGACAACCTCGGCTACCTGATCAACGACGTCGTCTATCACCCCGGCGACTCCCTCGTGGTGCCGGAGGAGACGCCGATCGACACGCTCTTCGCGCCGATCCACGCCCCCTGGTCGAAGTTCTCCGAGGTCGTCGACTTCATCCGGGCGGTCGCCCCGCGCCGCGCGTACGCCCTGCACGACGCCCTGCTCAACGACAACGGGCTAAGCGTGCTCAACCGGCAGTACGCGGCGCTGTCCGGCACGGACTACCAGCGTCTGGAGCCCGGTAGCCGGGTGGACGTCTGACCCGATGCCCGGCCCGCCCTCGGAGCTGGTGCAGCAGCTCTACCGCACCCCACCGGACCGGTTCGTGGCGGCCCGGGACGCCGCCGTGGCCGAGGCCCGGCGGGCCGGTGACCCGGGCACCGCCCGGCAACTGGCCCGGCTACGTCGCCCCACCGTGGCCGCCTGGCTGGTGAACCTGCTCGCCATCCACCGTCCCGAACTGGTCGCCGACCTGGTCCAGCTCGCCGACGCGTTGCGCGTCGCCCAGCGGGAGCTGCGCGGGCCGCGGCTGCGGGAACTGTCGGCCCAACGTCGGGCGGTGGTCGGCGCCCTGGTCGCCGAGGTCCGTAAGCTCGCCGCCGCCGAGCCGGACGCGCCGCCGGCCGGTCGGCTGCCGCTGGCCGAGGTGGAGGCGACCCTCAACGCGGCGCTCTCCGACACCGAGGTCGCCGAGCAGGTCCGGACCGGCCGGCTACTCCGATCGGCCAGCTACGCCGGCTTCGGCGAGGTGCCCCGGCCGCAGCTGCGGCTGGTCACCGACGACGACGAGCCGGAGCCGGAACCTCGCCCTGTGGCCCAGCGCGCACGCCCCGACGCGGCCTCCCGCGCCGACCAGGCCCAGGAGCGTGCCGCGCAGGCCGAACGCGCGGCGCAGCGGGCGGCGCGGGCCGAGCGGGCACGCCGGCGTCGCGCACTGGACCGGGAGTTGGACCGCGCCCACACCGACCAGCAGCGGGCCGAGGCCGAGTTGACCGAGGCGACCGGGCAGGAGCGGGACGGCGCGGCCGTACTCGACGGGATCGAGACCGAGCTGGCCGAGCTGGAGCGGCGGCGTGCCGTCGCCGAGCAGGACCTCAGCCGGGCCAGGCTGGCGCGGCGGGCGGCCGAGCGGGCGGTGACGGTGGCCCGCCGACGCGCGGGTGAGGTCGAGGCGGCCGTCGAGGCCCTGGCGGCCGAAGAGGGGGATGCGGACGCGGGCGGTGGCGCGGCAAACTGACCATCGATGGACGACGACGAGCGGACCGGCCGCCAGGCACCGGCCGTCCCGGACAGAGCCGCAGCTGGCAGGCCGAGGTTGGTGTCCGGATGACGCCGGAGCAGCTCGCCGCCGCCAGCAAGCCCGTCGTCCTCGATCTCGGCGACGGGTTCAGCAGGTGCCCGACCACGCTGCGCCGAGCCCGACTGCTCGGCATTTCCGGCTGGGCGTTCTACATCAGCGGCCGGGCCGGTGCGCTCGGCGACGTACGGGCGGAGACAGCCGCCGCGGCCATCGGTTTCGTCGCCCCGGACGCGGTTGCCGACGGGTGGGACGCCGCCGCCCGGGTCCTCCCGCCGGCCGAGGTGGCCGCCGCCAGCCTCGCCGAGTGCTGCCGGTGGGGGACGGAGCGCTTGGGCGCGCTGCCGGGGGCCGAGCGGCTGGCCGGGCTCGTCGAGCTGGCGGTGGCCGCCGCCGACGCCAGCGCGATGCCGCTCTTCGCCGCGTGGCGGGCAATGCCGCTGCCGGACCTCTCCCCGGGAGCCCGGAGCGCCGCCGGGCTGCGCCTGCTCCGCGAGCACTTCACCGGCGCGTACCTGCTGGCGGTGCGGGCCGCCGGAATGACCCCGCTGGAGGCGGTGCTGGCCGGGCCGGAGGGGGAGGCCGGCGCGGTGGCGTGCGGCTGGCCACCGCCGTACCCGCCGATCGGTCCGCTGGTGCGTCGACGACTCTGGGCGGAGGCGGTGACGAACCGGCTGGCCGCGCCCGCGTTCGCGGCGCTCGGCCCCGCCGACGGCGCCGAGCTGGTGGAGTTGCTGCACCGCACCCGCGCGGCCCTCGCCTGAACGGGCAGGATTGCCGTGGGTGGTCGAAGAGCTACGACCAGGACGGCGCGAGCACTCGGATTTCGCAGCGGACGCCGCTGGCCTTGGCGAGCCGACCATCGCCGGTCACAAGCGGGCAGGCCATCAACTCCGCCGCCGCGACATACGCTGCGTCGTACGCCGTGACGTTGCCCCGCAACTGCCACATTCGGTCGAGCAGCTTCGAGACGCCAACATCGTCGATGACCAATGAAGGCAGAGTGTCGATAGCCTCTTGAGCGCGGGCCAGGCCGAGCTTCCCACCGAGGACCTTGCCTCTGATCACCGACATGACCTCCACCAGAAGGTGCCCTGGCGCTGCCCAGTGCGGGTCTCCGGTCAGTTCCGCCCGCGCCGCGTCGCCCACCGGCCCGTCGTCGACCAGAGCATCAGCCAGGACTGAAGCGTCCACGACAATCATGCGGCGCTTCCGTATGGCCCCCGCTGCTCCCGCTGGTCTGTCAACTCGGCGGCGCTCTCCCCCGGAAGGGCACGAGCGCCATCAGACCGGCCGGCGAAGCGATCAAGGGTTGCCGTGTTGCGCAGACGTCGAGCCTGCGTCTCCACCAACTCCAGCAAGTAGGCCTGGAGCGACTGCCCGCGTGCCTTGGCTTGGGCAGCCAAGGCGTCTCGTACTTCCTCCGGCACGTCCCGAATCTGGAGAGCAACCATGCATTCATTATGCATGCATCCTCGCCGCGCTGCCCGGGAAAGGCCCAATTCCTCGTGGAGAAAATGGGCGGCGCTGGCGGCGGTCGGCTGTCAGGATGTGCTGCCGTGACGCTTCCCGCTGGCTGGGCCACGCGCCGGCCCACCCTTGACGACGTACCGGCGATCCTCTCGGTCGTGCACGCGGCGGACACCTTCGCCATCGGCCACCCCGACTTCGACGCGGAGGATGTCGAGGCGTCGCTGACCGCCCCCCACTTCGACCCGACCCGGGACTCCTGGCTGGCGACGGACCCGGACGGCACCGTGGTCGGCTGGGCGACGGTGGACAATCCGACCGGGGTCGGCCGGGAGTTCGTGGAGGTCTACGTCGACCCGGAGCGGGCGTCCAGCCTCCGTGCGCCGCTGCTGGCCCGGCAACTGGACCGGGTCGCCGAGCGCGCCGCCGAGCGAGGGCTGCCGGCGCTCACCGTCCGGTGCGCGGTCTTCGCGCCCGAGCGCGACTGGGAACGCGACCTGCGTGGCGCCGGGTTCACCCTCGCCAAGCGGTACGTCCGGATGAACCGCCCGCTGACCGACCTGCCCGCCGAGCCGTCCCCGCCGGCCGGGGTGACGGTACGGCCGGTGCGGCGCGACGACGAGGCCGAGTTGCGGGAGTTCCACCGGATCCACGACACCGCCTTCGGCGACACCCCGGATCACGAGTCGCTGTCGTACGAGCGGTGGCGGGCCCGGATCGGCGACGTGACCGCCTGGGACGAATGGTTCGTCGCCGAGGTGGACGGGGCGCTCGCCGGCGCGTTGCAGTCCTCGGACCAGGGGCTCGACCAGCAGGAGGGTTTCGTGCGGAGCCTGTCGGTGCTGCCCGCGTACCGTCGGCGCGGGGTGGGTGCGGCGTTGCTGCGCCGCGCCTTCGCCCGCTACGCCGAGAAGGGCCGGTTGTCCGCCGGCCTGGGCGTGGACCTCACCAACCCGACCGCCCCGGTGTCGCTCTACCGGTCGGTGGGGATGCGGGAAACCTGGTGGAGCGACATGTACGAGCGGGTGGTCCCGGCCGCCGGTGTGTGATTGACGACGCCCGTCCGGCCCGGCGAACCGCCGCACCGGCGACGGTTGCAGACTGTGCGGGTGCGAAGGGCGCTGGAAGGCTGCGGGGGGACCCGGTCAGGCCGAGGCGGTGCCGGTGGGACGGGATCGAAGCTCGGTGACGTAGTCGTCCGGTGCACCCGCCTTCTCGGCGGCGTTCGCGATCTCGGAGAGATACCACGAGGTCGGCAGGCCGCCCTCGTACCCGTCGAACACATAGATCCACGCGGTGACGTCGCCGTCGAGGGTGGAGATCCGGACGTGCAGCTTGCGGTACGTCCCGGCGGTCACGCCTTCCAGCTCGTCGAGCTGGGCCGCGTCGTACGGGTGGATGTCGTAGATCGCCACGAACACCCGGTCGCCGGGGGACTCGACGACGGTGCTCACCGCGCCCTCCCAGCCGATGACGTCCTCCCCGGCGAAGGTCAGCCGCCACCCCTCCAGCCACCCGGTGCCCACCATGGGCGAGTGCGGGCAGTAGGCCCGCATCCGGGCCGGGTCGAGGTTTGAGCCGTAGGCGGCGTGATGACGCACGGCGATGACGATAGCCCGGCTGGCGGGTGGGGGAGAATACGACTGTGCGTGTCGGATGCGTTCGGGAGAAGAAAGTCACTGTGAGCATCAACGAAGGGCGAACTCTGTGAGCCGGATCGTGATCATCGGCGGCGGGCCGGCCGGGTACGAGGCGGCGCTGGTCGCCGCCCAACTGGACGCCGATGTCACCGTGGTGGAGGCCGACGGCGCGGGGGGCGCCTGCGTGTTGTCCGACTGCGTACCGTCGAAGACGTTCATCGCCAGCTCAGGGGTGGTCACCGGCTATCGGGACACCGAGGAGTTCGGGGTGCACTCGGACGGCCTGGAGGCGGTCACCGTCGACGCGCGGGCGGTGCACGAGCGGGTCAAGCGGCTGGCGCTGGCGCAGTCCGCCGACATCCACGCCAAGCTGCTCAAGGCGGGGGTCACCTTCGTGGCCGGCACCGCCCGGCTCGGCGATGACGCCCTCGGGCACACCCACCTGGTCATCGTCACCCCGGCCGACGGCAGCGAGGAGTACTCGATCGCCGCGTCCACGGTGCTGGTCGCCACCGGCTCGACGCCCCGCCAGTTGCCCACTGCCGTGCCGGACGGCGAGCGCATCCTGACCTGGCGCCAGGTGTACGACCTGCCGGAGCTGCCCGAGCACCTGATCGTGGTCGGCTCCGGCGTGACCGGCGCCGAGTTCGCCAGCGCGTACCTGGCGATGGGGGTCCAGGTCACCCTGGTGTCCAGCCGGGACCGGGTGATGCCGCACGAGGACGCCGACGCGGCGTCGGCCATCGAGCGGGTGTTCCGCAACCGGGGCATGACCATCCTCAACAACTCGCGCGCCGACACGGTCCGGCGTACCGCCGACGGGGTCGAGGTGGAGCTCTCCGACGGCCGTAAGGTGACCGGTTCGCACGCGCTGATCGCGGTCGGTTCGATCCCGAACACCGCCGACCTGGGCCTGGCCGAGTACGGCGTGGAGCTGGGCCGGGGTGGCTACGTCACTGTCGACCGGGTTTCCCGGACCAACGTGCCCGGCATCTACGCCGCCGGTGACTGCACCGGCGTGCTGCTGCTGGCCAGCGTCGCCGCCATGCAGGGCCGGATCGCGATGTGGCACGCCCTCGGTGAGGCGGTCCGCCCGCTGCGGCTGCGGACCGTCGCGGCGAACGTCTTCACCGACCCCGAGCTGGCCACCGTGGGTGTCTCGCAGGACGAGGTCGACGCGGGCAAGGTGCCGGCCCGGCAGGTGATGCTGCCGCTGTCCGGCAATGCCCGCGCCAAGATGGACGACCTGTCCGACGGCTTCGTGAAGTTGTTCTGCCGGCCCGCCAGCGGTCAGGTGATCGGCGGTGTGGTGGTCGCGCCGAAGGCCAGCGAGCTGATCCTGCCGATCACGATGGCCGTGGAGAACAACCTAACGGTCAACGAACTGGCTCAGACCATCACCATCTACCCAAGCCTCTCCGGCTCAATAACCGAAGCAGCCCGCCAGCTAATGCTCCACGAGTTGGAGTAATCCCGACCCCGCTCGGGGGTCGATCATGGAGTTGTGGTGGCCGGGTTACGCCGGCACGCCCCTTTTGTGCGGCACCACAACTCCATGATCGACCGAGGGGCGGGTTTGGAGGACCGCCAGCGTTGTCAGCACCGCTACCTCGGTGAGGATGAGGAGGCGCTCGACCAGGCCTAGCAGCACGCGGTCGCCGGGGTAGGCGGACCAGATCATCGCGGCCGCGAGGATCAGGCTGAGCGCGACCAGGGCACGCAGGACGCCCGCCGCCGGTGCCAGGTCGGGTCGGCGGGCGAGCAGCCAACCGCCGACCGGCAGCGCGAGGAAGGCGACGACCGAGGCGTACCGGTGCAGGTAGGCGGCGGTGGTCATGGCGGTGCCCGGATCGTTCGTCGGCACGACCGCGGCCAGCAGCAGCCCCGCCACCCACGCGCCGAGCAGCAGCTCAGCCGTCCGACCGGAACCCGGCCGGGGTGGGCCGGTGCGGCGCAGCCCGTACAACACCGCGACGCTGGCGAGCGCGAGCACCACCATGGCGACGTCGATGACGCCGCCCCGGTCGGAGACGGCGAAGTCGCTGATGGTCAACGCCCACGGGTCGAGGTCGTCGCTGACCTCAAGATGGCCGATCACGGCGAGCAGGGCCGCGAGGGCGATCCCCCCGAGGGCCAGCAGACCGGTGTTCCGGATTCCAGGCATGCCTCAGCCTGTCGCCGCGGGCACCCCAGCCGGATCCGGGACGGCCACCGAAATCGATCCCCGGGACCACCCCTAGAGGGCCCCGAAACGACCGTCGCCGGATCAGGCGACGTTCAGTTGGATGTTCCCGATGCGGGCGACGACGTCGAGGTGGCCGCCCAGCCCGGTGACGTAGGCGCGGAGAGTGTCCAGGCTCGTGTGCTCGCCGTTCTCGATCTGGCTGATCCTGGCCTGGGTCAACCCTGCGGCCTCGGCCAGTTGGGCCTGGGTCATACCCAGGTGCTTGCGGATCTCTGCCAGTTGGGCGCCACTCACCGATGCCAACATCTGCTCACGGTGTTGAGCCCGCCGGGCGACCCGGTCCGGATGTTCCCAGGTCGGATCGAGCTCTCGGGCCTTGGCCCGGACGTCCCGCCAATCCACTCCATCGGTCATCTCTGCGTTTCCTTCAGCCTGGAGAGGTGCTCCTGGAACCGGTCGTCCGCCAACGGGACCGCGGTCTTGTACCAACTCTGCCACTGGCCCGACTTGTCGCCAGCGACCAGGAAGACTGCTTCTCGAACGGGATCAAAAGCGAAGATCATGCGGACCTCCGTGGAGCCGGCCGATCCGGGTCGCAGCTCCTTCATGTGGTGGAAGATGCTGCCCTTGAGGCGGTCAACCAGGGGACGCCCGAGTGCCGGCCCGTGCGCGGCGAGGAGGTCGATGGCCTCGCTGATGAGGTCGGCGCTGGCGGGATCCGTCCTGCAGAGGTCGAGAAACCACTCCTCGACCTCGGGATGAAGTTTGACGTCCCACATGACGTCAATATAAGCCCAGCTTATACCCGGCAGGTCCGGCGACACTCAGTCCAGGGGGACGTCGGCTGCGGCGGCGGTGCGGGCGTGCCGGGCGTTGACCAGCGTCATCGCCCATCCGGCCGCCGCGAAACCGGCCGCCGCTGCGGCGGCGATGATGGCCAGGCGCCACGCCGACTGGGTGAGTGCCGTGCCGCCCAGATGCCCGACCAGCGCCCCGTAGGTCGCCCAGCCCAGCGCGGCCACCGCCTCGTAGAGCACGAACAGGCGGTACGGGTAGCGGCTGCGCCCGGCCGAGAAGCATGCCGCCATGCGTCCGCCGGGCACGAACCGGCAGAGCAGAATGACCATCGGCCCGGGTTGACGCAGACCCTGCGTGACCCGGCTGGCCATTCGGCGCGCCCGGCTCAGCTCGGAATGTCGGGGCGCCCGCCGGTCCGGAGCGCTGCGGCCGAGCAGGTAGCAGGCCAGGTCACCGACGAACACGCCGAGCGCGCCGACGGCGATGATGATCGGCAGGTCGAGGCCGCCGTACACGGTGAGCGCGCCGCTGGTGATCATGACGATCTGGGTGGGGATCACCGGGACGAAGGCGTCCGCGATCAGCAATCCGAGCAGTACGAGGTACGCCCACGTCGGCGACGCGACGTCAGTCAGTAGTTCGGGCACGCCTGCCACCTCGCCGGATGCGGCCGATTGGGTGTGTCGAGCCTGACGTCGTGCCCGGCGTCACCGTGCACGGCCCCGTCCCGTCGTGACCGTCGACACCACAGGCCACCCAGATCCAACGAGGCGAACCACCCCCGGGTGACGGCTCCGAGGCTGTTTCACGGGTGCCCGAGGCGGTCGGCGGATCGGCGTCCGTCGGCGTACCGTTGTCGGCGCGGCCCAGCCCGTCGGGTCCCCCGTTCCTGACGATTCGGGTCGCCCCGGGCCGCCGGCGGGTCCCGCGCCGGCGGCCCTCCCCCTCTTTCGCCGCTGCAAATCCGGGTGCGTCCTCGACCGCCCGGCGGGTAGCGTCGCGGCATGCGCAGCGCGGTAGTGATGACCACGACGCCGGGTGTCCCCGGCGCGCCGCTCTGACGTAACCACCGTCGACCAGGCCCCGGGGCGATCCGCCCCCGAGAGCCGTACGGCGTTCGGTGTCCAGGTCGCCTCCGGGTCGTACCCGATCCAGGAGCCCGACATGATCGACCACCGCAGGCTCGGCCGCGAGCTGGACCTCTTCGTCTCCGATCCGCTGGCCGGCGCCGGCCTGCCGATCTGGCTGCCCGCCGGCGCCGCCGCCCGGCATGCCGTCGAGGAGTACGTCCGGGAGTTGGAGCGACGCTCCGGTCACCAGCACGTCTACTCGCCGCCGCTGGGCAAACGTGAACTCTTCGAACTCTCCGGGCATCTCGGCTACTTCGCCGACGACATGTTCCCGCCGATGCGGCTGAGCGCCGACGACGAGTTCGTGCTCCGGCCGGCGCTCTGCCCGCACCACGCGCTGGTCTTCCGCGCCCGGGGCCGCTCCTACCGGGAGTTGCCGCTGCGGATCGCCGAGCTGGGCGGGATGTACCGCTCGGAGCGCTCCGGGGTGCTCGGCGGGCTGTCCCGGGTACGCGCGATCTCGCTCAACGACGCGCACACCTTCTGCGCGCCGGAGCAGGTCGGCGCGGAGGTCGCGGAGATCCTCCGGCTGGTCCGCGCCGCGCACGCCGCGCTCGGCGTCCGCCCGGCCGGTTTCCGGCTGTCGCTGCGCGGGCCGGGCAGCAGGTACGTCGGCGACGACGCGAGTTGGGCCCACGCCGAGGATCTGCTTCGGGAGGCGCTCGCCGGAGTGGAGTACGTCGAGGCACCGGGCGAGGCCGCCTTCTACGGTCCGAAGATCGACATCCAGATCGTGGACGCGGCTGGCCGGGAGTCGACCATCTCCACCATCCAACTCGACTTCGACAAGCCGGAGCGGTTCGACCTGTCGTACACCGACTCCGACGGCAGCCGACGTCGACCGGTCATGGTGCACCGCAGCCTCGTCGGCAGCATGGAGCGGCTCCTCGCGTACCTCATCGAGGTGCACGAGGGTGCCTTCCCGGCCTGGTACGCGCCGGTCCAGCTGGTGCTGCTGCCGGTGGACGACGGGCAGGCCGGCGCGGCGGCCGAGCTGGCCCGGCGGGCCGTCGACGCCGGGCTGCGGGTCGAGGTCGACGCCGCCGGCTCGCTGGGCGCCCGGGTACGGGACGCGGCTCGCCGCCGTGTCCCGTACCTCGGGGTGCTGGGTCCTCGGGAGGTGGCCGACGGGCACCTCGCGCTGCGCCTGCGCGGTGGCCGCGCCCTGGCCCCGATGCCCGCCGCCGCCGCGCTCGCCCTGATCAGCGGGCAGGTCGCCGCCCGCGCGACCGACCTGCTGCCGCCGGACTGACCCGGGAGTCCGAGACATGCGCTAGACCGTCGCGGGTTGGGCGGCGGCCGGTTCCTCGTCGACCACCGCGCCGGTGAACTGGGATCGGTAGAGCTGGTGGTACGCGCCCTTGGCGGCGAGTAGCTGCTCGTGGGTGCCCTGCTCGACGATGCGACCGTTCTCCATCATCAGGATCAGGTCGGCGTCGCGGATGGTGGAGAGCCGGTGCGCGATGACGAAACTGGTCCGGTCCGAGCGCAGCGCCGCCATCGCCCGCTGGAGCAGCACCTCGGTGCGGGTGTCCACCGAGCTGGTCGCCTCGTCGAGGATCAGCAGCGACGGTTCGGCGAGGAACGCCCGCGCGATGGTGATGAGCTGCTTCTCGCCGGCGCTGACGTTGTTGCCCTCCTCGTCGATGACCGTGTCGTAGCCGTCGGGAAGGCTCCGCACGAACCGGTCCACGAAGGTGGCCCGAGCCGCGGCGAGGATCTCCTCCTCGGTCGCGTCCGGCCGCCCGTAGGCGATGTTGGCCCGGATGGTGCCACCGAAGAGCCAGGTGTCCTGGAGCACCATGCCGATCCGACCGCGCAGGTCGTCGCGGCGCATCGTCGTGATGTCCACCCCGTCCAGGGTGATCCGGCCGGCGTCCAACTCGTAGAACCGCATGATCAGGTTGACCAGCGTCGTCTTTCCGGCGCCGGTCGGGCCGACGATGGCCACCGTGTGCCCCGGCTCGGCGACCAGGGACAGGTCGTCGATCAGCGGCTTGTCCGCCTCGTACCGGAAGGAGACGTGCTCGAACTCGACCCGACCGTGCGGGTCGACGACCCGGGTCGGCTCGACCGGGTCGGGGCTCTGCTCGTCGGCGTCGAGCACCGCGAAGACCCGTTCGGCCGAGGCCACCCCGGACTGGAGCAGGTTGGCCATCGACGCGAGTTGGGTGAGTGGCTGGGTGAACTGCCGGGAGTACTGGATGAACGCCTGCACGTCGCCGAGGCTCATCGTCCCGGAGGCCACCCGCAGGCCGCCGACCACGGCGATCGCCACGTAGCTGAGGTTCCCGATGAACATCATCGACGGCATGATGATCCCGGAGACGAACTGCGCCCCGAAGCTGGCCCGGAACAGCTCCTCGTTCTTGGCGGTGAACGCGGCCTCCACCTCGCGCTGCCGGCCGAAGACCTTCACCAGCTCATGGCCGGTGTACGCCTCCTCGATCTGGCCGTTCAGCTCGCCGGTGTGCTTCCACTGCGCGATGAACTGCTTCTGCGAGCGCTTGGCGATGCGCTGGGTGACCAGCACCGACAGCGGCACCGCGACCAGCGCCACCAGGGCCAGCAGCGGCGAGATCCAGAACATCACGCCCAGCACGCCGACCACGGTCAGCAGCGAGGTGAGCAGCTGACTGAGGGTCTGCTGGAGGCTTGTCGAGATGTTGTCGATGTCGTTGGTGACCCGGCTCAGCAGCTCACCCCGAGGCTGCCGGTCGAAGTAGGGCAGTGGCAGCCGGTTGAGCTTCTCCTCCACCTCGGCGCGCAGCCGCAGCACGGTGCGCTGCACCACACCGTTGAGCAGCCAGCCCTGCCACCACGACAGCAGGCTCGCCGCCAGGTAGAGCCCGAGCGCCAGCAGCAGCACCCGGCTCAGGGCGGTGAAGTCGACGCCCACGCCGGGCACCACGTCCATCCGGGCCAGCATGTCGGCGAAGTTGCCGTTGCCGCTGGCCCGGGCCGCCGCGACGGCCTGCTCGGTGGTGGTGCCAGCCTCCAGTTGACGGCCGATCACCCCACTGAAGATCAGGTCGGTGGCGTGGCCGAGGATCTTCGGACCGGCCACGCTGAACCCCACGCTCACCACCGCGAGGGTGACGATCGCGGTCAGGTGCAGCCGGTGCGGGCGCAGCCGGCCGAGCAGCCGCCGGGCGGACGGCCCGAAGTTCATCGACTTCTCGGCGGGCATCCCGGCGCCCGCCCACGGCGGACCGCCGGCCGGGCGGCCCGGAGGCAGCCGCTTCGGTGTCGGCGCGTCGCCGCCGGCAGCCGGCGTCCGCGTGTCGCCGGCCGGCTTCTGCGTGGGTACGGCCGCGGTCCGCCGCTCGTCGGGCTCGCTCACGCCGTCACCTCCGCCGTCTGCTGGGAGGCCACGATCTCGGCGTACGTCGGACAGGTCTCCAACAACTCCGCATGTCGTCCCACTCCGACGACCCCTCCGTCCTCAAGAACGATGATCTGGTCGGCGTCGACGATGGTGGAGACCCGCTGGGCCACGATGACCACCGCGGACTGCGCGGTGACCGGACGCAGTGCCGCCCGCAGCCGCGCGTCGGTGCCGAGGTCGAGCGCGGAGAACGAGTCGTCGAAGAGGTAGATCTCCGGCTGGCGGACCAGCGCCCGTGCGATGGCCAGGCGTTGCCGCTGCCCACCGGAGACCGTGCTGCCGCCCTGGGCGATCGGGGCGTCCAGGCCGCCGGGCATCTGGGCCACGAAGTCCCGGGCCTGGGCGATCTCCAGGGCCGTCCACAGCTCCTCGTCGGTGGCGTCCGGGTTGCCGTAGCGCAGGTTGCTGGCGACCGTGCCGGTGAACAGGTACGGCCGCTGCGGCACCAGGCCGATCCGCCGCCACAGCTCGTCCGGTGCCATCTCCCGTACGTCCACGCCGTCGACCAGCACCGCGCCACCGGTGACGTCGACCAGGCGGGGGATGAGTGACAGCAGGGTCGTCTTGCCGGCGCCGGTGCTGCCGATGATCGCCGTGGTGGTGCCCGGGGTGGCCCGGAAGGAGATGTCCCGCAGCACCGGGTCGACGGCGCCCGGGTACTGGAAACGCACCCCACGCAGCTCCAACTCGGCGCGGGTGGGCAACTCGGTGACCGGCTCGGCGGCGGGGACCACCGACGAGTCGGTGTCCAGCACCTCGATGATCCGCTCGGCGCAGACCGCGGCGCGGGGCACCATCATCAGCATGAAGGTCGCCATCATCACGGCCATCAGGATCTGCATCAGGTACTGGAGGAAGGCGGTGAGCGCGCCGATCTGAATCGCGCCGCCGTCCACCCGCTGCGCGCCGAACCAGAGCACCGCCACGCTGGAGACGTTCAGCACCAGCATGACCACCGGGAAGATCATCGCCATCAGCCGGCCGGTACGCAGGGCGGTGGCGGTCAGGTCGGCGTTGGCGACGGCGAAGCGGTCCGTCTCGTACGGCTCGCGGACGAACGCGCGGACCACCCGGATGCCGGTGATCTGCTCGCGCAGCACCCGGTTGACCGTGTCGATCCGGGTCTGCATGAGCCGGAAGCCCGGCACCATCCGGCGGATGATCGAGCTGAGCGCGATGGCCAGCACCGGCACGCTGACCAGCATCAACCAGGAGAGCCCGATATCCTCCCGCAGCGCCATCACCACACCGCCGACGCTCATGATCGGCGCGGCGACCAGCATGGTGCAGCTCATCAGCACGAGCATCTGCACCTGTTGCACGTCATTGGTGTTGCGGGTGATCAGCGACGGCGCCCCGAACCGGGCCACCTCGCGGGCGGAGAAGCGGTTGACGTGCCCGAACAGCCTGGCGCGGACATCACGGCCGAAGCCCATGGCGACCCGCGCGCCCAGGTAGACCGCGGCGATCGAGCAGATGATCTGGATCAGGCTGACCAGCAGCATCCAGCCGCCGGTCCGCACGATGTAGTCGGTGTCGCCCCGGGCCACGCCCTGGTCGATGATGTCCGCGTTGAGGCTGGGCAGGTAGAGCGAGGCCATGGTGCCCACGAACTGGAGCAGCACCACCGCCAGCAACGGTCGCCGGTAGGTGCCCAGTTGACCGCGTAACAGTCGGATCAGCACGCCGAGTCCTTTGGTTCGGTGGGGCGTCCGCTCATCGGCGGGTCGTCCGCGCTGGCGATGACCTCGAGCAGGAACTCGCGGATCACCTGCGCCTTCGCCGGGTCGGCGTCGATGGAGGTGAGCGGCCGTCCGGAGTGCATCAGGGCACTGAGCGCGGCCACCCGCTCCCGCCCGGCGGGGGTGATGGCGAGGCGGACGCTGCGTCGGTCGTTGTCGTCGCGTTGCCGCTCGACCAGTCCGTCACGGGCCAGCGTGTCCACGATGCCGGTGAGGGTGGCAGGGCGGACGAAGCACCGCTCGGCCACCTGCCGGTGCGGCAGTTCGCCGTGTCGGGCGAGCGTCATCAGCGTCACCATGCCGGCCTGGGTGAGGCCGTGGTCCTCGGCGAGGTAGCGGTTCCACCGCTGCCCGACGAGGTGCCCGGCCACCACCAGCAGCCGGCCGATCGGCGCGTCCTGGAGCGTGATGAGTTGCACGGAGAGCAGGTTAGCTCCCTGATAGTCAGGCTCCAAACGATTTCCCACAGACCCCCGCGCCACGCCGCCCGCGCCCCCTCCTCCCCCGCGTCGATCATGGAGTCGTGGTGGGCGTTTCGCCCAGCCGTGCCCCTTTTGCGAGGCACCACAACTCCATGATCGACGCGGGGGTGGGGCGAGGAGCGGGCGGGGGCGGGGCGGGGAACGGGCGGGGCGGGCGGGTTACCAGCTGGTGGGTAGGGGCATTCCTTCGGTGAAGCCGGCGGCGCTCTGTACGCCGACGATGGCCCGCTCGTGGAACTGCGTCAGGTCCCGTGCGCCCGCGTAGGTGAAGGCGCTGCGGACCCCGGCGATGATCTCGTCGATCAGGTCCTCGACGCCGGGCCGGGCCGGGTCCAGGTACATCCGGGCCGAGGAGATGCCCTCCTCGAACACCGCCTTGCGGGCCCGGTCGTACGGGCTGTCGTCGGCGGTACGGGCGCTGACCGCCCGAGCCGAGGCCATCCCGAAGCTCTCCTTGTAACGCCGGCCGTCGGCGTCGGTGTACAGGTCACCGGGCGACTCGAAGGTGCCGGCGAACCAGGAACCGATCATCACGTTCGAGGCGCCGGCCGCCAGTGCGAGAGCCACGTCGCGCGGGTGGCGTACGCCGCCGTCGGCCCAGACGTGCCGGCCCAGTTCCCGGGCCGCCACCGAGCAGTCGAGCACGGCGGAGAACTGCGGGCGGCCCACACCGGTCATCATCCGCGTCGTGCACATCGCGCCCGGCCCGACGCCGACCTTGATGATGTCGGCGCCCGCCTCGACCAGGTCGCGTACCCCCTCGGCGGTGACCACGTTGCCGGCCGCCACCGGGACGCCCGGGTCCAGCTTCCGGACCGCCCGCAGCGCGGAGATCATCCGTGCCTGGTGACCGTGCGCGGTGTCCACGACCAGCGTGTCCACTCCGGCCTCCAGCAGCGCGGCAGCCTTGCCGGTGACGTCCCCGTTGATCCCGACCGCCGCGGCGATGCGCAACCGACCCCGGTCGTCCACCGCAGGTGTGTAGAGGGTGGCGCGCAGCGCGCCCTTGCGGGTCAGCACCCCGACCAGCCGGCCGTCGGCGTCCACCACGGGCGCGAGCCGGCGTCGGCCGGCGGAGAGCAGGTCGAAGCCGGTACGCGGGTCCGCGTCCGCCGGCACGGTGTGCAGCTCGGTGGACATCACGTGCCGCAGTTGGGCGAACCGGTCCACCCCCACGGTGTCCGCCTCGGTGACCACGCCCACCGGCCGACCGGCCTCGTCGACCACGATCACCGCACCGTGCGAACGCTTCGGCAGCAGGTGGATGGCGTCGCCGACGGTCTCGGTCGGGCCGAGGGTGATCGGCGTGTCGTAGACCAGGTGCCGCTGCTTGACCCAGGCGACGACGTTCGCGACCACCTCGATCGGGATGTCCTGTGGGATCACCGTGATCGCGCCCCGCCGGGCCACCGTCTCGGCCATCCGCCGCCCGGCGACCGCCGTCATGTTGGACACCACCAGCGGAATGGTGGTGCCGGTGCCGTCGCCGGTGGACAGGTCGACGTCGAGCCGGGAACCGAGGTCGGAGCGGGCCGGCGCCATGAAGACGTCGGTGTAGGTCAGGTCGTGCGCGGGAACCGCGCCGTGAAGGAAACGCACCCGGCCATCATTCCCGCCCCCGACCGCCCACGCCCACGTCGCTGCCGCAAACCACCCCGCCGCGCCCGCCCGTCGCGGATGAAGCGCCAGTAAGGGGCCGTCAGGCGATGGTGCAGATGGAAGCGCCGGCAGTGATGACCGCGCCGACCTCGGCGGCGAGCCCGCTGACCGTGCCCGCCTTGTGGGCGTGCAGCGGCTGCTCCATCTTCATCGCCTCCAGCACCACGACCAGGTCACCCTCAGCCACGGTGTCACCGTCGGCAACCGCGATCTTGACGATGGTGCCCTGCATCGGTGAGGTGAGCGCGTCGCCGCCGATCGCCGCGCCAGCCTTGGCGCCACCGGCACGCCGGGTCGGCTTGCGGGTGGCGGGTGCGGCTGCGGTCGTACCCCCGCCGAAGCCGGCGGGGAGGCTGACCTCAAGGCGCTTGCCGCCCACCTCGACCACGACGGTCTCGCGTTCGGCTGGCGCCTCGGCGGTGCCGGCGGCGGCGGCGAACGGCGGCACGGTGTTGTGGAACTCGGTCTCGATCCACCGGGTGTGCACGGTGAACGGTTCGGCGGTGAACGCCTCGTCCCGCACCACGAGCCGGTGGAACGGCAGCGCGGTGGCCATGCCGTCGAGCACCATCTCGTCCAGCGCGCGGCGGGCGCGCTCCAGCGCCTCGGCGCGCGTCTCACCGGTGATGATCACCTTGGCCAGCAGCGAGTCGAAGTTGCCGCCGATCACGTCGCCGGCCGAGATGCCGGTGTCGACCCGCACCCCCGGGCCGGTGGGTAGCCGCAGCGCGGTGACCGTGCCCGGGGCGGGCAGGAAGTTGCGGCCCGGGTCCTCGCCGTTGATCCGGAACTCGATGGAGTGCCCGCGCGGCGTCGGGTCCTCGGTGATCCGCAGCTTCTCGCCGTCGGCGATCCGGAACTGCTCGCGGACCAGGTCGATGCCGGCGGTCTCCTCGGTGACCGGGTGCTCGACCTGGAGTCGGGTGTTGACCTCCAGGAAGGAGATGGTGCCGTCCACGCCGACCAGGTATTCCACCGTGCCGGCACCGTGGTAGCCGGCCTCGCGGCAGATCGCCTTGGCGCTGTCGTGGATCTGTGCCCGCTGGGCGTCGGTGAGGAACGGCGCGGGCGCCTCCTCGACCAGCTTCTGGTGGCGTCGCTGCAACGAGCAGTCCCGCGTGCCCACCACGATGACGTTGCCGTGCTGGTCGGCGAGGACCTGCGCCTCGACGTGCCGCGGCTGGTCCAGGTAGCGCTCGACGAAGCACTCGCCACGGCCGAACGCCGCGACCGCCTCCCGGGTGGCCGACTCGAAGAGTTGGGGGATCTCCTCCATCGTGCGGGCCACCTTGAGCCCGCGCCCGCCGCCACCGAAGGCGGCCTTGATGGCGACCGGCAGGCCGTGGTCGACGGCGAACGCCATCACCTCGTCCGGGCTGGCCACCGGGTCCGGGGTGCCGGGGACCAGCGGAGCGCCGGCGCGCTGGGCGATGTGCCGGGCGGTGACCTTGTCGCCCAGGTCGCGGATCGCCTGCGGGGTGGGGCCGATCCAGGTCAGGCCGGCGTCGATGACCGCCTGGGCGAAGTCGGCGTTCTCGCTGAGAAAGCCATAACCCGGGTGTACGGCGTCGGCGCCGGCCCGGGCGGCGACGTCGAGCAGCTTGTCGATGCGCAGGTACGTGTCGGTCGCGCTGTCCCCGCCGAGGGCGTACGCCTCGTCCGCGAGGGTGGCGTGCAGGGCGTCGCGGTCGGAGTCCGCGTACACCGCGACACTTCCCAGACCGGCGTCACGGCAGGCGCGGACAACCCGGACGGCGATCTCGCCGCGGTTGGCAATGAGTACCTTGCGCACCTTTGTGACTCCTCCCGGCAGGTTACTGACCGGGAGTTTAGCGGTCACCCTGCCCACCCTAACGGTCGCTCAGTGTGGGATGCCGCACTGTGGCCGCAGCGCCCTAATCAAACTTGTCTATTACGCTTATCCGGTGTCTGCGACTCGGATGATGATCCTCGGGCTGGTGCGGTGGATGCAGCCCGTGCACGGCTACGACGTGCGCCGTGAGCTGCTGAGCTGGGGTGCCGACAAGTGGGCGAACGTGCAGCCCGGCTCGATCTACCACGCCCTGCGCAAGCTCACCGAGGAGGAGCTGCTGCGGGCCGTTGCGACCGAGCAGGTCGGTGGCCGCCCGGCCCGTACGACCTACGAGGTGACCGCCAAGGGTGAGGACGAGTTCGAGACGCTGCTCCGCAACCTCTGGTGGGGCCTCTCGGAGCCGCTCGACCCGTTCTCGGCGGCGTTCTCCTTCCTGCCCGCGATGCCGCGATCCGAGGCGGCGGCTGCCCTGCGCAACCGGGCCAACCTGCTGCGCGCCAACGCCGCCTCGATGCGTGCCTCGCTCGAGTCGGACTGGATCCGCAACGCCAAGCCGGTGCATGTCAGTTGGATGCTCGAACTCTGGTCCGAGCGCGCCGAGGCGGAGCTGAGCTGGTGCGAGCGAATCGCGGAACGCGTCGAGTCCGGAGTGTCGTACCTGCCTGCTGAGCTGGAGAGCGCGGATGGTTGGTCGGGATGGACGGACGGCGAAGAGCGGCCCGAGCCAAACGCGACATAATCAACGTTGACTACCAGAGTTATATCTCGTTAGCCTGCAGACGGCACAGCGGGGGAGTGCGCCGTCCGGCGTGGTCCCACTCGGCAGCCGGCTCTACCGGCCCGAACGACCAGGAGCAGAGATGATCGAGACCAGGGGGCTGCGGAAGTCGTTCCGCTCCCGCGCGGGTCGAGAGACGAAGACGGTGGACGCCGTACGCGGTGTCGACCTCAAGGTCGCCGAGGGCGAGATCTTCGGCTTCCTCGGCCCCAACGGCGCCGGCAAGACCACCACCCTGCGGATGCTCGCCACCCTCATCGAGCCCGACGGCGGCGACGCCACCATCGCCGGCGCCGACCTGCGCAAATCTCCCGCCGAGGTGCGCCGCCGGATCGGCTACGTCCCGCAGGGTGGCAGCACCTGGGACGAGTCCACCGCCCGCGAGGAGCTGGTGCTGCACGCCCGGATGTACGGCATCAGCAAGGCCGACGCGCAGCAGCGCGCCGCCCGCGCCCTGGCGGCCTTCCAACTGACCGAGTACGCCGACCGCAAGTGCAAGACGTACTCCGGCGGCCAGCGACGGCGGGTGGAGATCGCGCTCGGCATCATCCACGAGCCGAAGGTCGTCTTCCTGGACGAGCCGACCACCGGCCTCGACCCGCAGAGCCGCGCGCACATGTGGGACGAGATCCGGCGGCTGCGCAGCGACGGGATGACCGTCTTCATCACCACGCACTACCTCGACGAGGCCGACGCGCTCTGCGACCGCATCGCGATCATGGACAACGGCGAGGTCGTCGCCGAGGGCACCCCCGCCGAGCTCAAGCGGGAGATCTCCGGCGACGTGGTGCTGGTCGGCCTCGACCTGGCCGCCACCCCGCAGGCCGCCAAGGCGCTCGACGGCGAGCCGTACGTCAACAAGCTGGAGACCGCAGACGAGGGCGGCCTGCGTCTCTACGTCGACGAGGGCGCCACCGTCATCCCGCAGGTGCTGCGCCGACTCGACCACGCCGGGCTGGAGCTGCGCTCGATCGAGCTGCACCGGCCCAGCCTGGACGACGTCTTCCTCACCAAGACCGGCCGCTCGCTGCGCGAGTCCTGACCACCGGAGAGACGACTCATGAAATTCGCCCGTGACACGTGGCTGATCTTCCAGCGCCAGACCCAACTCCTGTTACGCAACCCGGTCTGGGTCTTCGTCGGCGTGTTCCAGCCGGTCATGTACCTGCTGCTCTTCGCCCCGCTGCTCAAGCCGGCACTCAACGCGCCCACCCAGGCCGCCGCCTACAAGATCTTCGTACCCGGTCTGCTGGTGCTGCTGGCCATCTTCGGCGGCCTGTTCCAGGGCTTCGGCCTGATCGCCGAGCTGCGTGCCGGCGTCATCGAACGCTCCCGGGTCACCCCGATCAGCCGGCTCGCCCTGCTGCTCGGCCGTTCGCTACGCGACGTGGTCTCACTTCTCGTGCAGGCGGTCATCATCACCCTGCTGGCGCTCCTGTTCGACCTGCGGGTGTTCCTCGGTGACCTGCTGCTGGCATACCTGATGCTCGCCCTGATCGCGCTCATGACCTCGGCCGTCTCGTACGGCGTCGCGCTCAAGGTCAAGAGTGAGGACGCGCTCGCCCCGCTGATGAACACCGTCGCGCAGCCCGTACTGCTGCTCTCCGGCATCCTGCTGCCGCTGACCTTCGCACCCGGTTGGCTCCAGGGCATCGCCGACTGGAACCCGTTCTCCTGGGCGGTCGATGGCACCCGCGCGCTGTTCGCCGGCGACCTGGGCAGCGACAAGGTCTGGCAGGGCCTCACCATCACCGCCGTACTCGCCGCCCTGGGTGTCTTCTGGGCGGCCCGCCAGTTCGCCCGAAGCGTCCGCTGACGCTCGGTTCTCGGGGTGCCCTCCGTCGTCGGGGCACCCCGATAGCCGTGTGGTGGCGCCCCTCAGTGCACCCGCGCGAGGGTCAGGCCGTCCGCGATCGGCAGCATCACCGGGTCCACCCGTACGTCGGCGAGGACCTCGTCGTTGAAGGCGGCGATGGCCCGGTCGTTGGCGTCCTGCGGGGCGATAACCCGGCCGCCGCGCAGCACATTGTCAACGGCGATCACACCGCCCGGCCGCATCCGGGGCACCAGCTCCGCCCAGTAGACCGGATATCCCGTCTTGTCCGCGTCGATGAACGCGAAGTCCAGGTGACGTTCGTGCGGCAGCTCCCGCAGCCGGTCGCCGGCCGGGCCGATCCGCAGGTCGATCCGGTCCTGCACGCCGGCCCGATCCCAGTAACGCCGGGCGATGCCGGTGAACTCCTCGGAGATGTCGAAGCAGGTCAACCGGCCACCCTCGGGCAACCCGCGGGCGATCGCCAGCGACGACAGCCCGGTGAACGTGCCGACCTCGACCGCCTGCCGTACGTCGAGCAGCCGGGTCAGGAAGGTCAGGAACGCGGCCTGCTCCGGTGCCACCTGCATGGTCGCGTGCTCCGGCAGCACCGACCGGGTCTCCTCGGCCAGGTCGCGGATGATCTCGTCCGGTGGGGCACCGTGCGCGACCAGGTACGTGTGCAGCTCGTCGGTGAGCGGGATCGACTTGGTGGTCATGACCGGACGGTACCGATCGATTCGACCGTCTGACCGCCCGGCGCGACCTTTGTCCACAAGTCGGTGATCTGTAGGCCCAACTCGGCGAGAAGGCGACGCAGCAGGGGCATCGACAGGCCGACCACCGTCCCCGGGTCACCCTCGATCCGCTCCACGAACGGCCCGCCCAACCCGTCGATGGTGAACGCGCCGGCCACCGCCAGCGGCTCCCCGCTGGCCACGTACGCGGTGATCTCGTCGTCGCTGATGTCCGCGAAGTGGACGGTCGTCGAGGCGACCGCCTCCGCGCGCCGTCCGGCCGCGACGTCGATCAGGCAGTGCCCGCTGTGCAGGACGCCGCTACGCCCTCGCATCCGCTGCCACCGCCGGGTGGCGTCCGCCGGATCGGCCGGCTTGCCGAGGATCTCCCCGTCGAACGCGAGCACCGAGTCGCACCCGATCACCAGCGTCCGCTGATCGGCGCCAGGGCTCAGTCGGGTCAACACCGCCTGCGCCTTGAGTCGAGCCAACTCCAGGCACAGATCCTCAGCCCGGTCGGTCACCACCAGCGATTCGTCCACCCCGCTGACCAGCACGTCCGGCTCGATGCCGGCGGCCTGGAGGGACTTACGTCGGGCAGGGCTCGCCGAAGCGAGCACGAGGCGGAGCGGCAGAGATTCAGACACCACCCGACGTTACCGCCTCCCGACTCACCACCGCTGCTCCGCAGCCGCCGTTCCGCAGCCCAGCCCCCATGATCAACTCCATATCGCCGATATCGCGCTATCCCAGGCCCGCGACACCCCCACATCGCCGACCTCGTGTCGATCACCCCTGTCAGGCCCGTCGAACGGTGTTGGTCCACTCGGGATCAATGAAGTCGGGCCATCCCACAGCCCAGGACACCGCGACATCAAGGAACCCGAGGCGATCACTGCGTCAGCGACTGATCCGGGGCGGTGGATCGTCGCCATGACGCCGACGGCGCAGCACCAGCGCCCATCCGACACCGGCGGCCACGATCACGCCGAGAGTGGCCAGGCCACGTACGGTCGCCCCATCGTCATCGCCCGGCCGAGCACCGGCCGTCGTGCTCGCGCCACCCCCGGCCGGAGCGCTCACCGATTCAAACCCCAACGGGGGTACGTCTGCCGTCAGGGCCGCGACGAGGTCGATAACCCCATAGCCGTACTCGTCGTCCCGCCCGGGCGGACCCTTGTCGACGGCTGTAGCCGTGAGTCGGTGCGCCACCTCCTGCGCGGGCAGGTGGGGATACTTCGATCTGATCAAAGCCGCCGCCCCCGCAACAATCGCCGTCGCGTCAGAGGTGCCGGTGCCTTTGCGGTACTTGCCATCGATGCTCGTGCTGTAGATATCGACGGCTGGTGCAACCACATCAATCTCCGGCCCGGCAACTGCGACCGCCGCGTGATTTCCCCTTCTATCAACGCCACCGACGGCGAGGACGCCATCCTCACTTGCTGGATAGCCAACCTCGGAGTCGGCAGGGCGGTTGCCCGCAGCGGCCACCACAACAATATTTGCAGATATCGCCGCCGTGATCGCACGTCTTAGGCTGGGGCTGGGGCTGCCCGCGCTCGAAATGCTGATGATGTCAGCGCCTGAGGAGATTGCATATTCTATTGCCTTTCCCAGGTCGTCTGCTCTGCTGCGGTTGTCGACACCAGACGACATGATCGGCAAGATCTTGGCTTCCGGTGCGATCCCTCGGGCTCCCTGATTGCCGCCTTGGCCGTGCGCGGCGATGAGCCCTGCCATGCCGGTGCCATGGCTATTCTGATCGGCATGGCCATCTCCGCTTCCGCCGCCGATAATGTCGGTGCCCGGAAGAAGGTTTCGCGCCAAGTCGGGATGCGGATAGACGCCGGTGTCAGGTATCGCCACTATGATGCCGTCGCCTCGACTAACGTCCAGCGCCTTATCGGTCTCAAGTGAAACCAAGTGCCACTGATCTGCCCGAATTAAACTAGGATTTTTGCTGGAGGGCGTCACAGTTGTCGAGGCCGCAATTGACATGCTCGACCCGAAGGTCGTCGCGATGCACGTGATTATCGTCAGGGTGGCATGGATTCCTGGCGGGCTCACCGGCCAATACCGATGGCTGGACCCGGGTCTATTGGGCCATCGTCTTCAGGGGGCCGGACAATTGGGTCAACCCCCTGCTCGGTGCTCCAAGGATTGTCCGGATCCCAACGATTTGGCTCCGTTGTGTGTCCGTCACGCCTGCCGGCGCGACCGGTGCCGCCCATCAATCCAGGCTGTCCCAGACCCGGCGCTCCGCCGATCGGAGGCAGTCCGTGTGCGCCGGAAAAGCCTCTTCCTCCTGAGGGGCGGGACCCGGCCCCGCCGGTAGGTGTCGTTCCGGCCCCGCCACCTCCGATTACGCCTCCAATCGGATTAACTCGACGTGGCGAATTGGCGCTCGCGTCGGTGCGGGGGGGTGTGGGTGTGCCTCCGATAAGTCCGCCTGGTGGCATCCCGCGAAGCGGGTCCGCAGACGCAGATCGAGATAACTGATCGGGCCTATTGGAGTTCAGGGCGCCGGTCCAGCCTCCTTGCCCCCGAATCGCTTTGGGTGCAGGAGGTGGAGGTGGATATGCGAGCGTCGGCCCGGACGGCGTAGATGGTGGCGATACGGGTGTCGGCAAAGTCGTGCTTGGCGGATTGGGGCCGATCCCGGTCCCGCCAAGAATGGGGCCGAGTCCGGGCGCCGTTGGCGTTGGTGCAGGGCCTGCGCTACTCGATGCCAGCTTGGCTGGGGTATTACCTTTGGCTGTTGTTGCCGGAATGGGCACCGGAAGGATCGGCGGAATGGTAGGCGCGGACGCAGTGCCGTATGCGTCTGAATTCGAGATGTCTTTGCCGGATTGTCGGGGCGGCGGTGGTGGGGGTTTTTGGAGGGTGGCTTGGGCTTGTTGGAGTTCGCCGCTCAGGTTGAACATCATCGCCCGTGCCTGTGCGTTCAGTCGCTCCAGCTCGACGTCGGTCACCGGTGGCGCGGTGGCCCGATTACCCATGATCGCCTTGGGATCGGCGGCGGTGGCCTCGTACGCCTGCTTCTGTTGGAGCTTGGCCGCGTACTCCTCGTGGATCTTGCGGAGTCGGGCGCGGGTGGTGCCGATGGCCTGGGTTGCGGCGGACAGCGCGGTGTAGTTCGCGGCGGCGGCGTCGTGGGTGTGCCGCACCTTGTCGATCAGTTCGTCGAGTTGGGCGAGGTACGTGCCGGAGGCGGCGCTGGTCTCGGGTGGCCAGGCTTCGGCGAGGCCGCGACGGTATTCCTGGAGGCGGCCGAGGTGGATCTGGGCCAGGTCGCAGACCTTGCGCCAGCCGGCGACCTGCTTCCAGTGGTTGGTGGTGTCGTGGTCCTGCAGGCACGCCCACATGCTGTTGACGTCCATCAGCTGCCAGTTGGTGTGGCCGGAGGTGCGGCCGCCGCCCCGTTCGATCACGGTAGGACCACCGGCCTCTCGCTGGCGGGGCCGGTGGGGTCGGTCAGGGTCGGGGTCCGGCCGCCGGGCAGGACGGTGCCGGGGTCGGCGAGGGCCCGCTGGACGTCGGTCGCGCGGGCGGCGGAGAAGGCGTCGGTGTCGGCGTACTGGGTGGCGACCCGGTTGGCGACGGCGGCGAGGTGGCCGGTGGCGCCTCGGACGGCGTACACCATGTCGGTGGTGGCCTGCTGCGTCTCGTGGTGTGCGTGCAGAAAGGTGACCAGTTCGACGAAGGCGTCGCAGGGGTTGGGCACCTTCGCGGACATGTCGTCGGCGATGTACGACAGGTGGGGCGCGTAGTTGCGTTGGACCTCGGCGGCGAGCCGGTCGGCGAACTCCCGAAGCTGTCGGATATCGGCCTCGATGCCGCCGTACTCGCGTAGCCAGGGCGCTGGCCGGTCCTCCTCGGGGATCATCGATCCTCCCTACCGTCACGGCACCGTTTCCCTGAGTGAGGTTAACGGCTGAAAGCCCCTCTGGCAGCCCTGTCCCGGGGGGTAGGTCAGCGGGGCAGGCCGGCGGTGCGCCACGCGCCGGGTCCGGCGGAGAGCGTCGTGCCGGTCGGTCGTGCGCTGCGTGCCCAGTTGGACGCGGTCGCGCGGGCCGGGGCGGCGGCCGGGCGGGATCGGACGACGATCGCGCCCACCAGGGCGGCCAGTTCCTCGGCGGTTGGCACGCCGCGAACGACCCGGAACAACGGCTCTTCGGCAGACATGCCGCCAGGGTACGCGGCCCGAAGTTACGGGAAGCGCACAGTGGCGTGCCGGCGGTGTGACCGTCGGCGGGTCCGGGTACCGTCTCAGCGATGTCGAACGCGCTTCCCCAACTCGTCGCTGACCGATACCGGCTTCTGTCGCCGCTCGGCCAGGGCGGCATGGGCCGGGTGTGGAAGGCGCGCGACGAGGTGCTGCACCGGGACGTCGCCATCAAGGAGTTGGTGCCGCCGCCCGGCCTCACCGACGAGGAACGCCGCGAGATGCGGGAGCGTTCGCTGCGCGAGGCGCGGGCCATCGCCCGGCTCAACCACATCAACGTGGTACGCATCTTCGACGTGCTGCGCACGGACGGCGACCCGTGGATCGTCATGGAGTACGTGGCGTCGAAGTCGTTGCAGGACACTCTCGCCGAGGACGGGCCTGTCTCGCCGGCCCGCGCGGTCGAGATCGGGCTCGGCGTGCTGGGTGCGCTCAACGCGGCCCACAAGGCGGGCGTCATGCACCGCGACGTCAAGCCCGGCAACGTGCTGCTCGGCGACGACGGCCGGGTGGTGTTGACCGATTTCGGCCTCGCCACCATCCCGGGCGATCCCAACGTCACCCGCACCGGCATGGTGCTCGGTTCGCCGGCGTACATCTCGCCGGAGCGGGCCCGGGAGGGCACCGCCGGGCCGGAGGCCGACCTGTGGTCGCTGGGCGCGACGCTGTACGCGGCGGTCGAGGGCAAGTCGCCGTACGCGCGGCCGTCGGCCATCTCCACGCTGGCTGCCTTGGCCACCGAGCCGATGCCGCCGCCGAAGAACGCCGGCCCGCTCAAGCCGGTGCTCAACGGGCTGCTGCGCAAGGACCCGAACGAGCGGATCACCGCCGAGGTGGCGGAGCGGATGCTGCGCCGCGCCGGTGGTCGGCGTTCGCGCGGCATCTCGCTGCTGGATGGCGTACGCCGGCCGGGGCCGAACGGTCCGCGTGAAGCGCGCCCGCCACACGTGCCGGTGCCGCGACCCGCCGAGGAGACCGCCGACCGATCGGTGCCGCCGCCGCCGCTCGCCGCCGCTGCGTCGCCCGCCGCCGCGACCCCTGCCGCCGATGCCACGCCGACGGCTGTCGTCGCGTCCGGTGCGGACGCCGACCCGACCGCCCTGGTGCCGTCCGAGCCGACCGCGACGATCGACGGTCCGGCCGCGTCCGACGCCGCCCCGACTGCGAAGCTCGCGGCCGCGAGCGACAACACCGGTGACGGTACGACGAACGGCGACGACGAGCCGACGGTCGTGGACGGTCCGCCGGTGGCGCCGGAGCAGCGCAAGCCGTCGACGCCGACGTCGCTGATGCCCCCGGCCAGTCCGGCGGGGCGGGCGGCGGTGCCGCCGCCGGACGGCACGAAGCCGAACAACACCCGACGCAACCTGCTGATCGGGGCCGTGGTGGCCCTGCTGCTGATCGGTCTCGCGGTGATCGTGCCGCAGCTCGGCGGTAAGGACGAGGACACTCCGCAGGCCGAGCCGACCGGGGCTGCCGCGGCGTCCGAGCCGGCGCCGACGTCCGCTCCCGCCGTGCCTCCGCCGACCACGGGCGCGCCCAGTCCGACGCCGTCGGCCACGCCGTCGGTCGACCCGAACGCGCTGCCGGCGGGTTGGAAGCTACACAGGGACCCGACCGGTTTCGCCCTGCCGATACCGGACGGATGGGTGCGCAGCCAGCCCGACGGCAACACGGTCGTCTTCGAGGAGGCCAACGGGCCGGGTGAGCTGCTGGTCCAGTGGACCCCGACGCCGAAGAAGGACGCCTACGCGGACTGGCAGAGCATCGAACCGGACCGCCGGAAGCTCGTGAACAACTATCAGAATCTCGGCATCAAGCGGTGCGACTTCTGGAAGACCTGCGCGGACTGGGAGTGGCTGGAGACCCGCGACGGGCAACGCATCCACGTCCGTAACCGCGGGTTCGTGACGGCCAGCAACCGGGGTTACGCCCTGCGGTGGGAGATCGCGGAGAAGGACTGGCAGGCCAACCTGCCGAACTTCGACCGGATCGCCACGGGCTTCGTGCCCGACCGCAAGGACTGACCTACGGGATTCGCGCCAGGCGAAATGGTTTCGCATGACCTTGCGTCGTTCGGGGTATCTGACCTCCGACGACGGAAGGAGGTGCGACATGGGTTACCGACGGAGGGACGCTCGGCCCCGGCTGGCACTGTGGATGCTCGTCGCGCTCGGCGATGTGGTCCTGCTGCTGGTCAGCGTGGGAATGCCGGCGGTCGTCGCCCTGCTCAGCGTCGCGACCGTGGCCGTCTGCGGGGTGGCCGCCTGGCGGTTGAGCCGGCGGCCAGCCCTGGCCCGTGAGGACGCTCCGGTGGTGGCGCCGGCGATGAGCCGGCGGCGAGCCTGACCCCGTACCTGCGAAATGGCGGCAGCAGGACCGATTGTCGACCGTACGGTGACAGCCGATCCCGCTGCCGCCAACCGCCTCCCCCAGGAAAGTCAGGCGGGGTGGCCGGGTCAGGCCGTGTTGTTGGCCAACGCGATCAGCCGGCTCCGGTCCCCGTTCCAGTAGTTGCGGTCCACGTTGCCGCTGATCCCGGAGACGGCGCCGGTGCTGGTGTACTGCCAGAAGCTCCACACCGGTGCGCCGGCCGGAAGCGTGCCCGGTGCGCTCGCCCAGCGGGCCAGCCACAGCGGGTGGTTGGCCCACGGGCCGGTCCAACTGCCGGTGCACTGGTTCCACCAGCTCGTGGTGGTGTAGATGACCGCGTACCGGCCGGTGCGGGAGCGGTAGGTGTTCAGGAAGTCCTGCACCCAGTTGCGCATCGCGGTCGTGCTGAGGCCGTAGCAGTAGCCGCCGCTGTACGGGTTGCCCTCGATGTCCAGCGCCGCCGGCAGGGTGCGGCTGTCCGCCGACCACGCGCCGCCGTTGGAGGCCAGGTAGTTGGCCTGGGTCGAGCCGGCGGAGATGTTCGGGCGGGCGAAGTGGTACGCGCCGCGGATCACCCCGGCGTTGTACGCGTTGACGTAGTTCGCGTTGAAGTTCGGGTCCTTGTAGCTGGTGCCCTCGGTCGCCTTGATGAAGGCGAACTGGATGCCGGCGTTGCGGACGCTTGTCCAGTTGATGGAGCCCTGGTAGCGGGACACGTCGATGCCGGGCGTGGTTGCCGCGGCCGCCGGTCCGGCGGTCGCGACCAGGGCCGCCGCCGCGGTGGCGAGGACGGTGAGGCCGGCCGCGAGCACGCGGCGCAGCGGTGATCTGGTACGGGCCATGAGTGCCTCCAAGGACGGTCTATTGACGCCCATCTTTGGAGTTAAATGCCCTAGATCACAAGACCTATAGAAAGAAACTTTCATCGACGGGTGTCGGTGGCCCCCGGAAACTGCGGTGGGACGGATCAGCGCAGAGCGGCCGGGTCGAGCTGCCAGCGGAACGGCTCCACGAGGGTCAGCGTCTCGCCGGGCTTGGCCACCTGGTCCTCGACATAGTGCTCGCCGTCCAGCCGGTACAGCCGCAGCGAGTGACCGTCGCCGTCCTGCTCGACCAGCAGGTACCACGGGATTCGCGCGATGGCGTAGAGCTGCATCTTGACCAGCCGGTCCGCGGCGGCGTTACCCGGCGAGACGATCTCGCAGACCAGCGCCACCTCAGCGGCCTCCACCACCGTGCCCTCGTCGTCGGTGTCCGCGACGACCACGTCCGGGATGGCGATCCGGTCCACCCCGAGTCGTACGTTGACCGCCTCGAAGACGAGGAGGTTGTCTGTTGCGACCTCGATGTGGTTGGCCAGACGGCGCGACACCAACTGGTGCCGCTTGCTTGGAGCAGGGCTCACGATCAGGCTCCCGTCGAGCAGCTCGATCCGGTCCGCGGTCTCCCCGAGGGCGAAGTAATCGTCCTCGGTCCACAACCCGACATGTGGTTCAAGGGGTGCCGCGCTCATCGGCGTCCGCCTTCCGCTTCGGAACTCACCTGCTCAGTCTCACAGGATACGAGCCGGTGCCTCGGAAGCGACACGGAAGCCGCCGGTAGGCTCGCGCCCCATGATGTCGATCGACGGGCTGGGCGACCTGTGGGACACGCTGTTCGGCGCACAGCCGGACCCGCCCCCACTGCTGGTGCTGATCACCGCCGCCGTCGCGCTGGTGGTGGTGTCCACCCGGCTGCCGTGGCGGATCGCCCGCAACGCGATCACCATCGCGCACGAGGGCGGGCACGCGCTGGTCGCCCTGCTCACCGGCCGTAAGTTGCGCGGTATCCGGTTGCACTCGGACACCTCGGGTCTGACGCTCTCCGCCGGCCGACCCACCGGACCGGGCATGATCCTCACCCTGCTCGCCGGTTACGTCGCCCCACCGCTGGTGGGGCTGGCCGGCGCCTGGCTGCTCGGCGGCAACCGGATCACCCTGCTGCTCTGGGTCGCGGTGGTTCTGCTGCTCGCCATGCTGATCATGATCCGCAACGTCTTCGGGGTGGTGTCGCTGCTGGTCACCGGCGCACTGGTGCTCGCCGTCTCGTGGTACGCCACGCCGCAGGTACAGGCCGCGTTCGCGTACGCCGGGGTGTGGTTCCTGCTGCTCGGCGGGCTGCGGCCGGTGGTCGAGCTGCAACGGCTGCGCTCGCGTGGCCGGATGCCCGCCTCCGACGCCGACCAACTCGCCGGGCTGACCCCGTTCCCGGCGTTCTTCTGGGTGGTCCTCTTCGCCCTGGTCAACCTGGCCGCCCTGGTCACGGGCGCGCTCCTGCTGGCCGGCCCGATCCTCACCGACGCCGGCCTGACCATCTGACCCCATCCGCCGGAAGGGCGCGGGGCCGCCCGGCGGGCAGAGGGAGGCCGGCCCTGGCCAAGATGAGCGGGTTACCGGGGCAACCGAGGGGCCGTCCCGGCGCGTGTTCCCTGCGACCGACACGGGGAGGTAGCGGGTGCCGGACGTCGACGGGTTCGACGAGTTCTACCGCGGGAGCCGGCAGCGGCTGCTCGGTTTCGTCTACGCGCTGACCGGCGATCGGGTCGAGGCGCAGGACGCCGTGCAGGAGGCGTACATCCGGGCCTGGCAGCGCTGGTCGACGGTCAGTCGATACGACGACCCCGAGGCGTGGGTACGGGTGGTGGCCAGCCGGATCGCGGTCAGCCGGTGGCGCAGCCTGCGCAGTCGCGCCCGCGCGTACCTGCGGCACGGTGCCGTCGAAGCCGTCCCCGGGCCGGGCACCGACACCGTCGAGGTGGTCGCCGCGCTGCGTCGGCTGCCCGAGGAGCAACGCACCGCCATCGCCCTGTACTACCTGGTCGGCATGCCCGTCGCCGACGTGGCCCGGGAGACCGAGGCCCCGGTGGGCACGGTCAAGGCCCGTCTCTCCCGGGGGCGCGCCGCGCTCGCCGGTCTGCTCGCCGTCTCTGACCTGGAGGAGGCAACCGATGCGTGACGACCCGACATTCGTCGAACGGGTCCACCGGGACCTGAGCGACGTGCGGTGGCCGGAGCCGCAGGAGATCCGGGCCAGGGCCCGGCGACGCAGCAGGCGTACGGCCGCGCTGGCGGCGGTCGCGGTGCTCGCGGCGGTGACCGGTCCGGCGTACGCCCTGACGGAGCGAGCGGCGACTCCGCCCGAGACGGCTGTGCCGAAACCAGTCGGGACCATGGCCACCGCGGACATCCCGCAGGAGTCGCTGCTGACGCCGAGCGAGGTCCCCGTCGTTACCGGCGTGCAGCTGGGCGATGCCGGCCTCGGTGAGCTCGTACGGTTGGACCCGGTGCTGCAGAGGTGCGGTGACGACCGTGGCCTGCCGGAGGTGCGCGCGTACTCCCGCTACTCGCGGTCGCAGACCCTCCTGTCGCCGACGAGGGACGGCGGCGGGCCGGTGCGGGCCGAGCTCAGCCAGGACGTCTACCGGCTCGATCCGGGGGCGAGTGGGCAGCTCTTCGCCCAGCTGAGAAGCCTGCTGAACGCCTGCCGCGAGTGGCGGTACTCCGGGTCCATCGTGGTCGACGGCGAGACGACGTCGGCCGAGATCGCGCACGCCTGGGAGATGGCGGCGAGCGATTTCGCCGGCGACGACTCGATTCTGGTGCGACACGTGCCGTACGCCCCGCTCGGCCCGCCCGCCGGGATCAAGCTCCGGCCCACCGGACGGGTCGACATGACCCTCGTGGTCCGGGTGGGTGACCTGGTCACGGTGCTGGTGCCCGGCTCCGACCTGACCCTCAGCGACGCGGAATTCGAGGCGCTCGGCCGAGCGGCGGCCCAGCGAATGTGCGCCGCCGCCATCCCCTCCTGCTGACCGCGAGCCGGCCCGGGGCACGGTCAGAGGGGGATGTTGCCGTGCTTCTTCGGCGGGAGGGTCTCGCGCTTGGTGCGCAGGACGCGCAGCGCCCGGACGATCTGCGTGCGCGTCTCGTGCGGCGGGATCACCGCGTCGATGTACCCGCGCTCGGCGGCCACGTACGGGTTGGCCAGCGTGTCCTCGTACTCGGCGATCTTCTCGGCCCGGACCGCCGCCGGGTCATCGGCGCCGGCCAGGTCCGAGCGGTACAGGATGTTCACCGCGCCCTGTGCGCCCATCACCGCGATCTGCGCGGTCGGCCAGGCGAAGTTCAGGTCCGCGCCGAGGTGCTTGGAGCCCATCACGTCGTACGCCCCGCCGTACGCCTTGCGGATGATCACGGTGACCTTGGGAACGGTCGCCTCGGCGTACGCGTAGATGAGCTTGGCGCCCCGGCGGATGATGCCGTCCCACTCCTGGCCGGTGCCGGGCAGGAAACCGGGCACGTCCACAAAGGTCAGCACCGGGATGTTGAACGCGTCGCAGGTGCGGACGAACCGGGCGGCCTTCTCGGAGGCGGCGATGTCCAGGGTGCCGGCGAAGTGCATCGGCTGGTTGGCCACCACGCCCACGGGCCGCCCCTCGACGCGCCCGTAGCCGACCACGATGTTCTGCGCGTAGAGCGGCTGGACCTCCAGGAACTCCCCGTCGTCGAGGACGTGCTCGATCACCGTCTGGATGTCGTACGGCTGGTTGGCCGAGTCCGGGATGAGCGTGTCCAGTTCGCGGTCCTCGTCGCTGATCTCCAGCTCGGCGGGGCTCTCGACGACCACCGGCTCGTCGAGGTTGTTCGACGGCAGGTACGACAGCAGGGCCTTGACGTAGTCGACCGCGTCCTCCTCGTCGGTGGCGAGGTAGTGCGCGTTGCCGCTGCGCGAGTTGTGGGTGCGAGCCCCACCCAGCTCCTCCATGCCGACGTCCTCGCCGGTCACCGTCTTGATCACGTCCGGGCCGGTGATGAACATGTGCGAGGTCTGGTCGACCATCACGGTGAAGTCGGTGACCGCGGGAGAGTAGACCGCACCGCCGGCGCAGGGCCCCATCACCAACGAGATCTGCGGGATGACGCCGGAGGCCCGGACGTTGCGGAAGAAGATCTCACCGTAGAGGCCGAGCGAGACCACGCCCTCCTGGATGCGCGCCCCACCGGAGTCGTTGATGCCGACCACCGGGCAGCCGATCTTCATGGCGAGGTCCATCACCTTGACGATCTTCTCGCCGAAGACTTCGCCGAGCGAGCCACCGAAGACCGTGAAGTCCTGGGCGAAGACGCACACCTGCCGGCCGTCGACCGTGCCGTAGCCGGTGACCACCCCGTCGCCGTACGGGCGGTTCTTCTCCAGCCCGAAGGCGGTGGACCGGTGCCGGGCCAGCTCGTCCAGCTCGACGAACGAGCCCTCGTCGAGCAGCATCTCGATCCGCTCGCGGGCGGTCTTCTTACCGCGTGCGTGCTGCTTCTCGACCGCGCGAGCCGAACCGGCGTGCACCGCCTCGTCGACCCTGCGCTCCAGGTCCGCCAGCTTGCCCGCAGTGCTGTGGATGTTGGTCCCGGTCTCGGTAGTCACCCAGGGAATATAACGATGGTTAAGGCCTTTGCGGCTGTGCAGTACGCCTCACTGCCGGGTTGGCCACCGCCGTAGGCTGGCGGGATGCCGGGCTCCCCGTACACCGATCTGGACCGACCGCCGCTGTCGGCGGCCCGCCTGCGGCGCGCACTGGTCGCCCCGCACGGTCCGTGGGCCCGGCTGGAACTGCGCACCGAGACGGGCTCCACCAACGCGGACGTGGCCGAGGCGGCGGCGGCCGGCGAGCCGGAGGGCTTGGTCGTGGTCGCCGAGCGGCAGACCGCCGGGCGCGGTCGGCGCGGCCGGATCTGGCAGTCCCCGGCGCGGGCCGGGATCGCCACCAGCGTGCTGCTGCGGCCCGGAGACGCCGTGCCGGAGCGTGGGTGGCCGGCGGTGCCCACCACGGGGTACGGGTGGCTGCCGCTGCTGGCCGGCGTAGCGCTGGTCGAGGCGGTGGCCCGGCTGGCCGAGCTGGAGGCCGTCCTGAAGTGGCCCAACGACCTGCTGATCAATGACGCGAAGTGCGCCGGGGTGCTGGCCGAGGCGGTGCCGGGGCGTTCGCCGGCCCAGCCGCCGGCCATCGTGCTCGGCATCGGCCTCAACGTGACGCTGCGCGCCGACGAGCTGCCGGTGAACCCGACCGGATTGCCGGCGACCTCGCTGCAACTGTCCGGCGCGGCGGCCACCGACCGGGACCCGCTGCTGCGGGCCCTGCTGCGCTCCCTCGCCGACTGGTACGACCGCTGGCGATCCTCCGGCGGGGACGCCGTGGCCAGCGGCCTGCGCGACGCCTACGTGGCGGCCTGCTCCACGGTCGGCCGCGAGGTGCGCGTCCTGCTCCCCAACGGCGACGAGTTGACCGGCACCGCGACCGGGGTGGACCCCACTGGCCAGCTCCTGATAACCACCTCAACCGGCGACCGCGCCCTGGCCGCCGGCGACGTCCTCCACCTGCGCTAACCCCACCTCCGCGATCTTGCAGTTCCGGTCGCCGTCCTGCGGCTTTCGCCCGTTCCGCCCGGGCAGCAACTGCAAGATCGCGAAGACTCGGGGTGGGCCGCGTGGCGGATGTTGTGGTGAGCCTTGGGGGGTTTACGGTCTGCGCGTCAGTAAAAGGCGTTGGAGGTTCCCGTGGCGTTTCCTGAAGACGTGCTCACCGAGGACGAGCATGTCGTGCTGCACCTGCACCCGCACTGGAAGGCGTTGATCCGGCCGATCGCGGTGCTGGTGCTGGCCATCGCCGCGGTGGTGGTCGGTGTGCTCCGGCTGCCCCAGAGCGGTGGTGGTTCGATCGCGCTGGCCGTGATCGGTGCGATCGCACTGGTCGCGGTGCTCTGGCTCGGGCTGTGGCCGTTCCTGGTCTGGCGCACCACGCACTACCTGTTCACCAACGAGCGGGTGCTGTTGCAGCACGGTGTCTTTTCCCGCGATCGGCGGGACCTCCCGCTCACCCGGGTCAACGACCACTCGATGAGCCAGCGCTTCATCGAGCGCCTGGTCGGTTGCGGCACGCTCACCATCGAGTCCGCCGGCGAGCGCGGCCAGTCGGTGCTCGTCGACGTGCCCGGGGTCAGCCGGGTGCAGACCACCCTGTACGAGCTGATCGAGGCGCAGCACGACAAGCACTCGCTGGGTGACGGCGAGATGCGCGACATCCTCGCCGACATGCGCGAGGGCAAGCCGCTGCGCGACCCCACCAGCTGATCCCGACCGCCCCGGCCATCGTGCCGGGGCGGGTCGGTCAGTGGGGCAGGTCCGCCCCGGACCGGTCGGCGTCGGAGCCTTCGACCTGCGCCGGGCCGGCCTCGTGGGTTCCGGCCCCGGACCGCGCGACAGGCACCGGTCCGTTTTCGGGCTGTTCGGCCGCGCGGGGTCCGTTTTCGGGCCGTGCGACAGGCGCCGGTCCGGATTCGGGGCGTTCGGCCTCGGGCGTGGCCTCGGCCGGGCGCAGGGCGAACCAGCCACGGAAGCGGGTCCGCAGCACCTCCTGCTCCGGCCGGTCGTCCGGGCCGAGGCGGAGCATGGTGCCGGTGAGGCTGACGGTGCCGAGCCCTGGGCGGGCCGTCGACGGCCGGGCGCCCATCACATCCACCCGGACGGCGAGACGGTCCCCGGCGCGTACCGGGGCGAGCCACCGCAGCTCCTCCAGGCCGGGGGAGGCGTCGGCCGCCGCGCGGGACAGCAGGTGATCGACGTACGCCCGCATGAACAGGCTGACCGTGTAGAAGCCGCTGGCGATCATCCCGCCGTGCCGGCTCGCCCCGGCCAGCTCCGGGTCGACGTGGTACCACTGCGGGTCGAAGCGACGGGCGAAGGCCACCATCTCGTCGCCGTCCACGGTCACCACACCGAGATCGACGGTGAGCCCCGGAACGAGGTCCTCGAAGAACAGCTCGGCGGGCGCCCCGGTGCCGGAGCGGGTGTGGGGAGTGGTCACCGGCGGGGCGCGCGGCGGGTGCCGGCGTGCAGATCCGCGGCGAGTTCCGCGGACAGGTCTGCGGGGAGGCTCGCGGTCATCGGTGTGTGCCGTCCCTGGGTGGGAGTGGCGCCGTTCGGGCCGGGTGCGGCCTCCGGGCGGTCACTGGACTGCGCCTCTTCCAGCTCGGAGACGGATTCGGCCAGTTCGGCGACCGGGTCCATCTCGGCCATCGTGTCCCACTCGTCGCGCGGGATGCTGTGCCAGGTGGGTGCGGTCTTCTCGTCGGCCTCGGCCGGTGCGATGGGCTGGAAGACGAAGGTCCGGTACGACCAGAAGCGGAACAGCGTGGCCAGCAGGACACCGACGGTCTTGGCCAGATTCAGCGCCAGCAGGCTGTTCATGCCGAGGCCGTACTTGGCGGCAGCCAGCACCCCCAGCTCGATGAGCAGGCCTGTCGCGTTGAACAGGAAGAACAGGACGTACTCCCGCCGAAGCGCAGATTTCGGGCGATCCCGGTACGTCCAATGGCGATTCATCAGATATGACGTGATCGTCGCCACGATGGTCGCGATCACGGTCGCCTTCAGCTGACCGTCGGCAAAGACGGTAAGTGCAAGGGCATTGAACACCGCGTAATTGATGACAGTGTTGATGCCACCGACGATGCCGAATTTGAGCGCCTCGTTGATGAACTTCTGCCAGCGCTCAGGCAGCAGACGGACAAGACGCATGCGAAACACCTTAGGGCAGTCGGTGAAGCCGGCGGTCACCGGCCGGACGAGGTGGGCGGCAGGTCACGCCCCGTGGTCGCGGTCGTGCTCCGCCTGCGGAACGGGCCGAGTTCCCGCTTCGACGAAGACGAACCGCCGGTAGGACCAGAATCGGAACAGCGTCCCGAGGCCCGTGCCGACCACGAAACTGGCGAGGTTGTCGGCCAGTTGTGTCTGGAAGACGGCCGGCCAGATGCTGCCGAGCCCGTAGCGGCTGATCGCGAGGCAGGCCACCGCGATGCCGAGGCCGACCGCGTTGAAGAAGAAGAACAGCGCGTACTCGCGGGCCGGGTTGCTGCGCTGGCGGTGCCGCCAGGTCCAGAACCGGTTGCCGACGAAGGCGAAGGTCGCCGCGATCACCGTGGAGATCGTCTTCGCGGTCACCTGCTCGACACCACGCGCGGTCGTCAGGTAGTTGAACAGCGCGAAGTCGATGAGGAACGCGATCCCGCCGACCGTGGCGAACTTGCTCAGCTCGCGGACGAGGTGACCGAAACGGTCGAGCAGTGCGCGGACCAGACCCGGTCTGGTCTGCCGGGGACCCGGTTGCTCCCCGGTCATCGTGGCGGCCACGGGCCGAGCCTACCGGCTGCGGACCAGTCGGAGGGGTAGCAACGCGAGCGGCCGTCGTCGCTTGATGCGGCCCTGTCGCCGGGTGCGTGCCGTTGAACGCAGCGTAACCAATTCGCAGGACTGAGGCGGCCTGGAACGGGAATCCCCGAACCGGTCGGCGATGCGGGTTCACGGCCCGACCGCAACGCGCGTCGGCCGGGGTGCACGACAAGATTTGCGTGAAACTGCGCAGGAAAGCGGGTATCAGCTCGTGATACCGCAGCGAAGCCGCACCTTGTGCAGTTCTTCACAACCAGTCCCACTGACTCGGAAGGCTGCCCGGTTTACGCTGAGGCCAATCCCAGGTTTCCACGAAGGCGACGCATTCGGCGCCGCCGAGTCTCGTGCATCCCATAGATCGGTCAGCGTCGACCACAAGGAGATGTGTCATGGTTGCTCCGGCTGTTGTGCGGGGTATCGATCAGGCCCCGACGTCCCATCCGAAACTGCTCGCCTGGGTCCGTGAGGTCGCGGAACTGACCACCCCCGACCGGGTCGTGTGGGTGGACGGGTCCGACGAGGAATGGCGCCGCCTCACCGATGAGCTGGTCGAGGCCGGCACGCTGATCCGGCTGAATCCGGAAAAGAAGCCGAACTCGTTCTACGCGCGTACCGACCCGACGGACGTCGCCCGGGTCGAGGAGCGCACCTACATCTGTTCCGTCGATGAGGCGGACGCCGGCCCCACCAACAACTGGATGGCGCCGGCCGAGATGAAGCGCACGATGACCGATCTGTACCGCGGTTCGATGCGCGGTCGCACCATGTACGTCATCCCGTTTGTCATGGGTCCGGTCGAGGCCGAGAGCCCGATGTTCGGTGTCGAGATCACCGACAGCCCGTACGTGGTGGCGTCCATGCGGATCATGACCCGGATGGGCGCGAAGGTCCTCGAGGCCATGGGTGACGACGCGGGCTTCGTGCACGCGCTGCACTCGATCGGCGCCCCGCTCGCGCCGGGTCAGCAGGACGTGGCGTGGCCGTGCAACGAGACCAAGTACATCTCGCACTTCCCGGAGACCCGGGAGATCTGGTCGTACGGCTCCGGCTACGGCGGCAACTCGCTGCTGGGCAAGAAGTGCTACTCGCTGCGGATCGCCAGCGTGATGGGCCGTGACGAGGGCTGGCTCGCCGAGCACATGCTCATCCTCAAGATCACCTCGCCGGAGGGCAAGGTCCACCACATCGCCGGCGCCTTCCCGTCGGCCTGCGGCAAGACCAACCTGGCGATGGTGGAGCCGACCATCCCCGGTTGGAAGGTCGAGACCATCGGCGACGACATCGCCTGGATGCGGTTCGGCCCGGACGGCCGGCTCTACGCGGTCAACCCGGAGTACGGCCTGTTCGGCGTCGCGCCCGGCACCGACTGGAAGACCAACGCCAACGCCATGCGGACCCTGGACCGGGGCAACTCCGTCTTCACCAACGTCGGCCTCACCGACGACGGGGACGTCTGGTGGGAGGGCATGGGCGAGCCGCCGGCGCACCTGATCGACTGGAAGGGCAACGACTGGACGCCGGAGAGCGACAGCCTCTCCTCGCACGCGAACAGCCGGTTCTGCACCCCGATCACCCAGTGCCCGATCCTCGCCGACGAGTACTTCGACCCCAACGGCGTGCCGATCGACGCGATCCTCTTCGGTGGTCGCCGCAAGGACACCATCCCGCTGGTGACCGAGGCCCGCGACTGGGTGCACGGCGTCTACATGGGCGCCACGCTCTCCTCGGAGACGACCGCCGCCGCGTCTGGCGCGGTCGGCGTGGTCCGGCGGGACCCGATGGCGATGCTGCCGTTCATCGGCTACAACGCCGGGGACTACTTCCGGCACTGGATCGAGATGGGCAAGGGCGCCGACGGCGACGAGGCCAAGCTGCCGAAGATCTACTACGTCAACTGGTTCCGCAAGGACCCGGACGGCTCGTTCCTCTGGCCGGGCTTCGGGGAGAACTCCCGGGTGCTCAAGTGGGTCGTGGAGCGGATCGAGGGCACTGCCGACGCAGTGGAGACCCCGGTGGGGATGGTTCCGGCACCCGACGCGTTGGACGTCGAGGGCCTGGACATGACCCCGGAGGACGTTCGGATCGCGCTCAAGGTCGACCCGGACGAGTGGCGCAACGAGCTGCCGCTGATCACCGAGTGGTTCGAGAAGTTCGGTGACAAGCTGCCCGGCGTGCTCTGGGCCGAGCTGGACGCGCTGCGGGCCCGTCTGGACGCCGCGCAGCCACAACGGTAGGTGTGAACATCGCCCGCCACGGGCATCATCAGATTCCATGAGGACGGCCGCCGAGACCGAGGTCCGGCGGCCGTCCGCCGTCCGGGTGCTCACCATCCTGCTGGCGACGACGGCGGCGGCCACCGTCGTGGTCGAGCTGCTCAACTGGTGGTACGCCCCGGAGCAGGGCTTTGGTCTGGCCGTACGCACCGGCTGGGCGATGTTGCGCTCGTTCGGGTTCCTGCTGCTGATCGGGCACGTGCGCCGGGGCCGGACCGTGGCCCGCCCGTTCGGGCTGATCCTCGCCGTCACCACGATCTTCGCTGTCGGCCGGCTGATCGTGCCCCGGCAGGGGGTGCCGCCGCTGCCCGGGTTGCTCGGTTTCGCCGTACTCGCCGCGCTCTGTGTGGCGGTGGTCTGGCTGCTCTACCGCTCGTCGGCACTGGCCGGGCACCTCGTGCGGTACCGGCCACGGCTGGTCATCGACCGGGCCGGCATCTCCTGGCGGGAAATCCCACCACGCCGGCCAGAGGCGAGCGGCTGGCTGTTGACCAGTCGGGTGGCGGCCTTCACCTACAGCCCACTGATGCTCGTACCGGCACTGGTGGCCGGCGGGTCCATCCTGGACGGTCGGTTGAGCGCCGTCCCTGCCGTGCTCCTCTGGTTCGGCGCGGGCATCTCGGCCAGCTACGCGGTGCTGTTCTGTACCGCCTTCCTGATGCGCGGCAAGCACTGGGCACGCGGCCTGCTGGTCGTCGTCACGGTGGTCGTCCTGGCCGTGGACCTGCCGCTGTGCTGGTGGCTGCTGGGGGTCGACGGCCTGGTCCGTGATGGCGCCCCGCTGGTCGCCGCCGCCGCGCTCACCCTCTACGGCCTCCACCGAGCAGCCCGTGCCCCGAACCCACCCCCACCCTGACCCCGCCCCACCCGCATCCCGCCCCCGCCCGCTGCCCCCGCTGCCCCCGATCCTGCCCACCGTCACCCCGTCCGCCGCCCCCTCTGCCGCCCACTGCCCGTCGATCTTGCACTTTCTGTCGGTATGTAAGGCTGCAAAAGCCGCAAAGCGGCGACAGAAAGTGCAAGATCGCGGGGATGAGCGGCGGCTGAGTCGCGCCCTGCGCCCAGGCGCGCCTGCGCCCCGCACCGCATACCCCGCGTCCGCGCCGTGCCCCGTGTCCCGTGCCCGCGTCGCGCCCCGTGCCCGCGTCGCGCCCCCGTGCGCCATGCCCCGCGCGCCCCTGCGTCGCGAGCTGCGCCCGGCCCTCCCGCGCGCCGATCTTGCACTTTCGGTCCGGGCGAAAGGCGTGAAAGGTACGAAGCGGCGACACAAAGTGCAAGATCGCGGGGGTGGGGGCAGGCGCGCTGCCGCACGGCGATAGCCGTGGGGTGGGTGGGGTGGGGGAGAATTGAGTGGCGGGGGTCACAGTGGGTGGGGTGGTGGAGGGGAGGAGGCCGGGTGGGCGACGAGTTCGATGTGGTGGTGGTGGGAGCAGGGCCAGCCGGGGCGGCTGCCGCACTGACGGCCCGCCGGGCGGGCGCCAGTGTGCTGCTGCTGGACCGGGCCGACTTTCCCCGCGACAAGGCGTGCGGTGATGGGATCGCCGCGCACGCGGTGGACGTACTTGCCGAGCTTGGGGTGACCGAGGCGGTGGACGGCTACGCCCCGCTGCCCGCGCTGCGCATGGTTGCCCCGGGTGGCGGGGCGGTGGCCCGGGCGCTGCCCCGGCCGGCGTACACCGTGCCCCGGGAGGTTTTCGACGCCCGGCTGATCGCGGCGGCGGTGGCCGCCGGCGCGCAGCTGCGTCGGCACACTGTCCGCCGCGTCGAGACGCGGGCGGATCGGGTGGTGCTCGACGGGGAGCTGTCCGGTCGGGTGGTGGTGGGCGCGGATGGGGCCGGGTCGGTGGTGCGCCGGGCGCTCGGCCACCCGGTCAACCCGGACCGGCACCTGGCACTGGCCATCCGGGGGTACGCTCCGGCGCTGCCCGGCCCGCCCGAACAGCTCATCGTGACCTCGAAAGCGCGCTGGCCGGCGTACGCCTGGTCGTTTCCGATCGGCGACGGGCGGGCGAACGTCGGGTACGGGGAGGTGCTGCGCGGTGAGGCGCTGAGCCGCTCGTACCTGCTGGACCGGCTGGTCGCCCTGCTGCCCGGCACCGATTTGTCGACGGTAACCGCGCTGCGGGCACACCACCTGCCGCTGTCCACGCATCGGCCGGCGCCGGGGCGGGGTCGCACCCTGCTGGCCGGGGACGCGCTGTCGCTGATCAACCCGTTCACCGGTGAGGGCATCTTCTACGCGCTGCTCTCCGGTGCGCTGGCTGGGGCCGCCGCGGCCCGCGAGCCGGAGGGTGCCGCCCGCCGGTACGCCGACGGGCTTCGCCGCCGCCTCGGCACCCACCTGCGGCACAGTTCGGTGGCGGCCTGGCTGGCTCGGCGTCGGCGGGTGGTCGACGCGGCGGTCCGGGCGGCCCGTCGCGACGACCGGGTGTTCGACGACGTGGTCGAGTTGGGGCTCGGCGACGGCCGGCTCACTGCCCGTACGCTGGGCATGATCGGCATCGAATTGTCCCCCGGTGATCGGGCTCCGAGGCGGTGAGCCGGCCGGCGGGTCGCTACGCTGCTAGGTGATGACGCTGCGGAACCTTATCTACTCCGTCTACGAGCGCCGGCTCACGGCGAAGCTCGCGGGCAAACCGGTGCCACGGCACGTCGGGGTGATGTGCGACGGCAACCGCCGGTGGGCGCGGGAGATGGGCTTCGTCGACCCGAATGACGGGCACCGCGTCGGCGCGGCAAAGATCAAACACGTGCTCGGCTGGTGTGACCAGGCCGGTATCGGGCACGTCACCCTCTACCTGCTGGCCACCGACAACCTGCGCCGCCCGGCCAGCGAGCTGGACCCGCTGCTTCAGATCATCGAAGACCTGGTGGTGGAGCTGGCCGAGGAGGGCAATCCCTGGCGGCTGCGCATCGTCGGTGCTCTGGACCTGTTGCCGGCCCAAACGGCGGCGGCGCTCAAGGGTGCCGAGGAGCGCACCCGGGACCGCAGCGACGGGGCTGAGGTCAACATCGCGGTGGGCTACGGCGGCCGACGGGAGATCACCGACGCGGTCCGCTCGTTGCTGCTGGAGCACGCCGCCTCCGGCGGGACCCTCGAGGAACTGGCCGAGGTACTGGACGTCGAGCACATCTCCGAGCATCTCTACACCCGCGGCCAACCCGACCCCGACCTGGTCATCCGCACCAGCGGGGAGCAGCGGCTGTCCGGTTTCATGCTCTGGCAGTCCGCACACTCGGAGTTCTACTTCTGCGAACTCAACTGGCCGGATTTCCGGCACATCGACTTCCTGCGTGCGCTGCGCTCGTACGCCACCCGCCAACGTCGTTACGGCGTCTGAGCGGGCGGCGTCAGCCGCGGCTCAGGGCAGGTAGGTCAGCGCCCGGGTGAGGAAGTCGCCCAGAGCGGCCGGGGACTCGATGGTCAGGTCGGCGGCGTCGGCCACCTCCTGACCGGTCTCCGAGTTGGCGACGGCCACGCACACGCCGAAGAAGTCCGGGTCCGCCGCGGCGCGGGCTCGCAGCGCCGCGAACGCCTTGATGTCCGAGACGTCGTCGCCGAAATACCAGGCGCCGGTGGCTTCCTGAACCACCTCGCCGATCACCATGCCCTTGTCCCGGTCGACGGGCGGCTTGAGCTCCAGCACCATCCGCCCGGCCTGCACCCGCAGCCCCAGCCGGTCGGCCTGCGCCTGCCCCCACTCCTGCACGGTCGGGCCGAGTTGCGGAGCGGTCCGCCAGTGCAGCGCGACGGAGAGCCGCTTGAACTCGACAAGCGTGCCGGGCGGCAGTTCAGCCCGGGCCAGGTCGGCCAGCTCCGCCATGGTCGGCACCCAGGGCAGGGCGGCGGGTTCGGTGACCGTCTCGCCGCCGGAGTGGCTGTGCTCCAGCCCGTAGAGGCCGTAGAGGTCCACACCGCTGAGCTCGCCGAGGCGGTCGCGGAGGAACTCGACAGGTCTCGCGGAGACGATTGCGACTCGCCTGACCACCGGGGCCAACGCCTCGATCGCGGCCAGCGCCTTGGGGGCGGGCCGCACTGCGGTCGGGTCATCGTCGACGGGCGCGAGTGTGCCGTCGAAGTCGAAGAAGAGCACCGTCCCGGCGGCCCGGCCGGCGGTGACCTGCCAGGCCTGGTCGGCGTTCAACGGGGTCTTCGGCTGGTGGTTGCCCAGATTCAACGGTGGCACGCGCGTCAGCGTACCCCGGCGATGCGGGCCTATTCCTGGCCGAGCGCACCCCGCTCGGCTGGGGGCGCGGTCAGCGTTCGGCGGCTCCTCGTCCGCGCCGGCCGATCGGCACCACCGCCGCCTCCTGGCCGTGGTTCAACAGGTAGCCCTCCACGAAACCGGTGTTGCGATCCCCGGTGCGCTTCTCGATCTCGTTGAGCCGGGCCACCAGGAAGTCGGTGAGTGCGCTCAACCGGTCGTTCAGGCGCTCGTGCAGCTCTGCGAGGACGGCCAGGACGACCGCCGTGCCGGCGCTGACGAGCGCGAGGAGGTTGACGAACAGCGGAAGCTGCCCGCCGTTGACCGCGAGGGTCACCGCATTGCCGGTCGCCCACAATGTCATCGACACCGCGGCGACCACGACTGCCACCCACTTCAGGGTCATGGACAGACCCCTCCTTCTGTCCCGCAGGGCTGAGTTCGGCCTTGTCCCGTCCCCCGCCGATGACGAGCCCAAGCAGTACGAATAGGGACGCTAGCGTGCCCGTTCCGGCCCCGGAGTGAAACGAATGAACCTGACCAGGCGTTCTTTCGCCATCTGAGGAACTACCCTGCCTGATTCCCTCTTTTTCGGACATCGACCGGCAGCGTTGGGCGGTATGCGAGATATCTGATGGTTTCGCGGATGTGGAACTTCTCCGCGTCCGACACGTCGGGGTCGACCAGGCGACGCAGCAGAGCCTCCACGTCCGGATCCATCGGCGGGGCGGGCTGGCTGACCCGCGGGCCGGAGGCGGTGCGGTCCCAGCCCAGCGCGGCGAAGGCGGTGGCGGGGTTCAGCCCGAGGCCCTCGCAGAAGGCGACCACCCGTTCGGCCTCGGGGTCGCTGGCCCAGTCGCCACGGACCCACCGGTTGATGGTCTGGCGGGAGACGCCGGTACGTCGGGACACCTCGGTGCCGCTCCAGGCCCGGGTGGCTCGCGCCTCGTCGAGGGCACGCCGGACGAAGGTGGCGAAGGCGATCTTTCGCGCATTGGCCGTCTCAGTCACCCCGTGACGGTACGGCCAAGGGGAGGCCTGTGTGTGTTCAGGCACGCTGCTGTCACGCGGACGTGACGGTGGCCTCGGGTTCCAGGTAAACGATCCAGAGTCACTCTTGAGGGGTGTCACCCGGGCAGAATAGATGCCCATAGTGGTCAAGGTAAACAGACGAAAAGCTGATACTGTCACGCTCATGGGACAATCTACGGTGTGTCACGTGCATGAGACGATTAGTGCTCGCATGCGTCACGCCCCCGGTGCCAGGGGGGTGTGGTGACCGAGCTCGCCACCCGAGCCCAGGCCTTCGGGCTGATCGCCGAGGGAGTGGCCGCGGGGCTGAGTGCCCCGTGGCGCCTCTACCTAGCCCGAGGCTGCCGATACCTGTCGCTGAGCGTCAGCGACCGCACCGAGTGGAATGCCTGGCGCACCCACCTCGGCTGCCCCGAGCTGAGCGTCCGGGTCTACGACGCCGGTGGGGAGATCCGCCGCTCCTCCGTGGCCGAGGTCGTGCTGGACGGCTGCCGGATCAGCGTCGAGCTGGTCGAGGAGGTCAGCACCGACGATCTGGACCGGCTTCTCGTCGCCGACCCGACCCAGGTCGAGCCGGAGGAGCGATGACCCGGCGTCCGGGCCGGGCCGGGGCCGCCCGATGAGCCCTTTCCTCGTGGTCTTCCTCGTCCTGGTGCTCGCTGCCACCAGCTACGCGGCCGGTCGGCTGCACGGGCAGTTGAGTTACCGCATCGGGTACCGCTTCGGTTACCGGCAGGGCTACTTCGACGGCGACCGGGGCGCCTGGAACCGGCGGCGGCGCGACGCCCAGGCGGCGATCGCCTCCGCCCTGTCGGTCTCCTCGGCGGGCGCGGTCCGTTCCGCCGGCACCGTGGCCCGCCCCGGCACCACCTACACCGGCTCGTCGTTCACCGCGCCGGCCGCCCCGATCACGGGGCGGCACCCGACCGGCACGCTCGTTCGACGGACCGGTTGAGCCGGCCGGCGGGCCGCCGCGAGCGGTCCCGCCGACCGGCGCCACGAACGCGGTGCGTCGTCCGCGGCGGACACGCACCGTCGGGGTCACGTCAGACCGGTGACGGTGGCTCCGCCGGCCGGGATGCGCGCAGGGGGCATGCATCCCGGCCGGCTCGCCGCATACCCCTGCCGGCCCGGCCACGTCCGGCGTCGGTGGGGTGTCAACAGGGCTGTCTCCGAAGATCCACGATCGTGCACTAGCCGGGACGGTCCGCCGCCGCTAGCGTCTAGGCATGGCACGGGGTTCTCCCGAGCCAGCCGGTCCGCCCGGATCTGCGACCTCGCACACGGGGTTCCGCATCCGACCCCGTGTCCCCGGGCACCGGACGAGGCGGAACACGGGTGGCCGGGTGCCCATCCGTCGGAGCAGGCCTGTGACGACTCGCCGTATCACCGCCGGTGCCGACCAGACCCCGGCCGCGACTGCCACGACCCGCCGCGCCACCCGGAGCCGCAGTGCGCCGGCCGTCGTGCCGGTCGACCCCGAGGAGCCGCGACCAGCCGGGCAGGCGTTCGTTCTGGACACCTCCGTGCTGCTGTCCGACCCGGCGGCGTTCCACCGGTTCGCCGAGCACGAGGTGGTGCTGCCACTGGTGGTCATCACCGAGTTGGAGGGCAAGCGGCACCATCCGGAGCTGGGCTGGTTCGCCCGGCAGTCGCTGCGCATGCTCGACGAGCTGCGGATCCGGCACGGCCGGCTGGACCGGCCGGTGCCCGCCAACGATGTCGGCGGCACGCTGCGGGTGGAGCTGAACCACACCGACGACGGGGTGCTGCCGCCCGGGTTCCGCACCGAGAGCAACGACGCCCGGATTCTCTCCGTGGCGCTCAACCTCGCCGCCGAGGGACGGGACGTCACCCTGGTCAGCAAGGACATGCCGCTGCGGGTCAAGGCTGCCTCGGTGGGTCTGCGCGCCGACGAGTACCGGCACGGCCAGGCCAGCGACCCGACCTGGACCGGCATGTCCGAGCTGGAGTTGGGTGAGGAGCAGATCGGTCAGCTGTACGCCGGCGAGACGCTCGACGTCGACGAGGCGGCTGGCCTGCCCTGCCACACCGGCCTGGTGCTGCACTCGACGCGCGGCTCCGCGCTCGGCCGGGTGCTGCCGGACAAGTCCGTCCGGTTGGTCCGGGGCGACCGGGAGGCGTTCGGCCTGCACGGCCGCTCGGCGGAGCAGCGGGTCGCGCTCGACCTGCTGCTCGACGAGTCGATCGGGATCGTCTCGTTGGGTGGCCGGGCCGGCACCGGCAAGTCGGCGTTGGCGCTCTGCGCCGGGCTGGAGGCGGTGATGGAGCGCCGTCGGCACAAGAAGGTGATCGTGTTCCGCCCGCTGTACGCCGTGGGTGGCCAGGAGTTGGGCTACCTGCCGGGGTCGGAGTCAGAGAAGATGTCGCCGTGGGCCCAGGCGGTCTTCGACACGCTCGGCGCGGTGGTGCACGAGAACGTGCTGGAGGAGGTCACCTCGCGGGGCATTCTCGAGGTGCTCCCGCTGACCCACATCCGAGGGCGCAGCCTGCACGACGCCTTCGTGATCGTGGACGAGGCGCAGTCGCTGGAGCGCGGTGTGCTGTTGACCGTGCTGTCCCGGATCGGGCAGGGCTCCCGGGTGGTGCTCACCCATGACGTGGCCCAGCGGGACAATCTGCGGGTCGGCCGACACGACGGCGTGACCGCTGTCATCGAGGCACTGAAGGGCCATCCCCTCTTCGCCCATGTCACGCTCAGCCGTTCGGAGCGTTCGCCGATCGCCGCAATGGTGACCGATCTTCTGGAGGACATCCCGCTCTGATGGGGCTTTTGTAGGCTTTCGTCCACATTTTCAGTGTGGTGCAGATCACAAACGGCCGTGTTGGTTTCCCATCAGCCTCACTGTGCGCGATGGTGTCCAACGAGCGCCCACGCACCACGGGGATCGTTGGTGATCGGTTGCCCAGAGATGGCGACCATCGGTGACGGTCGGTGCGTCGGCGCGACCGGCAGACCGGTCGGGGCGCTCGCGGCACGGCTGACGGCCCGCGTGGCCTGGGCCGCGCCGTGTCCTTGCCCCCGACGAAGGGACCACTTCGTGAGTCGGCTGTGGAGCCGGTTGGGCGCCCGTACGGCTGCTGTCGCGCTGCTCTCCGTGGGCGTTGCCGGTGGCTTCTACCTGGGCGAAGACCGCGAAACTCAGCAACAGGGCCTGACCGAGCAGGTCAGCCTCGAGGTCGACCGGGCCGATTTCGCCTACCAGCGTGATCGGCAGGCCGCACACCAGGTCGCGTTCGCCAAGCAGCGGGCCGCCGAGTACCAGGCCAAGCTGCGGGCCGCGCAGGCCGCCAAGGAGGCCGCCGAGCGGGCCCGTAAGGCCGAGGCCGCCGCAGCCGCCCGCAAGGCCGAGCGGAAGGCCGCCGACCAGGCCGCCAAGCCGTACGACGGGCCCATCCCGGCGTCCTGCGCCGAGTACAGCGGCAACCGCAAGATCGGCTGTGCGTTGATGATCGACGCGGGCTTCGGCATCTCCGAGTTCCCCTGCCTGGAGAAGCTCTGGACCAAGGAGAGCGGCTGGAACCACAAGGCCCGCAACTCCTCGTCCGGCGCGTACGGCATCCCCCAGGCGTACCCGGGCAGCAAGATGGTTTCCGCTGGCGCCGACTGGCAGACCAACCCGGCCACGCAGATCAAGTGGGGGTTGGGCTACGTCAAGGGCAGGTACAAGACGCCCTGCGGTGCCTGGACGTACTTCCAGAACAACAACACGTACTGACGATCTCCACGGCGGGGCGGGTGGGCGACCACCCGCCCCGCCGTCGTCCGTACAGCGGACGTATGGGCGGGACGCGAGTGGCGGTTGGCCGCTTTTGCTGATAGCAGTTGGGGGGTGACACTGCACCCGTCAAGCGGCGACCCCCACCGGTTCGGCACCGAGGCGTTCTACGCCGCGCTCGGTCGGGCCTTCGTCGCGATGTGCGCGGTGGTCCCGTTCCTCTTCTTCATCGAGGCCTTCGACCAGGGCCTCGACTTCGGCCTGGATGCCACGGCCGGCATCATCCCGCACCGCATCGACGGCCTTGACGGGGTCTTCTTCTCCCCGTTCCTGCACCACGGCTTCGACCACCTCTACAGCAACAGCATCCCGCTGATCCTGCTCGGCACCTTCGTGCTGGCCGCCGGTGCCCGGCGGTTCCTCTGGTCGACCCTGATCATCATCCTGGTCAGCGGGCTCGGCGTGTGGTTCACCGGCTCGCCCAACTCGGTGGTGGTCGGCGCCAGCGGGGTGATCTTCGGCTACCTGGGCATCCTGCTGACCCGGGGCATCTTCGAGCGCAGCTGGTGGAACTTCGCCGTCTTCCTGCTGGTCGGCCTGCTCTACGGGTGGCAGCTCGTCGGCATCCTCCCCACCGACGAGCGGATCTCCTGGCAGGGGCACCTGTTCGGGTTGCTCGGTGGCGTGGTGGCGGCGATCCTGTTCCGCCGCCGTCGGCCCACCGTGGACGGCTCGGACTACTCGGGGTCCACCCTCAGCCTGCCCTGACCTGCTCGTCGGCGCGCCGGGACATGCTTGCCCGACCGGTGCCACCCGCTTACCGTCTGGATCAGCAAGCGTTGATCCGTGAGCGGAAAGCGACGGTACGCCATGCATGAGGTCGATGTAGCCGTGATCGGGGCCGGCCCGGCCGGGCTCTTCGCCGCGTACTACGCCGGGTTTCGCGGGTTGTCGGTGGCGGTGATCGACGCGCTGCCGGAGCCTGGCGGTCAGGTCACCGCCATGTACCCGGAGAAGCTGATCCTCGACGTGGCCGGCTTCCCCGCCGTCAAGGGCCGCGACCTGGTGTCCAACCTGGTCGCCCAGGCGGCCCCGTTCGGCCCGCGGTACCTGCTCGGCACCAGGGCCGAGAAGCTCTCGTACGTCGATGGCCGGCCGGTGCTCGGCCTGGCCGGCGGCGACCAGCTCGCCTGCGGCGCGGTCGTGGTCACCGGCGGGCTGGGCAGCTTCAGCCCACGGCCGTTGCCCTGCGCCGACGGCGCGCCCGGCACCGGGATCGTCTATTTCGTCACCGACCCGGCCGAGCTGGCCGACCGGGACGTGCTGATCGTCGGTGGCGGCGACTCCGCCTTCGACTGGGCGTTGGCCCTGCAACCGCTGGCCCGTTCGGTGACCCTGGTGCACCGGCGGGAGAAGTTCCGGGCGCACGCGTCGACGGTCGCCCGGGTGCTGTCGCTGCCGGTGCGGGTGGTGGTCAACGCCGAGGTCACCCGGCTGCTCGGGGACGGCACTGTGACCGGTGCCGAGGTGACAGTGCGTGGTGGCGCGGCCGAGACGCTGCCGGTGGACACGGTGGTCGCCGCCCTCGGTTTCACCGCCGACCTGGGTCCGCTCGCCGAGTGGGGGCTGCGGCTGGACCGCCGACACATCCTGGTGGACAGCGCCATGGCCACGAACCTGCCCCGGGTCTTCGCGGCCGGCGACATCACCGAGTACCCGGGCAAGGTACGCCTGATCGCCACCGGCTTCGGCGAGGCCGCCACGGCCGTGAACAACGCGGCGGTGGTCATCGATCCGAGCGCACACCTGTTCCCCGGGCACTCCTCCGACGCCGGCTGACCGTCGGTACCGGACACTGACCGGCCCGTGTCCGGATCGAGACGGGTCGACCGGACCCTGAGGGGATGACGGGGTCCGAGAAAGCACGTGACGGCGCACCGACCACGCTGTCGTGGCTCTGCCACCCGGCCACTCTGCTAGCCCTGGTGGTGTTGGTGGTCAACGACCACGTGTGGAAGGCGGCGTTTCCGGGCCTGGTGACGGGCAAGTTGAGTGACGTGGCGGGCCTGGTGCTCGCTCCGCCGCTGGTCGCGGTGTTGCTGACGCTGGTGGTGCCGCGAATGCCGGCCCGGATCGCCGCCGTGGCCGGCCTGGTCGCGGTGGGTGCCGGGTTCGCGGTGGTCAAATCCAGTGGGTACGCCGCTGAGTTGGCCTCCTCGGCCTGGACCGCGCTGGCGGGGCCGTCGCTGGTCCGGGCCGACTGGACCGACCTGTTCACGCTGCCGGCGCTCGGCCTGGCGTGGTGGAGTTGGACGCGGGCCCGGGTGCGGCCGGTGCGGCACCGGACGGCTCGGCTGGTCCGGCTGCTGGTTGTCCTGCCGCCGGCAGTCCTTGCGGTGGCCGCCACCAGCCCGGTCCACTACCCCTACGCGCTGGGCGTCACGACATTCGAGGGTCACCCGGCGATCGCGGTCGGCACGGGCTTCGACGGTAGCTGGCCCGACGGGCCGGCCGACGGCTGGTGGTCGATCAGCGACGACGCGGCGACCACCTGGCGAACCGCCACCGACGGCGAGGTGCAACTACTGCGGGCCCAGGACTCTCCGCGCCAGCAGGCGTGCGCGCCGGACGAGCCCCGGCGCTGTTACCGGGTGGTCCCCGGGCACCTGCGGGTGGAGCAGAGCGACGACGCCGGCGTGACCTGGCAGATTGCCTGGGAGGTGTCGGACGCACGGCGCGAGGCGTTGGCCCGCCGATACCCTAGCCCGGGCGACGTACGCCGACACTTCTCCTCCCGCGAGTTGGCTGTCTATCCACACGCCGGCGGTGGCCACGAGGTACTTGTCGCAAACGGTCGGGACGGCTTCCTGCGCCGTCTGTCGGACGGCGATTGGCGGCGCGACGGCCACCTCGGCCCGTCCAGCTACAGGGTCGACAAGAGTGATCTGCCGGCGATCGACGACGACGGGTCGGTGCGACGCGAGACGGACCTGCTGCTCGCCACCACGCTCGCGTTACTACTCGGCTGCGCGGTCACCGTGATCGCCGGTCACGTGGCGATCCGACGTGGTGGAGGAAGCCGCTGGTGGGGAATCGCCGGTGCCCTGCCGATCCTGCTGGCCGCCCTTGTGCTGGAGGCCGCCTGGCCCCGCGACGACGACGGCGGCGTCGTGGTCATGGTGCTGTTCGTCATCCTGCCGTTGGGCGCGCTTGCGGTGACGGGCATGCTCCTGGTCCCGTGGCTCGGCAGCGCGCCGGGCCGTTGGGTCGGATGGACCGTGGCCGACCTTCTGCTCACCGCGATCCTGGCCGGACTGCCGCTGGTCGGCTGGGTGAACGGCACTCCCGAGCAGACCCGGGTGGCGGTCGCGCTGGCCCTGCTGGCCACCGTGCCGGGTCTGCTGCTGGCCGTCCGGCTCGCCAAGCTCGCCGACCCGGCCCGCGAAGAGAACCGGCGCGGCACGCCGCCCTACCCGCCCTACCAACCCCTGCCGCCGAGGGTGCCGCTGCGCTGACGCCTGCTGCGGCCCCGGGACGTGTCGGCGGGCGGGTTGTGTCAGTGCGGGACGAGCGCGCCTTTTCGGTATCGCGGGAGGTAGATCTTGGCCACTTTCCGTTGGCTAACGGAAAGTGGCCAAGATTGTCAGCGATGGCGGGTGAAGCGGCCCGAGGTCGTGCCCCGCGGGCGCGCGGGTGGGGCCAGGGCGGCGATCAGCACGGCCACCATGGTCAGCGCGGCCCCGAGCAGGGTGTTCACGCCGGGGTGCGAGGCCGCCGTGGGCAGCACCAGGTCCAGCAGGACCGCGCCCACGATCTGGCCGGCGATGGTGGCCAGGCCGAGCAGCAGGACGCCGGTGAAGCGCACGATCGCGGCGGCGATCGCGATGAACACGATGCCGATCGGGCCGCCCAGGTAGAGCCACGGCTCGGTCGGCAGGTGGCCGGTCGGCCAGCCGCGTACCGCGATGTCGATGGCGAACGCGACGAGCAGCGTGACCGTGCCGACGGCGAAGTTGACAAGCGTGGCGGTCAGCGCGCTGTCGGCTGCCGCCCGGACCCGGCCGTTGACCGCCTGCTGCCAGGCGATGCCCACCCCGGCCAGCAGCGGCAGCAGGGCCAGCGCCAGCGTGCCCGGGTCGCCGAGCCGGTCGCCGACCGCCAGAGCGACCGCGAGCACGGTGAGCACCGCTCCGGCCAGGCGCTGCCGGGTGATCGGCTGCCGACCGGTGGGGCCGATGCCGGCGCGATCCACCAGGAGGCTGCTGCCGGTCTGGCCAGCGACGACCGCCACGGTGAAGAGGGCCACACCCAACGAGCCGATGGTGAGCCCCTGGGTCGCGACCAGGAACGCCCCGCACATCCCACCCAGGCACTGCCAGGGCCGCAACGCGCCCCCGGTGAGGGCACGTCGCAGCGCCGCCAGGCCGCGTCGCCCACCGGGGGTGGTGGGCACCAGCACCAGCAGCACCAGCAGACCCAGCCCGAACGAGACCACCGCGGCGGCGAACCCGTCGGCCAGGCGTACGCCCAGCTCGCCGTTGATCCGAGATTGCACCGCCACCGCGACCCCGGAGAACGACGCCAGCGTGACGCCGGTGATCCGGCGGGCGGCGGAGAGGGACTGCGGGGTCGCAGTGTCGGTGACTGTCACTCCTGCTCGGCCAGCGGCCGACCGTCGAAGTCGACGGCCGAGTAGAGGGCCAGCTTCTCCAGCCGGTGGTACGAGTCGATCACCCGGATGGTGCCGCTCTTCGACCGCATCACGATCGACTGGGTGTACGCGCCACCGGCCCGGTAGCGCACCCCACGCAGCAGGTCGCCGGAGGTGACCCCGGTCGCCACGAAGAAGCAGTTGTCCCCGGTGACCAGGTCGTCGGTGCCCAGCACCCGGTCCAGGTCGTGCCCGGCGGCGAGCGCCTTCTCCCGCTCCTCGTCGTCGCGTGGCCAGAGCTTGGCCTGCATCGCGCCACCCATGCACTTCAGCGCGCAGGCCGAGATGATGCCCTCCGGGGTGCCGCCGATGCCCATCAGCACGTCGACGTCCGACTCGCCCCGGGCCGCCGCGATGGAGCCGGCGATGTCGCCGTCGGAGATGAACCGGATGCCCGCCCCGGCCCGGCGGATCTGCGTGACCAGGTCGTCGTGGCGGGTGCGGTCCAGCACGCAGACCGTCACCTCGGACACGTCGGTGCCCTTGACCTTCGCGATCCGGCGCAGGTTCTCGGCCACCCCCGCGTTGATGTCCACCACATCGGCGTACGCGGGGCCGACGGCGAGCTTCTCCATGTAGAAGACCGCGCTCGGGTCGAACATCGCACCCCGCTCGGAGACGGCGAGCACCGCCAGCGCGTTCGGCATGCCCTTGCTCATCAGGGTGGTGCCGTCCACCGGGTCGACCGCGACGTCCACCTCCGGGCCGGTGCCGTCGCCGACGTGTTCACCGTTGAAGAGCATCGGGGCGTTGTCCTTCTCGCCCTCGCCGATCACCACGATGCCGCGCATCTGGATCGAGTTGATCAGCTTGCGCATGGCGTCGACGGCGGCTCCGTCGCCGCCCTCCTTGTCGCCTCGGCCGACCCAACGGCCGGCGGCCATCGCCGCGGCCTCCGTGACCCGGACCAGGTCGAGGGCAAGGTTGCGGTCGAGATCCTGTGGGATCCGCGTCCTGGTGTTCGTCATGACGGCTCCTCCTCGCGACGGTGCGGGGACGACCGGCGGCAGGGTGGTCCCCTGCTGCCGGCTTTGTCGCTGATCCTCACACGATGGCCGACCAAGCTTCGGCGCGGGGCGGTGATGGCCCGGATACCGCCGGTCGGGCGGCTGCGAAGATGGGAGGGTGGAACCCGCACAGCCAGCTGATCGCGTACCCGCCGACCGCACGCCGCCCGCCGGCCAGCCGCCGGCCGGGCTGCCCGCCGATGCCGCTGCCGAGCCCGTCGTGACCGGTCCGACGACGCCGGCCACCGGCGAGCCTGCCCTGGTCGCGTCGGAGCCGGCGGCACAACCGCCGGCACCGCTTGGCGGCTCCGGGGCCGGCGGCGTCCCGAGCACCGGCGGACGACCCACGCCGCCGAGGGCGGCGGCGGCCAAGGCCGAGCGGTCGCCGAAGGACATGGCGATCTCGCTGCTGGTGCTGCTGATCCCGATCGCGCTGCTGCTGGCGTTCTACCGGGGCTTCCTCGGCGGCGACCAGGCCGCCACGGTCGACCCGGCCCCGGCGATCGAGCAGGCCCGGTCGGCGAACACCTTCCCGGTGAGCCAGCCGCAGGGTCTGGGCTCCGACTGGCGTACGGTCAGCGCCCGCTACCAGAGCGTCGAGGGCGGCGCGAACCTGCGGATCGGCTACCTCACGCCGGAGGGGCGGGGGGTCCAGTTGTTGCAGAGCAGCGTGCCGGCCGAGCGGCTGCTCCCCGCCGAGTTGACCGACGAGGGGCAGCCACAGGGCCCGACGGAGCTGGCCGGGCGCACCTGGCAGCGCTACGCGGCCCGGGGCAACCAGCAGGCGTTGGTCCTGCTGGAGCCGACCCGAACGGTGATCGTCCTCGGTGACGCCCGGGACAACGAACTGCGCGAACTCGCCGGCGCGTTGCGCTGAGCGGCGTCGCGGGCGGGCCGGGGCGTCGTGTCCTTCTCCGCCGGCAATCGGACATCAGGGTGATTGTCCGAGGCGTCGACAGGGAACAGAGGAGGGAGTGATCCGGGCGCACTGCTCGGCCCGGGTCGCGCGGCGTGGCCAACGGTGTTGCCGCGTCGCCCGGTTTCCGGCGCCGACCAGGTCGTCGGGTGACCCCCTTGGGAGACACGAATGACTGTTCGACGACTCAGTGCCGGCCTGGTAGCCGCCGCCCTGTTCACGCCCGCCCTGACCGCCTGCGCTGGCGGTACGACCGGCACCGCCGGGTCGACCGCGTCGCCGACGGTGAGCGCGTCCGGCACGCCCAGCGCGTCCGGCGCACCCGTGTCGGGCGACGCCAAGCAGGCGCTGCTCGACTCCACCAAGGAGATCAGCAACGGCAACTTCCGGTTCACCCTCTCCGGCGCCGGCTCGACCGCCGAGGGTCAGGTGCACCAGCCGAGCCAGAGCGCGGCGATGAAGTTTGCCCTCGGCGGCCCCTCGTCCGACCTGGCCATGAAGCTCGACGTGATCCACGCCAAGCCGGACAGCTGGGTGAAACTGGAGCTGACCGGTCCCACCGCCGACAGCCTGCCCGCCATCAAGCAGCTCAACCTCGGCAAGTACCAGCACCTGGACCAGACCCGCATCAAGGGCAACAAGAACCTCGGCTTCGACTTCGACAAGGTCGACCCGGCCGGCAGCGCGGTGCTGACCCAGGGCATCACCGAGGTCCGCAGCACCGGCACCGGCACGTACGCCGGGACCATCGACGTCACCAAGGCGGCCGAGGCGGGCTCGCTGAACGCCGCCACGATCGCCGCGCTGGGCACCCAGGCGAAGACCGTGCCGTTCACCGCGAAGGTGGACCCGCAGGGCCGGCTCAGCGAGCTGGTGCTCCAGCTGCCGGCCGCCGGTCAGACCGCCGCCCAGGAGATCAAGATGACGTACTCCGACTACGGTGCCGCCACCGCCGCGCAGAAGCCGCCGGCGGACCAGGTCGTCGAGGCGCCGGCCGAGCTGTACAGCCTGTTCAACTGACGTACGCGGGTGGGGCGGCTCCGGCCGCCCCGCCGGCGGTCAGGAGGCGGGCTCCTGCCGGGCGGCGTCGATCCGCGCCCGGGCGCCGTCCAACCAGCGCTGGCAGATCACCGCCAGCGCCTCGCCGCGCTCCCAGAGCGCCAGCGACTCCTCCAGCGACGTGCCGCCGGCCTCCAGCCGCTCGACCACCGAGGCCAGTTCGGCCCGCGCCTGCTCGTAGCTGAGCCGCTCGTCCGGCCCGGCCTTCGTGTCGTCAGTCATCGCGCCCATCTCAGCACATCCCTCCCGCGGTCACCGCGTCGCCACTGCGCCGTCGCACACTCAGCCGTCCACCGTCGCGGCCAGCTCACCGTCGGCCAGTCGTACCCGCAGCGGGTCGCCCTTGCCGACCTCGGCCGCCGCGCGGACCACCTGGCCGTCGGCGCGCTGCACGATCGCGTACCCCCGGTCGAGGGTGGCGGCGGGGGAGAGGGCACGGAGGCGGGCCAGGGTGTGCCGCAGCTCGTCGTCCGCGCCGGCGAGCCGGTGGTCCAGGCAACGGCTGGCCCGTTGGCGCAGCGCGGTCAGCTCGGTCACGCGGTGCTCCACCATCACCTGGGGCCGGGCCAGCACCGGCCGGGAGCGCAGGCTGTCGAGGCGGTGGGACTCGCGGTCGACCAGGTTGCGTACCGCCCGTTCGAGGCGGTGCCGAGCCTGGCCGATGAGGCGTACCTCCTCGGTGAGGTCGGGGACGACCCGCTTGGCCGCGTCGGTCGGGGTGGAGGCCCGCAGGTCGGCGACGTAGTCGATCAGCGGCGTGTCCGTCTCGTGGCCGATCGCGCTGACCACCGGGGTACGGCACGCGAACACCGCGCGGCAGAGCGCCTCGTCGGAGAAGGGCAGCAGGTCCTCGATGCCACCGCCGCCCCGGGCGATGACGATGACGTCGATGCTCGGGTCGGCGTCCAACACCTTGAGCGCGTCGATGATCTGCGGCACCGCGGACGGGCCCTGCACGGCCACGTTGACCGTCCGGAACTCCACCGCCGGCCAGCGTCGCCGGGCATTGGTCAGCACATCCCGCTCGGCCGCCGAGGCACGCCCGGTGATCAACCCGATCCGACCCGGCAGGAACGGCAGCCGGCGCTTTCGGGAGCGGTCGAACAGCCCTTCGGCGGCGAGCAGTTTCTTGAGCTTCTCCAGTCGGGCCAGCAGCTCGCCCAGCCCCACCTGCCGGATCTCGTCGGCCCGCAGGCTCAGCGTGCCCCGGGCGGCGTAGAACTCCGGCTTGGCGTGCAGCACCACGCGGGCGCCCTCACGCAGCTCCGGAGCGCCAGCGTCCAGCACGTCCCGGTTGGTGGTGACGGTCAGGCTCAGATCGGCCGACGGGTCCCGCAGGGTGAGGAAGACGGTGGTGGCGCCCGGACGGCGGCTGATCTGCGCCACCTGCCCGTCCACCCAGACCCAGCCCAGCTTGGCGATCCACGCGCCGACCTTCTGGCTGACCACCCGGACCGGCCAAGGCTCCTCGGCGGTGCTGCCACCCACCCGTGCGGTATCACTCACCCGCCCACCCTACGGACCCCCTCGGTGATCAAGAAGTTTGCGTCGGTGCCGGGCGCGTTTCTGACGCGAACCTCTTGATCACCGGGGCTTTGGGGGTGGGGCTGTGGGATCTGCCGGCTGGGGTGCGGGCACGTACGATGGGTGGGTGACTCAGGCTGAAGCGACTTCCCGGACCGGCAAGCGCGTGCTCCTGGCGAAGCCCCGCGGCTACTGCGCGGGTGTCGACCGTGCGGTGCAGACCGTCGAGGAGGCGCTCAAGCTCTACGGCGCTCCGATCTACGTCCGCAAGCAGATCGTGCACAACAAGCACGTCGTGCAGACCCTGGAGGCCCAGGGCGCGATCTTCGTGGAGGAGAACGAGGAGGTGCCCGAGGGCGCCACCGTCATCTTCTCCGCGCACGGAGTGGCCCCCGAGGTCTACGAGCAGGCCAAGGCGCGCTCACTGAAGGCGATCGACGCGACCTGCCCGCTGGTCACCAAGGTGCACCAGGAGGCGAAGCGGTTCGCCGCCGAGGACTACGACATCCTGCTGATCGGCCACGAGGGGCACGAGGAGGTCATCGGCACCGCCGGTGAGGCTCCCGCGCACATCCAGCTCGTGGACGGCCCGGACGGCGCCGACAAGATCAGCGTGCGCGACCCGGAGAAGGTGGTCTGGCTCTCCCAGACCACGCTCTCGGTCGACGAGACGCTGGAGACGGTCGCCCGGCTCAAGCAGCGGCTGCCGCTGTTGCAGTCCCCGCCCAGCGACGACATCTGCTACGCCACCTCCAACCGGCAGCACGTCGTCAAGGAGATCGCCGCCGAGTGTGACGTGGTGATCGTGGTCGGCTCGACGAACTCCTCCAACTCGATCCGGCTGGTCGAGGTGGCCCTGGATGCCGGCGCTCGCGCCGGTCACCTGGTGGACTTCGCCCACGAGATCGACGACGCCTGGCTGGCCGACGCCCGCACCGTCGGGCTGACCTCCGGCGCGAGCGTCCCGGAGGATCTGGTCCGGGATGTGCTCGCGCACCTCGCCGCGCGTGGGTTCGGCGACGTCGAGGAGATCATTACCGCCAACGAGCGGCTCACCTTCTCGCTGCCGCAGGAGTTGAAGCGGGACATGAAGGCCGCCGCCGCAGCGCGCGGCTGAGTATCCGTTTGACGGGAACGCCGGGGCGTTCCGGTGCGTCGAAGCCGGCATGAGGACATTTCGGCTCGCCGTCCCCGCCCTGGTCGTCTGCGCCGTGCTGAGCGCCTGTGGTGGGACGGCCGACCCCGCCAGCCCCGGCACACCGTCGACAGCGACCGCGGAGCCAACCTCGGCCGCCCCGACGCCCCCGTCCCCGACGCTCAAGTCCCCCGGTGGGCCCAGCGTCCCGCCGCCCGTCGGCGCCACCGAACTCACCGGCACGGTCACCCCCGGGGTGGAGCCGAACTGCCTGCTGCTCGACGGCTATCTGCTGATCGGCGGCCCCCGGGACGTGCTGACCTCCGGCGCGCGGGTCACCGTCACCGGCCGGGTGGAGGCGGGCCTGATGACCACCTGCCAGCAGGGCACCCCGTTCGTCGTGGAGGGCGCCCACCGCAGCTGACCCCGACCGGACCGCCCGTCAATGGTTGCGCTCGGCCCCGTCCAGCAGCTCGGGCGCCTGCGGCTGGCGGGGCGTCAGCTCGACCTGGGCCGGGGCCGCCAGCTCCTCGTCCGAGACGCCCAGCTCAGCGAGCTTGCGGGCACTGACCAGCACCCGGGCCTCCAGCGAACCGACCGCCCTGTTGTACGCGGTCACCGCACCGGTCAGCGACGACCCGAGCTTGCCCACGTGGTCGCCGAGGGTGGAGAGCCGGCCGTACAGCTCCCGGGCGAGGGTGTGCACCGCGACGGCGTTGCGGGCCAGCGCCTCCTGCCGCCACGAGTAGGCCACGGTGCGGAGCAGGACGACCAGGGTGGCCGGCGTGGCGAGCACCACGTTGCGGGCGAAGGCGTGCTCCAGCAGCGTCGGGTCACGCTGGAGCGCGACGTCGAGGAACGGGTCGGCGGGCACGAACAGGACCACGAACTCGGGGGAGCTGTCGAACGCGGTCCAGTACGCCTTGGCCGCCAGGGCGTCGACGTGCCCTCGCAGGTGCCGGGCGTGCGCGTCGAGGTGGGCGTCCCGGCCCCGCTCGTCGCGGGCCTCCATCGCGGTGAGGTACGCGTCGAACGGCGCCTTGGCGTCCACCACCACCGACCGGCCGCCGTGCAGCCGGACCACCAGATCCGGGCGTACGACCTGCTCGTCGGTGGTGGCGGTGACCTGCTCGGAGAAGTCGCAGTGCTCCAACATGCCGGCGGCCTCGACGATCCGGCGCAACTGGTGCTCGCCCCAGCGCCCTCGCACCTGCGGCGCGCGTAGCGCGGCCACCAGTTGCTTGGTCTCCGTGCGCAACTCGCCGGAGACGGCGCTCATCGAGCGGACCTGCTCGCGCAGCTCGGCGTACGCGTCGACCCGCTCGTGCTCCAGCTCGGCGACGCGCTGCTCGTAGCGGCGCAGCGTGTCGTGCAGCGGCGCGACGGCACGGGCCACCGCCTCCTGCGACTGTGCGGTGGCCTCGTAGCTCAACGCCCGCATGGACTGCTCCAGCCGCCCCTCGCCCTCGCGAGTCGCGGTCAGGGTGGCGTCCAACCGGGCGATGTCGGCCGCCGAGCGGGATCGGGCCGCGAGCCAGCCCACCGCGCCGCCGGCGCCGAGGCACACGATCACCACTAGCAGCGTCGAGACGTCCATCACCGGAGCTTGCCAGACGTCTACGACGAGACACCCGGGGGTACGTTCGATGACATGGAACTTGTGCTGTGCCTCGCCATCGTGCTGATCGGGGCGTTGGGTGCCGTGGCGCTCGGCCGTGCCCAGTCCACCGCCCGTCGGCGCACCGAGCTGGGCGACGCCCGCGCGGAGGCGCAACGCTGGTACGAGCGCCTCGGCGGCCAGCTGTTGACCCTGCAGGGCGACGAGCCGGCGGTCCGCCAGGCGCTCTCCGACGCCGGTGAGCGGTACAACGCGGCGGGCTCGCAGCTGGAGCAGGCGCGTACGCCGCACCAGTTCACGCTGGCCCGGGAGACCGCGCTGGAGGGCTTGGCGTACATCCGGGCGGCGCGGACCGCGCTGGGGTTCGATCCCGGCCCCGAGCTGCCGGCGCTGGCCGCCGCGCGGGGCGTCGGGCAGCTCACCAAGGAGCGCGAGGTGCAGGTGCAGGGGCAGACCTTCCGGGCCGGCCCGCAGCCTGGTCGGGGCACGCCCTACTACTACCCGGGTGGTCGGTACCAGGGCCGGCCGGTGCCCGCTGGCTGGTACTCGACGCCGTGGTGGAAGACCGCGCTGGGCGCCGGCGCGGGCGTGCTCGGCGGCATCCTGATCGCCGACGCGCTGTTCTCACCGGCCTTCGCCGACCCGGGGTACGGCGCCGACGCGGCCGGTGCCGACCAGGGCATGGACGGCGGCGACCAGGACTTCGGCGGCGGTGATCAGGACTTCGGCGGCGCCGACCAGGGCGGCGATTTCGGCGGCGGCGACTACGCAGGCGGCGACTACGCAGGCGGTGACTTCGGCGGCGGCGGCGGTGGCTTCGGCGACTTCGGCGGCGGGGATTTCGGCGGCGGGGACTGGTGAGCCTGGACGGCAGCGTCGATCATGGAGTTGTGGTGGCCGATTAGCACCCGCGAGGGGCTTTTGTGAGGCACCACAACTCCATGATCGACTGAGCTGGGGGCGTCAGCCTGTGTTGCGCATGCCGGCGGCGATGCCGTTCACCGTGGTGAGTAGGGCCCGCTCCAGCGCCGTGCCGTCGCTCGGTGTGCGCCGGCCGCCTGGCGCGGTGGCGACCGCCCGTCCGGCGGCACCGGAGTCCCGGTACTGCCGCAGCAGCGCCACCTGAAGGTGGTGCAGCGGCTCCAGGTAGGTGTCCCGGACCGCCAGGGTGCGTTGCAGCACCGGCGAGTTCTCCAGCAGGGCGGGTGAGGCGGTCACCGCTAGCACCTCCCGCTTGGTCAGCTCGTACTCCCGCTCGATCTGCTCGAAGATCGGGTGCAGTTGCTCCGGCACCAGGGTCTCGACGTACCGGCGGGCGATGCTCAGGTCCGTCTTGGTCAGCATCATCTCGACGTTTGACAGGAACGTCCGGAAGAAGTGCCAGTTGCGGTGCATCTCGGCCAGTACGTCCGCCAACCCGGCCTCGCGGGCGGCGGCCAGCCCGGAGCCGACGCCGAACCAGCCCGGCACGATCTGCCGGGTCTGCGTCCAGCCGAACACCCACGGGATGGCCCGCAACCCGGACAGCCCGGCGCCGGTGTTGGGGCGCTTCGCCGGCCGGGAGCCGATGTTCAGCGCGCCGAGCAACTCGGTGGGGGTGGATGCCCAGAAGTAAGCGGGCAGGTCCGGGTCCTCCACGAGCGACCGGTACGACCGGTAGGCCGACTCGGAGACCACGTCCATCGTGGCGTCCCAGCGCTCCAGCATCTCGGCCGGCTGCCGGGGAGCGGTGTGCAGAAGCGTCGCCTGGAGCACCGCGGCGAGGGTGAGTTCGAGGTTCTCCCGGGCGAGCGAGGGCAGGCTGTACTTGTCGGAGATGACTTCGCCCTGCTCGGTCACCTTGATCGCGCCGTCCAGCGTGCCGTACGGCTGGGCGAGGATCGCCTCGTGCGTCGGCCCGCCGCCGCGCCCCACCGTGCCGCCGCGGCCGTGGAACAGTCGCAGGTGCACCCCGTGCCGGGCGGCCACGTCGCGCAGTGCGCGCTGTGCCCGGTGGATCGACCACTGGCTGGTGGTGATCCCGGCCTCCTTGTTGGAGTCGGAGTAGCCGAGCATGACCTCCTGCACGTCGTCGCGGGCCGCGACCAACGCCCGGTACGCGGGCAGCGACAGCAGTTCGTCGAGGAGTTCGCCACCGGCGTTCAGCTCGGCCGGCGTCTCCAGCAGCGGCACGAACCCAATCCGCGCCCGCCCGCTGTGTACGTCCACCAGGCCGGCCTCACGGGCCAGCACCACGGCGGCCAGCACGTCGTCCACGCCCATGGTCATCGAGATGATGTACGACTCGATCACCTCGGTGCCGAACCGGTCCTGGGCTTCCCGGATGGTCCCGAACACGTCGAACGTCTTGCGGGCCGCCTCGGAGAGCGGCGTGTCCAGGGTGGACAGCGGGCGGCGGCCGGTCAGCTCGTCGGCGAGCAGTTTGGTGCGCTCCAGCCGGGTCAGCGCCGGGTAGTCGGAGACCTCACCGACGGCGTCGTACAGCTGGGCGAGCACCGCGTGGTGCGCCTCGGCGTGCTCACGGACGTCCATCGTCGCCAGGTGCAGGCCGAACGCGGAGACCGTCCGGATGGTGGAGGCCAGCCGGCCGACGGCGGTGAGCTGCCCGGAGTTGCGGGCCAGCGAGGCGCGCAGCAGATCCAGGTCGGCGATCAGCTCGGCGGAGCCCCGGTAGTCCCGGCCCGGCACGTGCGCGGTGCCCTGGCGCAGCCGCTGCCGGGTGTTGGCCAGCTTCGCCTTTACACAGCGCGCCTTGAGCCGGTACGGCTCCTCGGCGTTGACCCGGCGGAAGCGGGGTGCCACCTCGGGCAGCGCGTCCAGGTCGGCGGCGAGGCTCGCGGAGAGGTCCAGCGAGACCCCGCGCAGCCGGCGGGAGACGGAGACCTCGTTGATGAGGTGGTCCATCGCCTTCTCGGTGGCAGCGATGCCGTGCTCGTGCTGGATGGTCAGCACCTCGCGGGTGACCGCCGGGGTGACGAACGGGTTGCCGTCCCGGTCGCCGCCGATCCAGGTGCCGAAGCTCAGCGGGCGGGCCGTCGGGGACGTCTCCACACCGAGCGTGCGCAGCGTGTCGGCCAGGTCGTCGAGCACCTGCGGGGCGGCCTCGGCGTACAGGTCACGCAGGTAGTAGATGGCGTTGCGGGCCTCGTCGGTCGGGTCGGGTCGGTCCAGTCGCAGCTCGTCGGTCTGCCACATCAGGTCCAGCAGTTCGGCGAGTCGGCGGTTGGCGGGGCCCTCGTCGCTGGCGCCGTACAGGATGGCGTTTGCGGTCTCGGTGTCCAACTCGTCGGCGATGGCGCGCAGCTTGGACAGGATCGAGCGGCGGGCCGCCTCGGTCGGGTGGGCGGTGAAGACCGGCCGGACCGCCAGCCGGCGGGCCGCGGCGGCGATCTCCTCGGCCGGCACCCCCCGCTCGGCGATCATCTTGGCCGCCTGGTCCAGCCAGCCGCCCTGCACGGCGCGACGGCGGCGCAGGTCCCGGCCGCGGTGCACCTGCTCGGTGATGTTGGCCAGGTGGAAGTAGGTGGAGAAGGCGCGGGCCAGCTTGGTGCCGGTGGTCACGTCCAGCCCGCCGAGCCGCTGGGCGGCCGCTGGCGCGTCGGTGCGGACCTGGGCGCGGATCTCCTCGACGAGGTCGAGCAGCGGGCGGCCCTCCTGGCGTGCCAGGGTCTGCCCGAGCAGGGTGCCGAGTCGGCGGATGTCGGCGCGCAGCGCGGCGTCCGGGCCGTCGTGGTCGTGCTGGTCGGTCACGATGCGCTCCTTACGTGAGTACGAAGGACAGCGCTGTCCGACTCCCTGGATGGTATCCGCGCCGGACCTGATGGCAGGAGGGGCTCTCCGCATGGTGATCCGTGACGCGGAACACGATCACCGCGCGCCCGGTGCGGGCGGTCACCCGTCGTCTCCGTACCCGAATCAGAATGGCGTATCCCGGGATGCGCGCCCGATTCGTGGGTGAAATTCGCTGGCCGCGCCCGTTACCGTCTGATCATGGACGCACCCCGATATCCGGCCAAGCCGCAGCCGGGCGACCGGGTCGCGGTCGTCTCACCCTCCGCCGGGCTGGCGGCCGTCTTTCCCCACGTGTACGAGTTGGGGCTGCGCCGGCTGCGCGAGGAGCTCGGCCTGGAGCCGGTGGAGTATCCGACCACGCGGGTGGCGGGGGCGGACCCGCGCGACCGGGCCCGCGACCTGACCGCCGCCTTCGCCGACCCGACAATCACCGCGGTGCTCGCGACCGTCGGCGGGGACGACCTGATCACCGTCACCCCGTACCTCGACGACGACGTGGTGCGCGCCAACCCGAAGCCCTACTTCGGGTACTCCGACAACACAAACGTGCTCAACCACCTCTACCGGCTGGGCATCGTGGCGTACCACGGTGGTTCGGTGTTGGTGCACCTCGGCCGGCCCGGCTCGCCGCACCCGATGACGTTCGACTCGCTGCGCGCCGCTCTGTTCACCTCCGGCTGGTACGAGTTGACGGCCGCGCCCGAATGGGGTGACCGGCCGAACCCGTGGACCGACCCGGAGTCGTTGGCGTACGAGCCGGAGATGCTGGCCGGCGAGGGCTGGCGCTGGCAGGGCCCGGAGCGGGAGGTGCGAGGGCGCACCTGGGGTGGTTGCCTGGAGATCCTGCACTGGCTGATGGCCACCGACCGGGTCCCGGCCGCCGAAGAGCTGGCGGGATCCGTGCTGATCTTCGAGACTTCCCAGGAGATGCCCAGCGCTGACGAGGTGTTCCGGATCGTGCGGAACATGGGGGAGCGAGGGCTGCTCGCCAGCTTCCCGGCGGTCGTTGTCGGTCGGCCCAAGGCGTGGGATTTCGACAAGCCGCTGTCGGTGCCGCAACGGTTGGCGTGGGGTGAAGCCCAGCGCGAGGCGATCACCCGCGCGCTGGCGCCGTACAACCCGGACGCCGTGGTGGTCTTCGACGTCGACCTCGGCCACACCGACCCTCAGTTGATCATCCCGTACGGCGGGGAGATCCGGGTCGACGCTGTCGAGCGCCGGATCGCGGTGCGCTACTGATCTGCCTCCGCCCGCCCTCACCGGGCCTTGGGGAGGGCCCGGTCGAGACGAGCAAATTTCTTCAAGACGCTGGGAACGCCCGCGCCCAGGATTGTTCACGTGGGTCCGGGAGTTGCCAACCAGTGCAGCACCGGAGCGGGGCGTGCGGACCTTTTCGGGGAGGCCCGACGCCCCACCGGACCCCGTGGCGCCCCTGGCGCTCGAGGAGGTGCCGCCCGTCCCCCGACGGCACCTCCCTCGCCGTCGGGGGAGCGGCAGTGGTCAGGCCGCGTCGGACGGGGTGAGCAGCCGGCGCAGCCGGGCCGGCGGGTGACCCACCTGCTCCCGGACCACCCGGGTCAGGTGTGCCTGGTCGGCGAAGCCGTACTCGGCGGCGAGTGCGCCGAGCGAACGGCCGTCGGACTCGGCGAGGGTGTCCAACAGTTCCCGCACCCGCAGCCGGTTGCGGTAGGCCGTCAGGCTGCTGCCGGTCATTCGGTGGAACACCCGGCTGAGATGGTGCGGAGAGCTACCAACCTCCTGGGCGACCTCGTTCAGGCCGAGCGTGAAGCCGGAGTTCGCCAGCACCTCCCGGGCGCGGTCGGCCAGCCTCCGGTGCGCGGCGAGCGTCGCCGGCCGTCGGCGTACGGCCCGATCGACCTCGCCGCCCACGTCGCCGGTGCCGAGAGGGCTGTGGTGCAGCAGGCGAGCCAGGAACCGGTGCAGCCGCTCGGCCATCTCGAAGCCGTCCAGCCCACGCCGGAACTCGGCCACCAGCAGCCGGTGCGCCAGGTCCAGCGGGGCGTCCGACGTCCCGGCCCAGCCGCCCCGGTCCATCCAGTGCTCCGCGTCCGGCCGGTCCGCCAGCGCTGCCGGATCGATCTCCAAGCAGGTGTACGAGTCGCCGCAGCCGAACGGGTGCGACACCGCCAGTTCGTCGCCCGGTCGGGTGATGATCATGGAGGTGGCGTCGGAGAGCCCGACCCGGCCGTTGAGCCGGCGACGGTACGCCCCGGAGCGCCCCAGAATAATCTTGTGGCGGTCCTCCACGGCGGCCTCTGTCCATCCGTGGTTCTCCACGATGCACCGCACCTGATAGATCAACAATCCGTCCGGGTGCCCCAGCACGCGCCACCGTGCGGGCGTGGTGCGGCGACGCGGATCACTGCCGACTCCCTCGGCGGGCATCGTTCCCCCCTGCTCGCGATGTGCTCGTCGGCGGCACGGTGACGCTTCACGGCCAGCACAGATGGTTGTCGAACCATCGATCCCCCGTCCACCCCGGTTCGCGGCGCAACTGCTCGCCGGTGGCGCCCGGTCGTCGGTTGCGCCTGTTCAGCGGCCAGGTGGCGGACATCCTCGACGAACGCGTCCCGGTCGGCCACCTGTTGGCCGAGATCGGTCGACGTCAGGCGTCGACGACGGCGAAGGCGCGGACCGGGAAGGTGCCCATGCCGGCCACCATCGGTGGGGCCGCCGTGAACCGGAACCCGCTGGGCGGCAGCGCGTCCAGGCCGGTCAGGTGCTCCACGATCGGGATGCCGGCGGCGAGCAGGGTGCTGTGCGTGGGGCGTTGACCGCCGGCCGCCGGGCTCATGTCGTCGATGTTGATCGAGTCGATGCCGACCAGGGCCGCTCCGGCGTCCACCAGCGCCTGTGCGGCGTCCCCGGTCAGGTGGGGCGCCTCCGGCGCGCCGTACCGCTCGGTGCCGAAATGCGCGTCCCAACCGGTGTGCAGCAGCACCGCGCGCCCGGCCACCTCGTACGGCGCCAGCAGCAGCCGGTCCACGGCGCGGGTGCCGGCCGGCACCCGGACCACCACGCCGGGCAGGTCCGCCAGGCGGTCCAGCGGCACCCTGGCCAGGTCGTCGCCGTCCGACCAGCGGTGGGCAGGGGTGTCCAGGTACGTGCCGGTGTTGGCGATCATGTCGATCCGGGCCACGTGGAACTCGGTGCCCGGCGCGTAGTTCGCCCGGGACGCCGCGAAGGTCAACCAGTCGCCGATCCGTGGCGCAGGCCAGCCGGGCAGGGTGGTCATCCCGTCGCTGATCACGTGGCTCAGCTCGACGAGCCGACGCCCAGCGCCACTGCCGTCGACGGCGACGCCCCGGCCGCCCTTGTGCGGCTCTTCGATGATCGTCTTCGCGCTGATCCGGACCTGGGCGACCATCAGCAGCCCGAGGTGCCGGACGAAGAGCGCGGCCAGATCCTCGTCACTGATCTCCCGACCCGGGATGTCCAGCCGGAACCCCTCGGTCCGTAGCCCGCCACCGTTGGCGAACCTCACCTCCGCGTCGAACTGCACCCGCCACTGCGTACCCATCCCAGAACCCGACCACGACCCCCCGCCCCGGTCAAGATCCGCGCGGATCGTGGCGGAGGGGATGTGCGGATCAGCCGGTCGGATAGAAGGTGTCTGCCCCGTCGGCCGCCCAGCCGCCCGGCCGCAAGATCGTGCTCGATCCAGGATCGAGTGGTGTTGGTGCGTCGCGGAGGCCACTACATCCAGGATCGAGCGCGAGGGGCGAGGGGCGAGGGGCGAGGGGCGAGGGGCGAGGGGCGAGGGGCGAGGGGCGAGGGGCGAGGGGCGAGGGGCGAGGGGCGAGGGGCGAGGCGCGCGGCGCGCGGCGCGCGGCGCGCGGGGATGTGTGAAGGCGCGCGGTGGGGACCTGGGCGGAAGGGGATGTGTGTCGGTGGACGGGGATAGGCTGGGCGTCGTGCACCCCCCGTCCGACCGGACGAGGGGCAGCCGTCGTGTGCGTCGACTCCCCTGGAAGTGATCACATGCTCACCGGTCTGTTCTCCGCCGCCCTGGCCGATCCCGGGCTGGCCCGGGCGCGTGACCTGGCGCGCTCCGGTGCCGCGCAGGTCGACGGCCTCGACATCACCGCTCCGGCGGCGCTGCGCCCGTTCGCTGTGGCAGCCGTCGCGGCCGACCCCGACGGCACCCGTGGCGGGGCGGGCCGGCCGGTGCTGGCGGTGACCGCCACCACCCGGGAGGCCGACGACCTGGCCGCCGCGCTGGGTGGGCTGCTGCCGCCGGGGCAGGTGGTGGTCTTCCCGTCGTGGGAGACGCTGCCCCACGAGCGGCTCTCCCCCCGCTCCGACACGGTGGGCCGGCGGCTGGCCGTGCTGCGCCGGCTGGCGCACCCCGAGTCGGCCGACGCCCACGGCGGCACCGGGCCGTTGCGGGTGGTCGTCGCACCGGTTCGCTCACTGCTGCAACCGCAGCTCAAAGGGCTCGGTGACCTGGAGCCGGTGCAGCTCGCCGCGGGCGAGGAGGCCGACCTGGAAGAGGTGGCCCGCCGGCTGATCGACATGGCGTACGCCCGGGTGGACCTGGTCACCAAACGCGGCGAGTTCGCGGTGCGCGGCGGCATCCTGGACGTCTTCCCGCCCACCGACGAGCATCCGTCGCGGGTCGAGTTCTGGGGCGACGAGGTGGAGGAGATCCGCACCTTCGCCGTGGCCGACCAGCGGACCATCGAGCAGGTCCCGCTGCTCTGGGCACCGCCCTGCCGTGAGCTGCTGCTCACCCCGGCGGTCCGTGATCGGGCCGCCGCGCTCGCCGAGCAGCACCCGGAGTTGGCCGAGATCCTCGACAAGCTGGCCGAGGGCATCCCGGTGGAGGGGATGGAGTCGCTGGCACCGGTGCTCGTCGGCCCCGACTCGCTGGAGCTGCTGCTGGACGCGATGCCGCCGGGCACCCACGTCCTGCTCTGCGACCCGGAGCGGATCCGCACGAGGGCGCACGATCTGGTGCGTACCTCGGAGGAGTTCTTGCAGGCCTCCTGGGCCGCAGCGGCGGTCGGCGGCCAGGCCCCGGTGGACGTCGGCGCCGCAGCCTTCCGCACCCTGGCCGAGGTCCGCGCCACCGCCGGGACGCTCCGCCAGCCGTGGTGGACGCTGTCCCCGTTCGGCCTCGTCGAGGCGGACACGGCCGAGACGCGGCAGCCCTGGGAGGACGCACCCGAAGAGGCCGCCGTCACCCCGGACGACGCCATCGCGGTGACCCTCGCCGCCCAGCCGGCTCCGCTCTACCACGGCGAGACCGCACGGGTGGTCGACGACCTCAAGCGCTGGGCCGGTGAGGGCTGGTCCATCGCGCTGGTCTTCGAGGGGCACGGCCCCGCCCAGCGGGCGGTGGAGGTGCTGCGCGACGCGGGGCTGGGCGCCCGGCTGACCGAGGAGGTGCCGACCGCGCCCGCCCCCGGCGAGCTGATCGTCACCTGCGGCTCGCTGGGCAGCGGGTTCGTCGACGAGGCGTCCCGGTTCGTGCTGCTCACCGGCAACGACGTCACCGGCGGTCGGGGCACCTCGACGCGGGACATGCGCAAGATGCCGAGCCGGCGACGCAACACCATCGACCCGTTGGAGCTCAAGGCCGGCGACTTCGTGGTGCACGAGCAGCACGGCATCGGCCGGTACGTCGAGCTGGTGCAGCGCACCGTCAACGGCGCAAGCCGGGAATACCTGGTCATCGAGTACGCGGCCAGCAAGCGGGGCCAGCCCGGTGACCGGCTGTTCGTCCCCACCGACCAGCTCGACCAGCTGTCCCGCTACGTCGGCGGCGAGCAGCCGACGCTGCACAAGATGGGCGGCTCGGACTGGCAGAAGTCCAAGGCCCGTGCCCGCAAGGCGGTCCGGGAGATCGCCGCGCAGCTCATCCAGCTCTACGCCGCCCGCAAGGCGTCCAAGGGGCACTCGTTCGGGCCGGACACCCCCTGGCAGCGGGAGTTGGAGGACGCGTTCCCCTGGCAGGAGACGCCGGACCAACTCGCCGCCATCGACGAGGTCAAGCGGGACATGGAGCAGACCGTCCCGATGGACCGGCTGATCTGCGGCGACGTCGGCTACGGCAAGACCGAGATCGCGGTCCGGGCGGCGTTCAAGGCGGTGCAGGACGGCAAGCAGGTGGCGGTGCTGGTGCCGACGACGCTGCTGGTGCAGCAGCACTACAACACGTTCGCCGAGCGGATGAGCCAGTTCCCGGTCCAGATCCGGCAGCTGTCGCGGTTCCAGACCCCGAAGGAGACCGAGCGGACGCTGGAGATGGTCGCCGACGGCACCGTCGACATCGTCATCGGCACCCACCGGCTGCTGCAGACCGCGACCCGGTTCAAGCAGCTCGGTCTGGTGGTCGTCGACGAGGAGCAGCGGTTCGGCGTCGAGCACAAGGAGCACCTGAAGACCCTGCGGGCCTCGGTGGACGTGCTGAGCATGTCGGCCACCCCGATCCCGCGCACCCTGGAGATGGCGATCACCGGCATCCGGGAGATGTCCACCATCGCCACCCCGCCGGAGGAGCGCCACCCGGTGCTCACCTTCGTCGGCGCGCAGGACGACCGGCAGGTGGCCGCGTCCATCCACCGGGAGTTGCTCCGCGACGGGCAGGTCTTCTACCTGCACAATCGGGTCGAGTCGATCGATCGGGCGGCACGGCGACTGCGGGAGCTGGTGCCCGAGGCGCGGGTCGCGGTGGCGCACGGCCAGATGAGCGAGGACGCCCTGGAGAAGGTGATGGTCGGCTTCTGGGAGAAGGAGTTCGACGTCCTGGTCTGCACGACGATCGTGGAGTCCGGCATCGACATCCCGAACGCCAACACCCTGATCGTGGAGCGGGCCGACCTGCTCGGCCTGGCCCAGCTGCACCAGATCCGTGGCCGGGTGGGCCGGGGCCGCGAGCGGGCGTACGCGTACTTCCTCTACCCGCCGGAGAAGCCGCTCACCGAGCACGCCCACGAGCGGTTGGCGACAATCGCGCAGCACACCGAGCTGGGTGCCGGCATGTACGTGGCGATGAAGGACCTGGAGATCCGGGGCGCCGGCAACCTGCTCGGCGGCGAGCAGTCCGGGCACATCGAGGGCGTCGGCTTCGACCTGTACGTGCGGATGGTCGGCGAGGCGGTCTCTGCGTTCAAGGGTGAGCGGCCCGAGGAGGAGGTCGACGTCAAGATCGACCTGCCGATCGACGCGCACCTGCCACACGACTACGTGAGCGTGGAGCGGCTGCGCCTGGAGATGTACCGCAAGCTCGCCGAGGCCCGCGACGAGGAGCGCCTGCGCGAGGTGGTGGCCGAGATGACCGACCGGTACGGCGAGCCGCCCGCTCCGGTGCAGAACCTGGTGGCGGTGGCCCGGTTCCGCCTGCTGGCCCGCCGGTACGGCCTGACCGACGTGTCCATGCAGGGCAAGCACGTCCGGTTCGGTCCACTGCCGCTGCCCGACTCGAAGCAGTTGCGGCTCAAGCGCTACCACCCGGACGCGGTCTACAAGCAGGCCACCGACCAGGTCAGCGTGCCTCGGCCGAGCACTCGCCGGATCGGCGGCGAGCCGTTGCGTGACCAGGCGCTGCTGGAGTGGTGTGCCCAACTGCTCTCCGACGTGCTGGGCGCTCCCGCTCCCGCTCCGGCTGCGGTGGCGAGCGCCTGAGCGGGCACCGATCAGGGCGGTGTCGCGCCGACATTGCCCTGGTCGGTGGTTGGGCGTGGGTGGGGGCCGTCACATCGCCGGGTGACGACGTGAGAGAGTGACTGACATGCGTGCTCGCCGTCTTGTCGCCGTCGCCAGTGTGGCGCTCGGCCTCGTCGCCCTCTCCGGTTGCCGTGCTGAGCCGGGCATCGCCGCCTACATCGGCGACCAGCGCATCACCGACGGCGAGGTCACCGCCGCGATGAACGATCTGCGGACGAAGAACCCGGCACCGACCGCTTCGCCGGAGCCCGGCCTCGGCGGCCAGCCCGCAGCGCCGCAGCCGCAGCTTCCCGAGCTGGCGGACGTGGTCCGGGTGATGGTGCTGACCAACGTGTGCGAGCAGATCTCGGCCGAAGAGGGCTACCAGCCGCGCAGCCAGGTCGCTGTCGAGCAGGCCGCCCAGCAGCTCGGCCTCAACCCGGAGACCGGCTACGTGCGGGAGATGGCCAAGCTCTTCACCTGCCTGTCCGGGTTGCCGGAGGACCAGGTCGAGCCGACCGAGCAGGAGATGACCGACGTGATCGCCGCCGGCCGCGCGGGGGGCAACATCCCGGCCGAGGTGTCCGATCAGGACGCCGCCCGTCAGCTCGACGGCGAGCAGCTGCGCGGGGCGCTGGCGACCAAGCGGGTCCTGGCCGAGGCGGTCGAGCGTTACGACGTGACGGTCAGCCCCCGGTACCGCCCGCTGGAGTTCCCGCTGCTCAGCTTCTCCGGCGACGTCTCGGCGGTCAGCGTGCCGCTGGGTGAGCCGGGCTCCGGCGCGGTCACGGACATCTCCACCCCCAGCGAGGTGCCGTCGCACTCGGACTCGGACTCGCATGGCGAGGGCACGGCCAGCTGAGCATGACGGCACGGATCGTCCTGCTGGTCACCTCGCCCCGGCTGCCGGCCGGCCTGCTCACGGCCGCCGCCTGGGACGTCGTACGCCAGCACCCGGTGCTGACCGGTGCGGAGAGCGAGTTGACCACGGCCATGCGCCAGGCGGGCGCCGACGTGGCCGTGGTGGACGGCCCGGCGACGCAGCCGCTGCTGGACGCGGTGGCGGCGCACGGCACGGTGGTGTGGTTGGCCGGTCCCGCGGGCGACGAGTCGTTGGCTCGGGAGTTGGGCCTGCGGCTGGCCCGGGAGCCGGGGCTGGCCGAAATGGAGCTGATGTACGGCTCGTGGGATCCGCCGGGCGCGCGGCTGCTCGACGCGGTGGCCGTGCTGGACCGGCTGGCCTCGCCGGGCGGTGACCCGTGGAAGCGGGCCCAGACGCACCGCAGCCTCGCCGGTTATCTGCTGGAGGAGAGCTACGAGGCGTACGACGCGATCATCGCCGACGACACCGACGCGCTGCGCGAGGAGTTGGGCGACGTGCTGCTCCAGGTGGTGCTGCACGCCCGGCTCGCAGAGGAGTTGCCCGAGGGCGAGCGGTGGACCATCGACGACGTGGCCGGTGGCCTGGTCGACAAGATGATCCGGCGTAATCCGCACGTCTTCGCTGGCGCGGAGGCCGGCACGCTGGAGGAGATCACCGAGAACTGGGAGCGGATCAAGCGGGCCGAGAAGGCGCGCGACTCGGTGCTGGACGGCATCGCGCTGAGCCAGCCGGCCCTGGCTCTCGCCACGCAGATCCTGGACCGCGCCGCCCGCGCCAACCTGACCGTCCCCCTACCACCGCCGGATGCCCAGCCAGACGAGGAAGCCCGCCTAGGCGCCAGCCTCCTAGCCGCGGTCGCCACAGCCCGCAAAGCAAACCTGAACCCCGAAGAAGCCCTACGCCGCGTAACCCTGACCCAGGCCCAAGCCCTCCGGAAGACCGAACCCCCACCCCCAGACCCGCGTTGATCATGAAGTTGTAGCCACGACTCGCCGAGATGGCCGGCAATAACTTCATGATCGACGGAATGGGCGGGAGGGCTGGGGGCGGTCGGTAGGGTGGGCCGGGTGGAAGAGTTTGGGGTTCTGGCGGAGCGGGTTGTCGAGGCTTTGCTGGAGACGCGGCCGGGGGTTGCCACCTCTGCCGGGGATCACCGGTTCGACGACCGGCTTCCCGATCTGTCGGCCGACGCGTTGGCCTCCGATCGGGCGATGCTCTCCGACGCCGCCAACGCACTGTCCGAGTTGGACCCGGACTCGCTCGGCGTCGACGAACAGGTGGATCACGCGCTTCTCACCTCATTCGTGGACCGCGAGCTGTTCGAGCTGACCGAGATCCGGTCGCACGAGTGGGACCCGCTACGCCACAATCCCGGCCCGCTGCTGCACCCGCTGCTGGCCCGCCCGTACGCCCCGGTCGAGGTGCGGTTGACGCAGCTGGCCGGCCGGCTCGCCGCCGTACCGGATGCCCTCGCGACCGCCCGCGCGACGTTGCGGGACATGCCCCGCATCCACGCCGAGACGGCGGTCGGGCAGTTCGCCGGCACGGCCGCGCTGATCCGCGACGAGCTGCCGCCGCTGCTCGCCCAGGCGCCGAGCGCCCTCGACCGGGTCGAGCCGGCGGCCACGGCGGCGATCGCCGCGCTGGAGGAGTTCGTCGCGTGGCTGCGCGCCGGCCTGGCCGCCGACGCGGGCCCGGGGCGTGACCCCCGGCTGGGCCGCCGCCGCTGGGAGGCGCGGCTCTGGCACACCCTCGACACCGAGTTGGGCGCCGCCGAGATCCAGCGCCGCGCCTGGGCCAACCTGGACCGGGTCACCGCGGAGATCCGCGAGGCGGCCGTCGAGCTGGTCGGCGGCCCGGCCGACGACGAGGCGGTACGCCGCGCACTCGACGTGCTCGCCGCCGAGCACCCGGACGACGCGACGATCGTCGAGCTGGCCGGGGTGACCCTGGACGAGGCGACCGACTTCGTCCGCGCGCACGACCTGGTCACCCTCGTCGACGACAAGTGCGTGATCCAGGAGATGCCGGAGTTCGCGCGGGGCGTCGCGGTGGCGTACTGCGACGCGCCCGGCCCGCTGGAAACCGCAGCCGTGCCCACCCTCTACTGCATCGCGCCCACCCCGTCCGAGTGGCCAGCGCATCGAGTGGAGTCGTTCTATCGCGAGTACAACGACCACATGATCCGCAACCTGACGGTGCACGAGGCGATGCCGGGGCACTTCCTCCAGTTGGCCCACGCCCGCCGCTACGTCGGTGGCACCCGGGTCCGGGCGCTTGCCGAGTCCGGCCCGTTCATCGAGGGCTGGGCGGTGTACGCGGAGGAGCTGATGGTGGGCCTCGGCTTCGGTGGCCTGCCGGTGCGGTTGCAGCAGCTCAAGATGCAACTACGGATGACGATCAACGCGTTGCTCGACCAGCTGGTGCACGCCGAGGACCTGCCCGAGGCCGAGGCGATGGCGTTGATGACCGGGCGTGGCTTCCAGGAGGAGGGCGAGGCTGCCGGCAAGTGGCGCCGGGCGCTGCTCACCTCCACCCAGCTCTCCACCTACTTCGTGGGGTACAGCGAGGTGGCCGAGATCGCCGCCGCCCGCCCGGACGGGGTGTCGGTCCGCGACTGGCACGACGCGATGCTCGCCCACGACTGCCCGCCGCCGCGCCACCTGCGCACCCTGCTCGGCGTCTGAGGTATCCACCAGGCCCGTGGGCCATCACGGCCGGCGGACGGGTGCCCGACGGTGAGCCAGCGCGGCGGGACGGCGGCGATCGTGCTCGGGCCGGTCACGAGCCGCCTGGCCGCCGGTCCACCACGCCGGCGCCGGCGGGCGGGTCGAACGCGTCCTGCTGCACGGTCTCGCTGTAGCGACTCAGCGCCAGCTCCGTCGGCTTGCCGTCGACCGGGCCGCTGAAGCTGCCCAGCACACCCTCGGTGGTCACGCAGGCGGTGAAGTCGCCGTCGGCGCGCTGCACCTCGACGCAGGCGGCGTGGTGGCCGGCGACGGTGGTGTCGCTCTGCTTGATCACTGCCTGCGGGTCGAGCGCGGCGGCCGTCAGCATCCCGACCACCACTGGTGGGGTGACCAGGCCCTGCTGGTTCGCCTCGGCGAAGAGCGCCACGGTGGGCTTGGTGCCCGGAGTGGGGGGTGTGACAAGCGTGCACGCCATGCGGCCGCCGGTCTCCGCGCACCGGGTGACCGCGTCCGGGGTGACGGTGAGCCGCCCGCCCGGATAGGTGTACGCGGAGCGGGCCGGATCCTGCGCCTGCACGATCGCGGCGGCCTGGCCACCGGGTAGCTGGTAGTCGGCCGTGTAGGTCAACTCCAGCGCCCGGTCGAGTCGGGCGGCGAGGTCGTTGACGAGATCGGAACGGCCCATGGCGCGTCCGGCGTCCTCGAATGTCTGACAGCCGGTGACCGTGAGCGACGCGATGACCGACACGGCGAACATGCGGAGGGTGGTCGAGGCGGCGGGCATGGCGACCAGCCTGGTGGATCGGGTCGGCGCAGCGCAAACCCGTTGCCGGTTGAGGCCGGGAAATCCGGGAATGTCCGTCAGCGCAAACCGCCTCGGGTGCGCGGGCGACGCCGTGCCCGTTCGCGCCGCCCGATACGCTGCGTTCAACACCTGCCTCAGCCGCACCGTCGCGGCCCACCCACGGACCGGATCACAACAACGAGGAGCGACTCAGTGGCAACCATCGAGGGAATCGTCGCCCGGGAGATTCTCGACTCGCGGGGCAACCCCACGGTCGAGGTCGAGGTCGGCCTGGACGACGGCACGGTGGCTCGCGCCGCGGTGCCCTCCGGCGCCTCCACCGGCGCCTTCGAGGCGATCGAGCTGCGCGACGGTGACGCCGGCCGCTACCAGGGCAAGGGCGTGGAGAAGGCGGTCTCCAACGTCGAAGACAAGATCGTCGACCAGATCATCGGGTACGAGGCCAGCGAGCAGCGGCTGATCGACCAGAAGATGCTCGACATCGACGGCACCGACAGCAAGTCGGAGCTGGGCGCGAACGCCATCCTCGGCGTCTCACTCGCGGTCGCCAAGGCCGCCGCCGGCAGCGCCGAGCTGAGCCTCTTCCGCTACCTGGGCGGCCCGAACGCGCACCTGCTGCCGGTGCCGATGATGAACATCCTCAACGGTGGCGCGCACGCCGACTCCAACGTCGACATCCAGGAATTCATGATCGCGCCGATCGGCGCGCCCACCTTCCGTGAGGCGCTGCGCTCCGGCGCGGAGGTCTACCACGCGCTGAAGTCGGTGCTGAAGAAGAAGGGCCTGTCGACCGGGCTCGGCGACGAGGGTGGCTTCGCGCCGAACCTGCCGACCAACGCGGCGGCCCTGGACCTGATCGCCGAGGCGGTCGAGAAGGCCGGCTACCGGCTCGGCACCGACATCGTGTTCGCCCTCGACGTGGCGGCCACGGAGTTCTTCGACAACGGCACCTACACCTTCGAAGGTGCCGGGAAGTCCGCCGAGGAGATGAGCACCTACTACACCAAGCTGGCCGACGAGTACCCGATCGTGTCGATCGAGGACCCGCTGGCGGAGGACGACTGGAGCGGCTGGCAGACGCTTACCGCCTCGATCGGCGACCGGGTGCAGATCGTCGGCGACGACCTGTTCGTCACCAACCCGCAGCGCATCGCCCGCGGCATCGCGGAGAAGGCGGCGAACGCCGTACTGGTCAAGGTCAACCAGATCGGTTCGCTGACCGAGACCCTGGACGCCGTGGACCTGGCCCACCGGGCCGGCTTCAAGTGCATGATGAGCCACCGCTCCGGCGAGACCGAGGACACCACCATCGCCGACCTGGCGGTGGCCACCGGCTGCGGTCAGATCAAGACCGGCGCGCCGGCCCGCTCGGACCGGGTCGCCAAGTACAACCAGCTGCTCCGGATCGAGGAGGAGCTGGCCGACGCGGCGCGCTACGCCGGTGCGGGCGCGTTCCCGCGCTACCGTTCGGCCTGAGACGCGCAGAAGCCTCGGGGGAGGGGGTGTGACGATGCAGCAGCGCCGCACACCGGGTGGTCAGCGTCCCGCCCGCCGGCCGGGTCAGTCCGGCCGGCCGGGCGGTGGCCGGGCCACCCGTGGGTCCGTCCGGGACGCGGGCGTACGCGCCGAACCGCGCGGTGCCGCCGGTCGGGCACCGGGCGCGGTCCGGGGCGCCGAGGGCGTGCGCTCCGCGAACCGTCCGGCCGCTGCCCGGCGCACCGCCTCCGGTGGTGCCGTCAAGCGGCTCGCCGCACCCCACCCCCGTCGCTTCACCGGCCGCGCGACAGTGCTGTTCGCGGTCCTGATCGCGCTCGCGCTGGCCTACACCTATCCGGTGCGGGTCTACCTGGACCAGCAGGCCGACATCGAGCGGATGGAGGCGGCCCAGGCGGTGCAGAAGGAAGAGATCGCCAAGCTCGAAGCCGAGGCCGCCAACTGGAAGGACCCGGCGTACATCGAGACGAAGGCCCGGGAGCGGTTCTTCATGGGCCGGCCGGGCGAGAAGATGATGGTGGTGCTGCACGACCCGGAGGGCGCTGCCCGCGACGCCGGGAAGTCGGCCGGCGCGGCCACCGAGGCCGGCCCGGTGACCTGGTACGACACGCTCTGGTCGAGCGTGCAGGCGGCGGACAGCCAGCAGCCGGGTAAGTGATCCACCGACCAGCGCACCAGGAGAGATGGGCACCGTGACTGTCGTACCACCGTCGGAGTCGGCGGCGGATTTCGTACCCCTGCCGCAGCGGGAGCCGGCCACCGAGGCTGACCTGGCCGCGGTGGCGGCGCAGCTCGGCCGTACGCCCCGGGGCACCCAGGCGGTGGCGCACCGCTGCCCGTGTGGCCTGCCGGACGTGGTGGAGACGACGCCCCGCCTCGCCGACGGCACCCCGTTCCCGACGCTGTTCTATCTGACCTGTCCCCGCGCCACTGCGGCGTGCAGCCGGCTGGAGTCGGCCGGGCTGATGAAGGAGATGGCCGACCGGCTGGCGACGGATCCGGAGCTGGCCGCGCACTACCGGGCCGCGCACGAGGACTATCTCGCCCGGCGGGAGGCGATCGGCGACGTGCCGGAGATCGCCGGGATCTCCGCCGGTGGGATGCCGGGGCGGGTGAAGTGCCTGCACGTGCATCTCGGGCACGCGCTGGGTGCCGGCCCTGGCGTGAATCCGTTCGGCGACGAGACGGTGGCGCTGGTCGAGCCCTGGTGGGCGGCTGGCCCGTGCGTGGACGTGCCCCCGACCGAATGACAGCCCAGGCCGAGGATCAGATCACGGTGCGGCGGGCCCGCACCGGGGACGTGCGTGGCATCCGGCGGCTGGTCGACACCTACACCGACGACCGGCGGCTGCTGAGCAAGGCCACTGTCACGCTCTACGAGCAGGTGCAGGAGTTCCGGGTGGCGGTCCGGGCCGAGGACAGCGCCGTGGTGGGTTGCGGGGCGCTGCACGTGATGTGGGAGGACCTGGCCGAGATCCGCACGGTGGCCGTGGACCCGTCCTGCCGGGGCCGGCGGATCGGGCACCGGCTCGTGGGTGAGTTGATCGACGCGGCCCGTGAGTTGGGCGTGGCGCGCATCTTCGTGCTCACCTTCGAGACCCACTTCTTCGGCTCGTTCGGGTTCCGGGCGATCGACGGCGCGCCGGTGCCGCAGCCGGTCTACGAGCAGTTGCTGCGCTCGTACGACGAGGGTGTCGCGGAGTTCCTGGACCTGGAGCGGGTCAAGCCGAACACGTTGGGCAACACCCGGATGCTGCTGCGGCTCTGAGCGCGTGGGCTCGCCTCCGAGCACGGCCGGTGCGCTGTCGTAGGGTTGCGGGGTGACGACGCGTGTGGCGGCCATCGACTGCGGGACAAACTCGATCCGACTGCTGGTCGCCGACCTGCCCGACGCGTCCGCTGGCGCGGAGGCGCCGCTGACCGACGTGACCCGCCGGATGGAGATCGTCCGGCTGGGGCAGGGCGTGGACCGGACGGGGCGACTCGCGCCGGAGGCGATCGAGCGGACGCGGGTGGCGCTGGCGTCGTACGCCGCCGACATCGAGAAGCTCGGCGCCCAGCGGGTGCGGATGTGCGCCACATCGGCGTCCCGGGACGCCGCCAACGCCGCCGACTTCACCGAGATGGTTCAGCGCACCCTGGGTGTGGCGCCCGAGGTGGTCACCGGTGACGAGGAGGCCCGACTGTCGTTCACCGGAGCGGTCCGCGGGTTGCCCGCCGACGCGAAGGAGCCGTTCCTGGTCGTCGACATCGGTGGCGGCTCGACCGAGTTCGTGGTCGGCGACCGGGCCGGTGGTGTGCGGGCGGCGATCTCGGTGGACATCGGCTGCGTCCGGATGACCGAGCGGCACCTGCCCGGCGACCCGCCGACGCTGGAGCAGATCGACGCCGCGCAGGCCGACATCGCCGCCGCCGTGGACAGGGCGCTCGCCGTGGTGCCCGGCCGCGACGCGGCCACGCTGGTCGGCCTGGCCGGTTCGGTCACCACCGTGGTCGCCATCGCCGAGGGCCTGCGCGAGTACGACCCGGAGCGGATCCACCACGCCCGCGTGTCGTACGAGGCGGTGGCCCAGGTGACCGCCGACCTGCTGGGGCGGACCAGCGCGCAGCGGTTGACGATCCCGGTGATGCACCCGGGCCGGGCTGACGTGATCGGCGCGGGCGCACTGGTGCTCCGCGTGATCATGGAGCGGGCCGGGATGCCGTCGGTGGTCGCCTCGGAGCACGACATCCTCGACGGCATCGCCTGGAGCCTTCAGCAGCCCTCGAACTAGCTGGGTTCGATCGACTCCAGTTCGCCGACCTGGTGGTATCCGGCTCATCGGACATACCCAGGTCGCCGACCTGGGGTCGATCACCATCCGCGCGCCGTCCCGCGCGCCGTCCCGCTCCGGCGTGTCGGGATCGAATCGTTGACGCTACTTCGCATTGCACACTAGTGTGCAATGCGTGGACACCACACAGTTGTTGAAGGGCGTGCTCGATCTGGCCGTCCTGGCCGTGCTCCGGGAGGAGGACGGCTACGGTTACGACATCCTGCGCCGGCTCCGCGAGGCCGGCCTGGAAGAGGTCGGCGACGCCTCGGTCTACGGCACGCTGCGCCGCCTCTTCGCCGCCGGCCTGCTCACCACGTACGTCGTGCCGAGCGAATCGGGCCCGCACCGGAAGTACTACTCACTCAACGCCGCCGGGCGTGACCAGTTGACCCGCTCCGGCAAGCTCTGGCGCTCGTTCGCCACCACCATGGACAGTCTGCTCGACGATCGGGGGCTGGCGGCATGACCGTCACGGAGCAGGAGATCACCGACTACGTGGCACGCGTCCGGGCCGCCCTGGCCGACCTGCCGCCCGAGCGGCGCGACGAGTTGACCGAGGACCTGTCCGACCACCTCGCCGAGGTGGCCGCGGAGGCCGACGGCACACTCGTGGAGCGGCTGGGCGAGCCCGAGACGTACGCCGCCGAGTTGCGCGTCGCGGCCGGCGTCGGCCCGGGCGGCGGGCGCAACCTCGACCAGCGGGTCGCCACCGCGCTGGCCAAGGTCCGGGCCCGGCTGCGGGTGATCGACACGGGCCTGGGCCCAGCCCTGGGGTACGAGACGGCCAGCGACTTCCTCCGGTTGCTGCGACCCGCCTGGTGGGTGCTGCGCGGTTACCTGGCGGCGATGCTGATCACCGTGATGAGCACCGGGGGCACCTTCGGTCTGCTGCCCCGGTTCGGCGGCGAACTGCTCGCCGGTCTGATCATGTTGGTCAGCTTCGTGCTCGCCTCGATCTGGCTCGGCCGTCGTGCCGGCCAGCTGAGTCGCTGGCCGCGCTCGGCGCTCCAGGCCGGCAGCGCCGTGCTGGTGGTCTTCGCGCTCTCCGCCCTGATCCAGGCGGAGGACCGGATGCGCTACGGCGACTACGGCGTCGACCCGGCGTCGATCAACAGCCCCTACGACCGGGTCCGGGACGTCTTCGTCTACGACAGCGAGGGTCGGCTGGTGGAGAACGCCCGGCTGTTCGACCAGAGCGGCAACCCGATCCGCCTGGGCTACCCCGACTGCGAAGGCCGCATCGACGAGTACGGCAACCCGCTGCTGCGGCCGTACCCGTACTGCCCGGACCAGGCGCCCTTCGGGCGCCGCGCCCCCGGCCCGGCGGTCCCGTTCACGACGCCCAGCCCCACGCCGGAGCCGACGGCCACACCTGGCCCGACCACCACGCCGGACCCGTCCGGCGCGGCCAGCGGGCAACCCACGGTGAGCCCCACCATGACGCCTAGTGGTGTGCCGACCCCGACCGCGACGAGCTGAGTCACGCCGGACACGAGATCGTGCACAGAAAGCTGGGAAATAGCTGAACGGACGAGGCGAGCGGGGCAGCACCGAAAATCAATGATCGTTACGGTGTCGTCTGCTCATCCAGCCCTCGGAAGGAAACCCGTTGTCAGAGCAGGTCGCACCGCCCCCCGCGCCCGACGCCGCACCACCCCAGCCGGCCGTCGAGACGCCGTCCCCGGTCGAGCCGGAGGCGAAGAAATCCGGTGCAAAGAAGGCCCTCGGCATCATCGGCACGATCCTCGTGATCGTCGTCATCGCCGGTCTGAAGTTCGGTATCGGCAGCTACCTGAACAAGGACGAGACCGCCGACGCCAAGGCCGGCGACTGCATCGCCGAGCTGCCCGAGGTCACCGGCACCGAGCAGGAGGAGGTCAGCGGCGCCAAGGTCGTCGAGTGCACCTCCACCGAGGCCGCGTACAACGTGGTCGGCCGGGTCGACGGGCAGACCGCCGCCCAGGCCAAGGCCGACACCGCGTGCAGCGAGTTCTTCAAGGAAGACGAGATGGGGTACGTCTTCTCCAGCATCGCCTCGGGCAAGACCGGCTATGTGCTCTGCCTGACCAAGAAGGCCTGACCGGAGCACCGGCAGACCAGGCACCAGCGTCGATGGCGGCGGGGGACACTTCCCCGCCGCCATCAGCGTGCGCGGGGTCACCGTCGCAGGGAAACAGGAGGTGAATGCCACTGTTTCCGCATCTTCCCCGGTGCGGTCACGGCATGGCAGGCTACCGGCACGTAGGACCACTGGGCGACCAGCCAACGATGACTGACCGCTAGGAGGACGGCCCATGGGCGAGATGGTGAGCTACCGCAGCAACGGGGGCACGAGCGAGGGGTATCTCGCGATACCCGCCAGTGGCATGGCCAGCCCAGCCGTCATCGTCATCCAGGAGTGGTGGGGCCTGGTCCCGCACATCCGGTCGGTGGCGGACCGGTTCGCCGAGGCCGGCTTCGTCGCCCTCGCCCCGGACTTCTACCACGGCACGACCACCACCGAGCCCGACGAGGCGCAGCGGCTGCTGCTGGCGATGCGGATGGACGAGGCCGCGAAGGACATCGCCGGCGCGGCCGAATACCTCGTCGGTCGGCCGGAGGTCACCGGTAAGGTCGGCACCGTGGGGTTCTGCGCCGGTGCCAGCCTGGCGTTGTGGTCCGCGACGCTCTCCGAGCGGATCGTCGCCACGGTCGGCTTCTATCCCGTACTCCCGTGGGAGTCGATGCGCCCCGACTGGGCCGACTACGCCGGCAAGGCGGCGGTCATCCACTGTTCCGAAGAGGACGGCACCTCGACCGGCGAGGGCGTGCAGACCGCCCGCCGGGCCATCGAGGAGGCCGGCGGCAGCTGCCACCTCTACGACTACCCGGGCACCGCGCACGCCTTCTTCAACGATGACCGGCCGGAGGCGTTCGACCAGCGCTCCGCCGCCAGCGCCTGGGCACGCACCCTGGAACTGTTCCGGGCCAAGCTTGGCTGAGTCGCGTACCCCGGATCAGGTCGTCGCCCGCTCCGCGCGGGCGAGGGACCTGGCCGACCTGGACGCGGCCGTCAGTGACTGTTTCGCCTGCCCCCGCCTGGTCCGGTGGCGGGAGGAGGTGGCCCGCACCCGCCGGGCCGCCTTCCGCGACCAGGAGTACTGGGGCCGCCCGGTCCCGGGTTTTGGTCCCGGGGACGCGCGGATCGGCATCCTCGGGCTGGCGCCCGCCGCGCACGGCGGCAACCGCACCGGCCGGATCTTCACCGGCGACCGGTCGGGTGACGTGCTCTTCGCCGCCCTGCACCGGGCCGGGCTGGCCAACCAGCCGACAAGCGTCGCCGCCGACGACGGGTTGGCCCTGCGCAACACGCGGATCTTCGCCTCCGTCCGGTGCGCGCCGCCGGACAACAAGCCCACCCCGGTCGAGCGGGACAACTGCGCGCCCTGGCTGCACCGCGAGGTCACCCTGATCCGACCCACCCTGCGCGTCGTGGTCGCGCTGGGCGCGTTCGCCTGGGCCGCGTGGTGGCCAGTGCTACGCCAGGTGTACGGGCAGCGCCCGCCCAGCCCGCGACCGGCGTTCGGGCATGGGGCACACTGGTCCGGCGTGGCCGTACCAGAATTGCTCGGCTGTTACCACGTGAGCCAGCAGAACACCTTCACCGGGCGGCTGACACCGGGGATGCTGGACGACGTCTTCGGCCGGGCCAAGCAGTTGGCCGAAGTGGACTGAGATGCGCGTGGGGTGGTGGCGATGACGAGTGGAACGCGGCCGCCCACGCCGTCCCCGCCCGCCGAGCCGGGGGTGCTGCGCCCGGTGCTCGGCCTGCTGTGGCGTTGGTGGCCGGTGGGTGCGGTCGTCGCCCTGCTCGTCGGGGCGGCCCTGGCCTCCGCGCACTCGTCGATCGGGGCCAATCGAATCCCGCCGGCCGCGGAGAACATTCCCTGGGTGCCCGAGTACCCGTCGGAGCAGCCGGCGTCGTCGTTCCCGGTGGAGCCGAGGGACGCCGGTGAGGCCACCCAGGCGCAGATCCCGCAATGGATCGCCACCGTGGCGATCGGGTTGCTCGGCCTGGCGATCCTCGCCGCGTTGGGCTACCTCACCTGGATCCTGATTCGGGGCGTCATGCGCCGCACCACCCGGGCGCTGCCGGCGCAACGGGCCCGGCGTACCGCCGAGGGCACCGCCCGCGAGGTGGTCGCCGCCCTGGACGCCGGCCTGGTGGAGTTGGACGACCAGGACACCGACCCCCGCGTCGCGGTGATCGCCTGTTGGGTACGCCTCGAGGAGGCCGCCGCCGCGGCCGGCGTTCCCCGCCTGCCCGGCGACACCCCGACCGACCTGGTCACCCGGCTGTTGCGGGGCGACCCGACGGCCGGGATTCCGGCCATCGTCAGCGCCGACGTGCTGGCGGAGTTCGCGCACGTCTACCGCGAGGCCCGGTACGCCACGCGGGACGTCGACGAGGGCACCCGCGACCAGGCACGCGCCGCCCTGCGGCGGCTGCGCGGCGAGCTCACCATCGTGACGATGGGTGCTCCCGAGGTGCCAGCGTGAGCGCGAGGAGTGAGCCGGTTTTGCGAGCCCCGCAGTCGCGAGCCCAGGCTGGTTCGGTGAGCGCGAGGAGTGAGCCGGTTTTGCGAGCCCCGCAGTCGCGAGCCCAGGCTGGTTCGGTGAGCGCGAGGAGTGAGCCGGTTTTGCGAGCCCCGG
>NZ_JBEYTK010000005.1:243732-287964 GCF_040643015.1 Micromonospora sp. NPDC047527 | reverse complement strand
AGCAGTCGCGAATGAAGGTGTCACTGTGAGTGGCAGCGCCAGCATCGACGACCTGCTCACCTTCGAGGAGGAGCCGGCGAGGCGCGACGACCGGAACGGGGGCAGCCGGGCCGGGCGGGTGCTGCGTGCCCTGGCCGGCAACGCGGCGGTGGTCGTCGTGCTGATCGTCGGCCTCCGCGCGGTCGGCCTGAAGGTCTCGCTGGTGATCCTGGTCGCCGGGGTGTTCGCGGTGTTCGCGGTGCGCCGGGTCGCCGCCGCCGTGGCACCGCCGGCGGCGGGCAGGTCCCGGCCTCCGACCATCCGCTACGACGACGGCGCCTGGAACTGGGGCGCGCGGGACGCGCTGCGCGCCGCCATCAACGGCTGGGAACTGCCGCTGGACTGGTCCACGACACGGCCCGAACGCTTCAGCGGGGTGATCCTGCCTCGGCTCGCGGAGCTGGCCGACGAGCGGCTGCGCCTGAAGCACGCCGTGACCCGTGAATCGGACCCAGCCCGCGCTCGTGCCCTGCTGGGTGACCGGCTGTGGACGTTCCTGGAAAGCCCGCCCCGACGCCCCCCGTCGCCGCGCGATCTCGCGGTGATCGTCGCCGAACTGGAGAAGATCTGATGAACGACGTGGACCGGAGCATGCCCGCCGCCGAGGTTGGCCGCCTGGCCCGGGCGGTCCTGGACGCGGTCGGCACCGTCGTGGTCGGCAAACGGGACGCGTTGGAGTTGGTCCTCGCCGGCATCCTGGCCGGTGGGCACGTGCTCCTGGAGGACCTGCCGGGCCTGGGCAAGACGCTCACCGCGCGGTCCTTCGCCCAGGCGTTGGGGTTGGATTTCCGCCGGCTCCAGTTCACCCCGGATCTGCTCCCCGCCGACGTCACCGGCTCGTTCCTCTATGACCAGCGCAGCGGTGACTTCGCCTTCCGGGCGGGGCCGGTCTTCACCAACCTGCTCCTCGCCGACGAGATCAACCGGACGCCACCGAAGACCCAGTCCGCGTTGCTGGAGGCCATGCAGGAGAAGCAGGTCTCCGTGGAGGGCGTCACGTACAAGCTGGACGAGCCGTTCCACGTGCTGGCCACCGCCAACCCCATCGAGTACGAGGGCACGTACCCGCTGCCCGAGGCGCAACTGGACCGGTTCCTGCTGCGGGTCTCGTTCGGCTACCCGGAGCACGAGGAGGAGTGGGAGGTGCTGCGCCGCCGGATGGGCCGTCGCCGTGAGGAGGCGGACATCAAGCCGGTGGTCGACGCGGCCACCCTGCGGGCGATGCAGGCCGCTCTGGAGGACGTGGTGGTGGAGGACTCCATCGGCCGCTACATCGTGTCCCTCACCGCGGCCACCCGGGAACACCCGTCGGTGCTGGTCGGCGCCTCGCCGCGCGGCTCGCTGGCGCTGCTGCTGCTGGCCCGGGTCCGCGCGGTGTTCGGTGGCCGGGACTACGTGGTGCCGGAGGACGTCAAGGAGGTGGCGGCGCCCGCGCTCGCCCACCGGATCACCCTGCGCCCGGAGATGTGGCTGCGCCGGGTCGACCCGGCCTTTGTGGTCGGTGAGGTGTTGGAGGCGACGCCCGCCCCGGCCAGTGGCGCCCTGCCCAGCTACGCCGCCGGTGGGCTCCGACGCTGATGACCGGACCGACCGCGCCCGTGCCGCGATCTACCGAGCCGGACTCGACCGCCGGCTGGGCCCCCACCCCCGCGCTCGCCCGCGCGGTGCTGCTCGCCGGCCTGTTGCTGGTGGCGGGGGTGCTGCTGGGGCGCATCGACCTCGTCGTACTGGCCGCCCCGTTCGCGCTGGGCACCGCGTACGCGCTGCGTCGCCGGCCCACCGCGCTGCCGCAGGTCTGGGTCACCGCTGGTGACGACGGGCCGCTGGTGGAGGGCGGTGCGGTAGCGGCGACGGTCAGCGTCGGCAACCCCGACACGGTCGGCTACGACCTGGTGGTGGTGCGGTCCCGGGTCTCTCCGTGGCTGCGGATCACACGGGCGGGCTTCGCCGGTGCCGAACCCGCCGACGGTGCTGCTCCTCCGGGTGTGGCGCCTACCGGGGAGCCGGCGGACGGCACGGGTCGTTCCGCCGCCGACCGGCCGTTCGTGACCTCGGTGCCCGTGGCCGCGGTGGTGGATCTGGAACTGGCCGGCCGGGCTCTGCGCTGGGGCCGGCACCCGGTCGGCCCGGCCGGTGCCCGGGTCGCCGCGGCCGGTGGTCTGCTGGTCTCCCGGTCGGTGATCGTCGAGCCGGAGGCGGTGCGGGTCTACCCGCGTACCGAGCCGTTCGAGGCGGTGGAGGCGATGCCCCGGGCCGCCGGCCTGGTCGGCGCGCACCACTCCCGCCGGCCCGGTGAGGGCGGCGAGTTGGCCGGCGTGCGGATCTTCGCCCCGGGCGACCGGCTGCGCCGCATCGACTGGCGGGTTTCGCTGCGCGCCCGACAGTTGCACGTGGCGGCGACCCTGTCCGACCGGGACGCCGAGGTGGTGGTGCTGCTCGACGTACTCGCCGAGGCTGGGCGCTCCGGCGGGGTGGGCGGTGCCGCCTCGGTGCTGGACACCACCGTGCGGGCGACCGCCGCGATCGCCGAGCACTACCTGCACCGGGGTGACCGGGTCTCGCTGTTGGAGTACGGGCCGGGTGCTCGACGGCTGCGCCCGGCCGCCGGCCGCCGGCAGTACCTGACCGTCCTGGAGTGGCTGCTCGACGTACGGGCCGAGGCCTCCCAGCACGAGCCGTACGACCAGGTCTTCGGCCCGCAGATGCTCTCCTCGGACGCGTTGGTGGTGGTCCTCACCCCGCTGCTGGACGAGCGGTCGGCGCAGATGCTGGCCCGGCTGGCCCGCTCCGGGCGGTTCGTGGTGGCGGTCGACACGCTGCCGACGGACCTGGCGCCGCCGAAGGACCGGGGCTGGGCCGAGGTGGCGTACCGGCTGTGGCGGCTGGATCGGGACACCATGATCGGGCAGCTCCGGGAGCACGGCGTGCCCGTCGTGCGCTGGGCCGGCGCCGGCAGCCTGGACCAGGTGCTGCGGGACGTGGCGCGGCTGGCAACGGCCCCAAGGGTCGGTTCCCGGTGAGCGCGAGGAGTGAGCCGGTTTTGCGAGCCCCGCAGTCGCGAGCCCAGGGCGGTCCGGTGAGCGCGAGGAGTGAGCCGGGTTTGCGAGCCCCGCAGCCGCGAACGAATTGTGGCCCGGTGAGCGCGAGGAGTGAGCAGGGTGGGTGCAGATGATCGACGCGGTCACTGGGCGGGTCCGGGCGGCGCAGAACGCCGTGGCCCGGGTCAGCGCCGTTCCGCTCCTGGTCCGGGCGGGGATCTTCGTCACCGTGTTGGCCGGGTTCGCGCTGGCGTTTCCCGCCGAGGTGTTGCCCGGTCGGCCGTTGCTGTTCCTGGCGGTGGCCGCGCTGCTGCCGGCGGTGGGCCCGCGCCGGCCGTGGCCGACCTTCGTGGCCCTGGTCACGGTAGGTGGTTGGCTGCTCGCCACCGACGGGTACGGCCGGCCGGTGGCGCTGTGGCGGCTGCTGGCCGTCGCCGCGTTGCTGTATCTGTCGCACTCGCTCTGCGCGTTGGCGGCGTTGCTGCCGTACGACGGGGTGGTGGATCCGGACCTGATCAGCCGGTGGTTGCTGCGGGCGGCGGCGGTGCTGCTGGGTACGTCCGTGTTGGCGGTGCTGCTGTTGCAGGTGGCGGGCCTGAGTGGTGAGGTCGGCTACCAGTGGGTGACGGTGCTGGGGCTGCTGGTGGCGGTGGGTCTGGTCGGGCTGCTGGGTTGGTTGCTGCGGCGCAAGTAGACCGGTGGGGCGGCTGGGTTACCCAGGTCACACGGGTTGTGCTCCGTCACAGATGGGGGGCGCGAGCGGGATTACCTGAGCCGGCCGGGGAAAGATAGATGGCGTGAATCCGAAGCGGATCCTTGTGGTGGGTGCCGGGCATGTTGGTCTTTATGCCGCCCTGCGACTGTCGAAGAAGCTCAGCTCCCGTGAGGCTGAGGTCATTGTGGTGGACCCTCAGCCCCACATGACCTATCAGCCGTTCCTGCCCGAGGCGGCGGCGGGCAACATCTCCCCACGCCATGCGGTGGTGCCGCTGCGTCGGGAGTTGCGCCGATGCACGGTGGTGGCGGGCACGGTCACCCGTATCGAGCACGACCGCAAGGTGGCCTCCGTGCAGCCGATCGCCGGCCCGGCCCGGGAGATCGCGTACGACCACGTGATCGTGGCGCCGGGTTCGGTGTCCCGTACGTTGCCGATTCCGGGCCTGCACGAAGAGGGCATCGGGTTCAAGACGATCGGTGAGGCGATCTACCTCCGCAACCACGTGCTGGACCGGCTGGACGTGGCGGCTGTCACCCCGGACCCGGACGTTCGCCGCTCGGCGCTGACCTTCACGTTCGTCGGTGGTGGGTACGCCGGCATCGAGGCGCTCGCCGAGATGGAGGACATGGCCCGCGACGCCCTGCGCTACTACCCGGAGCTGAAGCCGGAGGACATGCGCTGGGTGCTCGTCGAGGCCACCCAGCGGGTGCTGCCCGAGGTGGACCGGGACATGGGCGCCTACACGGTGCAGCAGCTCCTCAAGCGGAACATGGACATCCGGCTGGACACTCGCCTGGAGTCCTGCGTCGACGGGGTGGTCAAGCTCTCCGACGGTGACAGCTTCCGGTCCGACACGATCGTCTGGACGGCTGGCGTGAAGCCGTCGCCGATGCTGGACGCGACCGACTTCCCGCGCGACGAGCGGCGGCGGGTCACCTGCCTGCCGACCCTCCAGGTCGTCGACGGCGATCGGGTGGTCGAAGGTGCGTGGAGCGCCGGCGACTGCGCCGCCGTTCCCGACCTGACGAAGGAGCCGGGCAACTTCTGCTCGCCGAGCGCGCAGCACGCGGTGCGTCAGGCCGCCCGGATGGCCGACAACATCGCGGCGGTGGTCCGGGGCCGAGAGCCGGTCGACTACAAGCACAAGCACGCGGGCAGCGTCGCCAGCCTCGGCCTGCACAAGGGCGTCGCCCAGGTGTACGGCATCAAAATGACCGGCTGGCCGGCGTGGTTCATGCACCGTACGTACCACATGAGCCGTATCCCGTCGTTCAACCGCAAGGTCCGGGTCGTGGTGGACTGGTCGTTGGCGTTCTTCCTCAAGCGTGAGGTCGTCGCCCTGGGTCAGCTGCACGATCCGCGCGAGGAGTTCGTCGAGGCGTCCCAGCCCGTCGGCGCCCCGCGGGTCTAACCCCGTCACCCACCCTCGCCGATCTTGCACTTCCGGACGCCGATACGCGTCTTTTGGCACGTATTGTCCGGGCAGCAAGTGCAAGATCGGCGGGCGGGTCGGCGTGGTCGGGCGGGTCGGCGTGGTCAGACCCGCCAGGTCCAGGCGTCGGCGATGCGGGTTGCCGGGCCGTAGAGCTGCTCCAGGGTTGCGCGGAGGCTCTCGGCGTGGGGGGCGTCGTCGGTCAGCGCCACGCAGGAGGCACCCCAGAACTCCGCGTCGCGGGCGGCCTGCCGGCGCTGCTCGTCGCCGATTGCCGGTTGGTCGCCGCGCCGGGCGACGTCGGCCAGCAGGGCGGAGGTGGGCTGCTTGAAGGTGCCCATGGCCGCGGTGCCGCCCCGCCCGTACGGGCCGATGAAGAAGCCCTCGGGCAGGCCGAATCCGGCGTTGGCGGCGGTTGCCCAGCGCATCGGCCAGGGCTCCTTGGGCGTGGGCAGCGGCACCGGGACGAGCACCCCGCCGGGGCGTACGCACTGCCGCCAGTGCCCGCCGGTGATGAACTCGGGAACCTCGGGCCGCTCGGCGGTCGGCAGTGGAGTCGGGAAGATCGGCAGCAGCGTCGCGACGACCGCCAGCGGCACCAGCCGTCGCGCGCGTCCGGTGGTACGCAGGGCCCGGTCGACCGCCAGCACCAGCAGTGTCGCGATGATCGGGAGCAGCGCCAGGGCGAACCGCATCGGCAGCGCGCCGTCCACCACCGGCAGCCCGGCCAGCAGGGCGTACGGCCCGGGCAGCGCGGTGCGGGTGCCGCCGAGCACCACCTCCGGGCCGAGCGAGAGGGCGCCCATCACCAGCGCGGCGACCACGCAGCTGAACACCAGCCGGCGTCGGCCGGCCCAGATCGCGCAGACCGCGGTGACCAGCAGCAGCGGCCAACCGAGGAACGTGTTGTACTCGGCGGGGCCGGTCGTCAGCCGGGACGCCTGGTCGCTGCCGGCGACCGACAGCGGGGAGATCGCCCACCAGCTGCTCAGGTCGGCCGAGAAGTAGGCCGGGCTGAACATGCCGTCGGCGACGCCCTGCGGCCCGGCGAACTGGAACCACAGCGGGTATCCGAGCACCATCAGTGCCAGGCCGGCGGCGATCGCCAGTCCGCCGGCGAAGCCGGGCAGGGCCCGCCGGGCCAGGTCCCGGTCCGCCACGGCGTAGCTGATCGCCATCACCAGCAGGGTGACGGCGGCGAGGAAGAGCACCTCCTCGCCGATGAAGACCTGCGCGGTGACCGCCGCGGCCAGCCCGGCGGCTGAGCTGACCATCCGTCGCCGGTCCGGCCCGGTGGGCAGGGCAGCCACGGAGCCGGCCGGCGTGGGGCCTGGATCGGCGGCCCGCAGCAGCCGGACCACCAGCCAGACGATCACCGGCACCAGCCACTGGGCGGTCATGTGCAGGTGACTGTTGGTCTGCGAGACCATGCCCGGGCCGAAGCCGCAGAGCCCGCCGCCGAGCGCGGCGGCCAGCCGGCGGGCGCGCAGCGTCCGGTGGAACAGCAGGTACCAGGCGAGGGCGGTGCCGGCCAGGTTGGCGGCGGCGAGCAGCGCGAAGGTGACCGGCGCACCGAACAGGAGGGTGAGCGGCGCGCAGACGATGCCGAGCGCGATGACCGTGGTGTTGGCCATCAGGTTGACACCGTCGGGGGCGTTGAGCCGGTCGGTGAGCAGGCTGAAGTCGCCGAGCAGCGCCCTCGCGTCGACCGCCAGGAACCACTCGTAGAGGGCCTGGTCCTCGGGGTTGAGCGCCAGCGTCCGCCCGCCCGGGTCGGGCCACAGCCCGTGGGTCAACCAGCCGGCCAGCACCACCCAGATCAGCGCGACCAGCAGGTCAGCCCGGTGGCGGCGCACGGCGGCCAGCAGCCGGACGGCCCGGGTTCGGCGGTCGACCTGATCGACGAGGCGCAACGCCTGGTCAGGGGCGGCGTCGGGGGCCGTGGGGGCTGCGCTGCTCACGGCATCGACCCTAATGTGGCCTGCCCGTCGGGGTACGCCGGGTTGCCGACGACCGGCTACGGTGACACTGCACCCGCGCGTGTCGGCGCGCCGGTGCCACCCGCCCGGGTGGTGGAAAGGCAGACACGGCCGCCTTAAAAGCGGCTGCCGCAAGGCGTGCGGGTTCGACCCCCGCCCCGGGCACCGGTCGGCTCGCACACATTCTCATTCGTGATCACCAGGACTTGGCTGGGCCGTTTACTCTTGGAGGGCACGTTCACGTGCAAACGACCCCCTGAGGGAGGCCAGAAAGTGAAGACCTCGAACCCGGTGCTCGCCCGGCTCGGCCAGGCGGCCGAGCGGGAGCGCTCCGCCGGGTACGCACCGACCGGGCCGTACGGACAGCCCGGCATTCCCCAGCAGTACCCGTCCCAGGCCGGTTACCCGGTCGCACCGCCCGCCGTGGCACCCATGACCGTCGACGACGTGGTCGTCAAGACGGTCGCTCTCCTCGGCATCCTCGGCATCACCGCCGCGGCCGCCTGGGTGCTCGTGCCCGACTCGCTGGTCGGGGTCGCCTGGATCGGCGCGGCAGTGGTCGGCCTGGCCCTTGGCTTGATCATCTCGTTCTCCCGGATGGCCAACCCGGCACTGGTCATCGCGTACGCGGTCGTCGAAGGTGTCTTCGTCGGCATGGTCAGCAAGGCGTTCGAGACGCGCTACGACGGCATCGTGCTCCAGGCCGCCGTCGCCAGCTTCGGCATCTTCTTCCTGATGGCGATGCTCTACAAGGCGAAGGTCATCCGGGCCACCCCGGCCTTCGTCAAGGGCATGATCGCGGCGATGGTCGGCCTCTTCGCCGTCATGATGATCAACCTGGTGCTGTCGCTGTTCGGCGTCAACACCGGCCTGCGCGACGGCAGCCCGCTGGCCATCGGCTTCAGCCTGGTCTGCATCGTGGTCGCGTCGCTGAGCTTCGTGCTCAGCTTCAAGGAGGTCGAGGACGGCGTCCGGATGGGCCTTCCCCAGCGCTACTCCTGGGTGGCCGCGTTCGGCATCCTGGTCAGCCTGGTCTGGCTCTACATCGAGATCCTGCGTCTGCTGAGCTACTTCCAGGGCGACGACTGACCTCGTCCGCTCTGTCGACCGGCGCCCGCCCCCGCTTCCGTGGGGGCGGGCGCCGTCGTCCGCGCCGTTTCGCCGTCGCCGCCGGGCCGCCCGGGGCAGAGTGACTGCGAGGGGTACGCGGGTGAGGGAGGCGACGGTGCGCAGCAACAATCCGGTGCTCAACCGGCTGGACGAGACCGGCCGGTTCGAGAGCCGGGTGCTCGGCTCCCGGGATGTCGAGCCGATGACCGTCGACGACGTGGTGGTCCGTACCGTCGGGTTGCTCCTGCTCACCGGCGTGGCCGCGGCGGTGTCCTGGGTGGTGGTGCCGGAGGCGGCCTGGCTGGGCGCCGCGCTGGCCGGCAGCGCTCTGGCCTCGATCGCGCTGGTCCTGGTCATCTCGCTGCGGGGGATCACCAACCCGGTGCCGATCGCCGGCTACGCGCTGTTGCAGGGGCTGCTGCTGGGGGTGGCCAGCCGGACCTTCGAGCAGATCTACCCGGGCATCGTGGCGCAGGCGGTGGCCGGCACCTTCGGCGTCTTCCTCGGCATGGCGGCGCTGTACCGGGCCCGGGTGATCCGGGCGACGCCCCGGCTGGCCCGACTGGTGATCGGCACGCTGCTCGGCATCGCCGTGCTCAGCGTGGTCAACCTGGTGTCGTACCTGATCTCCGGGCGACCAGGGCTGGCGACGTACAGCGTCAGCGGGGAGGTCGGCTGGCTCGCGTACGCCTTCTCGGTGGTGGCGATCATCGCCGGCGCGTTCAGTTTCATCCTCGACTTCGATCTCGTCGAGCGCTCGGTGCGCGACGGCCGACCCCGCCGGTACGCGTGGCTGAGCGCGTTCGGCCTGGTCACCGGCCTGGTCTTTCTCTACTGGCAGTTGCTGCGGCTGCTCAGCTACCTGCGCCGGTGACCGGCCGGGGGTGTCGGGGCCGACGCCGGCCGTAGACTCGGCGGCGATGAGCGCAGCGGAGTTGGATGAGGTTGTTCGACTGCTGGTCCGTCAGGTCGGGCACTGGCAGCAGCCGCGCTGGGCGGCGGCAGCGACGACGGCGAACATGTCCCGCGCCGACCTGATGCACCGGCTCGTGCAGGAGGTCGCCAACCTGGCCGCCGACGCCGAGGGCGAACCTCGCCGCACGGTCCCTCGGCTGGTCAACGACCTGGCGCTGCCCGACCAGTTGCGGGTGGTGACGGCGGACCTGCTGGCCGCCGGGGCTGATGCCGAGGCGCTGGCGCGGGCCGCCGCCGAGGTGACGGCGACCCGCGCGGCGCTCTGACGTCAGCTCAGTTCAGCCGCTCGAGGACCATGGCCATGCCCTGGCCGCCGCCGACGCACATCGTCTCCAGGCCGATGGTCTTGTCGTGCCACTCCAGCGCGTTGAGCAGGGTGCCGGTGATCCGGGCGCCGGTCATGCCGAACGGATGGCCGACCGCGATCGCGCCGCCCATCACGTTCAGCTTCTCCTCCGGGATGCCCAACTGCCGGTAGGAGGGGATCACCTGGGCGGCGAACGCCTCGTTGATCTCCACCAGGTCGACGTCGTCGATCGTCATGCCGGCCCGCTTCAGCGCCTGCCGGGACGCCTCGACCGGGCCGAGGCCCATGATCTCCGGTGACAGGGCGGTGACGCCGGTCGAGACGATCCGGGCCAGCGGGGTCAGCCCCAACTCCTCGGCCCGCTGGGCGCTCATCACCACCACGGCGGCGGCGCCGTCGTTCAGCGGGCAGCAGTTGCCGGCGGTGATCCGACCGTCGGGGCGGAACACCGGCTTCAGCCCGGCCACGGCGTCCAGGGTGACGCCCGCGCGCGGACCGTCGTCGGTGCTGACCACGGTGCCGTCCGGCGTGGTGACCGGGGTGATCTCCCGGGCCCAGAAGCCGTCGGCGATGGCCTTCTCGGCGAGGTTCTGGCTGCGAACGCCGAACTCGTCCATGTCGGCGCGGGAGACGTCGTGCACCTGGGCCAGGTTCTCGGCGGTCTGGCCCATGCTCAGGTAGATGTCCGGCAGGTCGCCGGACTCGCGCGGGTCGGTCCACACGTCGGCGCCGCCCTGCGCGCGGCGCTTCGAGCGGTCGTGGGCCGCGGCGAACCGCGGATTCTCCCAACCGCCGCCGACCAGCGCCTGAGCCTCCGGCGGCAGACCGTCGGAGTTGCCCCGGGCGAACCGGGAAACCATCTCGACGCCGGCGGAGACGAACACGTCGCCCTCGCCGGCCCGGATCGCGTGCAGGGCCATCCGGGTGGTCTGTAGTGACGAGGCACAGTAGCGGGTCAGCGTGGCGCCGGGGACGGTGTCGAGCCCGAGCAGGGTGGTCACCACGCGGGCCATGTTGAAGCCCTGCTCACCGCCGGGCAGGCCGCACCCGAGGTAGAGGTCGTCGATGGTGGTCGGGTCGAGCTGGGGGATCTTGGCCAGGGCGGCCTGGACGATGGTCGCGGCGAGGTCGTCGGAGCGGACATCGCGCAGGGACCCCTTGTACGCCCGGCCAATGGGGGAGCGGGCGGTAGCGACGATGACGGCGTCGCGGGACGACTCAATCGGCATGGGCCCAACGTTAACGCGGCGGTAACATGGCGCGGAAGAAGCAGAGACGGCGGGAAATGTCACCCTGAGCGGGTCTGATCTAGCGTCGGGAGGCGACCGCCGCGGCGGCCGCGACCGCCGGCAGCAGGGCGTGCGCCCACACCCGGTAGCCGTCGGCGGAGGGGTGGAAGCCGTCGTGGCAGAGCGTCCCCGCGTCGGCCCGGAACACCGGCCCGGTCTCGGTGGCGAGATCGACCACCGAGCCGCCGGCCTCCAGCACTGCCGCGGTCTGTGCGCGTGCCATCCGCCGGCCGGACCAGCCCACCAGCTGCCGCAGCGGGGGCGCGATGGCGCGTACGGCGCCGAGGTCGGGGCAGGTGCCCACCACCACCTCGACGCGGGCCTCCCGCAGCCGGTGCACCGCCGCCGCGAGGTACGCCGACGCGTCGGCGGGCCGGCGCATCCCGGTGGCGTCGTTCGCGCCGATCAGGATCAGCGCCACGTCGGGTCGCTCGCCCAGCAGGGCCCGGGCCACCTGGGTCGCCAGATCGGTCGAGCGGGAGCCGGAGACGCCGACGCTGGACAGGTGCACCCGACGGCCGGCCGGACCCTCGGCGAGCAGGTTGGCCAACTGCCCGCCGATGGTGTCGTCGAGCCGGTCGACGCCCACACCCAGCGCCGACGAGTCGCCGAGCAGCACCAGCCGCAGCGGCGTCGCGCCGGCCCGGCCGACCGTGGCGCGCAGCGCCAGACCCAACTCCGGCTGGGCGTACCGCCGGTGGCGTGCGACGAACGCCTCACCGGCGAGGACGGCCGCGCTGCCCACCGTGCCGGCGAGCAGCGACAGCGCCGCCGCCCGACCCAGTCGGCCGGGAAGGCCGGCGGTCACGTGCCGCTCGCTGCGCTGGTTCATGCCAGTCCCTCCACTGTCGACGTGTCCGGTGCGGCGCCGTGCTGCGGCACCGCGTTGACACCGAAGAACGCCCGGCGGCGCAGTTGCGCCCACCGGCCGGCCGGCCCTCGGTCGCGGCCCCGGACCTGGACGCCACTGACCTCGGTGCCGGCGTGCCGGGCCGCCTCCTGCGCGGCCTTAGGCAGCGACCGTACGCCCTCACCCCGTGCCGTGGTGGCCCGTCGTTCCTGCCCCGTGCCGAGCGCGGAGAGCATCGTCGGCAGCAGGGCTGCGGCGGCGACCGCGTACCCCTCGGCGGAGGGGTGGAACCGGTCCCAGGCGAACATCCGGTGCGGCTCGGCGGCGAACCGTGGACCGAGCAGGTCGCCCAGGGACACCGTCCAGCCGCCCGCCTCGACCACCGCGACCGTCTGGGCGGCGGCGAGCTGGCGGCTCCACCGGTGTGCCAGCCACCGCAGCGGTGGTTGGATCGGCCGGATCGCACCCAGGTCGGGGCAGGTGCCGACGACCACCTCGCAACCCGCGTCCCGCAGAGTCTGGACCGCCTCGATGAGGTATCGCACGGCCAGCCCGCGCGGGGTGCGGTTGGTGATGTCGTTGCCGCCGATCAGGATCACCGCGATGTCGGGCTCACACTCCAGCGCCGCCTCCACCTGGTGCCGAAGCGCCGACGAGATGGCCCCGACCACCGCGAAACGGCGCAACAGAACCGGACGGTGCAGCCGGCGGGACAGGCCGGTGGCGAGCAGCGCGCCGGGCGTCTCGCGGCGGCGGTGCACGCCGTAACCGGCCGCCGACGAGTCACCGAGCACGACCACCGTGAGCGCGGGGCCGGGGAACTTCGCGCCGTACATCCCGTCGCAGCGCGGCGGGGGCGCCTCGGCCATCGGAATGGTGCGCCGGGCCTGCCGGGCCTGGCCGAGCAGCACCCCGCCGGTCGCCATCACGGCCGCCGCGGTGGCGCCCGTGCCGATGGCCGCCAGGCGAGCGATCCGCCAGGCGTGTCGCCAGCGCGGACCAACGGGCACGACAGAACCAGCCACCCCCATACAGCGACATTATCGCGCCGGCCCGACACGCCGCTGTCGTCGTCACGGCTGGCGGATGCCTGGAACCCGACGCGACGGGGTATCTGTCCGGTGGAGGCCGGCCATACTTGCGCCGACCCGCCACGCTGATCCGGCGGAGAGGAGCGCAACCATGGGTAAGACACTGAAGCGCAGCGCGGCGTTCGCGGCCCTGGCCCGGGCACTGACGGCGGGGGCGCGCGGCGGACCCTCGCTGGGGACCCGGTTGGCAGCGCTGCCCCGGATGATCCGCGCCACCACCAAGGGCGAGTACGACGGCGGCCTCCGACTGGCCCTGATGACCGCGGCGACGGCGTACATCGTCTCGCCCTTCGACCTGCTGCCGGAGATCCCGCTGGCGATCTTCGGGCTGGCCGACGACGCGGTCATGGTCACCTGGCTGGCCGGCAGCGTGCTCGCCGAGACCGAGCGTTTCCTGGAGTGGGAGGCCCGTCGCAGCTCGGTCATCCCCGGCGGGTTGGTGCCCTGACAGCACGTACGCTGGGCGGCGAGGATAATTCTGCCCGGCCGCCGTTGCCGGTGCCGCGACGAAGGGCACACCGTGCAGTTCTACGACAACGTCGTCGACATGATCGGCAACACCCCGCTGGTACGTCTGCGTAACGTCACCGAGGGCATCCAGGCCACCGTGCTCGCCAAGGTGGAGTACGTCAACCCGGGTGGCTCGGTGAAGGACCGGATCGCGCTGCGGATGGTGGAGGACGCCGAAGCGGCGGGCCTGCTCAGGCCCGGCGGCACCATCGTCGAGCCGACCAGCGGCAACACCGGCGTCGGGCTGGCCCTGGTGGCCCAGCTCAAGGGCTACAAGTGTGTCTTCGTCTGCCCCGACAAGGTCAGCCAGGACAAGCAGGACGTGCTGCGGGCGTACGGCGCCGAGGTGGTGGTCTGCCCGACCGCGGTCGCCCCGGAGGACCCGCGCTCCTACTACAACGTCTCCGACCGGCTGACCCGGGAGATCCCCGGCGCCTGGAAGCCCAACCAGTACAGCAACCCGGCCAACCCGCGCTCGCACTACGAGACCACCGGCCCCGAGCTGTGGAAGCAGACCGAGGGCGGGCTCACCCACTTCGTGGCGGGCGTCGGCACCGGCGGCACCATCTCCGGCATCGGGCAGTACCTCAAGGAAGCCTCCGACGGCCGGGTGAAGGTCATCGGGGCCGACCCGGAGGGCTCGGTCTACTCCGGCGGCACCGGCCGGCCGTACCTGGTGGAGGGCGTCGGCGAGGACTTCTGGCCGGAGACGTACGACCGGGGTGTGGCCGACGAGATCGTCGAGGTCTCCGACAAGGCGTCCTTCGAGATGACCCGGCGGCTGGCCCGCGAGGAGGGGCTGCTGGTCGGCGGTTCCTGCGGGATGGCCGTGGTCGCTGCACTGGAGGTGGCCCGCCGGGCCGGGCCGGACGACGTGGTGGTGGTGCTGCTGCCGGACGGCGGCCGGGGCTACCTCTCGAAGATCTTCAACGACTCGTGGATGGCCCGGTACGGCTTCCTCGACAACTCCGGCGCCGAGCCGACGGTGGCCGACGCGCTGGCCAGCAAGCCGGGCGGCCTGCCCGAGCTGGTGCACGTCCACCCGACCGAGACGGTCCGCGACGCGATCGACTACATGCGCGAGTACGGCGTCTCGCAGTTGCCGGTGCTCAAGGCCGAGCCGCCGGTGGTGACCGGTGAGGTCGCGGGCTCCATCGCCGAGCGGGACCTGCTCGACGCGCTGTTCACCGGTCAGGCCCACCTGCACGACACGATCGAGCGGCACATGGGCGACCCGCTGCCGATGATCGGTGGTGGCCAGCCGGTGAGCGAGGCCGTCGGGCTGCTGGAGAAGTCCGACGCCGCACTGGTCCTCGTCGACGGCAAGCCCCGGGGGGTCCTCACCCGCCAGGACCTCCTGGCACACCTCGGCGCCCACTAGCTCTCTATTTCGGGCCCGTCGCCTGCCCTGCCCACCTCGGGGCGGGCGGCACCGGATACCTCTGCCGCGTCCTTTGCTCTGCTTCACTCCACGCACCACCGAGTGTCCGATTACCGGACACTCGGTGTTGCGTATGTTGAAGCAGAGCAAAGGGCGCTGAAGTAGGGGTGGGTGGGCGCGCCCCACGCACCGCACGAGCGCCGGGGCGGGGCGTCAGAGGAGGCGGGTGTAGCGCAGTTGGGGGGTCGGCGCAGCGCCGATGAACTCGTCGCGTTGCATTCCCGTCGGAGTCCAGCCGCCGCTCTCGTAGAAGGCGCGGGCGTGGGCATTGTCCCGAAGCACCCAGAGCGCGGCGCGGCGCCAGCCCAGCGTGCGCATGGCGTCCAGGGCATCCACCATCAACAGGCGGCCGGTGCCCCGGCCCTGCTCGGCCGGGTCCAGGTGGATGGCGTTGAGCAGCCCTGTCGCCGGGTCGTCCTCGTCGTCCGGGCCCAGGTAGCTGAACCCCACCAGCGCCCCGGCCCGCTCCGCGACCGTCAGCCGGTGGGTGTCCCGCTCCCATCTCCACCGCTCGGCCCAGTACGCACCCATCGCCTCGGCCGTCGGGTCGGCCAGCGCCTCGGCCGGAACGAACGAGGAGTACGCGGCGACCCGGGAGCGCTGGTGCAGGGCGCCCACCCCCATCAGGTCGTCACTGGTCGTGGGACGGAGCGTGACGGTCATCCGGCCGAGGCTACCCGGCGCGGCGGCACCTGCACGGTGCTCAGATCCTCGGCGATGATCAGATCCCCGTCGAAGTGCGCGCGGGCCTCGTCGTGGAACCGGCGCGGATCGGGGTAGCGCTGGGAGAAGTGCGTGAGCACCAGCCGGCGTACCCCGGACTCGGTGGCCACCCGCGCGGCCTGCGCCGCGGTCAGGTGGCCGACCTCGGCGGCGAGCGCGGCCTCCGACTCCAGGAAGGTCGACTCGATGACCAGCAGGTCGGCGTGCTCGGCGAGCGCGTAGACCCCGTCGCAGAGGCCGGTGTCCATCACGAAGGCGAACCGCTGCCCCGGCCGTGGCACGCTCACCTCGTCGCGGGTGACGCGACGCCCGTCGAGGTCCAGGTGCCCGACGCGGATCAGCTCACCGACGGCCGGCCCCGCGATGTCGTACGCGGCCAGCTTCTCCGGCAGCATCCGGCAGCCGTCCGGCTCGACCAGCCGATAGCCGTACGTCTCGATGGGGTGCCGCAGCCGGCGGGCCTCCAGCGTGCCGCAGCGCAGGGCGATCCGCTGCCCGTCGGCCTCGATCGGGGTGACGGCCAGCTCCGCCGTCTCGTAGAACGAGGTGGCGTGCCGCAGCCGGGCGAAGTATTCGGCGCCACCAGCCGGGAAGTGCACGGCGACCGGGTGGGCCACCCGGTCCAGGGAGAGCCGCTGGATGGTCCCGGGCAGGCCCAGGCAGTGGTCGCCGTGGAAGTGCGTGACGCAGATCCGGGTCAGGTCGGTGGCGGTGACCGTGGTGTGCAGCAGTTGGCGCTGGCTGCCCTCACCAGGGTCGAAGAGGATGACCTCGTCGTCCCAGCGCAGCACGTACCCGTTGTGGTTGCGCTGCCGGGTCGGCGCTTGGCTGGCCGTTCCCAGGACCACCAGCTCGCGCATCGACATCGCCGGTCCTCCGGATATGAAGCGACCCCCGGGGTGCTCCACGCTTGCGCGCGGGCCGGCTGGACTGAGGCCGGCACCCCGGGGGTCGGGTGGCTGTCGTGGATTCGCCGCACCGCTGCCACACGGTCTCGACGATGGTGCTGGTGCCCGCCTGTTGGCGAACCGATCACTGTCGAGGACAGCGGCTAGCGGACAGCCACCTCACGAGTCCGATTGCTATACAAGTCTGGACCACCTCCTTTCACGTGTACCTGCACGCTATCGAGTCCCCGCCGGGCTCGGCAACGGATTTCGATCACACGGCCAGACGGGAATGCCCGGCCACCTCGTGGGTGGCCGGGCATCGCGGTTTCGTGCAGGTGGTGACGGTCAGCCGGCGGTACGGGCCACGCCGACCGGGCAGCTCAGCCCGTTCGGGCCGTGGTTGCAGTACCCGTTCGGGTTCTTCGTCGGGGCCAGGTACTGCTGGTGGTAGTCCTCGGCGAAGTAGTAGCTGCCGAGTGGGGCGACCTCGGTGGTGATTTCACCCTTGCCGGCGCGGGTCACGATCGGCTGGAAGGCGTCCCGGGACGACTCGGCGATGGCGCGCTGCTCGTCGGTGGTCGTGTAGATCGCCGACCGGTACTGGGTGCCCACGTCGTTGCCCTGGCGCATGCCCTGGGTCGGGTCGTGGTTCTCCCAGAAGACCTTCAACAGGTCCTCGTACGTGATCTTGCTGGGGTCGTACACCACCTGGACGACCTCGGCGTGCCCGGTCCGCCCGGAACACGTCTCCTCGTACGTCGGGTTCTTGGTGATGCCACCCGCATAGCCGGCGGAGGTGGTGAACACGCCGGGCAGCGTCCAGAACAGCCGCTCGGCACCCCAGAAACAGCCCATGCCGAAGACGGCGACCTGGAGCCCCTCGGGGAACGGGCCCTTGAGCGGCGTACCCAGCACCTCGTGCCGGTCGGCGACCGGCATGGCGATCGGGCGGCCCGGCAGGGCCTGCTCGGGCGAAATCATCTCGGCGTTCATACGGCGCAGGAACACGGTGGGACTCCTCTCGTACCTCTCCCAGCGTGTAACACCGGTGGGTCTTCCTTCCTTACCCGCGTGATTGTGACTCAGGCCCGCTCAGAGGGCGGCGGCGATCCGGTCGGCGTAGGTCTGGGCCTCGGCGTCGTCCCGGTAGCGGGTGCGGGGCCAGAAGAAGCCCCGCAGCCCGTCGCCCTTGGTCCGGGGCACCACGTGGGTGTGCAGGTGCGGGACGGACTGGGACACCCTGTTGTTCATCGCCACGAACGTCCCACCGGCGCCCAGTGCGGTCTCCACCGCCACCGCCAGCCGCCGAACCAGGGCGAAGTAGCCGGGCAGCAGGTCGGCCGGCAACTCGGCCAGGGTCACCAGGTGGACCCGGGGCACCACCAGCACGTGCCCCGCGAAGACCGGACGGGTGTCCAGGAACGCCACCCCGTCCGGCTCGTCGGCGACCCGAAACGCCGCAACCTCACCCGCCACGATCCCGCAGAACACACACCCGCTCATCCCTGCAGGCTATGCCGGCGCCCCCGCGTACATATCGATTGGTCTGTCCATTTGTCTGCCTGGATGCTGCGTGCGTAGCCAACCTGGTCGCCCGGCAGGGCAGGTTCCGTTCCAGCGCGTGGGACGGGGGCACTAGCCTCACAGAATGAACCACGGCTTTGAGACGCTCGCTATCCACGCCGGTCAGGACCCTGAGGCCCGCACTGGCGCGGTTATCCCACCGATTTACCAGACCAGCACCTATGCCCAGGACGCCGTCGGCGCGCCCCGGCTCGGTTACGAGTACAGCCGCTCCGGCAACCCCACCCGCGATGCCCTCCAGGAGTGCCTGGCCGCGCTGGAGGGTGGCCCGGTCGGGCTCGCCTTCGCCAGCGGCCTGGCGGCCGAGGACACCCTGCTGCGGACCGTCTGCCAGCCGGGCGACCACGTGGTGATCCCGGACGACGCGTACGGCGGGACCTACCGGCTCTTCGCCCGTGTCGCCCAGCGATGGGGGATCGAGTTCACCCCGGCCAAGGTCTCCGACCCGGCCGCCGTCCGCGCCGCCGTGCGGCCCGGCCAGACGAAGATCGTCTGGGTGGAGACGCCCACCAACCCGCTGCTCGGCATCGCCGACATCGCCGCCCTCGCCGGTGTGGCGCACGACGTCGATGCGTTGCTGGTGGTCGACAACACGTTCGCCTCGCCGTACCTCCAGCAGCCCATCGCGCACGGCGCCGACGTGGTGGTGCACTCCACCACCAAGTACATCGGCGGGCACTCCGACGTGGTGGGTGGCGCGCTCGTCGTCTCCGACGCCGCTCTCGGCGAGGAGTTGCGCTACCACCAGAACGCCATGGGCGCGATCAACGGACCGTTCGACGCCTGGCTCACCCTGCGCGGCATCAAGACCCTCGGGGTACGCATGGACCGGCACTGCGACAACGCGGAGCGGCTCGCCGCGTACCTCGACGGGCACGCCAAGGTGGCCCAGGTGATCTACCCGGGGCTGCCCTCGCACCCCGGTCACGAGGTGGCCGCCAAGCAGATGCGCCGGTTCGGCGGCATGATCTCGTTCCGTGCGTCCGGCGGCGAGGACCACGCCGTGGAGATCTGCAACCGGGCCAAGCTCTTCGTGCTCGCCGAGTCGCTCGGCGGCGTGGAGTCCCTGATCGAGCACCCGGGCCGGATGACACACGCAAGTGCTGCCGGCTCGCCGCTTGAAGTTCCCGGGGATCTCGTGCGACTGTCTGTCGGCATCGAGACGGTCGACGACCTGCTCGCCGATTTGGAGCAGGCACTGGGCTGACCGCTGGGGAGGATGGCCGTGCAGGACATCATGGCGACCTGGGTCGGGGCGACCGCCAAGCAGATCGCCCGGGGCGTACGCCGGGGTGACGTCTCGGCCACCCAGGTCGTCGCCGACCACCTCGAGTACATCGCCTCCGCCGACCGCGATCTGGCGGCGTTCCGCGCCGTTCGCGGCGGCGAGGCGATCACCGAGGCGGAGAAGGTCGACGAGCAGGAGGACCTGGCCAACCTGCCGCTGGCCGGGGTGCCGGTGGCGGTCAAGGAGAACACCCCGGTCGCCGGCCTGCCCACCTGGAACGGGTCGCCCGCAGCGCGTACCGAGGTCGCGGAGGCCGACCACGAGGTGGTTCGCCGGCTCCGCGGTGCCGGGGCGGTGATCCTGGGCGTGACCCGGATGCCGGAGCTGGGCCTGTGGGCGCTCACCGACGACGACAGCGCGGTGACGCGTAACCCGTGGGACAGCACGCGTACCCCCGGGGGCTCCTCCGGTGGCGCCGCCGCGGCGGTGGCGGCCGGGCTGGTGCCGATCGCGCACGGCAACGACGGCCTCGGGTCGATCCGGATCCCGGCGGCCTGCTGCGGCCTGGTCGGGCTCAAGCCCGGCCGGGGCGTGGTGCCCTGCCAGCTCGGCGCGGACGACTGGTTCGGCCTCACCGAGCACGGGATGCTCACCAGTACTGTCGCGGACGCGGCGGTCGGCTTCTCGGTGCTGGCCGGTCGGCGTCCGGAGAAGCTCGTCCCACCGCAGCGGCTGCGGGTGGGCGTCTCGCTGCGCTCCCCGGTGCGCGGCGTCTCGCCGGACGCGCCCAACCGGGACGCCGTCGCCGTCGCCGGCCGGCTGCTCGCCGCCGCCGGGCACGACACAGTGCCGGCCGATCCGGTCTACCCCACCGCGCTGGGCCTGCAGGGCATCGCCACCTGGTTCGCCGCCGCCGCCACCGACGTTCGGGCCTCCGGATTGGACCGGCGTGGCCTGCAACGGCGTACCCGTCGGCACGTCGCGCTTGGCGAGTGGGCGCAGCGTCGGGGGTACGTCCGGGAAGCCGACCGGACCGCCTGGCGGCAGCGGTCGATCGACTTCTTCACCGATCACTCGGTCGACCTGCTGCTCACCCCGGCGCTGGCAAGTGCCCCGCCGGAGGCCGGGCGCTGGTCCGAGCGGTCCTGGCGGTCGAACATGTCGGCCAGCATCCGGTACGCCCCGTACGCCGCTCCGTGGAACATCGCCGGGCTGCCGGCGGTCGTGGTGCCGGTCGGCCGCCGCCCGGATGGTCTGCCGGTCGGCGTGCAGATCGTCGGTCCACCCGGTTCGGAGCTGCTGCTGCTCGGTGTGGCCGGCCAGTTCGAGATGGCCGCCCCCTGGTCACGGCACGCGCCCGGCTATCCCCGCGTCGGCACGGGGTCGCCGGCCGCCGCTTGATCGTCGCTGGTCCTGCTGATCCAGCGGATGATCCACTCCGGATCGCGGATATCGCGCCAACGGGGCGAGGTTGATACCGCCAGATCGGGGATGTCGAGTGGATCTATCGGGGTGGGAGCCTCTCGACCCGGTGTCGGCGCAGAGGGCCGCCGACCCGGGTGGCACGATCGGGGCATGACGGAACTGGTCGGCCTCGACGACGTACGGGCCGCGCGGGAACTGCTCGCCGACGTCGTCCGGATCACCCCGCTGGAGCCCTCGCGACCGCTGAGCGCGGCGCTGGGCGGGCCGACCTGGCTCAAGTGCGAGAACGTCCAACGCGCCGGCTCGTACAAGGTGCGCGGCGCGTACGTGCGGATCTCCCGGCTGTCGGCGGCGGAGCGGGAACGCGGCGTGGTGGCGGCGAGCGCCGGCAACCACGCCCAGGGTGTCGCGCTGGCCGCCGGTCTGGTCGGCACGCACGCGACGGTCTTCATGCCGGTCAACGCGCCGCTGCCGAAGGTCGCCGCCACCAAGGGGTACGGCGCGCAGGTGGAGTTGGCCGGCAACACCGTCGACGAGTCGCTGGTGGCCGCGCAGACGTACGCCGAGCGCACCGGCGCGGTGCTCATCCACCCGTTCGACCACCCGGACGTGATCGCCGGCCAGGGCACGGTGGCGCTGGAGATCCTCGAACAGTGCCCCGAGGTGCGGACGATCATCACCGGTGTGGGCGGCGGTGGTCTGATCTCCGGCATGGCAGTCGCCGCCAAGGCGCTGCGACCGGACGTCCGCATCATCGGTGTGCAGGCGGCCGGCGCGGCGGCGTTCCCGCCCTCGCTGGTGGCGGGGGAGCCGGTTCGGCTGCCCACGTTCGCCACCATCGCGGACGGCATCGCGGTCGGGCGCCCGGGGGAGATCACCTTCAACCATGTCCGCAAGCTTGTCGACGAGATCGTCACCGTCTCCGAGGAGGACATCTCCCGGGCGCTGCTGATGCTGCTGGAGCGGGGTAAGCAGGTCGTCGAGCCGGCCGGCGCGGTCGGTGTGGCCGCGCTGCTGGCCGGTGTGGTGCAGGTCGAGACGCCGGTGGTCGCGGTGCTGTCCGGCGGCAACATCGACCCGCTGCTCATGATGCGGGTGATCGAGCACGGCCTGGCCGCCGCGGGCCGCTATCTGCGGGTCACGGTGCGGTGCTCCGACCGGCCCGGACAGCTCGCCTCGCTGCTCAGCCAGATCGCCGAGCACCGGGCCAACGTGGTGGACGTGGAGCACCAGCGGGCCAACCCCCACCTGGGCCTCGGCGAGGTGGAGGTGGCGCTGTCGGTGGAGACCCGTGGAGTGGAGCACTCGGACACGCTGATCAGCGCGCTGCGGGCCAGCGGTTACCAGGTGGTCTTCGCCGCCGAGGGGTGACACGGCGGGTGCCACACCTCGGCGGCGGTACGCCTCAGACGGCCGGGGGCCGGTGCTCAGCCGGAGAACGGCTCGAAGCTGACCACGGTCACCTTGATGTCGGCGCCGCTCGGTGCCGTGTAGGTGCAGGTCTGCCCGGGACGGCCGCCCAGGATCGCCTTGCCGAGCGCGGACTCGGGGCTGTAGACGGTCAGATCGGTGGTGGCGGCGATCTCCCGGGAGCCGAGCAGGAAGGTCTCGGTGTCGTCGGTGTCGTCGTCGAAGTAGATCGTCACGACCATGCCGGGCGACACCGCGTCCGTCGTCGGCGCCTCGCCAACCTTGGCGGTGCGCAGCAGCTCCTGCAGGTAGCGGATGCGCCCCTCAGCCTTGCCCTGCTCCTCGCGGGCGGCGTGGTAGCCACCGTTCTCCCGCAGGTCGCCCTCCTCGCGCCGGGCATTGATCTCGGCCGCGATCGCCGGGCGGTTGGCGATGTGCTCGTCGAGCTCGGCCTGGAGGCGGTCGTACGCGTCCTGGGACAGCCAGGTGGCGGGCGCCTCGTTGCCAGTGGACACAGGCGGTCTCCTCAGATGTGCGTGGCTGGCTGACAGGTGAACTACCAAGTTACCAGTGCGGTACGACACAGCGTGTCGGCGATCATCACCGCTGTCCGGATCGGGCAACCGGTGGTAAGGGCGCTCGCGAGCTGCTCGCAGACGTGGTTGCGCAGCTCAGGCGGGCGGACGACAGCGCAGCACCTCGCCGATGAACGGCCGGGCGGTGGTGGTCAGGCGATGCCGGGTGGTGACGTGCCGATCGCCCGGGGCCGCGGTCACCGTGATCTGCTCGCGGGCGACCTCGGCACCGGCGCGGTCACGGGCACGCAGGACGCAGACCGCCGATCCGCCCGACGGCACGGTCACCCGGAAGTCGAGCAGCAGTTGGTTGTCCGTGATGTCGGTGTAGGTGATCACCTGGGCGCTGTAGTTCGGATCACCGTACTGCTGGTAGAGCCGCACGGAGATCAGACTCAGCGCGCCCGCCAGCACCAGCAGCGCCAGCGCGGCCAGCAGCGTACGACGGCGGCCTCCGCCGGGTGCCCGGCGGCGGCCGTAGCGCCCGGCCGGAAAAACCGGCGCGCCCGGTGAAATTGTGGCGTGCGTCTCGGTCACCGGCGGGTATCTCCTGGCGTTGTTGTCGGCGGCATCAGCAAGAATGACAGGGTCCATCCTCCCACCCGGCCCAACGGCCGCAATGGCAGGCCGGGTCGGGGCCGCAGCGCCGACCGGCGGCGGAGTGCGGAAGATCCCGGCAGGTCAGCCGGTCGATACCGGTCGGGTCCACCCGGTCGGCACAGACGAGGAGCGCCGAAGTTGGCAGAGCAACTGCGTCTCATGGCCGTTCACGCGCACCCGGACGACGAGTCGAGCAAGGGTGCGGCGACCATGGCGAAGTACGTCGCCCAGGGCGTCGACGTGCTGGTGGTGACGTGCACCGGCGGTGAGCGCGGCAGCGTGCTCAACCCCAAGCTCGACCGGCCCGACGTGTGGGCCAACATCGCGGACATCCGGCGCGCCGAGATGGACGCCGCGCGGGCGATCCTCGGCGTCGAGCAGGCCTGGCTCGGCTTCGTCGACTCCGGCCTGCCCGAGGGAGACCCGCTGCCCCCGCTGCCCGAGGGCTGCTTCGCCCTCCAGGACGTCGAGGTGGCCGCCGGCCCGCTGGTGCGGCTGATGCGCGAGTTCCGTCCGCACGTGGTGACCACGTACGACGAGGAGGGTGGCTACCCCCACCCCGACCACATCATGTGCCACAAGGTGAGCGTGGCCGCCTTCGAGGCCGCCGGCGACCCGAAGCGCTACCCGGAGCTGGGCGAGCCCTGGCAGCCGCTGAAGCTCTACTACGACATCGGCTTCTCCAGGGCCAAGATCATGGCCCTGCACGAGGCCATGCTCGCCACCGGCGGCGACTCTCCGTACCAAGAGTGGCTCAAGCGCTGGGACGAGCGACCCGACAAGGGCCCTCGGATCACGACCCGGGTGGAGTGCGGCGAATACTTCCCGGTCCGCGACGACGCGCTGCGCGCCCACGCCACCCAGGTCGACCCGGACGGCTTCTGGTTCCACGTGCCGATGGAGCTGCAGCAGCGTGCCTGGCCGACCGAGGATTTCGAGCTGGCCCGCACCGTGGTGGACAGCCCGTTGCCCGAGTCCGACCTCTTCGCCGGCGTGCGGGAGACGGCGCACGCGCGCTGATTTCCGCCGGGTCTACCCTGGTAACCAACCGCACATCGGAGGAACGCCATGCTGACCGCTGCCCAGGTGCTCGCGGAGAACAACTTCGGGGACACCCGCACGGGTGGTCTGGCCGGGCCGATGGGCCTCTTCCTCATCCTGCTGCTGGCCACCGCGACCATCCTCCTGATCCGCAACATGAACGCCCGCCTGCGCCGGCTGCCGGACCGGTTCCCGCAACAGGGGCGGCCTGCCGACCCGACCAGGGCGGACACGTCAGTCGTCGATCCGACAGATGGGACCGGAGCGCGTGATTCATCCACGCCCGCTCCCAACGGGCACCAGCAGCACCGGAACGGGTAGTCCGCGCATGATTCACGCCGAACCGGGTGGTCGGCCCCTGTTGCGACCACCCGGTTTGGCTTAGCCTTCCGCCGGGGGGACCAAAAGTCTCCGAGCCGTGCGCGGAAGGGGGCGCCGATGACCGACACAGCACCGGTGGCCCGTCGTCGCGTCGGTCGGCCGTCCAACGAGGGCGATCGATGACCTCCGGCCCGGCCGCCGACCCGTCCGACCGAGTCGGGGCGCGCCGCATGCCGGCCCGGCTGCTCGTGCTGACCGGCGCGGTGACGCTTACCGCTCTGGTCTCCGCCGCTGTCGGGTTGACCCTCCCGACCCGGCTGCCGGCCGACGATCCGCTCGGCGCTCCGGCCCGCTTCGGCATCGCCGTGGCCGTCCTCGCCGTCGCCCAACTCGCCCGACTGCGGTTCCGCGCGGGCGCGGGCATGGTCAGCATCAGTTGGGGCGAGGCGGCGCTGATCGTCTGCCTCTACCTCGCGCCGGCCGGCTGGCTGCCCGCAGCCACCCTGCTCGGTGCGGGCCTGGCCTGGACGGCGCTCTCGCTGTACAGCGACCACCGTCCACCACTGGAGATCGTCCGCATCGCCGCGTCGCTGGCCGCCGCGTCGGCGCTGGCGGTGTCCGTGACGACGGCCCTGGGGCAGCCGCTGCTCGCTCCGCCGACCCCGATGTTGGCGCTGGCCGTGATCGCCGGCTCGGTGACCTACCTGTTGGTGACCGCCTGGCTCGGTGGGGTCACCCTGGGTCTGCGGCACGGGCTGCCGATCGGGCCGCCGCTCCTCGCCGCGCTGCGCGGCAAGCTGCTGATGTTCGTGGGCAACGTGGCGGTCGGCCTGGTGGTCGTCGCGCTGCTGGAGCTGGACGCGCGCTGGTTGCTGCTGCTTCCGCCGCTGCTGTGGTTGCTCCAGCAGACCTACCGCTACCGGCTGCGCGCCGACCAGGAACGCCGGACGTGGCGGGCCTTCGCCGAGGCCACCGCGGCCCTCAACCAGCTCGACGAGAGGGGCGTGGCCAGCGCCGCGGTGAGCGGCGCGCTGACGCTGTTCAACGCCGAACTGGTCGACGTCGACGTGGCCCGGGCCGATGGCAGGTGGCGCCGGTACCGGGGCGACGCCGGCGGCCAACTGATCGACCGGGAGGTGAGCCCACCGGGCCGGTCGGAGGCCGACGAGCACGAGCTGATCCGTCCCCTGTCGGTGGGCGCCGCGCCGGTCGGCCGGTTGCGTGTCCGGTTCCCCCGATCCGCCCCGCCCACGACCCGGGAGCGCGACGCGGTGGCCGCGTTCGGCGATGCCCTCGCCGCCGCCCTGCACGACGCCGCGACGCACCGTGAGCTGCGACTGGTCACCGCCCGATCGTCGTACGAGGCGGTGCACGACCTGCTCACCGGGCTGGCCAACCGGACGGCGATGCTCGGCAAGGGCGACCAGTCGCTGCGGCAGCTCGCGCACGAGCACCCGGTGGCCCTGCTCCTGTTGGACATCAACCAGTTCAAGGAAGTCAACGACACCCTCGGGCACGCGGCCGGCGACCAGTTGCTGCGGCTGACCGCCAACCGGCTCAGCGCGTTGGCCCGCCCCGGCGATCTGCTCGCCCGGCTCGGCGGTGACGAGTTCGCGCTGCTGCTCACCTCGGTTCCTGTGCTGGGTGACCGGACCGCCCCGATGGCGTACGCGCTGCGGCAGGCCCGGGAGATCGCCGAGCGGCTGGCCGCGCCGACCGAGGTGGCCGGGGTGCGGATGTCGATCGAGGTATCCGTCGGTGTGGTGGTCGCCGACGCGGGCGCCGCCGACCTGACCGAGCTGCTGCGCCGGGCCGACATCGCGATGTACCAGGCGAAGGAGGGCGGCGGCAGCGTCGCCGCGTACGACAGCACCCGGGACGCGGCCAGCACCGACCAGCTCGCTCTGCTGGCCGAGCTGCGCGAGGCGCTGGAGGTCGACGACCAGCTCGTGCTGGCGTTGCAGCCGGCGGTCGACCTGGCCACCGGCGCGCCCACCGGTGTGGAGGCGTTGATCCGCTGGCAGCATCCCCGGCGGGGCTGGCTGAACCCGGTCGACTTCATCCGCCCGGTGGAGAACAGCGAGCAGCTCGGCACGTTCACCCGGTACGTGCTGAACAAGGCGCTCGCCGTGGCCGCCGGCTGGGCCCGCGAGGGGCTCGACGTCCCGATCTCGGTCAACCTGTCCGCGCGTAGCCTGCTCGACCCGCGCCTGCCGGCGGAGATCGCCGAGGCGTTGCGCCGGCATCAGGTGCCGCCGCACCGCCTGGTCCTGGAGATCACCGAGACGGTGGTGATGAGCGAGCTGGAGGTCATCGACGAGGTGCTGGCCACGCTCCGGTCGATGGGCGTGCAGCTCGCGGTGGACGACTTCGGCACCGGCTTCTCCTCGTTGACCTTCCTCACCCGGATCGCCGTGGACGAGTTGAAGGTGGACCGCTCGTTCGTGATCCGGATGGCCGATTCACCGGAGGCTGCGGCGATCGTGCGGACCACCGTGGGGCTCGCCCACGAGCTGGGGCTGCGCGTGGTCGCCGAGGGGGTGGAGACCGCCGAGCAGCGGCTGGCCCTGGCCGAGCTGGGCTGCACGTCCGCGCAGGGCTACCACTTCTTCAAGCCGATGCCGGCGGACAAGATCGGCGCGGTGCTGGGGTCGCTGCGCGACTCGGCGGAGTCGAACGTCTTCCGGCTCCGCGCCGACGGCGCCTCCTGACGGCCGGGCGCGGCCCGTCGGTGCTGGTTATGGTCGTCGGGTGAACCGACTCGCCAACGCCACCAGTCCATACCTTCTCCAGCACGCCGACAACCCGGTCGACTGGTGGCCGTGGTGCGACGAGGCGTTCGCCGAAGCGAAACGGCGCGACGTCCCGGTGCTCATCTCGGTGGGCTACGCCGCCTGCCACTGGTGCCACGTGATGGCGCACGAGTCGTTCGAGAACGAGCAGGTCGGCGCCCTGATGAACGACGACTTCGTGTCGATCAAGGTGGACCGCGAGGAGCGCCCGGACGTCGACGCGGTCTACATGACCGCCACCCAGGCGATGACCGGTCAGGGCGGCTGGCCGATGACCGTCTTCGCCGCCCCCGACGGCACCCCGTTCTTCTGCGGCACCTACTTCCCGCGCGCCAACTTCGTCCGGCTGCTCCAGTCGGTCGCCACCGCCTGGCGCGACCAGCGTGCGGAGGTGCTGCGCCAGGGTGCCGCAGTGGTCGAGGCGATCGGCGGCGCGCAGGCCGTGGGTGGCCCCACCGCGCCGCTGGACGCCCCGCTGCTCGACGCCGCGGCCGCCAACCTGGCCGGTGAGTACGACGGGACGAACGGCGGTTTCGGGGGCGCCCCGAAGTTTCCGCCGCACATGAACCTGCTCTTCCTGCTGCGCCACCACCAGCGCACCGGCGACCCGCGCAGCCTGGAGATCGCCCGGCACACCGGTGAGGCGATGGCGCGGGGCGGCATCTACGACCAGCTCGCCGGCGGCTTCGCCCGGTACTCGGTGGACGCGCACTGGACGGTGCCGCACTTCGAGAAGATGCTCTACGACAACGCGCTGCTGCTGCGGGTCTACACGCAGCTCTGGCGGCTGACCGGCGATCCGCTGGCCCGCCGGATCGCCCGGGACACCGCCCGGTTCCTCGCCGACGAGCTGCACCGGCCGGGGGAGGGGTTCGCGTCCGCGCTGGACGCCGACACGGAGGGCGTCGAGGGGCTCACCTACGCCTGGACGCCCGCCCAGCTCGTCGAGGTGCTCGGCGAGGAGGACGGCCGTTGGGCCGCCGACCTGTTCGCCGTGACCGAGGAGGGAACCTTCGAGCACGGCATGAGCGTGCTGCGGCTCGCCCGGGACGCCGACGATGCCGCGCCCGAGGTCCGCGCCCGCTGGCAGCAGGTGGTGGGACAGCTGCTCGCTGCCCGGGACGTGCGTCCCCAGCCGGCCCGTGACGACAAGGTGGTGGCCGCGTGGAACGGCCTGGCGATCACCGCGATCGCCGAGTTCCAGCAGGTCGCCGCCCTGTACGCGTCGCCGCAGGACAAGGACGCCAACCTGATGGACGGCGTGACCATCGTCGCCGACGGCGCGATGCGCGACGCCGCCGAGCACCTGGCGACCGTGCACCTGGTGGACGGCCGGCTGCGCCGGGTCTCCCGCGACGGCAAGGTCGGCGAGCCGGTTGGGGTGCTGGAGGACTACGGCTGCGTGGCCGAGGCGTTCTGCGCGCTGCACCAGCTCACCGGCGAGGGCCGCTGGCTCACCCTGGCCGGCGGGCTGCTGGACACCGCGCTGGAGCACTTCGCCGCGTCCGGTGGCGCCTACTACGACACCGCTGACGACGCGGAGCAGCTGGTCACCCGCCCGGCCGACCCGACCGACAACGCCACCCCGTCGGGCCGGTCGGCGCTGGTGGCCGGGCTGGTGGCGTACGCCGCGCTGACCGGCGAGACGCGGTACCGGGAGGCCGCCGAGGCGGCGCTGGCCACCGTGGCCCCGATCGTCGGGCGGCACGCCCGGTTCACCGGGTACGCGGCCACGGTCGGTGAGGCGCTGCTGTCCGGGCCGTACGAGATCGCCGTGGTGACCGACGACCCGGCCGGCGATCCGCTGGTGGCCGCCGCACGCCGGCACGCCCCGCCCGGGGCGGTGGTGGTCGCCGGGGCCCCGGACCAGCCGGGGGTGCCGCTGCTCGCCGACCGGCCGCTGGTCGACGGGCGGTCCGCGGCGTACGTCTGCCGGGGTTTCGTCTGCCAACGGCCGGTCACCTCCGTCGAGGAGCTGGTCGCCCAGCTCGCCTGAGCGCAACGGCCGACGTAGCGCCCGGTAGTTGCCCGCGACCCGGGCCCGGTGGTGGTCGGCGCCTCGCGAAAGCGTGGGCGCCGGCCCTCCGGGTGGGCCCGCCGACGGCCCGGATAGGCTGGCCGCGCTATGGATTCCCGTACCGGACTGCCTGTTGTCGGCATGGTGGGTGGCGGCCAGTTGGCCCGGATGACCCACCAGGCCGCGATCGCCCTCGGCCAGTCACTGCGTGTGCTCGCTACCGCCCCGGAGGACGGTGCGGCGCTTGTCGCCGCCGACGTCCAGTACGGCGATCACACCGACCTGGCCGCCCTGCGCACCTTCGCCAAGGGCTGCGACGTGGTCACTTTCGACCACGAGCACGTGCCCACCGGGCACATCCGCACTCTGGCGGCGGAAGGGGCGACCCTGTACCCGCCGGCGGACGCGTTGCTGCACGCCCAGGACAAGCAGGTCATGCGGGAACGCCTCACCGAGCTGGGTGCGCCCAACCCGGCGTGGCGGCCGGTCGGTCAACCCGCGGACCTGGTCGGCTTCGGTGAGCAGGTCGGCTGGCCGGTGGTGCTCAAGGCAGCCCGGGGCGGCTATGACGGCCGGGGCGTCTGGATGGTCGACGACGCCGCGCAGGCCACCGAGCTGGCAGAGATGCTGCTCGCCGGCGGCACCCCGCTGATCGTCGAGGAACGGGTGCCGCTGCGCCGGGAGTTGGCCGTGCAGGTGGCCCGGTCGCCGTTCGGCCAGGTGGCCGCGTACCCGGTGGTCGAAACGGTCCAGCGGGATGGCATCAACGTGGAGGTGCTGGCCCCGGCGCCCGGCCTGGACGAAGAGCTTGCCGTCGCCGCCCAGCAGCTCGCCATCGACCTGGCCACCGCGCTCGGCGTGGTCGGCCTGCTCGCCGTCGAACTCTTCGAGGTGCGTGACGAGGCCGGACGGCCGGCGATCGTGGTCAACGAGCTGGCGATGCGGCCGCACAACTCGGGGCACTGGACCATCGAGGGCGCCCGGACCTCCCAGTTCGAGCAGCACCTGCGGGCGGTGCTGGACTACCCGATGGGCGACACCGCGCTGACCGCGCCGGTGGTGGTGATGGCGAACGTGCTCGGCGGCGAGCCGGGCGGAATGTCGATCGACGAGCGGCTGCACCACCTCTTCGCCGCCGAGCCGGGCGCGAAGGTGCACCTCTACGGCAAGCAGGTCCGGCCCGGCCGCAAGGTGGGGCACGTCACCGTGCTCGGTGACGACCTGGACGACGTACGGGCGCGGGCCGCGCGGGCCGCGCGTTGGCTGCGCGAGGGGCACGAGTGAGCCACATGAACGATGAGGGGGTCGGTGTGAGCACGGTCGGGCTGATCATGGGCAGTGACTCGGACTGGCCGACCATGCGGGCTGCGGCCGAGGTGCTGGACGAATTCGGTGTGTCGTACGAGGTCCGAGTGATCTCGGCGCACCGGACCCCGGTCGCGATGATCGAGTACGGCCAGGACGCCGCCGACCGGGGCCTCAAGGTGATCATCGCGGGTGCGGGCGGAGCAGCCGCCCTGCCGGGCATGGTGGCCTCGGTGACGCCGCTGCCGGTGATCGGCGTGCCGGTGCCGTTGAAGCACCTCGACGGCATGGATTCGCTGCTGTCCATCGTGCAGATGCCGGCGGGCATCCCGGTCGCCACCGTGTCGATCGGCAACGCGCGCAACGCCGGCCTGCTGGCCGTACGAATCCTCGGTGCCAGCGACGAGCCCCTGCGCGCCCGAATGACGACCTACCAGCAGAACCTGGACCAGCTCATCAAAACCAAGGACGCAGCCCTCCAAGAAACCCTGTAACCGCCCCCACCCCCCGGCGATCTTGCACTTTCGGTCACCGATAGGTGCAGATGTGCCCCTTTAGTCCGGGCAGGAAGTGCAAGATCGCGGGGGAGGGGACGGGCGGACCCGGCACGCTCACCGTGCCCACTCACTCACGCCGCTTGTTCCTCAGATTCATCTCATGGAGCGCAGGGCGGTCTGTAGGCGTTCCTGGGCGCGGCGGCGGCGTTCGTTGCTGGCGCCGAGGACGAGCAGCAGGAAGCCCACGGGGATCAGCGCCAGCCACGGGCCGAAGCTGAACAGCGCGTGGATCGCGGTGATCGCGGTGACCGACGCGCCGACGATCACCGGTGCCTGCTGCTGGCTGGACGATCCGAAGATCAGCACCGCCACCGCGCCGAGTAGCAGCAGCATCTGCCGCAGCGTGCTGGTGTCGGTGGCCAGCACGATCGCCAGTGTCGGCACGAACGCGGCGACCAGCGCCGGCCCGTACGCCACCCAACTGCTCATGTCCGGTCGGTGGCGCAACTCCAGCACCCCGACCAGCAGGGCCAGAACGGCGAAGGGCAGCGTGTACGCCTCGGGCAGCGCCACGTCGGCGACGCGCATCAGGATCCACCAGGCGGTGATCTCGCAGAACACCACCGCCCAGAAGAGGATGCGGCGCTCCACCGGCCGGCGACCGGGCCGGGTGGCCGCCACGCCGAGGACCGCGCCCCATGCGGCCAGCAGGGCGGCGATGTGGCGGGGCGAGTCGAAGGCGAGGGCCAGCGCGATCAGTGCCGCCGCGTACCCGCTCCACTCCACCGTGGACGCTTCGCGCTGAGCCTCGGGGCGGCGCAGCCGGGGCAGGGTCGCGGCGAGCACCTGGAGGACCGCGCCGACGGCGAGGACGCCGAAGGCGGACCAGACCGGGGCCAGCCCGGCGACCAGGCCGGCGGTGAGTACGAAGAGCTGCGCCATCAGCGATGCGAAGAGCCAGCCGAGGATGCGCGCCCGCTGTGTGATGCCGAACAGCGCCGCCACCGCGCCCACACCGACGGCGCTGCCGAGGGTGAACAGGGTCAGCTGCCGATCGGCCAGGCTGCCGGCGAGCCCGGCGCTGCCGCCGGCCAGCCCGATGACGAACACCAGCACCCGGGCCAGCCGCAGCGAACGGGCCGGCTCGACGAGCGCGGGCGGTGGGGTCAGCGCGAGGCCGAGCATCGCGATGGTGAAGACGGCGAGCGCGGCGACGGTGCTCGCGGGCCAGCCCCGGCCCAGCGCGATGGGTGCGATCAGCAGTGTGACGGCCGCGCCGGGCAGCACCACCGGCACGGCACGGGACCGCCGCCCGCCGCTGAACCCCGTGGCGGCCAGCGCGGCGGTCGCGGTGAGCAGCAGCGCGGTAAGCACGTGGGTCGGGTTGACCACGTCCGACGGCGGGGTGAGCAGCTCTGGGGGCGGGCCCTGCCAGATCCGGGTCAACGTGCGGTGCGGCTCGACGAGGGCGGTGTACAGGGCGGGCCCGATCGACACGAGTGCCAGGACGGTCGGCAGGGCGGCTGCGGCGAGGGCGCCGGCGGACGGGCTGACCCGCCACTGCCGCCGTTCCGGGTCGTCCGGCAACCGTCGCAGCGCACCGTCGAGGAGCACGGCCCACCGCCGGACCGGCTGGGCCGAGTCGGTGGGCGGCGCGGTCGCCGCCCGGACCAGTTCGGCGAGGACGCCGAGCAGGGCGGCGGCGGCCGCGTAGACCCCGGCGGGGAGGCCGGTGGGGATGGCGGCGAGGGCGCTGATGGTGGCACCACCGACCACTGCCACGCTGACCCAGGGCAAATACTGCGGCACGTGCCGGCGAACGGCGGCCACGGCCGCGAGACCGAGGCTGGACGCGGCCAGCGCGGCGGTCAGCACCACCTGCGCCGAGTGCTGGAACTCGACGGCCAGCGCCGCCACCGCGCCGGGCAGGGCCAGCAGCGCGGCCCCGGCGGCCGCACCGCCGATCTGGGCCAGGTGCGGTGGCATCCCCTCGGTCTCCAGGTCGGTCACCTGCGGCCCGGCCAGTACGCGGGCCACCGCGGCCACGACCACGCCGATCAGCGCGATGCTGCCCAGCGCCAACGCGGTGGTCCACGGGCGGACCAGGCCGGCGCCGGCCGCGTGCAGCGCGACCACCCCGGCGACGGTGGCCCGGGACAGCCCGGCGCGGGCCTCCTCGGTGGCCACCGAGGCCATCCCGAACACGGTGGCGACCATGCCGCCGATCAGCACCGGCGACCACCAGGGCAGGTCGAACGCGGCCGGGGCACCGATCGTGGCGAGCACGACGGCCGCGCCGGACACGTCCCACCGCCAGGGTGGCGGCAGCAGGATGCCGGCGGCGACGGCCAGCAACAGCAGCGCGATCGGGGCCTGCCAGGTCGACCCGCCGGTCGGCGCGGCCGGCCAACCGCTCAGGTCGCCGTCCCAGATCGGGCCGGGCGTGGCCAGCACGCCCACCCCGCCGCGCAGCGCCGACCAACCGGCGAGCACACCGATGAGTACGCCGCCGACGGTGATGCCGAGGATCGGCCCGCGCCGCCACTCCTCGGGCATGGCACGGGCACCCACGGCGACCACCAGCACGAGGCCGGCGGCCACCGCCAGTTGCCCGCCGGGGGCGAGGACCGCGCCGATGCGGACCATCGTGGCGATCAGCGCGGTGGTGACCGCCGCGGCGGCCAGGTCGGAGCCGTCCAGGGTGAGGTCGGAGCGGCGGCCGGCGTCGATCGAGGGCGCCAGGTAGAGCAGCACCGCGGCGACCAACAGGAGCGCGCCGACCCAGGCGTCGGCGACGGTCGCCCCCGGGGCGCCGAAGGCGGCGGCGGTGACCACCAGCGCGCCCAGCCCGGTGCCGACCGACAGGGGCGCCGGGATGCGCCGCTGGGAGACCTGCACCATGGCGGCGTACCCGAGGGTCACGCAGACCGCCAGGAAGCTCGCCGCCAGCACCGGGACGGTCACCTCGCGGAGGCTGGCCGAGTTGGGCGTCGGGTCGACGGATGCGGTGGCGGCCACGAACGCGGCCACCGCGCCGGGCAGCGCGAACGCGGCGCCACCGGCGGCCCAGTCGGTGACCGTGTCGGCGGCGGCGGACGCGATCCGGACGCGGGGGGCCAGCGCGACCAGCGCGGTCGCCGCGAAGATGGTGAGCAGGACGGCAGCCGTGAGCGCTGGTCTGGACAGGCCCGCCCCGACGCCGAACAGGCCCACCACGGCGGCGCCGACGGCGTGTGCCAACGCGGCCCGGGAGGTCCGCGCGGAGAGGCCGATCACCCCGATGCCGATCGCGGTGAGCACCATCGGCCAGGGTGCCGCCGCCCAGCCGAGGCCGAACGAGGCCGGTACGGCGAGCGCGGTCAGCGCGGCTCCCGCGACGGCGAACTCACGGCGGATGTCCGGTGGCAGTGCCAGCACCGCGGCGATGGTGAGCAGGAACGCGGCGGCGGCGAGTTGCCAGGTGTTCGCGCCGACGGCGGCGGCCAGCTCGGCCGCGTACCCGTCGAGGTCGGCGCCCCACGCGGGCAGCGCCGCCCGGACCGGGGCGACGCCGGCGCGCAGCGCGCCCCCGGCGACCACTATCCCGCTGACGGTCAGCGCGACCGCCGACGCGACCTGCGGGCCACGCCGGGCGGCCTCGGGGACCGCGCGTACCGCCAGCCCGGTCACCGTGATGACCGCGGCGATCAGCAGCAACGACTGGCCGGGCAGGGCCACGGAGGCGATCCGGCCGAGGGCGCCGATCACGGCCAGGGTGAGGATGCCGGCCCCGACGTCGGGCAGCGGTGGGCGGCGCAGCACCAGCGCGCCGGCCAACCCGACCGCCGCGGCCAGCACCAGCACCAGCCCCGCGCTGGTCGCCGTCGGCACGGTCTGCGCCCGGAGCAAGGCCGTGACCGCGTACGCCAGGGCGACGGCGACCGCCACCGCGTGCAGCGACCAGGTCAGCTCGCGCACCCCGGGCACCGGACGGGCCGGCGAGGGTTGGGCGGTACCCACGCCGGCGTCGATCAGTTCGCCGGCCTCCTCCGGGTCGCCCTCCGGCCGGCCCTCCGCGTCGCGTTGGCGGGGCGGGGCCGGGGTGCTCGGCTCCGGCAGGTCCTGCCGGACGGGCCGCTCCACCATCAGCCCGGAGCGGGCCAGCCAGAGGTCGAGGAGGGCGACCAGGGTCAGCACCAGGGCCCAGCCACCCGGCCCCGTGATCCAGTCGTACGCGAGCAGCGGCAGCACCGGCTGTGCGGCGAGCACGGTGGCGAAGCGGGGTGCGCGCAGACCGGTCCACGCGGCGTACCCGACCGAAACGGCGGCGGTGCCGGTGAAGATCAGACCGGCGAAGATCGCGCCGGAGGTGCCGCCGTCGCCGATCCGGTCCACCGCCCAGAGGGCGTACCCGGCCAGTGGCACGAGCAGCAGACCCACCGCGGCGATCGTCTCCGCGGTCGAGGTGAGCCCACGCCGGGCCAGCGCCGGTGGGGCGAGCAGCATCAGCACGGTGGCGAGCAGCAGGACACCGAGGCGGGCCAGCGCGTCCATCGAGCTGGTCGCCACTGCGGCGAAGACCACGGCGGCCACGCCGAGCAGCAATGCACCCAGACCGAGGGGGATGTTCTGCACCTCCCGGGAGGACGCCTCCGGGGGGTGCTCCGGGTCGTCTGCGTCCAGCCAGGTCGGCGGGGGAGGCGGCGGTGGCGGGTCCTCCGGTGCGGCCGGGGTGCCCTGGCGGGGGACCCGCGGCGGGGCGCCGGTGGTGGCCGTCGGCGGGCGGCGACCGGGGCGGCGGCGCAGCACCCGGCGAGGGCGCGTGGCCTGCTTGAGTCGTTCCTCCCCGGCGTGGGCGAGGATGTCCCGCTGGAAGAGGGCGGCTTGCATCTTGGCGGCGATCTGCCGCTGCTCGCGGGCGATGGCGGCGTCGCGCGCCTTCATCTCCGCGATCGAGCGCTCGATGTTGGCCAGGTGCTCGGACCACTGTGGCTGGTCGGCACCGCAGTGCGGGCAGCGGACGGCCGGCTTGATCTCCCGGCCGCACGAGGAGCATTGAAAGGTCGCCACGACACCCCTCCACCCGCACTGTGGACTCCCACTGTCGCAGCATGCCCAAAGCTGGCGCGGATTTCGACTCTTGTCGGCGGGTCCGGGGCAAACAACGTCATCGGCCGGCCGCCGGAGGGGTGCTCCGCGACCGGCCGATGGGTGGGGACCGTCAGGGGCGGCCCATGCCCCGGTACTCCCAGCCGGCCTGGGCCCACAGCGCCGAGTCGAGGCAGTTGCGCCCGTCGACGACCTTGCGGCCGGCGACCAGTTCGCCCAGGGCGACCGGGTCGGCGTTGCGGAAGTCCGCCCACTCGGTGAGGACGCAGACCAGGTCAGCGCCGGTGACCGCCTCGTTGATGCCGGTCTCGTAGGTCAGCTCCGGAACCGCGCGGCGGGCGTTCTCGGTGCCCTGCGGGTCGTACACGTGCACGTCGGCGCCGGCCTTCTGCAGCAGCGCGGCGACGGCGAGCGCCGGGGCGTCGCGGACGTCGTCGGTGTTGGGCTTGAAGGTGGCGCCCAGCACGGCGATGCGGGTGCCGGAGAAATCCGGACCGGCCGGGCCGGAGCGGCGACCGAGCAGGTCCGCCGCGAGCTGGAGCACGCGGGTACGGCGGCGCAGGTTGATCAGGTCGACCTCGTGCAGGAAGCGCAGCGCCTCGCCGGCACCCAACTCCTGCGCGCGGGCCTGGAAGGCGCGGATGTCCTTGGGCAGGCACGCGCCGCCGAAGCCGAGGCCCGACTGGAGGAACCGGTTGCCGATCCGAGGGTCGTACCCGATTGCCCGGGCCAGCTGGGTGACGTCCCCGCCGGAGGCCTCGCAGACCTCGGCCATCGCGTTGATGAAGGAGATCTTCGTGGCGAGGAAGGCGTTCGCGGCGACCTTGACCAGCTCGGCGGTGGCGAAGTCGGTGACCACCAGGGGCACCTCGCGGTCCTCGGTGGCGGCCAGGTCGAAGACGCCCTTGTGCGCGGCGTAGAGCATGCCGTTGGCCCACTCGCTCTTGACGCCGACCACGATCCGGTTGGGGCGCAGCACGTCGTCGACGGCGAAGCCCTCCTGGAGGAACTCGGGGCTCCACGCCACCTCGACGCCCAGGTTGTCGGGGGTGTGCTTGCCGACGAGCTGCTCCACCCACTCGGCGGTGCCCACCGGCACGGTGGACTTGCCGACGATCAGCGCCTTGCGGGTCAGGTGCTGCGCCAGGCTGGTCACCGACGCCTCGACGTACGACAGGTCGGCGCCCATCCCGTCGGCCCGCTGGGGGGTGCCGACGCAGATGAAGTGCACGTCGCCGAACTCGGCGGTCTCGGCGATGTCGGTGCTGAACCGCAGCCGGCCGGCGGCCAGGTTGCGCTTGAGCAGCTCGTCCAGGCCGGGCTCGTGGATCGGCACCGCACCGGCGTTGAGTTTGGCGATCTTGTCCGCGTCGACGTCGTACCCGAGCACCTCGTACCCGAGCTCCGCGTAGCAGATGGCGTAGGTCGCACCGAGGTAGCCGGTCCCCAGGAAGGTCACCCGCGGCCGAGGCGCGCCCGACGGCGGTGTCACCGCGGCGATGGCGGGGCTCGGCTGGATGGTGGGGTAGGGGATCGTCACGCCTGTCTTCTCCACTCGCGCTGGCGGCGCGTCGTCGCGTCGCGTTCTGCTACGGCGCCTGGCGGGCACCGGAGGGGTGGCTCAACTGTTTGTATTCCATCATCGTCCGGCGGCGTGGGTGCTCCGTCATGCCCGTACCTACGCGCCGGTAACATCACCTGAACTGCAGTCGCTATCCTTCAGTCTGCGCGGTCGGCGGTCAGGGGAAGTCACAGACTGCGCATGATAGCGGTGAAAGGGAGGGTCGACATGGCCGCAGGGGAGTCCTTCGACGCCTACCGGTTGCCCGACGAGCACGAGGCGATCCGGGAAGCCGTACGCGACGTCTGTGCCGCCAAGGTGGCCCCGAACGCCGCGGAGGCGGACGAGACCGGGGAGTTTCCCAAGGCGTCCTACGACGCCCTGCGGGCCGCCGACTTCCACGCGCCGCACATCCCCGAGGAGTACGGCGGGGCGGGCGCGGATGCCCTGGCCACGGCGATCGTGATCGAGGAGGTGGCACGCGCCTGCGCGTCGTCCTCGCTCATCCCGGCGGTCAACAAACTCGGCACGATGCCGCTGCTGCTGTCGGGTTCCGAGGAGATCAAGCGCCGCTACCTGACCCCGGTCGCCGCCGGCGAGGCGATGTTCTCGTACTGCCTCTCCGAGCCCGAGGCGGGCAGCGACGCCGCGTCGATGACCACCCGCGCGGTGCGTGACGGGGATCACTGGGTGCTCAACGGCGTGAAGCGCTGGATCACCAACGCCGGGGTGTCCGAGTTCTACACCGTCTTCGCCGTCACCGACCCGGCTGCACGCTCCCGGGGCATCTCGGCCTTCGTGGTCGAGAAGTCCGACCCCGGGGTGAGCTTCGGCGCGCCGGAGAAGAAGCTCGGCATCAAGGGCTCGCCCACCCGCGAGGTCTACCTGGACAACGTGCGGATCCCCGCCGACCGGATGATCGGCGCCGAGGGCACCGGCTTCGCGACCGCCATGAAGACCCTGGACCACACCCGGGTCACCATCGCCGCGCAGGCCGTCGGGATCGCGCAGGGCGCGCTCGACTACGCCAAGGGGTACGTGGCCGAGCGCCGGCAGTTCGGCAAGGCGGTCGCCGAGTTCCAGGGCATCCAGTTCATGCTCGCCGACATGGGCATGAAGCTGGAGGCGGCCCGGCAGCTCACGTACGCCGCCGCCGGCAGGTCCGAGCGGGGCGACGCCGACCTGACCTACTTCGGCGCGGCGGCCAAGTGCTTCGCCTCGGACGCGGCCATGGAGATCACCACCGACGCGGTGCAGTTGCTCGGTGGCTACGGCTACACCCGCGACTACCCGGTGGAGCGGATGATGCGGGACGCCAAGATCACGCAGATCTACGAGGGCACCAACCAGGTGCAGCGCATCGTCATGGCGCGTCAGCTGCTGGCCGACACGGTCTGACCGTCACCTGATCGAACCCGGCTGCCCCATCGCCACCCGGCGGTGGGGCAGCCGGCGTCTGCGCGTGAGTCCGCGCACAGTCGCGATGGCGGACGGGCCTGCGACGTTGCTGGATAGGCAGACTCACAGGACAACCACCCGCCACCACCGCCCTGCCTCGTCCCCTCGCAGCCCACCGTCGGGCATGCACCACGACGTACGAACACCCGCAGAGAGATCGAGATGATGAAGCAGTTGGTGGAGAAGACCGCCGCCGAGCAAGAAGTCCTGCCGGGTGACCTGATGACCAATCGCCAGCGGGCGCAGCTCGTCCTGGTGCTCGGCGCGTTGGTCGCGATCGGCCCGCTGACCATCGACATGTACCTGCCGGCGTTGCCCGCCATCACGTCCGGCCTGGAGACCACCGAGACCGCTGTCCAGTTGACGCTGACCGGCACGCTGGTCGGCCTCGCGCTGGGCCAGTTGCTGCTCGGGCCGCTCTCCGACGTGATCGGCCGGCGCAAGCCCCTGCTGGCCGGGTTGGTCCTGCACATCGTGGCCTCCGTGCTGTGCGTCTTCGCACCCGACATCGCCGTGCTCGGCGTGCTGCGCGTCCTGCAGGGGCTCGGCGTCGCCGCCTCCGCCGTGGTCGCCACGGCCATCGTGCGCGACCTGTTCAGCGGCTCCTCCTTCGCCCGGATCTTCTCCCGGCTGATGCTGGTGATGGGGATCGCGCCGATCCTCGCGCCGACGCTGGGCAGCGCCATGCTGGGCTGGACCGACTGGCGGGGCGTCTTCGCGGCGTTGGCGGTGCTCGGCGTGCTGCTGATCATCGTCGCCGCGCTGCGGCTGCCGGAGACCCTTCCCACCGCTCGTCGCCGCCGCGGCGGGGTGGGAGCGACCCTGCGCGACTACCGGCGGCTGCTCAACGATCGGGCCTTCGTCGGTCTGGTGCTGGTCGCGGGGCTGGCGATGGCCGCCCTGTTCGCGTACGTCTCGGGGTCGTCCTTCGTGTTGCAGGAGCAGTACGGCCTCGACGAGCAGGAGTTCGGCATCGCCTTCGGTGCGGGTGCGGTCGGCCTGATCGCGGCCACCCAGTTCAACGTGCGGTTGCTGCGCTGGTTCACGCCGCAGCAGATCCTGGCCAGCGCCCTGATCGCCGGAACTGCATTCGGCATGCTGCTGATCGTGGTCGCCGCGACCGGCTTCGGTGGCCTGGGTGCCCTGCTCGCGATCCTGTGGCTGGTGCTGGCCGCGACGGGCCTGGCCATGCCGAACGCCCCCGCGCTGGCGATGAGCCGGCACAGCGAGGCCGCCGGAACGGCTGCGGCGTTGCTCGGTGCCGTGCAGTTCGGCATCGGCGCGTTCTCGGCGCCCCTGGCGGGTCTGTTCGGCACCGGAGCCGTACCGATGGCGGTCGTCATCGCGGGTGGCATGGCCGCGGCGCTGGCGGTCATGCTCCTGGTCGTGCCCCGCGCCGCCCTCAACGAGACGGTCGACCCGGACCTGGCCGTCGGCCTGCACTAGCGCGGACGGCGGGTTGGTCGGGCGGGCCGGGTGACCGGCCCGCCCGATGATCAGCGGATCTCGGTGGTGTCCTCGGGGCGCGGCTGGCCGCGCGGCGGGGCGGACCACGGTGACTCGCCGCCCACCCGACGGGGCAGTGGTTCGGTCGGTGTCGGATCGGCCGGGTAACCCAGGGTCAGCGGGGCGGTGTCGCGCTCCGCGGACTCGGGCGCCGGCCAGTCGGTCAGGGTGAAGTCGTCGTTGCGCGGGCCGTCCGCCGGTGCCGTCACCGTGGCCGGTGCGGTCGCCGCCTGCGGCCAGGGCCGCCAGCGCTGCCCGCTGAACGTCGCCATCAGCAGCAGCAGGCCGATCAGGAAGAGCGTGCCGTTCTCCACCGGCAGTTGCAGCGGCAGTGGGTCACCGAAGACCTTCCACCCCTGCGGGATGGCGTCGCGCACCTCGAACGGCGCCACGAACATCCCGACGTACGGGGTGGCCAGCAGCAGCCCGGCGACCAGCGGGCCGGCCGGCGAGAAGCGCAGTGTGCCGAGCAGGCCCAGCAGGACCCCGCCGACACCGAGGTACACGGCCGGCTCGATCAGGTTGGCCGTGTTGAATGTGCCGATCTCCACCCAGCGGTCGACCGTCCGGCTCGACCCGTCCTGCCCCAGTGTGACGAGCACCCAGGTGATGGGTGCCACCACCAGCCCGGCGAGGAAGCTCCAGAGATGTCGCATCCGCGCACCGTACCGTTTCCGGCATGACCGAGCACCTCTCCGACGCTCCGACGGGCAAGCCGACCTCGTACTCGCGGGTCACCCTGAGCAAGATCATGACTGCCGTCGACGTGAACCTCCATGGCACCGTGCACGGCGGGGTTCTGATGAAGTTCGTCGATGACGTGGCGGGCGCCGCTGCTGCCCGGCACAGCGGCGGCACAGCGGTGACCGCGGCGATCGACGAGATCGTCTTCTCCGAGCCCGTCCGGGTCGGCGACCTGGTGCACGCGCACGCCCAGGTCAACTGGACCGGCCAGACCTCGATGGAGGTGGGCGTCCGGGTCGTCGCCGAGCGCTGGGACTCCGCCGAGGACGCGCCGGTCCGGGTGGCCACCGCGTACCTGGTCTTCGTCGGCGTGGACGTCGGCGGCGCGCCGCGCACGGTCCGCCCGGTGCTGCCGGAGACACCCGAGGACGAGCGTCGCTACAAGGAGGCCGAGATCCGTCGCGCGCACCGCCTCGCCCGCCGCCGTGCCATCCAGGCCCACCGCGCCAGCTGACCCACATGGGCGGCTGGGCTGGAGTGTGGGCCGGGCACGCGTCGGTGACCGTACCCGCTGCGAAGAATGACGCTTCGAGGTAGGGCAAGATGGCGCCACGGCCCAAACACATTGGCGTGCCGGGCCAGGGGGAGGGTTGAGCAGTGGGTGACGTGCTGTGGACGCCGCCGGCGGACGTACTCGATCGGTCCCGCATCGGCGGCTACCTGCGCTGGCTGCGGGAGCACCGTGGGTTGGACTTCGCCGACTACGACGCGCTGTGGCGCTGGTCGGTCACCGACCTGGACGGGTTCTGGCGCTCGATCTGGGACCACTTCGAGGTCGTGGCGCACACCCCGCCGACCGCCACCCTGGCCGAGCGGGGCATGCCCGGAGCCCGCTGGTTCCCCGGGGCAACGCTCAACTACGCCGAGAACGTGCTGCGGATGCCGGGGCGCGCCGACGACGACCCGGTGGTGATCGCGCACGGGCAGACCCGCGCGCCGGTCACCCTGACCGCCGGGGAACTGCGCGAGCAGGTCCGCCGGGTGTCGGCCGGGCTGCGCCGGCTCGGCGTCACCGCCGGTGACCGAGTGGCGGCGTACGCCCCGAACATTCCCGAGACGTACGTCCTGCTGCTCGCCACCGCCAGCCTCGGCGCGATCTTCTCGTCCTGCGCACCCGAGTTCGGCAGCCGCAGTGTCACCGACCGGTGGCAGCAGACCGAGCCGACCGTGCTGGTCGCCGTGGACGGCTACCGGTACGGCGACAAACCGGTGGACCGGCGCGCCGAGGTCGCCGCCATCCGCGCCGCACTGCCGTCGGTGCGCCACACCGTGAGCATTGGATACCTGGACCCGGCCGGCGTACCGCCGGAGGGCGCGCTGAGCTGGGCCGACCTGGCCGCGCCCACCGACGAGCCGTTGACGTTCACGCCGGTGCCGTTCGACCACCCGCTGTACGTGCTCTACTCCTCGGGCACCACCGGGCTGCCGAAGCCGATCGTGCACGGCCACGGCGGCATCCTGCTGGAGCACCTGAAGATGCTGGCCCTGCACCACGACCTGGGCCCGGCCGACCGGTTCTTCTGGTTCACCACCACTGGCTGGATGATGTGGAACTTCCTGGTCTCCGGCCCGGCGGTGGGCGCGACCATCGTGCTCTTCGACGGCAATCCGGGCCACCCCGACCTCGGTGGGCTGTGGCGGCTGGCGGCCGAGACCGGCACCACGTACTTCGGCACCTCCGCGCCGTTCCTGCTGGCCTGCCGCAAGGCCGGCCTGGTGCCCCGGGACTTCGCCGACCTGTCCGCGCTGCGCGGCGTCGGCTCCACCGGTGCGCCGCTGCCCGTCGAGGGCTTCCGATGGGTGTACGAGACCGTCGGCGACCAGGTCCAACTCCAGTCGCTCTCCGGCGGCACCGACGTGTGCACCGGCTTCGTCGGCGGGGTACCGCTGCTGCCGGTGTACGCCGGTGAGATCGCCTGCCGGGCGCTCGGCGCCAAGGTGGAGGCCCGCTCCGCCGACGGCACCCCGGTGATCGGTGAGCTGGGCGAGTTGGTCATCACCGAGCCGATGCCGAGCATGCCGGTGGGCTTCTGGAACGACCCGGACGGCACCCGCTACTCCGAGGCGTACTTCGACGTCTACCCGGGCGTCTGGCGGCACGGCGACTGGATCACCATCAACGAGCGGGGCGGTTGCGTGATCACCGGCCGCTCCGACGCCACCCTCAACCGGGGCGGGGTGCGGCTGGGCACCGCCGAGTTCTACTCGGTGGTCGAAGGGCTCGACGAGGTGGTCGACTCGGTCGTCGTGCACCTGGAGGACGACGAGGGTGGCGCCGGCGAGCTGCTGCTCTTCGTGGTGCTGGCCGAGGGCCTGCAGTTGGACGACGCGCTGCGCGCAAAGATCAGCCGCGAGCTGCGTACCGCCCTCTCGCCCCGGCACGTGCCCGACGAGATCCACCAGGTACGCGCAGTGCCCCGCACCCTGTCGGCGAAGAAGCTGGAAGTCCCGGTCAAGAAAATCCTCACCGGTGTCCCGGTCGACCGCGCCGCGGCCAAGGGTGCGCTGGCGAACCCCGAGTCCCTGAACGCCTTCGCAACCTTCGCCCAGTCCCGCACCCAAGCCTAAAACCGCCCGGCCCTGCCGGCCCTACCCGGCCCTGCCGGCCCTACCCGGCCCTGCCGGCCCTACCCGGCCCTGCCGGCCCTACCCGGCCCTGCCGGCCCTACCCGGCCCTGCCGGCCCTAC
>NZ_JBEYTK010000005.1:243509-243634 GCF_040643015.1 Micromonospora sp. NPDC047527 | reverse complement strand
ACCCGGCTCGGCCCTGCCGTGCCGTGCCCTGCCGTGCCCTGCCGTGCCCTGCCGTGCCCTGCCGTGCCCTGCCGTGCCCTGCCGTGCCCTGCCGTGCCCTGCCGTGCCCTGCCGTGCCCTGCCGT